>NZ_WJBU01000006.1 GCF_009646335.1 Caenimonas koreensis DSM 17982 | reverse complement strand
GCTTCTGCCTGCCGCAGAAAACCGATGATCTGTTCCTCTGTGAATCTGCTCTTTTTCATGTCCGCCATTCTCCGGGTTGACGGACTTCGCCAAGTTCAGGTTGGCACGGCAGGGCGGGGGCAGGTCAAACTAGCCCACGAAAAGTCCAAGTACCGCCTATGAGCTTCAAAAGATCCACCTCTCTGGTCTCACTGGCTCTGCTCGCGGCGCTATGCCCGATTGCGCCGATGACCGCATCCGCTGGTCAGGTTGCAAACATGATTCGCAGCGCGGAACGTGAGCCCGGGCCTAACCTTTCCAGTCGTGGCTCAAAAAATTGCTCAGCCGCAGCAACCGCAGCGGCGGGTTCCTCAGTGAGTCTCGAAAGAGCACAATCAATTGAGCACCTGATCAAGCAGGTCGAGGATGGGTTGTCCAAGGGGCTGACTTGCATCGAACCTGAGGAACTGCAGGCCAAGTGGGGGATTCCGGTGTGGGGTTTGTGGCGGACCGAAAGGAAGATGCCACAGACTTCCTACTTTTCGCCAACGCCCCCGAAGATTGAGGAAATCGCAGCACGGGTCGCTGCGAATCCGATGGAGCGATTCCTCGTCGAATGGAGGAGATCGCCTGCTCTGTCGTCGCAACGCCAGCCCGGCTTTGCCCTCATCATTACTCGCTTGTCGGCCGAGCCAGCAGTGGTCGGATCGGGCGACCTTATCTCGCTGGAGCGATTGAAAGCAATCTACGGCGAACCAACCAGCTTCTTAACCACATATCCGCACGTCACCTGCAATAGCCCGTGTCCACCGTCCGGTCCGTATCCTTACTTTGAGGGGGTCTGGAAGAAGTCGAATCCAACGCGCCAGATCCGCATACAAACGACGCGCGACAGCAGCGTCAGTGTCGTCATTTTGCTTGTCGAGTAGTCGCGAGGCCAATGACGCTGGCGAGAGAATCCTGCGAGATCGACGCGCCTATGTCGTTGGCACACGGGCACTGGGTGAATTGAACAGCGCATGAAGCTGCTTTCGCGCCGGTGTTTCATACCACCGCACGACGAGCCAGCCCACCACGATCACTGCCGCCGCCGTGCCAATGATCAGCAGCGGTACAGGCAACAGGTAACGCGACTGCAACAGGTAAGCCAGCTCCAGCATCGGCCAGTGCAACGCGTAGATCGCATAGCTGAGCAAACCGAGCGCCACGCTTGCCGACTCGATTCGAGGCGACGTTTTGGGCAAGGACGCGAGCAGCGCGATCGACACGGCGTTGGCGGGCACCACGAGCCAATACAGGCCCAGTGGCTGCAGCTGCGGCAGTGAGCCCAGCAAGAGCGAGAAATTCAGCACGCCAAGGCACGATGCAACGCCCACCCAGATCACTCGCCTGGACGGCCGCCACACATTGCGCTGCCGCGCCAGCGCGAGAGAAATGCCGATCATGAACTCAGGCAGGCGCGCCAGCGGATTCGTGTAGAGCGACGCATGCACCAGCGACCAGTCAGCCGCTTCGCCGAGCTGGCCGTTCGTCACGACAAGAATGATTGCGCCTTCGAGCAGCCACAGCAGGGCCGCCGTCACCCACAACATCGCCGGCGATGTGATGCGACGCAGGGTGATCACCAGCAAGGGCAGCAGCGCATAAAAAAACACCTCGCAGTAAATCGACCACAGCGGGCTGTTCACCAGGTAGCGCGCGGTGGTATGCGCATCGAACGGCGAGATGAAGGCAAGTGTCTTCGCGAACACCGCGAGCAGGTAGCCATTGCCCAGGTTCTCAGGCAGGTCGAAACTGCTGAAGCCAGGGATGCCGAGCGCTGCGAGACCTTGCCTTGTCATTGACGGATTGCCGATCCACAAGACGACAACACCAAACACACAGGCGAGCAGGTAAAGCGGGTAGATGCGAACAAACCGTCGCAGGTAAAACTGGCGCAGTGTGGGCGCGCGCAGTTCGACGTCGTGATAAATCGTGGCGAGGATGAAACCGCTGAGCACGAAGAACCAGGACAGGCCCGCAGGCGCCACGCTCACCCAGAGCGGGCCACCGAAGTAGAGGCTGAGGTGCCCCGCCAGCACGAAGCACGCGGCGACCAGGCGCCCTGAGTCAAGCGCCCACATGCAGCGTCATTTCACGAATTGCGGGCTTGCGCCGGTGGCTCGGCCTCGTGGCCAGCGCCTGCTGCGGCGTGGGGCGCCGCAAGCACAGGCGCCGTGGACTTGCCCGCGAGCTTTCGGCCGAGCACCCAGAAAGGCATCAGCTGTTGCTGCACGTAGTTCGTGGGGAACTGCGGATCGCCGAAGTCTTGCGCGATCTTGTCCTTGGGGTAGTAGGCCGTGCCGAAGAGGTAGTCCATGAACGTGAAGTCGCGCGAGAAATTCATGTCGTGCGCTTCAGGTGCGTTCGAGTGGTGCCACGCATGGAACTTCGGGCTGCCGATGAAGTAAGCGACGAAGTGCGGCGTGCGGATGTTGCTGTGGCCGAAGCGGTCGACGAACCCCTGGAACAGCGACAGCGCAATCACCGCTTCCGCACGCGCACCAAGGAACGTCGCGGCGATGAAGTACGGCGCGCCGAAGAAGATCACGTCGAGCAGGTGAAAGCGCGTCGTCATCAGCGAGTAATAGGTCGTTGAGCTGTGATGCACGCGGTGGAATTCCCACAGCCACGGCACGGTGTGCATCAGCCGGTGCGTGAAATAGAACACCGCTTCATTGATGATCGCCAGCACGACGAAGTTCAGCCACAGCGGCTGGCCTTGCAGCCAGCCAGTGCCGGGCAACTTCATCGCATAGGGCACGGCGAGCGCCACGAGGCCACCGACAAAGAACGCACGAATCCACGGCTCGAACATGTGGAACAAGTCGGAGATCCACCCGCGGCTGAGATACGGAATCTTGCGCGTGGGAAGCAGCCGCTCCAGCAGGAACACCAGCGCAATCCACCCGTACGTGTTCAACAGGTCGAGGTAGCGGATGAGTTCTTGCTGGGGGATGTTCACGCGGGGATTCAGGCGTTGGTGTTGTGGCGGAAAGGGCTGTACGAGGGCAGATGCGCTCGAAAGTTCATTATAGGAAGGCGGGCTTTTCCCTTGCCGTCCTAGGTTGGCTCAAAGATACCGGCACTCAACAGCTTCTCTCGCACAAGATTCACCACTTCGGTAAGTGGCGGCGCCACCAGGCGGGACTTCTTGAGAAAGGCCGTCCATTGGCTCTGCTTGAGGTTGTCTTGTGAAAACTCATCTGTCAGACCAGTCGGCACTGCTGTCGGAAGGTCCAGTTTGCGACGCTCGAATGTCGCCTTGATTGCCTCCTGCAATTGAGCCGGATCAGCACCTTCCTCGCCGATTCTTCAGGCGAGCCCTGATAGACGCTGCAGACTTGCTCACGCCGTGAGCCCCTCCAGATAAGGTCGCATGACGTTCGTCACTCGATCGACGGCCGCGTACCGCCATAGCTCGTCCATCTTGAATTTGCGCTCGGCCCATCCTTCGCGCAGCGCCTCGATCGCTACGTCGTTGCCGATCTTGTTGCGGTACTTGAAAGCGTCGGCGATGGTCTTGGGCACGTTGAAGACTTTGACCTGGACGCCTTCAATCATGCGTTCCTCCACTCCTTGGCTGAGGGCTGAACTTGACATGCGAACGGTGCGAATCGCGGGCTGCTCGAAACGGGGCGCCGGGTGATTGTTCGGTATGGCCAGCCACACCTCAAACGGCGATTGCGTGCCAATGTCGTGCATCCGCAGTGCGGACAGCAGGCAAATCACACCTTGAGGTACCCGTAGCGCGACTTCGGCAATTGATCGATGTTCGCTGATGGAACTGCCAGGCAGGCTGTAGACGCCCCGGCCTACGCGTTCGAGTTTGCCGGTCGCGACGAGCCTGCCAAGCACGGCTGTCGGTATCGAGCGCTCCTGCACGTCACGCGCACGCAGAAGCGGTCGCTTCTTTGCGAGCGAGAGGACAAGTTGTTCGTGGGTACGCGTAGAGGCGGTGGCCATGGTCGAGTTTGTTGCATTTTTTATGCTTTTGTCAATAAAGACATAAAAATAGCAACAAACTCAGTTCCGCATCCGGATAGCCTTCAGATCAAGCCTTGAACGGCACCACTACCTGCCGCTGCTCGCCCAGCCCCTGAATCCCCAGCGTCATCACATCGCCCTTCTTGAGGTACATCGGCGGCTTCATGCCCAGGCCCACGCCGGGTGGTGTGCCGGTGGTGATGATGTCGCCCGGCTCCAGCGTCATGAACTGGCTCACGTAGTTCACGATGGCCGCCACGCCGAAGATCATCGTGCGCGTGTTGCCCGTTTGCGTGCGCTTGCCGTTGAGGTCCAGCCACATGTCCAGGCGCTGCACGTTGTCGATCTCGTCGGGCGTGACGAGCCAGGGGCCGATGGGGCCGAAGGTGTCGCAGCCCTTGCCCTTGTCCCATTGCGGGCCGCGCTCCAGCTGGAACTCGCGCTCGCTCACATCGTTGATCACGCAGTAACCGGCCACATGGGCCAGCGCATCTTTCTTCGACACATAGCGTGCGCGCGTGCCGATCACCACGCCCAACTCGACTTCCCAGTCGGTCTTGGTCGAGCCCTTGGGCAGCATCACGTTGTCGTTCGGGCCCTGAATGCAACTCGTTGCCTTCATGAAGACGACGGGCTCTTTCGGGATCGGCGCTCCGGACTCGGCTGCATGGTCCGCGTAGTTCAGGCCGATGGCGATGAACTTCGGCACATGCGACACCGGGCAGCCGTAGCGCGGCGTGCCACGCACGAGCGGCAGCTTGGCCGGGTTGACCTTGCGCAGCTTCGCCATGCCTGCAGCGCCCAGCTGTGCGGGGCCGATGTCGGGCACGACGCCGGACAGGTCGCGGATCTTGCCGTCGGCATCGATGAGGCCGGGCTTTTCCTTGCCCGGGTTGCCGTAACGAACCAGTTTCATTTGTTTTCCTCTTTGGTGTGATATTGGGTAAGTGGATCAGTACGTGGAGCGCCCGCCCGACAGGTCGAACACCGCGCCCGTGGAGAACGAGCAATCTTCGGTGCACAACCAGCCGACCATGGCGGCGACTTCTTCGGGCGTGCCAAATCGGCCCATCGGAATTTTGGAGAGCATGAAGTTGATGTGCTGCTCGGTCATCTGGTCGAAGATCGCTGTCTTCACTGCCGCCGGCGTCACGCAGTTCACACGCACGCCCGTGTCGGCAAGTTCTTTGCCAAGCGACTTGGTCAGCGCCATCACGGCGGCCTTGCTCGCGCTGTAGGCGCTGGCGTTCGGGTTGCCGTCTTTGCCGGCGACAGAGGCGATGTTCACGATGCGGCCGTAGTTGGCGTCCCGCATCACCGGCACGACTTCGCGGCAGCAATAGAACAGGCCATTGAGGTTCACTTCCATCACCTGTTGCCAGTCTTTCACCGGGTAGTCCCACACCTTAGTGTTGGGGCCGGTAATGCCGGCGCTGTTCACGAGTGCGTCGATGCGCGCGCTGATCTGAAGTGTCGCTTTGACAGCAGCCTGAACGGATGCGTGGCTCGCGACATCGACAGCAACGACGCCTGCCTTCGCGCCCAGTTCCGAAGCGGCCTTGTTGGCCGCCTTCTCGTCACGGTCCCAGAGCGTGACGCTTCCGCCTGACGCGATCAGCCGCTGCGCGATGGCATAGCCCAGGCCCGTCGCGCCGCCCGTGATCACCGCGTGGCGGCCTTTGAAATCAAGTTGGTTCATATCGTGATGCCGCCATCGGCTGCGTAGGCTTGTCCGGTGACAAACACCGATTCGTCGCTCGCGAGGAAGACAACCAGCGGCGCGATTTCATGCGCCTGCGCAAGCCGCCCCATCGGCTGCCGCGCGATGAATGCCTTGCGCGCTGCGACTGGATCTTCGTTCGCGTTGATGCGGTCTTGCAGCGAAGGCGTATCGACAGTGCCGGGGCAGATCGCGTTGCAGCGGATGCCGTTCGCCACGTAGTCGGCGGCCACACTCTTTGTGAGCCCGATCACCGCCGCCTTGGACGTGCCGTAGATAAAGCGATTGGGCAACCCCTTGATGCTGGAGCACACGCTGGCCATGTTGATGATGCTGCCGTGGCCCGCCGCCAGCATGCGGGGCAGTGCGGCCTGAATCGTCCAGAACTGTGCGCGCACATTCAGGTTCATCGCAAACTCGAGGTCAGCGTCTGTTGCCTGCAGCACCGTGCCGCCATGCACGAAGCCCGCGCAGTTGAACAGCACGTCAATCGCCGGCATCTGCGCGACGACGGCTGCAATGGCTGCTTTGTCGAGCACGTCGAGCCGCACTGCGTGAATGCCGCGCTCGCCCTCGTAGGCCTTGAGCAGGTCTTCATTGACATCGGTGGCCCAGACGGTCGCACCTGCTGCAGCCATGGCGAGCACGCTGGCGCGGCCTATGCCCTGGCCCGCGGCGGTCACAAGAACGGTTTTGCCCGCGAGGCGCGTGCTGGGTGTGGCGTCAGGGTTCACGATGATTGGTTAAGTGGTCAGGCCAATTAGGATGCATGGTGCCGTTGCAAAACGCATCCGGCTAAACCCGCCTTCTGCGCGCCTTTCACCACACACGCCATGCCGATCAAGACCGTCGAACCGCAGCGCCTTTACCGGCAGATCGCCGGGCAGCTGCGCGCGCTGATGACGTCGGGCGAATTCAAGCCGGGTGCACGCCTGCCTGCGGAGCGTGACCTGGCCAAGCAGCTCGGTGTGAGCCGGCCTTCCGTGCGTGAGGCACTCATTGCGCTCGAAGTGGAAGGCTGGGTGGAAGTGCGCACGGGCTCGGGCGTGTATGTGCTGGACCGCGCGGCGCGGTCGCGCTCGCGCGTCAAAGTGCCCGAGGCCGAATGGGGGCCGCTGGAGCTGATCCGGGCCCGCCGCGTGGTCGAAGGCGAGATCGCCGCCCTGGCTGCCACGCAAGCCAAGCGAAAGGACATGGACGCGATCGCCGCTGCGATACAGCTGATGGAAGACGACTCGCAACGCGGCGTGGCCCCACTGGCTGGCGACAGGGCGTTTCACACCGCCATCGCTCAGGCCTGCGGCAATGTGGTGCTGCTCGAAACCGTGCAGACGTTCTGGGGCGCGCGCCGCGGCCCGCTGTTCGAGCGGCTGGGCGACCACTTCGAGTCGGTGCCGTCGTGGCGCAAGGCCATCGGTGAGCATCAACAGGTGCTCACCGCCATTCGCGATCACGACCCCGAGGCGGCACGCGCCGCGATGCAACAACACATGGACAAATCACACGCGCGCTTTTCTGCAAGCTGGCGCCGCGCCAACCAATCATGACGCCCCTCTCATGACACCATTCATCCGACTCCACCCCGCCGACGACGTGCTCATCGCACGCAGGCAGCTCGTAGGCGGCACGACCGTCGAAGACATCATCGTCAAAGGACTCATCCCCGCCGGCCACAAGATCGCCACACGCGCCATTGCCGCTGGCGAGCCCGTGCGGCGCTACAACCAGATCATCGGCTTTGCGAGCAAACCTATCGCGCCCGGCGAACACGTTCACACGCATAACCTGGAGATGGGCAATTTCGAGCGTGACTACGCTTTTGGCGCGGATGTGAAGGCCGCACCAGCGAAGCGCGAAGCGACGTTCATGGGCATCAAGCGCGCGGACGGCCGTGTGGCCACGCGCAACTACATCGGCATCCTGTCGAGCGTGAACTGTTCGGCGACGGCGGCGCGCGCGATTGCCGATTACTTCTCGCGGCAGAACCATCCCGAAGCGCTCGCGGAATTCCCGAATGTCGATGGTGTGGTGGCGCTCACGCACGGCACCGGCTGCGGCATGGACACCGAAGGGCTCGGCATGCAGATCCTGGAGCGCACGCTGGCAGGCTACGCAACGCATGCGAACTTCTGGGGCGTGCTGGTGGTGGGGTTGGGGTGCGAGTCAAACCAGATCAATGCGTGGCTCGCGCATTCGAGCTTGCGTGAAGGCGAGACGCTCAAGGTCTTCAACATCCAGGACACCGGCGGTACACGCAAGACCGTGGAGAAAGGCATCGCGCTCATCAAGGCGATGCTGCCGCAGGCGAACGACGTGAAGCGCGAGCCATGCAGCGCTTCGCACATCACCATTGGTTTGCAATGCGGTGGCTCGGATGGCTACTCGGGCATCAGTGCGAACCCGGCGCTTGGTGCAGCTGTCGATCTGCTGGTGGCGCATGGTGGCACGGCGATTCTTTCTGAAACGCCGGAAATTTACGGCGCGGAACACCTGTTGACGCGGCGCGCGGTGAATCGCGAAGTCGGCGACAAGCTCATCGCGCGCATCAAATGGTGGGAGCACTACACCGAGGTGAACGAGGGCGAGATGAACAACAACCCATCGCCAGGAAACAAGGCGGGCGGGCTCACGACCATCCTCGAAAAATCGCTGGGCGCGGTGGCCAAAGGCGGCACGACCAATCTGCAAGCGGTGTACGAATACGCAGAGCCTGTGACGGCGCATGGCTTCGTTTACATGGACACGCCCGGCTACGACCCCGTGAGTGCGACGGGCCAGGTTGCGGGCGGCGCGAACGTGATCTGCTTCACCACGGGCCGCGGCTCTGCCTACGGCTGCGCGCCCTCGCCTTCGCTCAAGCTCGCGACCAATTCGGCGCTGTGGCAGCGGCAGGAAGAGGACATGGACATCAACTGCGGCGAAGTGATCGACGGGCAGGCCACCGTGCAGGAGATGGGCCAACGCATTTTTGAGATGGTGCTGGCAGCGGCCTCAGGCGCGCGCACCAAGAGCGAGCTGCATGGCTACGGCCAGAACGAATTCGTGCCGTGGCAAGTCGGTGCAACGATGTAAGGGAAATCGAATGACGAAGATTTTTCAGGCGAGCGACTTGCGTGAGAGCACCAGCGCCGTCTTGCGCGGCGCAGGAAGCAGCGAAGCTGAAGCGAAGCGTGTGAGCGACAACCTCGTGTACGCCAACCTCAGCGGGCACGACTCGCACGGCATCGGCATGCTGCCGCGCTATGTCGATGCTGTGCTGGAAGGCGGGCTGAAACCCAACGCGAGCGCGAAGGTGCTGCTCGACGTGGGCAGCATGCTCACCATCGACGCCCAGCGCGGCTACGGCCAGGTCGTGGGCGAGGAAGCGATGGAGCTGGGCATTGCACGCGCCCAGCAAACGGGCAGTTGCATCATGGCGCTGTCGCAGGCGCATCACCTCGGGCGCATCGGGCACTTCGCGGAGATGGCGGTCTCGCGCGGGCTGGTGGCCATGCACTTCGTCAACGTGCTGTCGCGCCCGGTCGTCGCGCCGTATGGGGGTGCGGACGGACGCTACGGAACCAACCCCTGCTGCATCGGCATCCCGATGCAAGGCCGCGATCCGTTCGTGCTCGACTTCGCAACCAGCCGCGTTGCACAGGGAAAGATGCGCGTCGCGCACAACGAGGGCCGCCGCGTGGAAGAGGGCTACCTGATCGACGAATTCGGCAACCCGACCACGGACCCGGGCGTGGTCGTCGTGCCGCAATCGAACGGCCTGTTCGGCGCGCTGATGGCGTTCGGTGAACACAAGGGCTACGGCATGGCCGTGGCTTGCGAGC
Organism: Caenimonas koreensis DSM 17982; assembly: GCF_009646335.1. Taxonomy (GTDB): domain Bacteria; phylum Pseudomonadota; class Gammaproteobacteria; order Burkholderiales; family Burkholderiaceae_C; genus Ramlibacter; species Ramlibacter koreensis. The sequence continues at coordinate 325,345 of NZ_WJBU01000006.1, read as the reverse complement.
TGCTCGGCGGTGCACTCACGGGCAGCGGCACCTGGCACCGCACGGCGGATGCGAAGCGTTCGGTCATCAACGGCATGCTCGTCGTGCTGATCGACCCGGCGAAGCTGGGCACGCAGCAGGCATTCGAGCAGGAAGCCGCTGCGTTCGTGGACTGGCTGCGTCAAAGCCCGCCCGCGCCAGGCTCCGACAAAGTGCGCATCGCCGGCGAGCCGGAGCGCGAGGCACGTGCCAGCCGCGAGCGTGATGGCATCGCGGTGGACGACTCAACGTGGGGCGAAATTGTGGAGGCCGGCCGCAAGGTGGGCGTGACTGTCGCGGCGTGAAGCAGCGCTCAGTCGGCCTGCTTCGCAAGCACCCACACGGTGATGTCGGAGGGCAACAGCTTCATGAACGGCAACAGCGCCAGGATGCCGGCAGTCATGACGGCAGAACGCAGCTTTGACACATTGCCCGCGTAGTTGATCCGGTCGTAGAGGCCCTTGGCCACGATGGATGGCAGTGCACGCTCGGCCACCACCTTGAAGCCAGACGCCGCGGCAATCCGGTGCATCGACTTCGTGTTGAAGTAATACAGGTGCGGCGACGGCATGCCGACCTGCCACATGCGCTCGAATGAAGCTTGTCGGCCGGCCCGGGTGAACACCCGCGACAGGCGGTAAAAGAATCCGCGGCTGTCGGGCGCATTGACCACCACGACGCCATCGGCCGGCAGGCGCGCCGCGCACTCTTTCAGGATGTTCGTCACGCCGGGGATGTGTTCGAGCACGTCGTTGAACACGATGACGTCGAACTGCTCCTGCGCCTGCAGCGCTTGCGGAAAGTAGCCATTGCGCACGGGAAGATGGCGTGCCAGCGCACGCTTGGCAATTGCGGCGTCCGGCTCCAGCCCCAGGACGTCGTAGTGCGCTGCGGCCTGCTCAAGAAACCATCCGTGCGCGCAACCGACATCGAGCAAGCGGGGCTTTGCACCGGCCTGCGCGGGCCTGGCCGTGCGGCCCCTGAGCCAATCGAGCAAGACGCCGAAGTTGTGAACGCGGATCGGCTTGAGCGCCTTTTCACGCTCCGCTTCATCGATGGATTCGATCTCGTTGATCTGCGGCTGCAGCGTGGAGTGCTCGAGGCCGCAAGTGCCACACACAAAGTGCCACGTCTCGAGCCCGGCTGTCAGGGCGCCGTTGCAGGCGTCGCACCGATCCACATTTTTCACGTCACGACCGCCATTGATGACCTCAGATTCTTCGCGCTTGTCCAAAACGGACCACGGATGATAGCCAGTCCACGCATCAGGTCAGCCCAGCGGCAAGGCAGGAATCGCACGCACGACATCACCCGCCACCGGAAATATCCGGTCGCCCGCGCGTGGCTCGATACGGTGCATGCCCGTGAAGCTGCCGAAAGCGGGCAACACGCCAACAGCATGAGCCGGCAACGCACCGCTGTCGTCGCCGAACCAGAAGCACGCGAGCCGCAGCCGCTCGAACGCGCGGCCCGTCACGCTGATACAGGGGTGCCAATGGCCTGCCATGACATACGCGCCCGCCACGGGTTGCGGGTGGTGGCACAGGGCGAACGGCCCCAGCATCAGCGGCTCATCAACAACGTCGAAGGCGAGCGACGCCGGCGGGTCGCCAGCGCGGTCGTCGTGGTTGCCGCGCACCAGCGTCAGTGCGATGTCGCGGTGGCGCTCGCGCCATTGCGCAATGTTGTCGAGCGTGCCCGGTGCATGCGAGCGCTTTGCGTGCAGGAAGTCGCCCAGGAAAACAATGCGCCGTGCCTGCGTTGAATCAAGCAGGGACGAGAGCACATCGAGGTTCTCGCTCGTCGTGCCGCTGGGCACCGGCACGCCGAGTTTGCGAAAGCTCACCGCCTTGCCGAAATGCGCGTCAGCAATGAGCAGGCTCTGGTGGGCGGGAAGGTAAGCGGCGCCGCTGGGATGCAAATCGACATCGGCACCTGCGACAGTGATGCGCAGCAACTGGGAACCCGTTGGCGCTAGAGCATCCGGGCGAGCGACGCTTCCAGGTGTTCAGACGGTGCGCGGCGGAAACCCGAGCGTGCAAAACGCTGCAGCCGGCCCACCACAAAGGCCGTCAACAATGACGCCCGAACTTGCGCGTCCACGCTGGGCGTGGCCGAGCCTTCACCGTCGGCTGCGGTGCGCAGGCTCTGCTTGAGGGTCGACTCGATCTTGTCGAAGAACTGGTTCATGCGCTGCTGCAGGCGTTCGTTCTCGAACACCAGCGCGTCACCGACCATCACCCGCGTCATGCCCGGGTTCTTCTCGGCGAACTGCAGCAGCATCGCCACGGTCTTGGCGGCCTGGGCGTTGCCTGCGGCCTCGCGCTCGGCGATCTGGTTGACCAGGCTGAACACGCTTTGCTCGATGAATTCGATCAGGCCCTCGAACATCTGGGCCTTGCTGGCGAAATGGCGGTACAGGGCGGCTTCGCTCACGTCGAGCCTGGCAGCGAGCGCTGCCGTCGTGATGCGTTCGGCACCGGGTTGCTCGAGCATGGTGGCGAGTGCCTGCAGGATCTGAACGCGGCGCTCGCCCGGCTTGGGGCGCTTGCGCGCCGGCGTGGAGGCCTCGGGCTCAGCGGGAGCGTCTGGGCTGGGCGGTAACTGCTGGGCTTCGGCCATGGATTGAAAGTAAGTGTGTCCTGCAAATTCTCGCACAGGCCATCCTAGGGGTTTTCTCGGTGGGGGGCTGAGTAGGTGCTTACCCCGCGAGCAACAGCGTCACCTTGAGGCCGCGCCCGTGCGCACCCGAATCCAGCTCCAGCTGGCCCCCGTGCGCGCGTGCGATCTCATCGGCAATGGCAAGGCCCAGGCCGTTGCCTTCGCCCTGCGTCCCGCTCATCCGGTAAAAGCGTTGCGTGACCTGCGCGCGTTGATCCGGCGGCACGCCGGGGCCGTCATCTTCGACTTCCAGGAAGGGCCGGCCGTCGCGTTGCCCGCAACGGATCGTGACGGTGCCGCGAGGCGGCGTGTATTTCACCGCGTTGTCGACAAGGTTGGCGAGCAGCTCGCGCAGCAGCCATTCATGGCCCCAGGCCTGCACGGGCTCTGCGTCGAGCCCGAGGTCGATCTGCTTGGCCGCCGCCGCGTCGAGGTGGACTTCGAGCAGCGACGCGCAGAGCTCCTTGAGCTCGACGGGCCGCATTGGCTGGGCCGCGATGGCGTGTGCGTCGGCGCGCGACAACGCCAGCAACTGGCTTGCCAGCTGGGACGTGCGCCTTGTCGCGTTTTGCAGCTTGTGCACCTGCTGCGTCGGCAGCTCGATCGTCTGCCGCGGCGGCGTCTGTGAGTCAGCAGCCTGCGCCCATGCCTCGACCTGGGCTTGCAGGCTGGCCAGCGGCGTGCGCAACTGGTGCGCGGCGTCGCCAATGAAGCGCCGCTGGCTCTCGGCCTGCGCATTGACCAGGCCGAGCAGCCGGTTCAGCGACTCGACCAGCGGCCGCACCTCATCCGGTGACCCACGTGCGTCAAACGCCGTGAGGTCGCGTGGCGATCGCCGCTCCAGCGCGTCGCGCAGGTCCAGCAAGGGCTTGAGCGCGCGCTGCACGGTCCAGCGCACCGCAAACACTGCCAGCGCAGCCAGCACGAGGTTGGGCAGCAGCGCCTTCAGGACGATATTGCGCCCCCATTGCTGGCGCGGGTCGGATGCGTCCGCCAGGACAATGACGACGTTGCCAAGCACCGACGCCTGGCGCTGCCGGACAATTCGCCACGTGACGCCGTCGTGTTCCGCGTTTTCGAAGACGGCTTCGGTGGTGTCTGGCGCCTGCCCGACAAGCCATTCCTCGCCATGCACGAGCCTGCCCGACTCATCGATGATGGCAATGCTCGAGGTGGCGGGCGACTCCAGGAATCTGGCAATAGCCGGCGCCAGCAAGAACACCGGGGAGTCCGTCTGGCGGTTGCCTGGCGAGAGCAATGAGTCGGCCAGCAGCGGCACCAGCGCGGCGAGCCGCTGGTCCTGTTCGAGCGCCACACTGGCGGCGGCGCGGTAGTCAAGCCATGCGCTGAGCAGCGCGAGCGCCACCACCGGCGGAATCAGCATCATCAGCAGCCGCGTGCGCAGCCCGGACGTCACGCTTCGCAGATTCACTGGCCAGCTGCCTGCGCCAGTTCGAGTCGATAGCCGAATCCGCGAATGGACCGTAGCGTGACGCCATACGGCTCCAGTTTGCTGCGCAGCCGCGAGATATACACCTCGACGGCGTTGGGCGTTATTTCCTTGTCCCAGCCTGTGAGCGCCTGCAGCAGCTTGTCTTTGCTGGCGGGCTTGGGCGCGTTGATCAGGAGGTATTCGAGCACTGTCCATTCACGCGGGCCGACATCCAGCGGTGTCGAGTGTCCGTCGCGCCTGGCGCTGGCTTGCCGCTGGGCCGTGTCAAGTTCGATGGGGCCGAAGGACAACACGGCGGTTGTTGCGGCTTGCGACCGGCGCAGCAACGCGCGCAGCCGCGCCAGCAGTTCGGGCAGCTCGTAGGGCTTGATCATGTAGTCGTCGGCGCCAAGATCGAGCCCGCGCACGCGGTCTTGCAGGGCGTCGCGCGCCGTGAGGATCAGCAGGGGCAGATCGGGGCACTTCATCTCGGGCCGGCGCACGCGCCGGGTGAGCTCCAGGCCGTCCATGTCCGGCAAGCCGATATCGATGATGGCGGCGTCGAAGGTCTCATTGCGCAGGACCTCTTCTGCACGTTCGGCGCTGCCGACCCAATCGACAGCGTAGCCCGCGTCAGTCAAGCCCAGCTTGATGCCGCTTGCCAGCATCACGTCGTCTTCCACCAGAAGAAGGCGCATCGAGTGTCTCCAGTGCCCTTGTTGCTAGCCCTTGTTACTACGGCGTGCCCTTCAGGGAATTCATTCGTACGGTCAGCGGGCCGCCCGCCTGGCCCCACGCGTAGAGCATGCCATACACAGCTCCCGATGGCGCGGTCACCTCCTGCTCGTTCACGCTCCAGTTCGGGCCGCATACGTAGGTCTTGGCCGAGGTCGTGAGGATCTTTTGCGAGGCATCGACCCAGTTGATCTGCAGGCGGCCCGTGGTGTCTGGCGCATCGCAGCGCACCGACACGGAGTTGAGGTACTTGCGCCCGGGAACCACTGCGATCTTCTGGTACGCACCCGAGTTGGCGGAGAGTCTCAGGCCGGCGGAGTCGATCGTCGCGCCGGGTGTCAGGCCCCACGCCGCAGCGTTATGGAAGTCGGGGCTCACCGCCATCTCTTTCAGGTAGCGCAGGCCCGACTTCACACGCCGCAGCGACACGCCGCCGATGTTCGCCACCTCGTCGGTGACTTTGAGCAGGGCGGGCGCACTGTCCACCCGGACCTGCGAGTCGAACACGACGAACTCCACGCCGCGCCGGCCGATCAGCTCGAGCATCTTGTCTTCAGTAGTGGCAGCAAGGAACTCGGCAGCAAATTTGTGGTTGTACCACTGGGCATAGAGCGCATCCGAGCGCAGGCCCGCCGCGCCGAGATACGCGATCCACATCACGGGTGACGCAGGCGCGTTGAGGGCGTTGATCGACTGCGCCAGCAGGCGCTCGGGCCTGCGGCCTTCGAGCAGTTCCGTGCGTGCGGTCTGCGACAGCATGGCCCGCCAGGGAAGGTCGAGGTAGGCGGCGCCGCTGTGGAAGTACGCGATGTTGAGCGCCACCGCAGCAGTCGCCGCACCAGCCCACAGCGCGCCGCTCCAGGCGCGTTCCATCAGGTGCGTGAGGCCGACGCCCACCACGGCCATCAGCACGACAACGCAAGGAAAGATGTAGCGCAGGTACGCGGTCTGCTGGAACACCGTTGCGACACCACCGATGCCAACCACCAGCAAGACGCTACTGCGCCAGCGGGTGGCCTTCACGGCAACGGCCGCGATGGCGCAGGGCACCAGCAACAGCAGCCACTGGAAGCCCGAGGCGCCGGGCTTGGCCTCCAGGTAGCGCGCTGATTCGACCAGCATGCGATAGAGCGTGTCCCAGCGCAGGTAGCGCTCGAAGGGTGGCGGCTCGAAGTTCTCTGGCGGAAACAGCGGCGACTTGAAAACGCCGTTGAAAAACGGGAAGACGGGGTTGGCCGTGATCACCCATGCCGTCAGGTATGGAATGCCGCCGATGACGATGCCGATCAGCAGTGCCTTTGCGAGCGTGCCGTTGTGCGCGCGCCCGAACCAGGTGGAACGCCGCGCGAGCATCACGATTGCAAGCGCCGGCAGCAGGGAGAGCGTGACAGCTTTGGCAGCCAGGGCCAAGCCCAGCAACAGCCCGGCTGCAGGCAACAGCCCCCGGGCATCCGGATCATCGTCACCGGGCTTGCTGTCGAGCAACTTGAGCACGGCGAACGTGCCAGCGACCATGAACGCCGACCAGCCGGCTTCGATGAACAGCGTGTGGCTTTCAGTGAACGTCAGCGGCGTGACCAGGAAGAGCAAGACGGCCCAACGGGCGCCGCCGGACGAGCCGCCCGCCCACAGCACCAGGTCGCGCACCATGCGCGCCAGCACGAGCACGAAGGTGACGTTGACCAGGCGCGCCGCCACCTCGCCACCGAGCATGTCGACGATGGCGTAGATCCAGTCGACCAGCGCGGGCATCACGGCCCACACATAAGTGTCGACGTCGAAGTTCCACATGTGGCCGGTTCGCATCCGCTCGGCGATGAACAGGTGTACCGCGAGCGCGTCAGAGCCGATCTCCGGTGCGAAGGCAACCGCGTAGTGGACCAGTGCTGCCGTGACGATCGCGGCTTCAAGCACGCGCTGGGCCACCGTAGCGCGCGGACCACCACCGCGAAGGAAGTCGCGCGCTGCGTGGAACCAGCCCACGCAGCGCCTGCGGTCAAGAACGAGTGTGAGGGCAAGGGCCAGGCCATACACACCGGGGTAGTTCACCGGCCAGTGCGCAAGCAGGCCCGAAGCCGTACCCAGCGAGCCCGCACCCGTGACGAATGCAAATACAAATCCCTGCGCAAGCTGCGGTGCGCCGAGCGCGCGAAGCAGGTAGCCACCCACCACCACGGACGCGGCGACGAACAACAGCACAGCCAGCACCGCGCCTGCCTGGCCAGCCGCAACGGCGAACACGGCGGCCAGCGCAGCGGCTACCACGGCAGGACGCAAACCGGTTGCCACTATCGCGAACAGCGACACCGCCATGACAGCGGCCCACACGTACAAAGGATTCGCGGGGCCAGTGACGGGCCAGCCGATCTGCGGCAGGCCCCGCACCGTGAGGACCACGGCTGCCAGCAGCAGCGCAAGCGCGCCCCACCTCACGTAACGCCACGCTTCGTGCACGGTGTTCAACGGCACCGCCCGCTATGATCGGCGCAGATTCGCAGGCAGGCGGCAACTCGGTCTCGTGCAGGAAACATATGGTGAAGTGTTCAGTTTGCGGTGGCGCAATTATCAGTGGTCGTCGGGCGTGAAACAGGCGGCGCTGAAGTTCGCCTTCTACCTCGGCGTGCAGCTGGCTGGCTATGCGATCGACATGGGCAGCTTCCTCATCCTGCTGCATGCGTTTGACATCACGCCGCTGCCGGCCAACATCGTCGGCAAAGTCATCGCAGGCACGTTCGCATTTCTCGTTCATCGCAAATACACGTTCCCGGTGGCCACTGAAGGCGATGCGCGCAGGCAGGCCGTGCTGTATGCGGCGCTCGTTGCGTTCAACATCCCGCTGTCGTCGGCGCTGCTGGCCGGCATGCTGCAGCTGATCGAGTTCGTCCCGCTTGCCAAATTCGTCGCTGACATCAGCTGCATCGGCCTGACTTACTGGCTGAGCAAGCGGTTCGTGTTCAGTGCCGCAAGGCGCAAGAGCCGTCCCCTAGAATGACCCGCGACTCCAACCGCGCCTGCCGACTCAACCATGCCCGCTTCTCCCAACGCCGACGGACCTATCGCCGTGGTCATCCCCTGCTACAAGGTGCGCAAGCACGTGCTGGGCGTGATCGAGGCGATTCCGCCCGAGGTCGCACAGGTGTGGGTGGTCGACGACGCGTGCCCCGAGAACACAGGTGACTACGTCCAGGCGCAGTGCCGCGACCCGCGTGTGCAGGTCGTGCGCCTGCCGGTCAATGGCGGTGTGGGCGCTGCCGTGATGGCGGGCTATCGCGCGGCGCTCGCCGCCGGCGCAGCCATCATGGTGAAGATCGACGGTGACGGGCAGATGCCGCCATCGCGCATCCCGCAGTTCATCACGCCCATCCAGCAAGGCCTGGCCGACTACACGAAGGGCAATCGCTTCTTCGACCCCGAAAGCCTCTCGGAAATGCCGGGCGTTCGTCTCTTCGGCAACCTGATGCTGTCGTTCCTGACCAAGTTGTCCAGCGGTTACTGGCATGTGGTTGACCCGACAAATGGCTACACCGCCATCGACGCACGGCTGGTCGCACGCCTGCGCATGGACAAGATCGCGACGCGCTACTTCTTCGAATCCGACTTGCTGTTTCGCCTCGGCACCTTGCGCGCCGTGGTGCTCGATGTGCCGATGCGCGCCGAGTATCCGCATGAAGAATCTTCGCTGTCGATCAAGCGTGTGATCGGGCCGTTCCTGCTGGGCAACCTGCGCAACCTGGCCAAGCGCGTGATCTACATGTATTACCTGCGCGACTTCTCGCTCGGCTCACTGCTGCTGCCGATGGGCCTCGTCCTCACCGCCTTCGGCCTGCTCTTTGGCAGCTTCAAATGGACGCACCTGATGACGCTGGGGACGACGGCTTCCGCTGGCACCGTGATGCTCGCCGCACTGCCGCTGATCCTGGGCATCCAGATGCTGCTGACATTCATCCAGTTCGATGTCCAGAACGTTCCGCGCACGCCGGTGGGTCCTCTCCTGGGGGCGATCGACGATGCGGCGTGGCGGGAGCAAACCGGCGCTTGAGCGCGAGCGCCGGTTTTTCGACCAAGTGCCACGAGGCGATCGCCACGAGCAGGGCCATCGCTGCCCCCAGTAGCGTGTTCATGGCGTTGCTGGAGTCGCCACCCATCGCGACCAGCGCCAGTTGCTGTGCCGGCCAGCCGTACAGATACACGCCATACGAGTAGTCACCCACGCGGTTGAAGCCGTCCAGGCCCGGCGCAAAAGCCAGCGTGAAGACGGCGTAGGGCAACAGCACTTCAAACAGTACGGTGAATGCCGGCGTGTTGCGCACCAGCAGCGTGGCCACCACCAGCGCCACAAGGATGCGCCAGCTCACAGGAACCCGGTCGCGATTCATCCACGCGAGCGAGCCGAGCATGAACATCAGCGATGAGTGCAGGTGATATTTGTAGGGCGAGTCCGCACCGACACTCGCGTGCAGGTAGTAGCCGACGGCCACCGCCATCACCGCCAGCGCGTTGAACCACGCGCGGCTGCGCAGCAAGCCCAGCAGCGCAGCCGCGAGCACTGCGAGATACAGCCTCACTTCAAGCGGCAGCGACCAGAGCGAGCCATTCACCGCCTGCTGCGGATGGCTTGCAAACACCCCCGGCAAGTCGTACTGCGCGCGCCACGCGGTCGCGTTGTTCCAGAAGTAGTCCCATGTCTCGAGCGACCAGTAGTGCGTCGACGCCGAAAGCGCAGGGCCTAGCGCCAGCACGGTGAGCAAGCAGCACACCACCAGCGCCGGATAGATGCGCAGCAGCCGCGACGCCATGAAGTAGCGCAGCCCGCGATCGCTCATTGCACTGCCCGTCACGAGAAAGCCACTGAGCAGGAAGAAGACGTCGATGGCCAGGGCGCCGGTGTAGTGGCCAGTGAACTGCGCGAATGGCTCCGGTGGCGCGAAGCCCGTGATGGCCGGGGCATGCGCATAGATGACCACCAGCGCAGCCAGCAGGCGGATGAGGTTGAAGTTGTTGCTGCGCCGCGCGAACAGGGCGCCCAGCGTCGGCGTCATGACCGGGCGAAGCGCTTGCCGTAATACGCCACAAACCAGTCGGTGAACTGCTTGAGTCCATCTTCGAGCGGCGTCGCTGGCTGAAAACCGACCCAGGCCTCGATGGCGGATGTGTCGGCGCAGGTGCTGGCGACGTCACCGGCCTGCATGGGCAACAGGTTTTTCCGGGCGGTGCGGCCGAGTTGTTGCTCCAGCGTTGCGATGAATTCCATCAGCGGCACGGGCGTGCGGTTGCCTATGTTGAAGATGCGCGCAGGCGCTGCACTTGGCGCGTTGTTCCGGGTGTCGTTGGCGTCGTCAGCAGTGGGCGCCTTGTCGAGCACGCGCACGACGGCCTCGGTCACATCGTCAATGTAGGTGAAGTCGCGCGACATCTGCCCCTGGTTGAAGACGTCGATGGGCACGCCTTCCATGATGGCTTTGGCAAACAGCGAGCACGCCATGTCGGGCCGGCCCCAGGGACCATAGACGGTGAAAAAGCGCAAGCCCGTCGTCGGCAGGCCGAAGAGGTGGCTGTAAACATGCGCCGAGAGCTCGTTGGACTTTTTAGTCGCTGCGTAGAGGCTCACCGGATGATCGACAGGGTCAGTCTCCGCGAAGGGCTGCTTGACGTTGCCGCCGTACACGCTCGAGCTGCTCGCGTACACCAGGTGGGCGATGCGTGCGTGGCGGCATGCCTCCAGGATGTTCGCGAAACCCACCAGGTTGCTCTGCACATAAACCTGCGGATTGCGCAATGAATAGCGCACACCCGCCTGCGCGGCCAGGTGCACGACGCGATCGAAGCTGCCTGCGGCAAACAGCGCGTCAAGCGGCGCCTGGTCAGCAATGTCAACGGCTTCGAAACGGAAATTCGCGTGGGACGCCAGCCGCTCCACGCGGTCTTGCTTGAGCGTGGGGTCGTAGTAGTCGTTGAGGTTGTCCAGCCCGGTCACTTCGTCGCCGCGCGCGAGCAGGCGCTCGCACACATGCATTCCGATGAAGCCGGCCGCGCCGGTGACCAGGACCTTCATCGGCCGATGGCGTGATATTCAAAGCCGCGGCCGCGCAGCAGCGCAGGGTCGTACAGGTTGCGGCCATCGAAGATGACGGGTGCCTTCAACGCGGCAGCAATCGCATCGAAATCGGGGCTGCGGAATTCTTTCCACTCCGTGACGATGACGAGCGCATCGGCGCCCGGCAGCGCAGCCATGGCATTGTCGGCATACGTGAGACCCGGCTTCACGCCGATGGCGCGCTGGGCCGTTTCCATCGCGGCGGGGTCATACGCCACGACTTGCGCGCCCGCGCCGACCAGTGCCTCCACCATCGCCAGGCTTGGCGCTTCACGCATGTCGTCCGTGTTTGACTTGAAGGCCAGGCCCCACAGCGCAAATTTTCTGCCGGCAAGCTGCTCGCCAAAGCGCGCGCGGATCTTGGCGGGCAGCACGCGCTTTTGGTGGTGGTTGGCCTGCTCGACGGCAGCGAGCACATGCAGGTCCATGCCGGCATCGTCGCGCGCCGTCTTCAGCAGCGCCTGCACGTCCTTGGGGAAGCACGAGCCGCCGTAGCCACAGCCCGCATAGAGAAAGTCGTAGCCGATGCGCGGGTCGGAGCCAATACCCTTGCGGATCGACTCGATGTCCGCGCCCAGGCGCTCGGCAAGATTGGCGAGTTCGTTGATGAAGCTGATACGCGTGGCAAGCATGGCATTGGCCGCGTACTTGGTCAGCTCGGCGCTGCGCCGGTCCATCAGCACGAAGCGGTCACGATTGCGCTGGAAGGGCGCGTACAGCTCGCGCATGATCGTGATGGCGTGATCGTCGTCAGTGCCGACCACCACGCGGTCCGGCCGCATGAAGTCTTCAACGGCGGCGCCTTCCTTGAGGAACTCCGGGTTGGAGACCACCGCGAAATCAATCTTCGCGTCGCGCCTGGCGAGCTCCTGCGCGATGGCGGCCGTGACCTTGTCGCCCGTGCCGACCGGCACAGTGCTTTTATCAACCACCACGCGGTAGTCGGTCATGTGCTGGCCAATGGCGCGCGCCGCAGCGAGCACGTATTGCAAGTCGGCGGAGCCGTCTTCACCGGGGGGCGTGCCGACGGCGATGAACTGCAGCAGGCCGAACTCGGTGGCTTCCTTCGCGTCAGTCGTGAACGACAGCCGCCCTGCCTGGATATTGCGCTCGACGATCTCCTTGAGGCCCGGCTCGAAGATGTGGATGTGCCCGTTGCGCAGCCCCTGGACTTTGCCCTCGTCGGTGTCGAAACAAAGCACGTCGTTGCCGACATCGGCCAGACACGCACCACTGACCAGTCCAACGTATCCGGTTCCAATCACAGTAATTTTCATCGACGATTCTTTCAGTGGGTGGCTGCGGAACTGGCACTGCCAGACCACGGGCTGCGCCCCCTTGTGGGGCAGGCCATCAATGGCTTCGGATCATCGTGCCGTAGGCCTGATCGGTCAGGATTTCAAGCAGCATGGCATGCGGCACGCGGCCATCGATGATGTGCACCGCATTGACGCCGCTCTTGGCCGCATCCAGCGCGCCTGCGATCTTGGGCAGCATGCCGCCGGAGATCGTGCCGTCGGCAAACAGCTCGTCGATTTCACGCGCCGAAAGGTTCGTGAGCAGCTTGCCGTCCTTGTCGAGCACGCCTGCCGTGTTCGTCAGCAGCATCAGCTTTTCGGCCTTGAGCACGGTGGCGAGCTTGCTCGCGACGACGTCGGCGTTGATGTTGTAGCTCTCGTTGTTTTCGCCAAAGCCGATCGGCGAGATGACCGGGATGAACTGGTCGTCCTGCAGCGCCTTCACGACGGACGGGTCGATGCTGACGATGTCGCCGACTTGGCCCACATCGTGTTCCTTGCTCGGGTCCTGGTTGTCCACCATCTTGAGTTTTTGCGCGCGGATGAGGCCGCCGTCGCGGCCTGTCAGCCCCACAGCCTTTCCGCCCGCCTGGTTGATGAGGCCGACGATGTCCTGCTGGACTTCACCTGCAAGCACCCATTCGACGACTTCCATGGTCTCGGCGTCGGTCACGCGCATGCCCTGGATGAACTCGCCCTTCTTGCCCAGCTTGGTGAGCGCCGACTCGATCTGCGGCCCGCCGCCATGCACAACGACCGGGTTCATGCCGACCAGCTTGAGCAGCACGACGTCTTCGGCAAAGTCTGCCTGCAGCTCGGGGTCGGTCATGGCGTTGCCGCCGTATTTGATGACCAGCGTCTTGCCGTGGAAACGGCGGATGTACGGCAGGGCTTGTGCAAGGATCTCTGCCTTGTCACGCGGAGCGATGTTGAGCAAGTCGGTCATGGAAGAATTCTAGGTTGAGCGTCCGGCGTTGGGCGTTGGGCGTGACGGACCCACTGCTAGCGGCGAAGCCATTTGGGGACTTTGAACCGGATGATGCTGGTGTAGGCCCACACATAGCCCGTCACAAAGGCCAACGCACAGATCTGAAGCACGAGCGTGTTGTTCCAGAACAGGACAGCCGGTGTCACGGTGAGCACCGCAAAGCCCCACAGGTAGGGCGACGTGCGGTTGTTGCGTATGAGCATGCGGCGTGCCTCGTCGTCGTCGAACACGCGGCGCACGATCCGCCGGTAAATCAGCTGGTGGAAATGCAGCGCATCGGCCACGCCCGGCGAGATGCCGCGCGCCGCTTTGCGGTAGATGGAGAACATCGTCTCCCACACCGGGTAGAGCAGCAGCACGAGCGGGAACCACGGCGACACCTGCGGATGGCGCATGACAAGCTGGATGGAGCCAATCGCCATCACGACGCCCCACAGGTATGCCCCACCGTCACCGGCAAAGAGCAAGCCGCGCGGGTAGTTCCACACCAGGAAACCCGCAGTGCACCCGGCCAGCACCAGGATGGTGGCGGCGAGTTGCCTGTCTCCGACCTGCACGGCTACATAAGCGAGCGCAAAGCAGCACACGAGCGCAACGGTACCGGCCAGGCCGTTATAGCCATCGATCAGGTTGAATGCATGTGGCAGCCCGCAGATGGCAAACACCGCAAACGCGGCGCCGGCCCATGGGTACATGGCCAGCAAGGCATCGACGCCCGGCAGCCCGAGCCGGGGCACGCTCAGGCCCAGCAGCCACACCGCGAGAATCGCCGCTCCCGTGGTGAGCAGCAGCCGGTAGACAGCCCGCAGGCGCTGCGTGAGGTCTTCAATGGCGCCGGCAGTCACCGTGAGCAGCGCCACGGACCACAAGATGGCGGCCGTTTCAGTGGGAATGCGAAGCTGGTTGAGCAGGTGCAGACGGTCGGAGATGACCATCCAGGCCCAGCCGACCGTGCAGCCGGCCATCATGCCGACACCGCCCACGCGCGGAACATGGCCCCAATGGAAGCGCTGGACCTGGTCGCCATAGCGCTGCGAATGCGATTTTCCGTAGCGGATGAGCAGTGCGCAGGCCACGAAGGAGCTCGCACAGGAAAGGATCAGCAGGAACAACATGCCGCGCTATTGTCGCGGCATTTGGCCGACATTCGCTCGCATTCGGCAGCAACTGCGCCGCAGGGCCCCCAGTGGGCTAGCTGGCCGTCACATCCGCGAGGTAGCGGCGCAACACCGGGCCGGTCCACAGCCGCCACAGGCTGCGCAGGTGCCAGGCCAGGTGACGCACTTCACGGCCACTGCCTCGCATGGCCTGGTGCACCACTGCCACCTCGACGCGCCTGAGTCCGAGGCCCGCGATGCGCAGGCGAAGGCAGAAGTCGGTGTCTTCGCAATACATGAAGAAGCGCTCGTCGAAACCGCCAAGGCGCCGGTAGTTCTGTGCGGGAACAAGCCAGAACGCGGCGCTGACCCAGTCGATGCCGCGTTGCGGCTGCTTGAGCAGGCGCCGGCGCAGCAAGGCAATGGGCGTGACAGCCTCGCGCTCGTTGTCTTGCAGGCTGCCATCGGGGTTGAGGAGCACGGGGTAAGCCAGGCCCGTTCCAGGCTCGCAGGCTGCCGCGACGAGCGAGCGCCACAACTCAGGGCCGGCGAGCTCCACGTCGGGGTTGAGCACGCAGAAAAATTCGGAGAAGCAGTGTTCGAACGCGCCGTTGTGGTTGGCGCCGAAGCCGGCGGGCCGGTCATTGAACAGCTCGGTGAAACGGAAGGGCCAGCCCTCGGCCGGCTCCTGCAGCGTGGGCTCGGGGATGTTGTGCGTGACGATGACGTGCTCGATCCAGCCGCCATGCCCATCGCACAGCTCGCGCAGCAAATCCTGCACCATTGCCGTGTGCCCGTGACTCACAATGGACACGGCGATGCGCCCACGGCGCAAGGCTTGGTGCGAAGAGGAGGCACTTACAATCGGAGCGATCAATTCAAGCTACGCCAAAACAGGGAAACACATGATTCTAGTGACTGGCGGGTGCGGCTTCATCGGTTCGGCCTTTGTGCTGGGATGGCTGAACACCAGCCGTGAACCGGTGGTCAACCTGGACCTGCTGACCTACGCGGGTCACCCTGGCAACCTGGCCGCCGTCGCCGCCAACGAGGGTTATACCTTTATCCGGGGCGATATTGGGGATTCGGCGCTTGTCGAGCAGATTTTGACCCGGCACCGGCCGCGCGCCATCATCAATTTCGCGGCAGAAAGCCATGTTGACCGCTCCATCAGCGCGCCGCTGGCTTTTGCGCAGACCAACGTCCTGGGCACACTGAAACTTCTTGAAACCGTGCACGCATGGTGGCGCAAGCTCAGCCCGGCCGATGCGTCGGAGTTCAGGTTCGTCCATGTCTCCACCGATGAGGTTTACGGCTCGCTCGACCCGCATGACGCCGGCTTTACCGAGCAGCACCGCTTCCAGCCGAACAGCCCGTATTCCGCGTCAAAGGCGGCCTCCGACCACTTCGTGCGCGCCTGGCATCACACATTCGGGCTGCCCACGCTCACCACGAACTGCTCGAACAACTACGGGCCGCGCCAGTTCCCCGAAAAGCTCATTCCGCTGATGATCCACAACGCCCTGCGCGGCGAGCCGCTGCCCGTCTATGGCGACGGCCGGCAGGTGCGCGACTGGCTGCATGTGGACGACCATTGCACGGCATTGAATGCCGTGCTGGAACGCGGCCGACCCGGCGAGAGCTACAACATCGGCGGACGTTCCGAGCGCACCAACCTCGCCGTGGTCGATTCGATCTGCAACGCGCTTGATGCGCTGCGCCCGCGCAAAGGGGGTGGCCGCTACATCGAGCTGCTCTCCCATGTCCAGGACCGCCCGGGCCACGACAGGCGCTACGCCATTGACGACTCGAAAATTGCGAGTGAACTCGGCTGGCAGCCCACGGTGAAATTCGAGCAAGGCATCCGCGCCACCGTCCAGTGGTACCTCGATCACGAAGACTGGGTCGAGTCGGTCACCAGCGGCAGCTATCGCCAATGGGTTGAGCTGCACTACAAGAGCGCCGTGCCAGTCGCATGAATATCCTGCTGCTCGGAGCAAATGGCCAGGTTGGCTGGCAGTTGCGCCGCAGCCTTGCCGTGGTCGGCAACGTCACTGCATTGCACCGTGGCAGCACGCCGCTGTGCGGCGACCTGGCCCGCCCCGCAGAGCTTGCCCAAACCATACGGGCACTTCGCCCCGACGTGATCGTCAATGCGGCGGCCTACACAGCAGTAGACAAGGCGCAGGCCGAACCGGAAGCCGCATTCGCCATCAACGCGCTTGCCTGCGAAGTGCTGGCGCGCGAATCGAACGCGATCGGCGCCTGGCTGGTGCACTACTCGAGCGACTATGTGTTCAACGGCAGCGGCGAGCGCGCGTGGGCTGAAACCGATGCGACGGGGCCTGTCAACGAGTACGGGCGCGGCAAGCTCGAAGGCGAGCGCGCCATCGTCTTGGGCAACCCGAGGCATCTCGTGTTGCGCTGCAGCTGGGTGTTCGACACGTGGGGCCAGAACTTCCTGAAGTCGATTCTTCGCGCAGCCGCGCAACGCGAGTCGCTCAACGTCGTCGCCGACCAGTGGGGCGCACCCACACGCGCTGCGCTCATTGCCGACGTCACGGCACATGTCATTGGTCAGCTGCAGGTCAGCCGTGCGGGCATCTATCACCTGGCCGCAGCCGGCTTCACCAACTGGCATGCCTATGCGCAGCTGGCCATCGAAGAGGCCATCGCCTGCGGTGTGACGCTGGTCACGGCGCCGCAGCGGGTGAATGCGATAGGCTCCGCGCACTATCCCGTCGCGGCGCCGCGCCCAGGCAATTCACGCCTGGACACAACGAAGTTGCGCACCACCTTCGGGGTGGCGCTCCCGCCGTGGCAGGATGGCGTGCGGGCCGTGGTGGCCGAGCTGGCGGCAGGGGATCGCCGAAACGTGGAATCGGGACAAAAGAATGTCAATTGAGCGCGCAGAGCGAAAAGGAATCATCCTGGCCGGCGGCGCAGGCACACGCCTGCACCCGGCGACGCTGGCCATCTCCAAGCAGCTCTTGCCCGTGTACGACAAGCCGATGATTTATTACCCGCTTGCCGCGCTGATGCTCGCGGGCATCAGCGAGGTGCTGGTGATCAGCACGCCGCAAGACACCCCCCGGTTCGAGCAGTTGCTCGGCGACGGCTCTGCCTGGGGCATGCGCTTCGAGTACGCGGTGCAGCCCCGCCCCGAGGGCCTGGCGCAGGCCTTCCTGATTGGCCGCGAATTCCTGGCTGGCTCGCCCTGCGCGCTGGTGCTGGGCGACAACATTTTTTACGGCCACGACCTGGTCAAGCTCCTGCAGGCGGCCGACGCGCGGCAGGAAGGCGCCACGGTGTTCGCCTATCACGTCAAAGACCCGGAACGCTACGGCGTGGTGACGCTCGATGCAGCAGGCAAGGCGCTGTCCATCGAGGAAAAGCCGGCACACCCGCAAAGCCATTACGCCGTCACGGGGCTGTACTTCTACGATTCGGATGTGTGCGACATCGCTGCACGTGTAAAACCTTCACCGCGCGGGGAACTCGAAATCACCGCCGTGAACCAAGCCTACCTGGACCGCGGCCTGCTCAACGTCCAGACCATGGGCCGCGGCTTCGCGTGGCTCGACACCGGGACGCACGAAAGCATGCTGGAAGCCACGCAGTTCATTCACACGCTCGAGCGGCGGCAGGGCCTGAAGGTCGCCTGCCCCGAAGAAATCGCCTGGCGCAATGGCTGGATCGACCGCGACCGCCTGCTCGCCCTTGCGCAGCCACTGGCCAAGAGCAGCTACGGCACGTACCTGCAGAACATCGCGACCGGCGCGCTGTGATGCTCAAAGCCACGCCAACGCGCCTGCCCGAGGTGCTGGTGATTGAACCGCGCGTCTTCGGCGATGAACGCGGCTTTTTCTTCGAGAGCTACAACCGCGCAGCGTTCCGGCAAGCCACAGGCATCGATGTGGACTTCGTGCAGGACAACCATTCGCGCTCCGCCAAAGGCGTTTTGCGTGGCCTGCATTACCAGCTGCACCAGCCCCAGGGCAAGCTGGTGCGCGTGACGAGCGGCCGTGTGTTTGATGTGGCAGTGGACTTGCGCAAGAGTTCGCCAAACCTGGGCCGATGGGCCGGCGTTGAACTGTCTGCCGACAACAAGCGGCAACTGTGGGTGCCCGCAGGCTTTGCGCATGGCTTCCTCGTGCTGTCGGAGCATGCCGACTTTTTGTACAAGACCACCGACTACTACGCGCCTGCCCACGAACGCGCTGTCGCCTGGAACGACCCGCAGCTGGCCATCGAGTGGCCGCTGGCAGAGTTGACTCAGGCGCCAGCCGTATCCGCCAAAGATGCAGCAGCCGCACCCTGGGCAGCCGCCGAACTTTTCGATTGAGGGCGCGCGATGCAGTTGGAACGTCAGAGCGAAATTCCAGACACCGCGGACACCATTGCCGGCACGCCCGTCACCGGCGCCGCACCGCTTGCCGCCAGCACGATCACCACAGCAAGTGCCGGCACGGTGGTGGCCTATCCGTACACCGGCGACTACCGGGTCGACGTGCTGCTCGACAGCACGCCGGCCAGCGACTTTTCAGTGACCTCTCGCTGGAACTACGGCGTGCCATTGGGCACGCAGGGCTACACGATCACCTACAGCTTCATGAAATCGGTGCCCAGCTATGGCGGCAACGACAGCAGCACCGGGATCTCCGGCTCGTTCGGCTTCGAGGTCTTCACCAACGCCCAGAAGCAGGCGACGCGCGACATCTTCGCGCACCTGAGCGCCGAGCTCGGAATCAACTTCCAGGAGGTAACCGAGACCGGCGACACGATCGGGCAGATTCGCCTGGGCCAGAACAACCAGTCGGCGGCAGGCTCGGCGGCCTACACCTTCCTGCCCAACACCGCAGACGATGGCGTACAGGGCTACGGCCTGTCGGGTGACTTGTGGTTCGACTACACCTATGCGCCCAACCACGACCTGACCCCTGGGGGCGAAGGCTACGAAACACTCATCCACGAAATCGGCCATGCGCTCGGCCTGAAGCACCCGGGCAACTACAACGTGGGCGACGGTTCATCCTCCCAGCCGGGCAACTATCTCGCAGCGGCAGAGGACAACAGCTACTACACGGTGATGTCGTACACCTACGCGCTCGAAGGGCGCGACTGGTACGGCATCTACGACCTGCTGGCGCTCAAGACGCTCTACGGTGCAGACGCGGCTTACCAGGCAGGTGCAACGACCTATTCATTCACTGACGCCGACGGCCGTGCGCTGAAGATCATTGATGACGCGTCCGGCAGCGACACCGTGGATCTTTCTGCGCTGACGCTGGGCGCGAACATCGACTTGCGGCCCGGCGCTTTCAGCTCGATCGGACGCACCGAGCTGGGCACGCCTTCCGAGCGCAACCTGTCGATCGACCTGCTGACCTCCATCGAGAACGTCACGGGCACGAGCTACGCCGACCACATCATCCTGAGCAGCGGCACTGCCAGCGCCAATGGTGGCGCCGGGATCGACACGGTGGAATACCTGCAGGGCCGCGCTGCGTACACCATCGCGCCAAACGGCAACAGCATACAAGTGACGGCGGGCGGCGTGAACGACTCGCTCGTGAATGTCGAGCGCCTGCAGTTCACCGACGGCAGGTTCGCCTTCGACTTCGCAGGCAATGCGGGCCTGAGCGTCAAACTCATCGGCGCAGTGCTGGGCCAGGGCGCATCGCCGGACCCCTTCATCGCAGGCGTCGGGCTGTTCTACCTCGACGCAGGCACGCCCTACGAAGACCTGATGACCGGCGCGATCAACTACCAGCTGGGCGCCAGCCATACGCACGCCGCGTTCGTGAACCTGATCTACACCAACGTCGCAGGCTTCGCACCGGCGCCCGACCAGCTGGCCTATTGGGTCGGCGAGCTCGACGCGGGGCACTTCACTGAAGCCGGCCTCGCTGTTCTCGCGGCCGACACCTCGTACAACCTGGCCCGCGTGAACTTCACCGGGCAATCGTTGCAAGGGCTGGCTTACACGCCCTACGGCAGCAGCGGCGGCGAAACCAACCCGAACGCCTGAGCGAAGCAGCGGGCCGGCCGCTCAAACGCCGGCGCTACCGCTTCAGGGCTTGAGCCAGCTGTTGGCCTCTGCGATCGCGTCTTCGTCAGCAACGCCTGCAAGTGCCTTCAGCTTGATGCGCGACAGCACTGCCGTATAGCGCGCGTTGGCCAGGTCGCGAAGGGCCGTGAGGCGCTGCTCTTCGGCATTGAGCACATCCAGCAGCGTGCGCGCGCCGCCCTCGAACGAGCGGCGGTTCGAGGTGACCATCACATCCGCCGAGCGCGCAGCTGTTTCCAGTGCGACGATGCTCAATGTGCCTTCGGTCACGCCGCGATATTCCTTCTCGACGCGCAGGCCCAGGTCACGGCGCGTGGCTTCCAGCGCCTGCTCGGCACGCTCGATATCGGCCACGGTCTGGCGGACTTGCGAGCTGGTGAGGCCGCCAGAGAAGATGGGCACGTTCAGCTGCACACCCACCGACTTGCTGTTGTAGCTGGTGCCCACAGTGTTGATGCTGTCGCTCTTGCTCATGTTCCATTGCAAGATCCCGTCGAAGGTCGGCAGGTGCCCGGCAAGCGCCTTGTCGTATTCGGCGCGCGCAGCATCGCGCTGCGCCTTCAGCGAGATCAGCTCGGGGCTGGTGAGCTCGGCGCGCTCGCGCCAGTCTTCGAGCGATCCGGGCTGCGGCGCCTGCCGCAGCTTCACCTCGTCGATGGGCGCGAGTTTGGTGACCGGCTGGTTGATGATCACCTGCAGCTGGCGGCGCGTGTATTCGACGTTCTGGTTGGCCTCGAGCAAGTGCGCAATCGCCAGGTCAAGCCGCGCCTGGGCTTCATCGATGTCGGTGCGCACGCCCGCGCCGCCCGCAAAACGCTTCTTCGCAGCGTCGAGCTGCGTGCGGTAGCTGGTTTGCTGCTGCAACACGAGCGCGCGCTGGTCTTCGGCCAGCAGTGCTTCCATGTAGGCGCCGGTGACACGCGTTGCGAGGTTCTGCGTCTCCTTTTCGAGCGAAGCATTCGCATCGGCGACTTGCGCCTTGGCTTGCCGGTAGTCGGCCCACAAAGCCGGGCGAAACAAGGGCTGGCGCAGGATGAACGTTCGGGAATTGCTGTCGTAGAACTGCTCGGTGGTCTTGGGCACGCCCGCAATGTCGGGCTGCGTGCGGATCAGGTTGTTGCGATTCGCGCCGGCCTGGAACCCGATGTTGGGCAGCAACTGCGAGCGTGCTTGCGGAATGCGCTCGCGGCGCGCGTCGGCGCCGGCGCGCGCCGTGCGGATGATGGCGTCCTGCGTCAGTGCCAGCCGGTACGCTTCGAGCAAGGTCAGGGCGGGCGCGGATGCAGTTTGCGATGCAGTCGCAGACGCCGCTGCTGCTGGCGCGGCTTGCGCCATTGCGCTCGTCATGGGCGCGGCTGCCGCCAGGCACGCCATAAAAATGTGGGTCTTGGTGCGCATGGATCATTGCTCCTTCATGGCTGCTGCAAGGCGCTTGGTCAGCGGGTGCAGCATGTAAGCCAGCAGCGAGCGCTCGCCGGTCTTGAGAATCACATCGACGGGCATGCCAGGCTGCAAGACGCGCTTGCCGAGCTTCTTGTAGCCTTCAGGCGTGACCGTCACGCGCGCCAGGTAGTACTGCTGGTTCGACGCCTGGTCCACCAGCAAATCGGCGGAGATCGACACCACCTTGCCTTCCACCACCAGCGTCGGCGTGTTGGAAAAAGCGTTGAAGCGGATGTCCACCGGCAGGCCCGCGGACACGTGGTCAATCAGGTTGGGCGACACGCGCGTTTCGATAAGCAGCGGCTCGTTGTCCGGCACGATGTCCATGAGCTTCTGGCCCGTCTGGATCACGCCGCCCACCGTCTGCACTGCGAGGCCCACCACCTGGCCCGTGGCGGGCGCCTTGATGTCGACACGCGCCAGTTCATCCTGCAGCGAATGGAACTTCGCCTCGTCAGCCTGCACTTGCTGCGTGACGTCGGTGAGTTGCGACTCGACTTCCTTGCGGTAATCCTCGCGGCGCGAGATCGAGCGCTGGCGCAACTCGAGGATCGCGCGTTCGGCACGCTGGATGTTGCCCAGCACTTCTGCCATGGCGCTGTTCGACTCGGAAACCATTCGCTCGAGTTCGAGCTGGCGGTTGCGCGGCAGGTAGCCTTCCTTGACCAGGTCGCGCGACTGCGTGAGCTCCTCGTTGAGCAGCTTGATGGTCTCGCGGCGGCTGGCCAGCATGCCCTTGTATGAATTGACCAGTGCCTGCTGGCCTTCGATGCTTTCCTGGATGCCCTGCAGGTCGGCGCGAAGCTGCTCGCGGCGCGAGGTGAACAGCTGCTCCTGCGACACCATCTGGTTGCGGATGAGCGGATCGCTCGCAGCCTTGAGCAGATCAGGATGGAACGTGATCTTCGGCGCATTGACCTGCTCTGCCGACAGGCGCCCTTGCGAGGCGCGAAAGCTCATGTAGTGCTGGCGGATGCCTTCAAAGTCAGCCTTGGCGCGTGCGTCGTCCAGGCGAAGCAGCACCTGGCCTTCCTTGACGTGATCGCCCTCGCCCACCAGCACTTGCTTGACGAGGCCGCCCGTGGGGTGCTGCACCGGCTTGCGCTTGGTGTCCACGGAGATCATGCCCTGGCTCGGCACGCCTTCGTCGAGCGGCGCGAACGCGGCCCACAGCAGGAAGCCGCCGAAGCCGATGCCCAGCGCCCACAGGCCGAATTTCGCGGCGCCGATGGAGTCGCTGGACGCGGCAGCGGCTGCGGCGAGCTCGTTGTCTTCCTTGACGACGACGGCGTTCTCGGCGGCATTGCCGGGTACGGATGAAAGGCGGGAGAGGATGTCTGATTTGGCCATGGCAGTGAGCTCGGAAAAATTTTGTCGGGTAACAGGGTGCAGTCGATGCGGGTGGGCTTGAGACGGCCTCAGGCCGGCTGCGGAACGCCTGCTTGCGGCGGTTGTTGTTTTGGCGGCGGGCGCAGCGCGGCCATCACCTGTTCACGTGCGCCATCGACCTTGATCTCGCCGTCTTTGAGAACCATCACGCGGTCGGCGACCGACACAATGCTTCCGCGGTGCGTGATGAGAAAGACCGTGCGGCCTTCCTGCTTGAGCTGCTTGATCGTGCGCACCAGCGATGCTTCGCCCGCGTCGTCGAGGTTGGAGTTCGGCTCGTCGAGCACGATCACGCGCGGGTTGCCGTACACGGCGCGCGCCAGGCCGATACGCTGGCGCTGGCCGCCCGAGAGCATGCCGCCTGCCTCGCCTATCGACGTGTCGTAGCCCTTGGGAAAGCGCAGGATCATCTCGTGCAGGCCGGCACAGCGCGCAGCTTCGATGATTTTGTCGGAATCGGCTGCGCCGAAGCGCGCGATGTTGTCGGCGATCGAGCCTTCGAACAGTTCGATGTCTTGCGGCAGGTAACCCAGGTGCGGCCCAAGCTCGACGCGGTTCCATCCGTTGATGGGCAGCCCGTCGATCAGCACCTCGCCCGACACCTCGGGCCAGATGCCGACCATCACGCGCGCCAGCGTCGACTTGCCCGAGCCGGACGGCCCGAGGATCGCGGTGACAGTGCCGGCCTGTACTTCGAAGCTCACACCCTTGAGGATGGGCGTCTCGCGGCCCGTGGCCGTGGCGACGACATCACGCAATTGCATGCTGCCGTTGGGTGCCACGCGGCTCAGGTTCGGGTCGCGTTCGGGGTACTGCTGCAGCAGCTTTTCGAGGCGGTCGAAGGCAGCGCGCGTCATCGCGAGCATGCGCCAGGTGGACACGAGCTGGTCGATGGGCGACAGCGCACGCGTCATCAGCATGTTCGAGGCGATCATGCCGCCTGGCGACAAATCACCGTGGATCACGAGCAGCGCGCCCACGCCCAGTGAAATCGACTGCTGGCTGTAGCGCAGCAACTTGCTCCAGGCCTGCACGCGGTTGACGACGCCTTGCGACTCGCTCGTCTGGCCCAGCCAGCCGAGTTGCAGCTTGCGCCAGCGCGCACGCAGCGAATCAAGCATGCCCATCGACTCGATCACTTCCGCGTTGCGCAGCTTGCTTTGCAGGTAGCTGCTGACTTCCATGCCGGCTGCTTGCGCCGCCTCTGAAGGCTTGACCGTATGGCGGTGGCCAAACCAGGCTTGCAGGCCCTGCACGCATGCGAAGAACAGTGCCAGCCAGCCAAGCACGGGCTGCAGGAAGAAGATCACGATGATGTAGATCGGCGCCCACGGCGCGTCGAAGAACGCGTAGATGCCCTGGCCGGTGAGGAACTGGCGGATGGTCAGCAGGTCGCTGAACGAGCGCGAGGGGCTTGCCGACGATTGCGACAGGTATGACTCGAAGCTCGAATTGAAAACGCGCGTGGACAGTTGCTCGTCAAAGCGCACACCGGCACGCACCAGCACGCGCGAGCGCGACCAGTCGGAGATGGCCATGATGCCGAACAGGAACAGCGTGATCAGCGAGACGGCCAGCAACGTCAGCTCGCTGCGGCTGACCATGACGCGGTCATAGATCTGCAGCATGTAGATCGTCGGCGCCAGCATCAGCAGGTTCGACACGAAGCTGAAGAGCGCCACGATGTAGAACTCGCGGCGGAAGGCCCACAGGGCCTGCGTGAGTTCGCTGCGCTCGAAGAAGGAAGGTTGTTTCATGGTTGTTTTTGCTTCGATCACGGCGTGGTCATCAGGCGCGGGGCGCCGCCGCCCTGCTGCCTTTGTTGCTGCGCCTGTTGCGCCTGTTGCGCGGCCTTGGCCATGGCGGCGAGCACGTCGTCGCGCGGACCGAAGCCCTGCACCTGGCCGTCCTTGAGCACAAGCAGTTTGTCCACCACCCCCAGGATGCTGGTGCGGTGCGTGATCACGACGAACGTGGTGCCGCGCCCCTTCAGTTCCTTGATGGCCGACGCCAGTGCGGCATCGCCTTCGTCGTCGAGGCTGGAATTGGGCTCGTCGAGCACGACGAACACCGGGTCGCCATACAGCGCGCGTGCCAGGCCCACGCGCTGGCGCTGGCCGCCCGACAGGCGTGCACCGTCGCGGCCGACGGGGCTGTCATAGCCCTGCGGCAGGGCCAGGATGAATTCATGCAAGCCGACGGCGCTGGCAGCGGCCTGGACCTTCGCCATTTCGACTTCGCCAAAGCGCGCGATGTTCTCGGCCATGGTGCCTTCGAACAGCTCGACGTCCTGCGGCAGGTAACCCACGTGCGGGCCCAGCTCTGACTTGTCCCACGCGAACACATCCACACCGTCGAGTCGAACCTTGCCGCCCGACGAGGGCCACAGGCCGACGAGGCAGCGCGCCAGTGTTGTCTTGCCGGACGCAGACGGGCCGATCACGGCGAGGACGTCGCCCGGCAGCAGGCCGAACGCCACACCCTTGAGGATCGGCAGGGGCGAGCCCGGCGCCGCAGCGACGATGCTCTCGACCTGCAGACTGCCCTTGGGCGCAGGAAGCGTCATCGCTTCAGGCTTGGCCGGCAGCGCCGTGAGCAGCGCGTCAACGCGCGTCCATGAGTCGCGTGCAGCGATGAAGCCGCGCCATTGCCCCACGATGATCACGAACGGCGCAAGAATGCGGCCGCCCAGCACGGAGGCAATGATCAGCATGCCGCTGCCACCGTTGATCATGTCGTGCAGCAGCAGCAGCGCGGCCACACCCATCAGGCCGGAGCTCACTGTCTGCTGCAGGAACTTGGTCACCGCCTGGTAGCCGCCCGCGCGCTCGGAGGCGACTGCCTGCAGGCCCAGGAACTCACGCTGCTTTTCGATCCAGCGCTTATGGATGTCGCGCTGCATGCCCATCGACTCGATGACCTGCGCGTTGCGCAGCACACCGTCGGCGTATTGCTGCGCGGCGAACGAGCTGCGATTGGCAGCAATGAGCGGCGGCTTGGTCGCCCTTTCGTTCAGCACACCGATGCCCACCTGCACGAAAGCGCCGGCCAGCGCAACGCAGCCCAGGATGGGGCTGATCGCGAACACGAGAATCGTGAAGACCAGCGACACGGGCGACTCCATCACCGCCATCACCAGGGGTGAATAGAGAAAATCGCGGATGGTGCGGAAGTCGTTCATCGTCTGCTGCGTGCCACCGGGCAGGCGGCGCAGGTTGGCCGTGAACATCGCGTTGAACACGCGGTCGCCCAGCTTGGCATCGAGCGCGACGCCCGCGCCGTACATCACTTGCGCGCGAGCCCATTCGAGAATTTCCATCACGATGTAGGCACCCAGCACCAGCCCCAGCAGCATGGCGAGCGTGAAGTGGTTGCGGGTGGTGACGACGCGGTCGTACACCTCGAGCATGTAGGCCGTGGGCGCGAGCACGAGCAGCGCCGACACCAGGCTGAACATCATCGCCCGCTTGAAATACGGCCGCAGCGATGCCACGGCTTCAGCGAGCTCTGACTTGCTGGCTGCCTTTTGCAGGCTGCGCGCAGCGGCGGCCGCTGCTGCCGACGTCGCCGTGCTTGTTGTTGTTGCTGGCGTCATGCTTCCACCTTCACTTTCACGTAATCGGGTAACTGGCCGCGTTGCTGGGCCGAGGGCAATGCGCGTTCGTCGGGCTCGTCTTCATCGGGCTCCATGAACGAGAACAGCAGTTCAAACTTGTCGTCCTTGCGGCGCGAGAGGATCACTTCGCGCAGCTTGCGCTCGTGAAACAGGCTCTCGTCCGCCGGCTTGAGCGGCAGCTTCATGCGCATGCGCCCGTCGAGCGTGTACAGCGACATCACCCCCGCCTTCAGGCTGAGCGTGTGGCGGTCGAAGTAAACAGGATTGGTGTCCGCGAAGTGGATCAGCGGCAGCGGCTTGCCGGCCATGCGGCTCACGTGGAACGGGCTGTCCGGGTGCTGGAACACGACGCGCGAGGTGCGCGAGACGGCATAGATGGCGTTGCAGACCATCTGCGAACCAATGGCCGGGAACTGCTGGCGCAGCGAGCGGTAAGCCAGGTGGTGCAGCGTGACGCGATTCCAGTTGCGGTTTTGCTGCACGAGCGGCGCGAGGGTGTTGCACAGCAGCGCAAATGCCTGCTGCAACGCCACGAGCCGCACCACCTGTTCAGGCGTGGCATTCAGGGTGATACGCAGGGAATCCTTGCGCGGGGGCTCTTTCATATAGGAGATTGTACTTGGTTCCTATATGAATAATTCTGACCTTCGTTGCCCTGCCAGGCCGCCAGGGCGCCGACAGGTCAGGCATAGCCACCTTCCCGCTGGTGCCGCAGCGCCAAGATCGACACTGCATCGGCATCTTCGTCATAGAGGTACAAGGCAAGATATCCAGTCTTGCCACGCGAGATGACGAGTTCCCGGAAACCTTCACCGACGGGGCGCCCGATCGCTGGATGGGCCTTGAGGACTTCGAGCGCGTCGAATATCAGCTCGCCAGTTCGTATCGCCTCGTGCGGCATCGTGTCCAGCAGAAAATCGCAGAGCCGATCGATATCGAGCGCCGCTCGCTCGGCTATCAGCAGCCGCGTCACCTGGACGTTGTCCCCAGGGTCTTGATTGCCTTCTGCCGTGGGCGAGTGGCCTTTTCCCCGCTAAGCCTGGCTCGGGCATAGGCCAGGTATTCGTCGCCATCGTAGGCCTTGCCGCTCGCAATCATCTGGGCGCGGGACTGGCGTGCCGCTTCGACGAATGCATCGTGCTTCTCCCCTCGCTCCAGTGCGGCTTCAATCGCCTCGATCATCAACGCATGTGGCGATGTGCCGTTGTTGGCGGCCAGCCGATCGACGCGTGCCTTGGTGGCGTCGGAAAGCTTGACGGAAACAGAAACGGTTGCCATGCGTACTCCTGTAGGTATTACCATGGTAACACCTGACCTTAATCCACAGTCACTTCGGAAAGTCGGCGCGCGGCCGCTAGGTAGATCTTGTCAATGTCTGAGATCGCCATGCCAGGCACGTCAATCTTTGCAGTGATGAGCTTTCCGTTGTCAGCGCTGGCGAAACCTCGGCAGGTATTGCCAATATCAACATAGGCGCCGGCCTCGGCTTGTACTAGCCACGCCACGTCTCGAGCTCTCGTAGCTTTATCTGAAAAGTCCTTTCCATCCCAGTCTGGAGGTGGCTTCACACTGCAAGAGGTCGAATACGGTCGCTTGCTCCGCACGGCTGTTGTTCCTCGAATTGCCCAATATGGACTCGGCGCAGATTTGACGGTGCCGACGCCTGCTTGGGGGTCAGGCGCATCGAGGCCGAAGTTTGGAAGCAAATCGATTGGATAGCGTTCGTGGGCAATTCGAGGTTGGTACCACCACTCCGGGTTTAGTGGACGTCCGAGCCCCGTCGTGCCGAACTCGATGGACAGGATCACCTTCGGGACTGTGCCCTCGGGCTACGTACCCGCCTTTTCCATCGCACGCGGTTATTGACTTTGATCGACACGTTGCATGGCCAGTTTGATGCTGATTGCATGATTCCCGGGTTCTCGTGCGTGGTGGGGATAACTATCCCGACGACTAAAGCAGAAGACCCATGGAGAAGCTACTCACCCCCGTCAGCTGCAACTCGAAATCCGCCAGGCCGTCGCCATCCGTGTCGGCGGAAAGCACAGACCTTGAGAACACAAGCTCACCCGCATGGCCGGTGAACGCCTTGCCTGCGACCAGCGTGAAGGTCTGCATGCCCTCGATCAGTTCATTGGCGTCGATGGCGCGCAGGTCGATGCGGTCACCCTGCGCGTACTTGAAGTCGGTGATGGTGTCGCGGCCCTTCGAGCCCACGCCGGTGTCGCCCACTTCGAAGCGAAAGATGTCGGCGCCCGCACCGCCCGTGAGTCGGTCCGCGCCCGCGCCGCCATCGAGCAGGTCGTCGCCGCCGCTGCCGTTCAGCGAGTTGTTGCCCTGGTTGCCCATCAGCAGGTTGGCTGCGTTGTTGCCGGTGCCGCCAATGTTGCCAGTACCGGTCAGCACCAGTGTTTCGATCTCGCTCTTGAGCGTGAAGGTCACGGATGAATACACCGTGTCGTTGCCTTCGCTCGCCTGCTCGGTCACCGAATCGCGCGTGTTGTCGACGATGTAGGTGTCGTCACCCCCGCCGCCAGCCATCGCGTCGAAGCCGCCGCCGCCGTCCAGCCGGTTGTCTGCCGCGTTGCCCGTGAGGTTGTCGTTGCCGCTGCCGCCCGTCGCGTTCTCGACCACCACGCCGTTCGCGATGGTGAAGCCGCCGATCACACCGGCGCCGCGCGACACATAGCCACCTGCATTGGCGCCGACGAGCGGTGCGGCGTTGAGGTTGATGACGCAGGCTGCCGCGCTGCCAGCATTGCTGATCGTGTCGGCCCCGCCTGCGTCCCAGATGCAAGACCAGCCGGTGCCGCTCTGGTTGGCAGTGGGCAGCACATACACGTCGTCGCCGGTGCGCGTTGTCATGTTCGCGCCGTACTGCGCTTGCAACGCAGCGATGTCCAGCGCCATGAGCGTGGTCTGGTTGCCATACGCCAATGACTTGGGTGGCGCCACACTCCAGCCATCGTTGTAGCTCATGGTGGTCCAGATGCCCTGGTTCATTGCGTTCGTGCCGGTGCGCCACGGCGTGGACACGCCGGGAAAGCGCGTCGCGTCGTCTTCGTCGCCGCCATCGTGCGGATGCGCGAGGCCCATGCCATGACCCAGCTCATGGATGATGGTCACATAGCCGTCGCCGCCTGCGTCAAGGTAGGACCAGCTCGCTTGCTGCCAGCCGAAGTAGCCGTAGGCCTGCGCACGCCCTTCATCGGGCACGTCGTGCATGCCCAAGGTGTTGCGGCCCAGTGCCGCGGCGGGCGCGAGCCACCAGACGATGTTCGCTTCGGCCTGCGATTCGCTCGCAACGAACTGCAGGCTGCACACCTCGGAATAGTTTGCAAGCGCGCGGGTGAACGCCGCCTTCTCGCGATCGGACCATTCGGCGCCGGTGAACGCACCGATGTCGCTGTCGCCCGCCGCAACCGCGCCCGCACCGAATGAATAGGTGACTGCACCGCCCGTCCAGCCGCAGCCCCACAGCAGCGAGTCGATGTACACGTTGCCGTACCCATGGCCAGGAAAGTTCGTGCTCTGTGTTGCCAACGATGCCCTCCAGCAGGAAGTCAGGTCAATGCAGGATAGTCCAGCGCAGGGTCGCCCAGTGCAATGAAGTACGTGTTGAGCACCGGCAGCTCCACGCCGTAGCGAAGCGGCTCGCCTGCGGGGTTCAGTACGCGCCCGCCCGCTTGCTCCAGCACGGCCTGCGCGGCAGCGGTGTCCCACTGGCTGGTGGGGCCGTGGCGCGGATAGACATCCGCTGCACCCTCGGCGATGCGGCAGAACTTCAGCGAGCTGCCCGCGGCGACAAATTCGTGCGGCCGGTTCAAGCCCTTGAGCCACGCGTCGAGCGCGTCGGCGCCGTGCGAGCGGCTGCCGATCACGCGCAGTGTGTCGCCCGGCTTCGTGATGCGCGTGTGCAGAGCTTGCACATTGGCCTGGTGATTGGCGCCCTGCCCTTTCCATGCGCCCAGGCCTGCGGCGCAGAAGAACATTTCTTCGAGCGCGGGCGCATACACCACACCAGCGATCGCGCGGCCATCTTCGATCAACGCGATGTTCACGGTGAACTCGCCGTTGCGCTTGAGAAATTCCTTGGTGCCGTCGAGCGGGTCGACCAGGAAGAAGACTCGCTGGTCGCCGGACGCTGCAGACACCGATTCTTCCGACAGGATGAAAATGCCTGCAAATTCGCTTTCAAGGCGGCGGCGGATCACTGCATCGGCTCGCAGATCCGCCTGCGTGAGGGGCGACTTGTCGTCCTTCTGCCAGGACTCGATCGCACCGCCGTACACGTCCATGATTTCGCGGCCCGCCTCGGAGGCGATGTCGCACAGGTTGGCCAGTTGCTCGCGCGTCAGCTGCATTGCTTCATTCCAGTTCGGCCACGACAGCGTCGGGCCACAGTGATGGGGGCCAGCCGGCCTTGATACTTTTGCGATGGATGATGCCCAGCCACTTGCGCAGGTGCAGCGGGTCCATCTCCATCGTGACGTAGCGGTCGTTTTCGCCCCTGAAAACAAAACACAGCGGCGGGCCGAACTTCAGGTCGACCACTTCGACCAGCCATTCATTTGCGACGGGCAATGTGGAGATCGGCGGGCCTGCCTTGCCGCTCACCTTGTGCATCAATTCGCTGTAGCTGCGCCTGGCCTTCTGCTCGGCACTGGGCTTTTGCGACTGGGCAAAGTAGTCGCCCAGGGGCGTGAGCGCCAGGCGCAGCATGCGCTGCGTGAGCCAGAGCGCCTGCACCGTTCCGTCGTCCATCTGCGCAGCCAGCCGGAAGCGGTCCTGCACCGCCGCATAGACGCTGCTCATTCGCTTGACTTTATGGACCGTGGAGGCTTCGTCGCTCACGCTGGATGGTCCGCGGCGACACCGAGCATCGCCTTGAAGCGCGCGATCATCGGGTCGTTGTCGGCGCCCTGCTTGCGGATGTTCGGGGCGGTCACGCTTGCCTGCGCCGGGTCGATGCCGAGCACGCGCAACAGCTTGTGGCTCTCGCCCACGTAGTCGGCAACGACATCCTCGTAAGCGATCTCGACGAAGGGCTTGGCCAGATGGTTGAGCGCCACCCGCCATGCTTCTTCCTGGTCAACGAGGTCAGACAGTGCGCGCATGATCCGGCGTGCGTCGTACTCCACCACCGCCGTGCGACGCGGGTCGTCCTCGGGCATGAACTTGTAGTCGAGCGACGACCAGATCTGCGATTGCCTGGCCTTGTGCAACGACACCGCCTGGGCTACTTTGTCCCGGCGCGTGAGCAGCACGAACTGGTCGAACTGCCGCAGGAAGCGCATGGCCTGGCCCAGGCGCTTGGGCCATTGCGCGGCGATGTGCTCATAGTGGATCTTGATGCCGAAGACGCCGTTGGCCGACGAGCGGCGCTTTTCGAGCTGCGCCATGTACTGCTCGACTGGCATCTGCCGCGTGCCGTCGCCGAGCGACCGCATGAAGCCCGCGATGTAGCGCGTGTTGAGGTATTCCTGCGGGTCGCCGGCCAGCTGCGTGGCATGGAGCATGTCGCCGATCAGGTTGGAGCCGCTGCGCGGTGTGGAGCACAGCACGTAGCGATACGAAGCGCCCGCTTCACGGCGCGGAAAATCCCGCTCGGGCGACATCAGGAAGTCGATCTTGCGGATGTTGCCGACGTTGGAGGTAGCCTGGACAGCCGATGACATCAGTCTTCCTTGGTGGCCCGCCATTGGGCAAAGCCTTCAGCGTCCGGGTAGAAGATGCGATAGAGCCGCCGCTCCTTGCTGAAGATCAGTTGCAGCGCTTCCTGGTCGATCGGCACGTTGTCCGCCTCGGTGAGTGAGGCTGACGCGTTGATCCGTGGCGTGGCTTCGATCCAGGCCACTGCATCGTCGACATCGGTGACGCGGTTTGCCAATGGGCCTTGCACGAGCTTGACCAGGTCTTCGCGCAGGGTTTCCTGCTTGAGGACGTTGTTCATGAAGTAGTGCGAGCGGGTGAAGTCGTTCACGTCCTTGCGCGTCTTGAATGACGGCGCGGCGGCCTCGAAACCGGCAACGGCCAGGCGATAGAAGCGCCACGTCATCAGCCCCATCAGCTGCGCCGATGCGGTGGTGTAACCATTGCCCAGCGCCAGCGCGTGCTTGGGATCAAGCACGAAACGAAGCCAGTGCGAAAAACCTTCGGGACCCTTGGCATACATGTGCTGCAGGCCCAGCTTGGTCATGCGCTCCCACACGGTGCCCTTGCCATCGAGCCCATAGGCATAGAGCGAGCGATAGAGCTCCAGCGGCTCACGCACATTGATGAAGTAGAACTTGGCCGGGTCCCGTTGCGCCACAGCGGCATGCTTGTCGAATTTGACGAGCGGCTCTGCGGAGAACTTGCGCAGAAACTGCTCGACGAAGGTGCAACCGGTCTTCTGGTTCTGCAAATAGCAGTAGGTGCGGAATTCCAGCATGGGTCAGGCTGTGACGACGGGCCGCGGTGCTTGCGGCTGGGGGCGCGCCACGAATGCGATGGCCTCTTTCTTCCGGGCGGCGGTCATCTGCAGCCCGCAAAAACTGGCGAGCTCGTCAACCGCTTTGGCCGGGTTGGCGATCACTTCGCTGTAGCGCACGGTGATGAAAGGCGTGGTTGCCGCGACAAAGTATTCGAACACGTTGCGGTACACGACGCGCGCACCGGCAGAGCCCATCGTTGGCATCCAGCTGCGCCGCACGCGAGTGGCCTCGATGGCATCGAGCGGACGCACGACGGACACGACCTTGACATCAAATACCTGCGAAAGTTGCGGCAGCATGAGCGCAGAGAGTGCGTGCTTGAGCAGGACCGGTCCGGCGGACACGCCACCTTCCTTTTCCCAAAGGGGTTGGAGCGTGTTGTCGCGAAAGTCGCGCAATGCCTGCAAGATCTGCTTGGGCGTTGCCGTGAGCTCCATCGTTGCTTCCGAGGCGAGGGACTTCATCAGCTGCTGGAAGGCCTTCATCTCGTAGGTGGCGGGCGTCTTCGGGTCGTTCACTGCGAGGTACGGGCCGGGCGCGAACAAACCCGCCTTGGCCAGCATGCCAGCCACGGCCGAGGTGCCGCTGCTCCAAGGGCCGCAGACCAGTACGACCGGGATGCGCTTGGCATCCGGGTTGACGGCGGGATTGTCGGCCACGGTTGCAGGCTGTTCTGCTGCGGCAACCACCCCCGATGGTGTGGCGCCAGCACTTGGTGCTTGCGCCGGGGCTGCAACCTGCGCTGCGGCTGGCGCTGCAGCTGTCCCTGGCGCGGTCGCCGCCGTCTGCGCTTCGCTCTTCTTGCCCGGCCTGCGGAACGTCATGTGGCGCGGTGGCAGCCCCGCCAGTGCCCGCTGGAAAGCGTCGACATAGGCGGCTTCGAACTGGCGTGTCTTGCCTTGCGCGTCGAAGATGTCGGCCTTGCGGATGTTGTCGCGAATGAAAGCGCGCACTCGCTCCAGCTCTTTCGGGTCGCGCAGCAGGCGCACGGCCGTGCGCACGTAACCTTCGAGCGTGGGCTGCACCAGTGCTTCGAGGCCCGCAGCGCGGAGCAAGCCACCGCTGACGCGGCTTGCGAAGTTAGTGCCCGCCACTGCGACAACGGGCACGCCAGCGAAGAGTGCGTCGCTGGTGGACGTGTGCCCGCCGTAGGGCCATGGATCGACCATGATGTCGCAGGCACCCAGGCGTGCAAGATGCGCTTCCTGCTTGACGGCGGGGGCGGCCAGCACGCGCTTGGGGTCGACGCCGCGCATGGCGCACGCCTTGGCGATGTTGCGCCGCGCGACCGGGCCCGGGTCGAGCAGCCACAGCACCGCGTTCGGCACGGCCTTCATGATCTTCATCCAGGTGTCCCAGACTTCGCCGTGCACCTTGTTGATCGCGTTGAACATGCCGATCACGGGCACGCCTTCAGGCAGGCCAAGCTGCGCGCGTGACGGCACTTCCGGCACCTTCAGCGCGAGGTAATCGTTGACCTGGTAGATCTTGTGCAGCCGGATCACCTTCTCGGCGTACAACGCTTCGACGCCCTCGGGGACGCAATAGCTGTCGCCCACCACGTAGTCCACCACACGGCCACCGACGCTGCCCGGCCAGCCGAGGTAGTCGATCTGGATCGGCGCGGCGCGGTACTTGAGCACGCCCATGCGATTGGCGCGCGTGGGGCCGTTGAGCTCGATCAGCACATCAATGTTGTGCGAGCGGATCAGCTTCGCGCCTTCCTGGTCGCTCAGGCTGGCAACGGGGAAGATACCGTCGACATGCGAGACGATTTCCTTGCGCATGTCCGAGCCGTCGTCCCAGCCGCTGTCATACAGGAAGACCTCGAACTTCGTGCGGTCGTGATGGCGCAGCACACCGTTGATCAGGCGCGAAGTGGGGTGGTCGCGGAAGTCGCTTGACAGGTAGCCGATGCGCAGCTTGCGTCCGTCGAGCGGCCTGGCCGGCGGCGCCTCACTGATGGGGCCGGGAATGGATTGCTCTGACCAGACGTTCACCACCTGGATGTTCATCTTCTCGTCTTCGCACCACAGCAGGTTGGTGCGCGGGCTTTCACGCGCCTCTGCGCTTTGGCCCTCCTGGTGTGCCTTGCGCAGCTGTGCGCCGAGTTGGTCGATAAACGGGAAGTCCGCCACCTTCTGGGCGATGTACATCACGGCAGACGCCCATGCCAGCGGGCGACCCATTTCTTCGAAAGCCTTGCGCGCCGAATCGATGGCGAGCTGGTCTTCCCGGTAACGCACCAGCAGGTTCGCCGCAGCGATCACCTGGTCTGGCGCAGCCGTTGGGGATTCAACCACCTTCTTGGCCGCGACCTTGGCTTGCGGCAACTCGCCCAGGCGGTCCCACAGGCCGGACAGCATGATCCAGCCGGCGGTGAGTTCAGGGTCACGCTCGACAGCTTCCTTGGCGAGGTCCGCCGCGCCTGCCGGGTGATGCATCCGCAGCCGCGTGGCGGCCTGCACCAGCAGGCCTGCCAGAGTGGGCTTGTTGGGTCGCTCCGGTGGGAAATGATCGACAGCCTGTTGCAGCACCTTGATGGCTTCAGGCAGCTTTTTCTTGGCCGCGAAGTTTGCCGCGGCGTCGAGGATTTGATTGACGGTAACGCCCTTGGGATTGCCGGCAGGGACAGTTGCAGCGCCTGGGGCTGGGGCTGAGCCCGGCGCAGAAGCCGGCGCCTTCGCTGATGTCTTTGCTGCTGGTTTGGCGGCTTGCTTGCCCGCTGGCTTGGCAGCGGGTCGCTTCGGCTTGCTCGGGATCGGAGGAGGACGGGTCATCGAATGGGCGTGGCTTCAAGCACGGTGTTGCACAGCAGGACAAGATTCTAGGCGCGGCGCAGTCGAGCCATCGCGCCGTTGTTTCTCAAAAAAAGAAAAGGGGGCCGAAGCCCCCTTTTTTGAATCTCCTGAATCCTTGCGGATTTAGAAGACGATGCTGGCGACCACGAGGTCGGTAGCGTTCGGGTAGGCGGCGCCCACACCCGTCAGGGTGATGGAACCGTAGTCAATATCCACGAAGTCGATCACGACGTCGTTACCGACGATTGCGAACGTGATGTCTTCCAGCGAGTTGACGCCGTCCAGGTGGCTGAAGTCGATGCGGTCAGACCAGACACCGTCCACAGCTGCCGTAGCACCCGGGCGGAAGTTGTCGATCACCACGTTACCGACGACGTCGGTACCCGTCCCGTAGCCGAACTCGAAGCGCTCGCGCGATTCGTCGTTCGTGCCCGAGCCGGTATCCAGGTCGTTCGAGTAGTTCACGTCGCCGTGACCAATCAGGATGTTGACCATCTTGCCGGTGCTGTCGAAGTCGGCCGCCGAAGCGTCGACGTTCGCAGTGCCGTGCACGCCGCTGATATCCAGCGTGAAGGCAGAGTCGCTGTTCACGTTGATCAGCGTGATGTCCGCATCGCTAGCCGTCACCGTCAGCGAGGTCAGGTCAACCACGTCGCTGAGCGTCACCATGGCGTCGCTACCAGCCGTCACCGTCACGGTGTCGACGCTGTCGACATCGGAGACGTAGACGGTGGCATCGCTACCAGCAGTCACGGTCAGGGCGCTCAAGCCGCCACCGAACAGGCTCACGATGTTGACTGTGGCATCAGAGCCGGCATTCACCGTCACGTCGCCGCCGTCGCTCACCGAGTCCAGCGTCAGGTTGATGTCGCCAGTGGCGATGAGGCCAACCGCGCCGACAGAAGTCACGCCCGAGCCGTTGTTGGCGCCCGAGATATACATGTCGATGGAGCCATCAGCATTGATGTCGAAATCGCCGAAGGTGATGTCCGCATCGAAGTTCATGCCGTCGGTCGACAGGACAAAGACGTCGCCGTCAGACAGCGTGTCGATGGTGATGTTGCCGAACGAGATCGATGCAACACCGGTGTTGTCGCTCACGTAGATCGACACGTCGCCGATGGCCGAAGTGATCTTCACGTCGCCGAGGTCGACAGTGCTGTCCGTCGTTTCGGAGACTGACAGAGTCACATCGCTGTAGGCGTTGATCGTCAGGCTGGCGACGTTCACTTCCGTGTCCGACAGGCCGTAGATGCTCACATCGACAACATCCCATGTGCCGCTCGAGATCGTGACATCGCCCAGAGTGATTTGCGCGCCGTCATTGTCGGAGATGACCAACTGGACCGTATCAGTACCGTAACCGCTCGTCATGTCGACGGTGCCAACCTTGATGGTCGACTCGTCGTTGCCGGCGATCTGCAGCCACTGGCTGGCGTAGTCAGAGTCAAGCGACACGTTGCCCAGCGTCACAGCCGAGTCAACGTTGTTGAGGACCTGCATCTGAGCGCCATCAGCACCGGTCAGCGTGACATCACCGATCTTCACGATCGCGTCCGGACCCAATTCGTTGTCGGTGTTGTCCGAGATCATCAGGGACACGCTGTTGTAGCGCGATTCCAGATCCAGGGCACCCAACGTCACGGTAGCGTGGTTGTTGTGGACCACAGACATGTCGACGTCGCCGTCGGCAGTTGCGGTCACAGTGCCAACCAGCACCGTGGAGAAGTCGTTGTCGCTGACTTCGATGTTGACCGTGTTGTTGTTGTCGGCGTCGGTGGGCGACGTGACGGCATGGTCATCAATCACGACGTTGCCGACGGTGACCGTCGAATCCGAAGTGTCGTTGATGTCGAGCTCGGCGTGGTTGCCCGAACCAGCGAAGTCAACAGTCACGGTACCCAGCGTGGAGTACGAGATATCGACCGTTGCGTCTTCGCCAGCGTTCACGTCAACAACCGTGCTGCTGCGCAGGTTAGCGAGCGTCAGGTCAGCGTTGTCGCCGGTGTTCAGGTTGACCGTCAGCAGGCCTTGCAGCTGGTCTGCAGTGCCATTGCCATCGGAGTCACCGTCGAGGATCAGGTCGGCGGAACCGCCAGCGTTGGCCATCACGTGAACTGCAGCGTCGCCCATCAGCATGACATTCATGTCGTCGCTGATGTCCAACGTCAGGTCGGTCACGCCAGCCGCTTCCAGGGTGATCATGCCGCCAGCGGAATCGGAGCCGAAGTCGTCAGAGGACTGGATCGTCAGGGTGGTGCCCGTGCCAGCGATCGTCAGCGAAGCTTCGCCGGAATCGGAGAACACGTTGACATCGCCGAAGCCGATGTAGCTCACCGGGCCTTCGAGACCGCCCACGTTCAGCGTGCTGGAGGTGTCTTGGTGCAGTTCAATCGAAGCAGCAAATGTCAGGGACATCAGGTTGCCCGACAGCGGCAGAGCTTCGACGTCGAATGCATCCAGGTTCGTGTCATACAGCGTGGTGTACGAGCGCAGCGTCAAGGCGTTGGTGCCTTCGCCGAGCGCAACGCCACTGCCTTCAACAGACAGCGTGTCGAAGTTGACGGTCACGTCGTCGTCGCCGTCACCCACGGTGACGTTCACGAGGCCGTAGCTGTCAACGTCAACAACGTTGTTGCCTTCGCCAGCGTCAACGATCACGTCAGACGTGTCGCCATCGACTTCGATGTCGTCGCTGCCGGAACCAGTCGTCACCGTCAGGTCGCCGTTGTAGGCGTTTGCGTCAAGCGTCAGGTTGCCGGTGTAGGTGCCGCCGTTGATTTCGGACAGCGTGCCGTCCACAGCACGAACGTCGAACTGCAGGTCGCCAGCGCCGGTCAGGTCGATGGTCTGAACAGTGGAGCTGCCCATCAGGACAGCGTACGACGATGCCGTGACGTCCAGCGCCACATCGGACATGCCTTCGAGCGTCAGTTCGTTGATCGACGCGCCAGCCAATGTCAGCGAGAGGTCGCCATCCGAGTAGGTGGTGATATCGACAGTCGTGTAGTCATCAGACAGTTCGCCGATCGTCACAGAGCCGATAACGCCTGCGTCGATCGTCGCGTTAACCGCGCCTTCAACCGTGACGTGCTCAACATTGCCGCCATCGACGGAAATGTCGTCTTCGCCGCTGATCATGATCGTTGCGTCGAAGCCCCACGGCGAATCGCCCCACGGGCCGGTCCAGCCGTTCAGGTTCGTCACCATCACGTGCGTGTCATCCGAGCCGTAAACGTTTGCGGTCGTCACGTGCTGGACGTTGACGTCGATGTCGCTCACGCCGGTGACCGTCAGTGTTCCCACTTGGTCGGCGTTGATCGTCACGTCGCTGTAGCTGTTGCTGGTAACGGTGCCGGTGGTGATGTCGCCCACGTTGACGTAGACGTAACCTTCCGAGTTGCCACCGTTCGTGGTGACATTCAACGTGCCAATGTCGCCTGCGAAGATCGTCACGTCGCTCGTGGCGATAACGGTCATGGTGGCCGAATCGCATGCGCTGATGTAGACATCTTCGCCGTTCAACGCAGAGATCGTGCCGTTGCCGTTGTAGATGGCGACGTCGCTGCCACCAGCATTGTCGATCGCGATATTGGCGTTGTTTGTGTGGACGTACACATCGCCGCCGGCCTTCTTGACGTGCACAGTGCTTGCGTCAGATGCGGTGACGGAGACATGTCCGCGAGCCGTGGTCACTTCAATCGCGGCGACGGTGTCGTCCAAAATTGTGACGTCGTCAGCGGTCCCGATCGTGATCGATTCGGACGCGGCGGACTTGAGGTTCACATCGGCGCCGCCAGCGGCGTTGATTTCGATCGTCTTGACGCCAGTCCAGCCGAAGCCACCTTCAGTCGTCGGGGCGCTCATGTCGAACACTTCGCCGCTGTCCGAGCCAACGCTCAGATCCGAGAAGATCACGACGTGCTCAACATCGGTGACCGTGACAAACGGTCGGACGATGGCTTCAGGATTGACACTGATCACGCTGTCGAACACCAGCTTGAGGGTGTCTTCACCGCCCTTGCCGTCGATGTTGTCGTTGAGCGTGAACGTGTCTTGTGTGCCGTTGATTGTCTCGCCCAAAGCCGTACCCACTACGACGTCGGCTTGCGGCGTCAGGTAGATCTGCGGGATCGGGTCGTCATTGGTGATCGTGCCGGTGGCCAGGGTCGTCGAGAGACCGGCGCCCGTCAGCAGCAGCTTGATGGTTTCATTCGGCTCGAAGGCGGTGTCGCCCAGAATCGTAACGGAGACCGTAGCTTGCGTTTGGCCAGGCTGGAACGTGACGGTGCCAGCAACAGGCACGTAGTCGTCACCGGCCGTAGCCGTTGCGCCCGTGTTGGTCGTTGCGTAGTTGATCGTCGTTGCACCAACCGTGGCGCCGCCGTCCTGGTCGAGCAGGGTCAGCGTGAACGTCAGAACCTTCGAGCCAGCGTCACCTTCGGTGATGGTCGGCGAGTTGGACGTGATGGTGAAGGTTTGCGGATCGTTGACGTGATCGATCGCGGCTTGCGCTGCAGTGACCGAAGCCGGATCGGCGGTAACGCCTTCCAGAACGGCTTGCAGGTCGGCCAGGGCAGAGGCCGACAGGCCCTTGGTGACCGAGAAGTACAAGGCGACGTCGGCCTTGTTATTCATGATCTTGGCTGCGTTCAGGTACTGCGCGCCGTAGGCTGCAGGATTCGCGAGAACGTCATTGAGGAACGTGTACGCGCTGTACGTGATGTCAGCCATCGACACGCCGCTGTTGAACGCATTGACGATCGCCGTGCGAGCCTGGAAATCACCAGTCAGGCCAAGCGGTGTCAGCAGGTTCGTTGCGAAGTCGTCGCCCGTCCAGAAGTTCGGGTGCGTCGAGGTGTAGCCCGGGTGATTACCCAGCACTTCGGCGAGCGTCTTCAGGTTGTGTCCAACGGACTCATAGACCGAGACGATCTGGCTCAAGTATGTCGCGCCAGGCGCGGCATTGAACATGAGTACAAGCAATTCGGCGATTTCGTGCCGTTCTGCTGCGGTAATTGCCATTCAAATCTCCACAGGTGAATAAAGGTGATCAGGTACCCATGTCCCCGATTCAGGCGCAAGTATAGTCAACGCTTACCAAGGCGCCTTGTGATTGTCATCACAGTAGTTCGCGGAATCTGGGGGCGTTGTTTTCTCACATCAGGTCCTTGCGAAACCCCAGGTAGATGCTGCGCTGGCGGCTTGCAAAAATATCCAGGTTGCTTCGCTGGCGGCCGACTTCTCCGGTCGCCACTAGGGAGAACCCGTAGACCAATGGCCAGCTGCCGTCAGCCTGGATTGTGTGCCGGAATATCTTGCGGGGAACGTTGCCCAGGAGGGCGCTGTAAGGCTCGCTGTCTTTCTGGACGGTGGACGACCATTGCAGCCCCAGCTTGCCTTTTGTCAGGACGGGCCCTTCCCATTGGGCGCGCAACTCGCTGCGCCGGTATGTGCCGCCTGCGCGGGCGCTGTCAACGGGCTTATCGGAGCCGTGGCGCAGTTGCAGGCTGAAGGTCGAGGCCGGCTGGCTGACGCTGCCGGCGGGCGCGGCCTCGACGTCGGCCCGGCAGATCAGTCCGCCGGCGGCGCCTTGGTAAGTGCCGTCAAGCACCTGGGTGGACGGATACCGCCGGTATTCCACTTCCGCCGCAATGGAGGGGCGGCAGGAGCCTGCCGTCCGCAGGACGCGGGAGATCCATGGCAGGCTGAAGGCCTCCCACTGGTGCTGGATGGAAGACCGATAGGCCTGCAAGAGCGTGGTGCCGCCAAACCTGAGAAAGCTCGCGCTGGCGCGCGCCACCCACTGGCGGGGTGCAGATGGCGCCTGCAGCCACGACGCGGCAAAGTCGGCCTGCTGGTAGCTGGCGTCACTTTCGGACGTCTGGCGGGCCCGGAGTTCGCCCTGAAGCACCCATACAGACTCGCCCTGCGCCTTCAGGCCCTGCCAGGACGCTGACGTCATGACCGCAGCACCCTTTCGGGGAGCGGCGCTCGGATCAAGAGGCAACGTGACATTGCCCTGTCCGGGGATCGTCAGCGTGACTTCGGAATTGGTCGGTGCATTATTCAGGTTGCTGTCACCGCCGGCGAGCATCGCGAACTGCCAGCGCGACTGCCAGTTCGCAGCAATGTCGCGCCCAGCTGCCTGCTGCGCGGCTATGACTTGCTCGCGCCTGTCGATCGCCTCGCGAATGGCGTCGGGCAGGTCGGCACGCTGGCGCAACTGTGCCAGCAGCGCCGACGCCGACGCCTGGTCGCCTTGCATGCCAAGGGCCTGGGCCAGGTCGAGCGTCGCACCGGGCAGGTCGGGGTCAATCAGGAGCGCTCGCTCAAGCGGCTCGACCGCTTCCACGGCTCGCCCCAAAGATACAAGTACGGCGCCGCGGTACGCGTGAAAGGTCGCGTCTTTCAGGCAGCCAGGATCGGATGCTGCGAGTTCGAGGCGGGATGCCAGCGCACGCAACGCAGCTGCGTCATTGGAGACCGGATAAGTCGGCTGCACCGGACAAGCTGCAGGCATGGCATGCGCCCCCTGCTGCGCATGCGCGAAGGTCGAGACGAACAGCAATGTCCACAGACCCAGGCGCAAGCCGGAAACGGAATTGGCAGCCACGAGCGAAAAATCAGCGCGATCAGGTCGCGCGTTGGAATTATGGGCAGCAAGCAACGCAGCCCCGTCAGACGACAGGTTGGCCTTGCTGCCTGAGGTAACGCAATGAATGCCGCTCGGCGTCGCCGCCTGGCTGCATCAAGCTGCGCAGTGTAAATACTTTGCTACTGTGTCGCAACCCGGGAAGCAGGAAGGTACCAAGCGGCTTGAGCGCAAGCTCATTGCGCTCGAACGGAATGCCCAGCCGCTCGGCGGCTGTGGCGCCGACCAGGACCGGGTACGCGAGTTCAGCCGTCAGGTCCTGCAGGCGAATTGCCATCGTCACCACCTGGCCGAGTACGGAATGAACGCGCCGTTGTGCAGGCCCGAAGCTGCCAAGCAAGGCCGTTCCGCTTTCAACGCCCACGCCCAGCGCAAGCGGCTCGAGGCCCTGCGGCGGAACATTGGGCAGTTCCTCGCTGCAGCGCAGCCAGACCTCTCGCGCCGCATCCAGTGCCTGCACCGTGTGGTCGACACAGGGGCGCGAGCCATTGAAGACCGCAATCAGGCTGTCGCCGACCATCTCTTCGACGGCGCCGCCATGCGCCTCGACGATGGCACTCGCCGTTGTATAGAAGCGGTGCAGGATCCGTGCGGCATCTTCGGGGCTTCGAACTTCGCAGTAAGCCGAAAAATTGCGCACATCGGCCACCACCACGGTCACGTCGCGTCTTTCGGCTTCGATTTCGCCAGTGGGTTCGACCAGAGCAATCTTTTCTGCGACGGCCGCAGGCAGGTAGCTCGCCAGGTTCCGGAACAGCCGCCCCTTCTCGGCAAGGCTGCGCGCATGTTCTGCAAGGCCCAGCGACAGCCCGATCATGACGATGGCTGCGCTGGCATGCGACCAGCCCAGCCACCAGCCGTATCCGAGCAGGGCGCCTGCATGAAGCAGGAAACCGCACACCGCCAACACCAGCGAGGCGATGGGAATCCAGATCACTCGCGACGAACCGCGCTTGTCGCCCGTGCGATGCGCCGGCTCGGACCGCGTCCAGCAAAACGCAAGCAGCGCAATCGCGGCGAGCATCACCCACGCCAGTTGCAGGGCCTGCGAGGCGCGCGGTGTGTAAGGAACCTTGTCGTCGAGCATGCCCGTGATGAGCTGCGCGTGTACTTCTACGCCGCTGACCGCGCCACCCTGTGCCGTCGGCACCGTATCGCCGAGACCGAAAGCCGAAGCGCCCACCAGCGCCCATGCACCCCTGAGCACCTCCGGGTTTTCGAGTTTTCCTTCAAGCAGGTCCGCTGCAGAAATGGAGACGATCGCGCTGCGCGCCTTATGGAAAGGCACCCTGATGTCGCCATTCACGTCCAGCGGGATGCGCACGCCTGGCATACCAGACAGGGTGACTAGCCAGGCCGGCTCCCATAGTCCGATGCCGGGTTCCGCACGCAGCGGCGCGGCTTTCGATGCCTCGCCGCTCAACGCGATCAGGCCGGCGATCGCCAGCGTCGGGTAGTTCTGCTGGCCGTAGCAAACCAGTGCCGGAACCTTGCGGACGGACCCATCACCATCGATCCGCGGTGTGATGTGACCGGCCGCAATGCCAGGCAGGTCCGCATTGGCCACATAGCCAATAGCATGCGCGGCCGGCGGCAGGCAACCTTGCCCCGGAAGCGCACCTGCCAGTTGGCCCGATGTCTGGCGGCTTTCATGATTGAGCGCAAAAACCTGGGCTACGACTGCAGGCGAAGCGCCCTGACCCTGGGCCAGCGCTCTCGCAAGCTCAGCACCGCCCGGGCGGGCATCTGCGTAGACAAGGTCGTGCAACTGCAGCGTCGCACCCCGTGCGCGAATCTGCTCGACGAGCTTCGCCTGCGTCTGGCGCGACCACGGCCACGGCCCAATGCGCTGGATACTTGCGTCGTCAATATCAACGACCACGACTCGTCGCTCGGCCGTTGTGCTGGCACCAAGCTGCCAGACGGCG
This sequence comes from Caenimonas koreensis DSM 17982, assembly GCF_009646335.1. Classification (GTDB taxonomy): domain Bacteria; phylum Pseudomonadota; class Gammaproteobacteria; order Burkholderiales; family Burkholderiaceae_C; genus Ramlibacter; species Ramlibacter koreensis. The sequence continues at coordinate 280,644 of NZ_WJBU01000006.1, read as the reverse complement.
TCTGTCGCCCGTTCATCGGCTTGCTGGAAGGCTGACGGGGCCATCAGGGCGAGCATCGCCCAAGCCACCAGCGCGATGAACACCGCCACCATGCGAAGGCGCCACGGCGTGAGAGTCATGCGGCCGGCCTTGACCATCTACGGACGCGACCAGAGCGTAATGCCCGACAGCGTGCCGTTACCGACGAGCTTTTCGAACTGGTAGCCCGCCGACTTGCCGTCGAGCGAAGCGGCGCCCGCTATGGCCTGGTTCGCAATGGAGCGGTCGATGAAGATCCCGTCTGCACCGATGTAGCCAGCTCCGGAGATGGAAACCGCCCCCGTCAAACCGCTGGAGACCAGCAAACTCGTCGTGAACGCCCTGTTGGCGAAGTCGAGCATCAACTTGCCACTATCGACAGTGGCCGGATTGATCACGCCAGACAGGGAGTACTGCGCATACCCCTTGTCCAGGCTGAAGTTGTAGGCGCCCAGGCCGGCGTTGAGCGTCGGAAGATCGGCTCCTTCCACGCGGAACAGGCTGAACTGCAAATTGCCGATCGTGGTCTTGCGGCCTGGCTCGGCTTGCGACATCGGGACCGAGAAATCAGTGGCCGACATGGCCGTTGCGGCCCAACGGCCCCAAGCCAAGGCTGGGGGTGGCGGCGGTGGCGGCGGTGGAGCAGGCGACGGTGGCGGTGGCGGCGGCGAAGGAGGAGTCGGCACCGGGGCGGGCGAAGGCGGCGGCGCAGGCGGGGCCGGAGGCAGCGTGTTCCCTGCAATAACTTCGATCAACGCTTCCTCAACCAGCGCAGCGGTTGCCAGCGACTCCGGCTCGCCGTGCCCGGGCCCGAGCGCCTGGGGATTCACAGGCGCGCCAAGCAGGGCGTGCTGGGAGCCATCCATCTTGGCGCCGGCCAACATGGTGCCGCCATTGGCTGACTTGAGTTCAGGCTGCGCATACTGCGCGCGGAATTCCATCAGCAGCCGGCCCATATCGGACGAAAGGAGCTTTTCGGAAGGAGAACCGCATGGGCCCAGGCCATGGGCCACACAGGTGTCATCGAGCGGGGCCATGACGATGGCGCCCTGGTTCACCGTTGCTGTCGTGCCAGCGTCACTTGTGCGAACAACAAAATCGGTTCCGCGCACGCCAATGGCGACAAGCGGGGTGTTCAGCCGGAAGCGGTCTTTGGCACCCTCGGCGGCGGCGCCGGAAATCGCGCGGGCCACGCCGTATTCAAGCTTGAAGCGAACAGCTGACATCGACACCTGCTTCGGGTCGAACCGGTAGTCTTCAATCCAGAGGCGGCTGCCTGGGCGCACGCTGACGAGTGCCCCGTCAACGAAGCGCACATGAATGTGGCCGCCTTCCGCCGTGTCGAGCCGGTCGCCGGGCAACAGCAGCGTGCCGCGCTGCACGGGCTCGGGAACGCCTTGTGCCGACGTCTTCATCACGGGGCCGACGCTCATGGTCACTTCGCCGATCGCCCTGGAGCGATCCGGCGCATCTGCATGCACGGCGGCCGATGCGGCGGCGAACATGCAAAGCACAGCAGCGGGGACTCGGCTCAGATGGAACGGACGAAATCGGGGCTTCATGGCAAAAGCGGCTAGCTGGCCTAGGTTGGATGTGTAATTTATCAAGCTCAAGAGGCTCTGGATGTGCGCTGGGTCACATTTGACGAACTGTTTCCGGTGGCCCGCCTCTTATCATTGGCATTTTGTACAGCCCCCGCCTGCCCCTGAATAACAACAACGCTATCCGACCGAAGACCCCATGGCCGTCCCCGTCAACGAGTTGAGTCGGCTCCCGCTGCTGGCGGGCCTGCCGCAGGTGACGCTGGCCCATCTGGCACAGCATGCGACCGAACGCAGTTTTGCCAAGCGCGAGGTCGTTCTGCAAAAAGGCGGTGACGGCGCATCGTTCTGCTTCCTGCTCGAAGGGCGGCTGCAAGGCGTGGACTTCACGGCCGACGGTCGGGAGGTCGGCCTTTATTTTGTTGCTTCTGGCGACTACTTTGGCGATCTGGCCGTGATCGATGGCCTGCCGCATCCCATTTACGTCACGGCCGTGTCAAGGTCGCGCGTCGTCTTCGTCCCACGCGACCTCATCCGGCCGATCCTGTTTGCTCACGCGAAGGTGGCCGAGATTTTGTGCACCGGCCTCTCATTGCGCCTGCGGCAGGTGTCAGGGCAACGGCGCATCCTCGGTCTGGCGAACCCGTTGCAAAGGGTTTGCGCGCAGCTGGAATTGCTGTTCGTCAAGGACGCCGACGGCAAAGTGCAAGTGCCGAATGCGCCAACCCATCAGGAGATCGCGATCATGATCAATGCCAGCCGCGAGACGGTGACGCGCGTCTTCCAGCTCCTGCAAAGCCGCGGCATTGTTGAGCGCAACGGCAACCACATGAACATCGACGACCCGGCTTTCCTTGAAGACGTCGCCGCAGGGCGTCGCCAGCCGGAGTAAGGCCAGCGCACACAGCACCTGCGATAGAATCGCCGCCGACCCAGCGCACCGTGCCTGACCCACTCTGGCACAGCCCGTTCCGGCGGCAGCCAGTGCGCTTTCTTTCCGCAGTCTCCGATGCCCTCGCCCACGCCGTCCACCCACACCACCGGCGAGCACGCCACTGCCGACCTCTTCGAAGCCGCCGACACCAGCCGGCTTGTGAGCATCGTCGTTCGAAGCATGGACCGCCCGTCGCTCGGTCGGGCGCTGGCAAGCGTCGCCGCGCAGACATGGCCGTCCATTGAAGTCCTGGTGGTCAGCGCCAAAGGCCCCGGCCACCACCCCGTCGGCGAAAAGTGCGGCCCCCACGACATGCGGATGGTGGGCGGCTCAGCACCACTGGCCCGCTCCGCTGCCGCCAATGCCGGCATCGCCGCCGCCAACGGTGAATGGATCTGCTTCCTGGACGACGACGACTGGTTGGCGCCCACACATATAGAAATACTGGCCCGGCAATTCCTGCAGTCCCCTGGCGCCGTGGCAGCCTATTCCGGCGTCAGTTGTGTCGAGCAAGATGCTGCAAGCGGCGAAATGCGCGAAGTCATGCGCTACAACGAGCAGTTCGACGCGGCGCGCCTGCTCTGCGAGAACTACCTGCCGATCCATTCGGTGCTGTTCTCGCGCGCTGCCGCAACGCGCACGGCAGGCTTTGATGAAGCGCTCTCCATCTTTGAAGACTGGGATTTCTGGATCCAGCTCTCGCGCACCGGCTCGTTCGTCCATGTCGACAGCATCAGCGCGACCTATCTGCTCGGCTCAGGTGATTCGGGGCTGTACGGCAACACCGCGTTGCAGGAAGAATTTGCCAGGCGAATCCTCGACAAATGGCTGCCGGCCATCTCCCCTGTTGAATGGGCGCAAATCTGGGCCCTGTGTCGCCGGGGCCTTCGTGCCCAGGACGCCGCCGCGCAACTGCAGCAGGCGCGCGAGGATGCCCTCGCCGCCGTCAGCCGGGCATTGCAGGCCGAAGCGGATGCTGCCATGGCAAAACAAAACGCCGAAGCACAGCGCAAGCAGGCCGAAATCTGGAAGCAGGACGCCGCAGCAGCACGCGAAGCCACCGACCGCATGTTCGTCATGGCGACCGAGGCCGAGCGGCTCCGCGAGGAGGCCGCCTTGAGCCTCATGCGGCAAGGCGACGCCCTGCAAGTGGTCACGAGGGAGTATCACGAAGCGGTTGCGCTGCTGCAGGCCGAGCAATACACCGTCATGCGCCCACTCGCTCGAAACATCAAGCGGTTCGCGCGCACCGTCTGGCGGCGCCTGCCCTCCCCCGTGCAGGCCGCCGTGCGAAAGGTACTTGGCCGCCCCGCCGCAGTGGGCACCCCGGCACCGCCAGCCATCGTTCCTGGCAACGGCGACGCCCACGACTGGGCGCACTTACTGGCCGGCGGCAAGCCCGGCGCGTTCACGGTGATCCTCTTTCCCGTGATCGACTGGCACTTTCGAATCCAGCGCCCGCAACACCTGGCTCGCGAACTCGGCAAGCAGGGCCACCGCGTGCTGTACCTGAGCACAACGTTCGCTGCGGGCTCCACCCCCAGCGACACGCGGTTGATCGAGTCGCCCGCTGAAAACGTCCACCTGATTCAGCTCGCAATCGACGGCCCGGCGCCCAACATCTACGAAGACTCGCTGACGCCAGCGCAAGCCCTGCAGCTGGCCGAAGCGCTGACGTGGCTGCAGCAGGCGGCGGGCCTCGGCCAGCTTGTATCGCTGGTCAACCTGCCGTTCTGGCGACCCGTCGCAACGCGGCTGCCAGCCAACATCGTGGCTTACGACTGCATGGATTTCCACGCAGGCTTTTCGACCAACACTGGCACGATGCTCGGCGAAGAAGAAGCGTTGCTGCGCGACTGCGACCTGCTGATCACCACGTCCGGCCGGCTCGCTGAACTGATGCAGGCGCAAGCCCCCGGCAAACCGCACGCGCTCGTGCGCAACGGCACGCAGGTCGAGCACTTCGCCACGCCGCCAGCTGAGCTGAAGCTGCAGCCGGACGGCCGCCCGGTCATCGGTTATTTCGGTGCGATCAGCGAATGGTTCGACATGGGGCTGGTCGTGGATATCGCACGGGCCCGGCCCGACTGGCGATTCATCCTCGTCGGCTCGACTTTCGGCTGTGACGTATCGCAGGCCAGGCCCATGCCCAACATCGAGTTCATCGGCGAAGTGCCGTACGCGGAACTGCCGGGCTGGGTCCACGCTTTCGACGTGTGCCTCATTCCCTTCATCATCAACGAGCTCACCAGCTGCACAAACCCGGTGAAGGTGTACGAATACCTGAGCGCAGGCAAACAAGTGGTTGCGACGCGCATGCCCGAACTCGTTGCCATCGCGGACCAGGTGCGGCTGGCCGACGACGCGCCAGGCTTTGTGCAGCAGATCGAGCAGGCGTTGCAAGCCGACAGCGACACAACCGCCAGGATCGAAGCCGCTGCTGCCCGCCGCACATGGGCATCCAACCACTCGTGGGAAGCGCGTGGCGCACTCCTGTCGCAAGCGATCGCAGCGTCGTTCCCCAAGGTGAGCGTGATCGTGCTTTGCTACAACAACCTGGAGCTCACCAGGGCCTGCCTCCATTCAGTCGAGCACAACAGCCTGTGGCCCAACCTCGAACTGGTCGTCGTCGACAACGCCTCGTCAGATGGATCGCCGGCGTGGTTGACGCAGTTCGCCGCCACCAGGCCTTGGGTCAAGCTCATCCTCAGCGCGAAGAACACTGGCTTTGCAGCCGGCAACAACCTCGGCCTTGCTGCGGCGACGGGCGAGTTGCTGATCATGCTGAACAACGACACCGAGGTGTCGCCAGGCTGGATCCAGGGCCTGCGCCGGCACTTTGATCGTGAGCCCAAGCTCGGCATGGTCGGCCCCGTGACTGACAACATCGGCAACGAAGCGAAGATCGCCGTCGGCTATTCAGACCCTGCCGGCATGGCCGCATGGGCCATGTCGCGCACCGTGCGGCACGCCGGTGAGCAAATTCACTCGCGCGTGCTGGCGTTTTTCTGCGTGGCGCTGCGCCGCACGGTCTATGAAGAAGTCGGCGGCCTCGACGAAGCATTTGGCCTGGGCTTCTTCGAAGACGACGACTACTGCAACCGTGCGCGGCAAGCGGGCTGGCAGCTTGCCATTGCCGAAGACGTGTTCGTGCATCATCACCTCTCGGCGAGCTTCGACAAACTCAAGAGCTCGACGCGCCAGGAGCTGTTCGAGAAGAACAAGGCCATCTACGAACGCAAGTGGGGACCGTGGGTTCCACATGTTTACCGTGAAGCCGGGACGAGCGAATGAAGAAATGCAAGATCGTCTGTGTCGTCGGCACACGGCCTGAAGCCGTGAAGATGGCACCCGTGATCCTGGCGCTGAAAGCGCAGGCGTGGGCCGACGTCCGCGTGCTTGCCACCGCACAGCACCGCCACCTGCTCGACCAGGTCCTGCAGGTGTTCGGCATCGCACCCGACATCGACCTCGACATGATGCAGCCCAACCAGGACCTCACGGCCCTCACGGCGCGCATGTTGGTGGCGATGGATGCCGTGCTGAAGTCCGAGCGGCCGGACGTCGTTCTCGCGCAGGGCGACACGACCACCGTGATGGTCACCGCGCTCGCGTCGTTCTACCTGAACATTCCGTTTGGCCATGTTGAAGCCGGTTTGCGCACGGGCGACATGCGCCGCCCCTTCCCGGAAGAAATGAATCGCGTGCTCGCGGGCCATATGGCGCGCTGGCACTTCGCGCCGACCGAAAGCTCACGCAGCAACTTGCTGCGCGAAGGCATTGCCGACGCATCGGTGCACGTGACGGGCAACACCGTCATCGACGCGCTCCACATGATGGCCGGCAAGACGCCCGCAGCCACAGTGGCCCCTGGCCGCCGGCTGATGCTGGTGACCGCACACCGGCGCGAGAGCTTCGGCGCGCCTTTCGTCGACATCTGCACGGCCATCCGCACGCTGGTCGATCGCAATGACGATCTCGAAGTGCTCTACCCCGTGCACCCCAACCCGAACGTCAAGAAGGTGGTCGATGAACTGCTCGGCAGCCATCCGCGCATCTCGCTGATCGCGCCGCTCGATTACCAGCCGTTCGTCGCCGTGATGAAGGCCGCGACGCTGATCCTCACTGATTCAGGCGGCGTGCAGGAAGAAGCACCAGCGCTGGGCAAACCTGTGCTTGTGCTGCGCGAAGAAACCGAGCGGCCCGAGGCCGTGTCTGCCGGCGTCGTGCAACTGGTCGGCACGAATTCAGCGCGTGTGGTCGAGGCAGCGCAGCGCCTGCTCGACGACCCAGCCGCCTACCGCGCCATGGCCAAGGGCGTGTCCCCCTATGGCGATGGCCATGCGGCGGCGCGCATCGTGGCTGTGCTCCAGCAGTTCCACGCAACGTGCAACTGATCTATTTCTCGGCAGTTCCCTGGGCCAGCTTTCGCCAGCGTCCGCACGAATTCGCGCAGTGGGCGCATGAGCGCGTGGGCGCCAAGGTGCTGTGGGTCGAGCCGTATCCGGTGCGGCTGCCTGCGCTCGCCGATCTGTCGCGCCCTGCCGTCACGTCCGCGCAAATGCCGACGCCCGCCTGGCTGCAACTCGTTGCACCGCGCGCGTTGCCAGTCGAGCCACTCGCGATGGGGCGCTGGCTCAATCGCACGCTGTTCTGGAAGCCGGTCGTCGATAGCGTGCGCGAATTCGCGCAACGCGATGCGCATACGGTCCTCGTCGTCGGCAAACCATCGGACCTTGCATTGCACGCGATGAACGCATTGCAAGACGCCAAGTGCTTCTACGACGCGATGGATGAATTTCCGGCGTTCCATCACGGCATGGCGCGCCGGACCAGCGAAGCGATCGAATCCGCCATCGTTCAACAGTGCTCAGCATGCAGCACCTCATCGACCTACCTCGCGACCAAGTTGCGAGCGCGCAATCCGAACGTGCTGCTCGTACCCAACGGCCTGGCCTCTGATCGCATGCCAGCTGCGCAGACGGATGCCTCTGCTGACGCAGCATTCGGCTACGTCGGCACGATTGGCCCCTGGTTCGACTGGGCGTGGGTGGCGCAGCTCGCGTCGGCATGGCCCGAGCGGCGAATCGAGATCCATGGCCCGCTCTATCGCAAGCCGCCTGCGGTGCTGCCGGCCAATATCAGCCTGCACCCGGCGCTGCCGCACGACAAAGCGATGGAAAAGATGACACGCTTTGCCGCCGGGCTGATCCCTTTCCTGCGCACGCAGCTCACCGAGTCAGTGGACCCTGTGAAGTACTACGAGTACCGCGCGCTCGGCCTGCCCGTTATCAGCACGCCGTTTGGCGAAATGCGCACGCGCGATCGTGATCCGCGCGTGGTGCTCACCGACAAGCCCGCTGATGAGCGCGCGCGCATCGAACAGCTGCTGGGCACACACGATGCGGCAGAATCAGTCACCGCATTTCGCGCGGCCAACGACTGGAGCGTGCGCTTCGAGCCGATGGCCGCGCTGCTCACCGACACATGACCTCGCTCACCCAACTGCTGCGCCGCACGCACCCGCTCATACCGGTGCTGCATCGCTACATGGTGTTCCAGCTGATCCGCCGCGACATCCGTTCGCGCTATGAAGGCTCAGTGATCGGGCTGGGCTGGACGCTGCTTTATCCGCTGTTGATCCTGAGCGCCTACACATTTGTCTTTCGTGCTGTATTCAAGGCGCGCTGGCCGGGCGGCGGCGACAGCACGGCGGAATTCGCACTGCAAGTGTTCGCGGGCCTTGTCATCTTCAACCTGTTCGGCGAACTGCTGGGCCGCTCGCCGCGCCTCGTGCTAGAGCAGCCCAACCTCGTCAAGCGCGTCGTGTTCCCGCTGGAAATCCTGGCGTGGGTCGCGGTCGGCACGGCGATGTTCCATGGCGTTCTTGCGCTTGCGGTGATGATGGCTGCGCTCGTGTGGACAGGCGCCGGCCTGACGCCGTGGGTGATGGTGATTCCACTCGTGCTCGCGTGCTGTGTGCCCTACATGCTGGGCCTTGCATGGCTACTGTCAGGCCTGGGCGTATTCATTCGCGACATCGCGCATGCCGTGGGGCCAGCAGTAAGTATGCTGCTGTTCCTGTCGCCGGTGCTGTATCCCTCGCGTGCATTGCCTGGCTTCCTGCAGGGCCTGCTCTGGCTCAACCCCTTGACGGTGCCCATCGAAAACCTGCGGCACCTCGCCATCGAAGGCGTTGCGCCGGACTGGCAGGCGCTTGCGATCTACACGCTCGTGGGCCTCGCGTTCGCATGGCTCTCATACCGCCTGTTCGAGCGGCTGCGGCCCGCATTCGCCGATGAGGTCTGATCCTCGCGAGACCATGACGCCGAACGGCACCGGCGACGCGGCCCTGATCGAAGCGCTGGCGCAGCGCAGCCTGGGCGTGCCGGCTGGCGAGCGCGTTGACCTCGACGACTTGCAGGCACGCGACCGATGCGGCCCCGCGCTGTTTGCATCCCTTGCACGGCGATTCGGCTGGGCGCACGACGACGCCGGCTGGCTGCGCGAACGCGTACCTCGCTGGACACCCGCGTGGGTGCAGCCCCACCACGAAGAAGCGTGGATGGCGCTGTTCGAAAAAGCATTCGGCTACCGGATGGCGACATCGCTGTGGCGCTGGAAGTACCGCAACAACCCGTTGCCCGGCATGGGCGCGTGGCGTGATGGCGAACTCGTCGCCTTCTATGGCGGCATGACGCGCGAGGTGATCTACAACGGCAAGCTGGAACGCACGCTGCAGATCGGCGACGTGATGACGCTTCCCGACGAGCGCGCCGTGATGACGCGAACCGGCCCCTTCCAGATCGCAGGCTCGACCTACATCGAGCGCACGTCTGGCTACGGCATGCCGACACTCTTCGGTTACGGCTTTCCGACCGACAAGGCATTGAAGATGGCCGAGCGTCTGGGCCTGTACAAGCAGGTGGACCAGATGATGGAGCTGTCGTGGACGCCGCTCGACCCACCCGCTGTTGCGCTGGAGTCCACGTATCAGGCGACCGAACAGAGCGCAGCGGCTGTCGACAAGCTCTGGCGCGCAATGGCTGCGGCGATGACCGGCAGCGTCGTCGGCATACGCGACTACAAGTACCTCGCCGATCGCTACCAGTCGCATCCGCTCAACCGTTACGAGTGCCTGCTGGTGCGGCATCGCATCACGCGGCAGGCGCGCGGCGTGGTGGTCATGCGCGACCGTGGCGAAGAAGGCGGCATTGAACTGCTCGACTTGATCGGCCCGCCCGCCCACTGGCCCCGCCTGATTCTCGCGGTGCGCCGCCTGCTCGCACGCAATGCCCGCAAGCGCGCCTACCTGTGGACCACGCGCAGCCATGCCGCCATGCTCGACGCCACATCGCCTGTCGTCGCCGAAATGGAACTGATGGTGCCCGCCAACGTCTGGACGCCAGGGCCGTCAGCCGAAGAACTGCAGGGCAAGTGGTGGCTCACCGGCGGTGACACGGATTTCCGATGACAGGCACCAACATGCGCGTGTTGATGGTCACTCGCGAGACGGCGCCCGACAAGCGCTATGGACTCGGGCGCAGCCTCACACCGATGGTTGAGGAGTTACAGGCGCGCGGCATCGACACACGCTACTACTGCCAGGACGACCTGACACCTGCGCAACTGCAATGGCGCGATGCGCTGTGGCAACGCATATCGAAATGGCGCGGCTTGCGCGGGCGCGCAGATCGCCTGGCGCTCGCACGTGCGTGGATCGAGCGTCTGCAAGTCGGCACAGCTGCCGGCCGGATCGCGATTGCCGAGGGCTACACCCACGTGCATGCGCACGACCCGTGGCTGGCCGCTGGCGTTTCGCACGCGCTGAGTAAACAAGCCAACAGCGTGCGCTGGGGCCTGACCGAACATGGCTTTGGCAGCTACAGCGTCGCCACTCAGCTGGACGGGCTCGATCAGGGGCCGTTGACGCAATGGCTGCTGCGTCGCATTGAAAAGAAGGTGCTGGCGCGCGCGGATTGGATCATCGCGCCGACGAAGGCGTGCCTGACTGAGCTCGCGCGTGAATTGCGCGTTGGCGGCATCCCCAGACACTGGCATGAAGTGCCGCATGCAAAGCCCGCGATCGCGCCGCGGGACGACGCATCGCGCCTTGCCAGCCGCGACCGGCTGAACTGGGCTCCGGATGAATTGGTCGTGGTCTCAGTGGGCCGCCTCGTGCCGTTGAAGTGCTTTGACCGGCTCATCGCTGCATGCGCGAAGGCGAGCGTTGCGCACATCCGCCTGGCGATTCTGGGCGGCGGCGATCCTGCGGAACTACAAGCTGTCGCGGCGCAGAACGGGCTGGCAGGCCGCGTTGAATTCGCGTTCGTCGATGACGTCACACCCTACCTGCACGGCGCGGACATCTACGTGAGTGCAAGCAGCACAGAGTCATTCGGCCTCGCCAACCTCGAAGCACTGTGCGCGGGCCTGCCCAGCATCTGCAGCCCGGTGGGTGGCGTGCCTGAAGTGGTCGGCGATGGCGCATGGCTCGTGCCGAACGACATCGCATCGCTCGCGAAAGCCATCGCATCACTGGCCGGCGACGCAGCATTGAGGCACGATAGTGCACACCGTGCACTGGCCCGCGCCGCAAGCTGGCCCACCGTCCAGGACATCACTCAACGCTATGTGGACATCTATCAAGCGGCTCTTCGCAACACCCATGGCTGAAGGCGCAACGCCGTCGCCTCAGGCAGGCGAGAGCGAACCGCAAGGCGGCACACCGCTGCCCGTGATGCTGGATCTCGCGTCGGCGCGGCGCGTGCTCGTGATCGCACCGCATCCCGACGACGAAACGATGGGCTGCGGCGGAACGATTGCGTTGCTCGCAAAGCACATTGAAGTGCAGGCCGTGCTCGTGACCAATGGAGACGGCGCGGGTGAACTGCCACCGGGCACGAGCGAAACACGCAAGGCGGAAATGACGGCCGCGCTGCAACTGCTTGGCGTGACGCGGCCTACGATTTTTCTCGATGAGCCGGACGGCCACTTTGCCGATTCGCCAGCATTTCGTGCGCGCCTGGCAAAAATCATCGAAGACTTCCAGCCGAACTGGGTCTTCGTGCCGTGGCTGCTCGATTCGCATCCGGATCACTGGCGCATCGCGCGTGCGAGCTGCGCGGTGCTTGCGGGATCGAACGTCGAGAAGATTCTTTACTACGAGATCTGGACGCCGCTGCCAGCCACGCACGTGGTGGACATCACGTCGGTTGCCGACCAGAAGCGCAACGCCGTGCTGTGCCACGCGACGGCGCTGAAGTACGGCAACTACGTTGAAGCGACGTTCGGCTTGAACGCGTATCGCTCGATCTACGTGCCCTCACGCGAAACGCGCTACGCCGAAGTATTTGCTGTGCGCACGCCTGCGGACTGCACGCGCACTGCCTGAGGCAGAAAACAGCACGCAGCAGCTTACCTGTTGTGGCCCGGCGAGAGTTCCCAGGTGTGGGGCAGATCGATCGCACCCGGCTCGGGCCGCGCATCGACGACCGTGAGCGTCGCTATCCGCTTGGCCTCGGTATAAAAGTGCAGCGCGTCGGGCGTGCCGAGGTAGGCGCTGAGGACGTATTCACCCTTGCGCAGCGGAATGCTGTCGAAGCGCATCGTTGCTGTACCGCGCCCGTTCTTGTCACGCTGCAGCACGACGCCATCGCTCTTGGAGACGACGCTCGACAAGATCATCAGCGTGCCGATCTCGAACGTCATGCCGGCAGCCGGCGTTGGTAACGCGGGGTCGGATTCGAATTCGATCGTCACGCGCAATGTGCATTGCACGCCTGATTCGCACGTCAGCTGGTCCGACACCACGCCGTTGATCGACGTTTCGACGCGCGTGATCTGCGCATAGCCCGGCGTGCTCGTTGGTGTGTCCACATGCACGGCCGGGCCAGCTTGCGCCGCCTTCGCAGACGTATCACCCTGCACCACCGCCGGTGCTGACACGGCGAGCGCTGGCGCCGACTGCGCTGCCAGGAACAGCATGTACTCGCGCACGACCTCATGCGGCGCACCCATCGCCCGCACCTGCCCCTTGTCGAGCCACACCACACGCGTGCAGAACGCTTCAACCTGGTACAGCGCATGCGAGCAGAACAGGATCGTGGTGCCGCGCTCCTTCATCTTCAGGATGCGGTCGAACGACTTGCGCGCGAATTCACCGTCGCCTACTGAGAGCGCTTCATCGACCACCAGAATGTCTGGGTCCACGCTCGTCGCCAATGCAAATGCAAGGCGCACGAACATGCCGCTCGAGTACGTCTTGACGGGTTGGTCGATGAACGGGCCGATGCCGGAGAACTCAATGATGGACTCGAGGCGGTCCTGCAGTTGCTCACGTGTCAGCCCCAGCAGCGGGCCGTTGAGCAGCAGGTTGTCGCGGCCAGAAAAATCGGGGTTGAAGCCAGCGCCGAGTTCGAGCAGCGCGGCGATGCGGCCTTCGACCTCCAGCGTTCCAGTCGAAGGCTTGAGCGTGCTGCAGAGCATCTGCAGCAGTGTGGATTTACCCGCGCCGTTTTGCCCCACCACGCCCAGCACATCGCCCTTGCGCACGTCCAGGCTGAAGTCACGCAATGCCCAGAAACTGCCCTGCGACAAGTCGCGCCCAAAGAGCACCGACCTCAGCCGCTGCAGCGGACTCGCGAATGATGTGTAGGCCTTGCCGAGATTGGAAGCGCGGATGACGATCGGTCGATCGTCGGCGAGTGCTTGCTCTTCAGTAGTGGGGGGCGCTTCGGTCATGGGTTCCTGATGGGAAGCGCGATTTTCCCATAGCCCCCGCCCCGCTAGCGACTCCCCAGGTGAATGCTTAGAAGTGAATTCCTTGCATCATTTGTTGCAGCGCGATTGCCTCCGGCGACAGCGTTGGCTTGCCGCTCTTGTCGCCCTTGGCCGCAGCCGAGTCCGGGAACATCCGGAAGCTCGTGTTCATCGCAATCTGCGCCACACGCGGCATCAGTGCATGCAACACCTGGCCCGTGATGCCCAGGCGTGTCGCGATGCGCACCGGTTTGCTCACACACGCATCCGCGATCATGTCGGCGGCCTCTTCAGGCGCGAGCGTCGGCACGTTCTTGTAGATGTTCGTCGGCGCAATCATCGGCGTGCGAACGAGCGGCATGTTGATCGTGGTGAAGCTGATGCCGCGGTCGGCGAACTCGCTCGACGCGCAACGCGTCCAGGCATCGAGCGCTGCCTTCGAAGCCACATACGCAGAAAAGCGCGGCGCGTTCGTCAACACACCAATCGAGCTGATGTTGACCACATGGCCCTTCTTCTTTTCGACCATGGCAGGCAGCAGGCCCATCGTCACGCGCAGGCAGCCGAAGTAGTTCAGCTGCATCGTGCGCTCAAAGTCATGGAAGCGGTCGTAGCTCGCCTCAATCGCGCGGCGGATCGAGCGGCCCGCGTTGTTGATCAGGAAGTCGACGCCGCCATGGTTGGCGATCAGCTCCTTCACGAAGCGGTCGCAGTCGGCCATGTCCGCAATATCCGCCGGATAGGCGATGAACTCGTAACCCTTCGCCTTGGCTTCCTTGCAGGCTTCGTCGAGCTTTTCCTGGTCGCGGCCGCAGATGATGGTCACAGCACCTGCTTCAGCAAACTTGTGCGCTGCCGCCAGGCCAATGCCCGACGAGCCGCCCGTGACCAGCACGACCTTGCCGCCCACGGTGCCGCGCAGCGAACGGTCGATATGCAGATCAGGATCGAGGTGACGCTCCCAGTAGTCCCACAAGCGCCATGCGTAGTCCTTCAGGTTCGGCACTTCAATGCCCGAGCCTTTGAGGATGGCCTGCGAGTCACGGCTGTCAAAGCGCGTGGGGTAGTTCACGAAGGTCAGGATGTCTTCGGGCAGCGCGAGATCTTTCATGATCGCGCTGCGGATGCGGCGCACCGGCGCGACTCCCATCAAGCCTTTCTTCACGCTCTTGGGAATGAAGCCCAGCAGCGCTGCATTGATGAACAGGTTCATCTTCGGCGCATGCGCAGCGCGGCTGAAGATGTCGAGCACATCGCCCACGCGATAGCCGACCGGGTCCACCAGATGGAACGCGCGCTTTTCGATGCCGGCCTTGTGGCTGATGTAATCGAGCGCGTTCACCACATAGTCCACAGGCACGATGTTCACGCGGCCGCCTTCCAGGCCCACAGCGGGCAGCCACGGCGGCAGGATCTGGCGCATGCGCTGGATCAGCTTGAAGAAGTAATACGGGCCGTCGATCTTGTCCATCTCGCCTGTGTGCGAGTCGCCCACGACCATCGCGGGCCGGTACACCGTCCACGGCACCTTGCATTCCTTGCGCACGATTTTTTCGCTCTCGTGCTTGGTGAGGAAATACGGGTGCTCGTAGTTCTCGGCCTCCTCGAACATGTCTTCGCGAAACACGCCTTCGTACAGGCCCGCTGCCGCGATGGACGACACATGATGGAAGTGGCCAGCGTCGATGGCCTTCGCGAACTCGACGGTATTGCGCGTGCCTTCGATGTTGACGGCGATCTGGCTTTCTTCATCAGCCGACAAGTCGTACACCGCAGCAAGATGGTGGAAGTGATCGATCTGGCCCTTGAGCTTTTTGATGTCTTCGGAAGACACGCCGAGCTTCTTGCTCGTGAGGTCGCCGAACACGGGCACGGTGCGTGCCGCAGATGCACTCCAGTACTCGCGCAGCTCGGGGATCTTGCCCTCGCTTTCCTTGCGCATCAGGAAATACACCGTGGAGCCCTTGCGCTCCAGCAGCTTCTTGACGAGGCGCTTGCCGATGAACCCGGTGGCGCCGGTAACGAAATACTGCATGAGTGCTCCTCGTTGAATTGATGTTGCTCTGCCGCATTCTGCGCAAAAGTGCGGGTGCGATCATTCCGCACAAACCCGCGCGCCGGATAGGTGCAGCGCCTTCCCGTTTCTAGAAGAGGGCACCTACACGGCTGGCCGCGCGGGCCTTACATTGGCCCACGCACAACATATCCATCCACAGGAGAACTCCACATGGTCAAGAAAATGCAAAAAGCCGAAGCCACCGGCACCCAGAAGTCCGCCGCGCAACTGTCGGGCACCGTCAAGGAATCGGCCCAGCAGATCTGGCTGGCAGGTCTCGGCGCTTTCGCCAAGGCACAGGAAGAAGGCGGCAAGGTCTTCGAAGCCCTGGTCAAGGAAGGCACTTCCATCCAGCGCAAGACACAAGCTGTCGCTGAAGAAAAGATCACTGAAGCCACCAGCCGCATGGCCTCGATGGCCACCGACATTTCCTCCAAGGCATCGGGCCAGTGGGGCAAGCTCGAAGACATCTTCGAAGAGCGCGTTGCCAAGGCACTGAACAAGCTGGGCGTGCCTTCGTCGAAGGACATCGACGTGCTGGTCGCACGCATCGACGAACTCAATCGCAATGTGGTTGCCATGGGGGGCAAGAGCGCTTCGGCCACCAAGCCGGCCGCCAAGCCCGCAGCCAAGGCAGCGAAGAAAGCGGCGACCAAGCGCGCAGCACCGCGCAAGACGGCCTGACAGGCTGTGCGGCGTGCGCAGTCGCATTTGACAGAACAGGGCGCTTCGGCGCCCTTCTTTTTGTCCGGTCGCAGGCACCGCGCATTGCTGCAATGCAGCAGGAACTGCGTTTCAAGCCACCTACACTGACTGATCATGAGCAGCAAATCCAAAACCAAGCCCACCATCGCACTCGCCCTGGCTGGTGGCGGCCCGCTGGGGGCGATTTACGAGATAGGCGCCCTGTGCGCGCTCGACGAGGCACTCGTCGGCCTGGACTTCCGGCAACTCGATCATTACGTGGGCGTGTCTGCCGGAGGTTTCATCGCCGCCGGGCTTGCCAATGGCATGTCCCCGCGCGAGCTGTGCGCCGCGTTCATCGAAAACGATGAACGCGCAGGCGACCTCTTCGATCCTTCGTGGTTGATGGTGCCGGCCTACAGCGAGTTCGCGCGGCGGGCGATCATGTTTCCTGGCCTGGCGACAGCAGCGCTGTGGGGCGTGACCTTCGGCGGCAGGTCGATCACGCATTCGCTCGAGCGGCTGGGCCCTATCCTGCCGACGGGCCTGTTTGCCAACGACCTCGTCCACAGCCGCCTGGCTGACCTGTTCACCCGCGATGGCCGCACCAACGATTTCCGGCAGCTCAAGGCGCGCCTGACCCTGGTGGCTACCAACCTTGACACCGGCGAAGCGGCGCCGTTCGGCCGCGCGGGCTGGGACCACATCCCGATCTCCAAGGCCGTGCAGGCAAGCTCTGCGCTGCCGGGGTTGTTTCCGCCGGTCGAGATCGACGATCACTACTACGTCGATGGCGCCCTGAAGAAAACCATGCACGCCTCCGTCGCGCTCGACGAAGGCGTTGACTTGATGCTCTGCCTCAATCCGCTGGTGCCCTTCAATTCCACGGTCGACGCGAACGCACGCGTGATGCGTCGGGGCCTGCCGCGCGAAAAGCGCAGCATCCCGCGCATTTCCGATGGCGGGCTTCCGGCTGTGCTGTCGCAAACCTTCCGCTCCATCATCCATTCGCGCATGGAGCTGGGCATGAAGCACTATGAGCGCGCCTATCCCCGGGCCGACATCGTCCTCATCGAGCCCGATCACCGCGACCCCGAGCTGTACCTGGCCAACACGTTCAGCTACGGCAAGCGCAGGCAGCTGGCCGAGCACGCTTACCAGCAAACCCGCGCGATGCTGCGGTCACGGCGCACGTCGCTGGCGGCAAAGTTCGCGCGCCATGGCATCACGCTCGACGGCGATGTGCTGGACGATCCACGCCGCCACCTGCTCGCGCCGCGCCCGTCGCCCACGCGCATCGGCCGCGCGATTGCCTCGCTGCAGGAGGTGATGGACGACCTGGGGCACATCGTGCGGCCGGCGCAGCCCGTGCAGCCCGTGCGTGTGAACGCCTGATCCATCATGGTCAAAAAGGCGCCCCGCCGCACCGCCGAGCGCATCCTTGAGGTGACGCTCGAGCTGTTCAACCGCTTTGGCGAACCCAACGTCTCGACGACGCTGATCTCCGCCGAGATGAACATCAGCCCGGGCAACCTCTACTACCACTACCCGGCCAAGGACGAGCTGATCAACTCGCTCTTTGACCGCTACGAACGCAGCCTGAGCGAACTGCTCAACGCGAGCGACGGTGTGCGCGATGTGGAAGACGCCTGGTTCTTCATGCATTCGCTGTTCGAGCTGATCTGGCAATACCGCTTCCTGTACCGCGACCTGAACGATCTGCTGTCGAAAAACAGGCGGCTTGAAACGCACTTCCAGTGGGTGCTCAAGAACAAGACGCGCTCGATCAAGGCGATGCTCGACGGCATGGCCCGCTCCGGCGCGCTCACGATCGACTCGCGCGAAGTCGAAGCGACGGCCACCAGCATGGTCGTCGTGCTGACTTACTGGCTGAGCTACGAATACGTGCGCGATCCGCGTCGCGCGCTCGAGCCTGAAAACGCCCAGCTCGCGCTGCTGCGCGGCGCCCACCACGTGCTCAATCTGCTGGTACCCTACCTTGAGCAGGGACAGCGCATGCATTTGCTCGGACTGGTCTCAGCTTACAGCCAGCCCGCCGCCTGACAGACCCCACAAGAACAACGACCGGAGACAAGATGGCGAAGTGGACAGCGTTTCCGCACCTGGGCGACTACCAGTTCGACCGGGCCAGCGTGAAGAAACATTGGCTGCGCCTGCACGCCGGTGACGCAGAGCCGTTGCCTTCCAGCCCACAGGTCATCGATGCGTGGGCGCTGTTCCACAACGGCGAATTCCAGAAGGCGGCTGAAGCAGGTGTGGCAGCGGGCGGCGATGGCATCACCGTGGCCAACAAGGCCACCGCCATCTATGCCAACTATCTCGAGAAAAAAGAGAAAGTGCGGCTCGACCTGTTCACGGAAGTCGCGCAGCGCGCTGCATTGCAGGCCAGCGATCATCCTGGCAATGCCAACGCCTGGTACTGGCAGGCCTATGCGCTTGGCCGCTACAGCCAGGGCATCAGCGTGGCCAAAGCGCTCGCACAGGGACTGGGCGGCAAGGTCAAGGACGCGCTTGAAAAAGCGATCCGCCTGCAGCCCCACCATGCGGACGCCCACATTGCCCTGGGCACCTTCCACGCCGAAGTCATCGACAAGGTGGGCACGCTCATCGGCGGGATGACCTACGGCGCCCGCAAGGACTTGGGCCTGAAGTTCTTTCAGGAGGCGATCAAGCTGCAGCCGGCATCGGCCATCGCCATGATCGAATACGCCAACGGCCTCGTCATGCTCGAAGGCGACAAGAAAGCCCGTGAGGCGACGCGCCTTTACGAACAGGCCGCAGCTGCCGAGCCCTTCGACGCGATGGAGTCGCTCGACGTCGAGCTCGCGCGCGCAGAACTGCAGGGTTAGCTGCGCGCGCGGCACCGCCGCTGCGACGCGCGCCGTCGACGACATGCGATGCGCGCCTACAGACGAGCTTGGCGCCACTGGGCAACATGCGCGGCATGAACATCTTCGAAGCCCTTCGCCTGTCGCACGACACGCAACGCGCCCTCGCCACACAGATCCTGGACACGCAAGGCGACTCGGCCGAACGTGTACGCCTGTTTCGCGAGCTCAAACACGAACTTGCGGCGCACGCCGCTGCCGAAGAACGCTGGTTCTACAGCCCGCTGATCGATTTCGACGAGACGCAGGCGCAGTCACGTCACGGCATGGCCGAACACCACGAGATGGACAAGCTCGTCGATGAACTGAACCAGATGGAGATGAGCTCTTCGGGCTGGATCGCCCATTTCAGGAAGCTGCACCACAAGGTGTTTCACCACCTGGAAGATGAAGAACACGCCATCTTCCAGCTGGCCGGCAAGGTGCTCACGGAAAAGCAGAAGACAGCTCTCGCACTTTCCTACGAAGAGGAATTCGCAAAGCTGCGACTGGGCGAGATGCCGACCAGTTCGGCAGAGAGCTGATCAGTCACCCCACGGCAGCATCAGCGTCACCAGGCTGAGCTTGGCGAATTCGGGCGCGAATTCATCGATGATGAGTTGCGGATCGGGGCACAGCGTGGTGTCGGTGATCACGCCGAACTGCACGCCACCGCCGTAGCTCAAGATCGACACACCCAGCCCGATGTCGCCGGATTGCGGCACCCAGAACATGCTCTGCTCCAGCGTGGAGCCCAGCAGCTTCAGCTTGTCGCGCGGGCCGGGCACATTCGTCATCACGGCCGTGGTCTTCTTGCCGAACAGGTTGAGCATGGCGTCCTGCGCAGGCTTGATCAAGAGGCCCGCAATGGCCAGCATGCCAAACGCCAGCAGCGGCTGCGTGCTGCCCTTGAGCGCGCTCATGCGCCTGCGCACTTCATACACACGCTCGATCGGGTTTTCCATGCCGATGGGCAGCACCAGCGGCACCAGGCCGAACCGGTTCCCCAGCTTGTAGGCCTGGTCGAGCGGGCGCAGGTTCACAGGGATCATCGCGCGGATTTCCTGGCCCGTGACGTCATCGCCTTGCGTGCGCAAATACTCGCCGATGGCGCCGGCCACGCACGACAACAGCACATCATTGATCGAGCAGTTGAGCGCACGGCTGACGGCTTTGACTTCTTCAAGCGGCAGCGGGTCGCACCAGGCCACACGCTTTTTGACGCCCGGCTTGCCTTTGAGGCGCGTCTTCGAATCGTCAGGCATCAATGCCAGCGCTGCGATGTCGCTCACCACCTGGTACGCGAGCTTGGCAAGATCAAGCGATCCGGCCATGCCCTTTTGCGGGTCACGCAACATGCCCAGGGCGTTGGCAGCGCCCTCACCTGCTGCGCCCAGGGCCTTGACCGTCATGTGGGTGAACGGCTTGATCAGCGTGTCGGCGATCCAGTCTTCAGCGCCCGTGACGGCGTTGGCCCGGCGGCTGCGCTCGGGCGGCGGCGCACCGCCATCGACGAGCGACATCGTGACTGAGATGAGCGCGATGCCATCGGCAATGCAGTGGTGGATGCGCACCAGCATCGCGCTGCCGCCCTGGTAGTCCTCGATCAGGTGGAACTGCCACAGCGGATGACTCGTGTCGAGCGGCTGCATGGCCAGCTCTCCAACGCGGTCCTGCAAAACCGCCTGCTCGTGGGCGTGCGCGCGCTTGGGCAGCTTCTCGCGCACGACATGGCGTTCGATATCGAAATCATCGTCTTCGACCCACGTCGCGCCCGCGGTGTCTTCTTCCACCCGCTGGCGAAAGCGCGGGTACTTCAGCAGGCGCTCCTCGACGCGCTGGCACAGGTCTTCATAGCGGATGCCCGGCTTGATCGTCCACACGCCCACGATCATCATCAGGTTGGAGGGCGAGTCCATCCGCAGCCACGCGGTGTCGACCTTGGTCATGCGCTCGCCTGCGAGGCCGAGCATGCCGGTGGCAGCGTGCGTCGCGTTCTTCTGGACGTTGCGAACCGCTTTGCGGGCTGTCTTGCTGGCCGTCTTGGCTACGGTCCTGGCGACCTGGCTGGCGACGATGCGAGTGACCATGTGAGTTCTCTCCGGAGATAGCGATACCACCCCTATTCTGGGCGGGCGGCTGCACGTAAGATACCGCGAAGTTACCCGCACCCCGCGGCAAGATCATTTTCGAAGGAGCCCGATCCCATGTCCGACCTGAAAGCAGCATTCGAAGCCGCCGTCGCCAATTCGAAGAGCCTCACCGAGCGGCCCGACAACGCAACGCTGCTCAAGCTCTACGCCTTGTACAAGCAGGGCACGGCGGGCGACAACACCGAGAAGAAGCCCGGCTTCGGCGACATGGTGGGCCGCGCCAAGTGGGACGCATGGAATGGCCTGAAGGGCACCTCGAATGAAGACGCGATGCAGCAATACATCGACCTGATCGGCTCATTGAGCTGACTGGCTCGCTGCACTGACTGGCGCCGCTGCGCCGTATCTCCCGTCAGTTCACGATGCCGCGCTGCCTGAGGGCGGCGATTTGTTCGCCGCTCAATCCGATTTCTTTCAAGACCTGGTCGGTATCCTGGCCCAGGGCCGGCGCATTGCGCCTGTGCGCGCCGGGCGTGAGCGACAGCTTGGGCACGACGCCTGGCACAGCAAGCTCGCTGCCGTCCGCCATCGTGACCGACTGCAACATGCCGCGCGCCTGGTAATGCGCGTCGGCTGCGATGTCGGCCACGGTGTAGATCCGCCCCGCCGGCACTGAGGCCGCGTCGAGCGCTGCAAGCACATCACCTACCGTTCGCTCAGACGTCCACTCGCCAATCGCAGCGTCGAGTTCGGTGACACGCGCGACGCGACCGGCGTTGTCCGCCAGTTGCGCGTCGCTTGCCAGGTCGGGCCGGCCAATCGCGGCCATCAAGCGCTTGAAGATGCTGTCGCCATTGCCGGCGACCAATGCATAGCCGCCATCGGCACACCTGTAAGCATTGGTGGGCGCAATACCCGGCAAGGCACTTCCGCTGGGCTCACGCACGACGCCGAACGCGCTGTACTCGGGCAGCAGGCTTTCCATGCAATTGAAGACGGCTTCGTACAGGGCCATGTCAATCACCTGCCCCTGCCCCGTGGCATGACGGTGCTGCAACGCGACGAGAACGCCAATCACCCCGTGCAGCGCGGCCAGCGTGTCGCCAATGCTCACGCCCACGCGCACCGGCACGTGGCCCGGCTCCGCCGTCAGGTGGCGCAGCCCGCCCATCGCCTCGGCGACCACACCAAAACCGGGCCGGTCACGATACGGACCGCTTTGGCCATAGCCGCTGATGCGCAGCATGATCAAGCGCGGGTTGATGGCGTGCAGTGCCTCAGGCCCAAGGCCCCAGCCCTCCATCGCGCCGGGGCGGAAGTTCTCGATCAGCACATCGGCTTCGCGCACGAGTTGCCGCACGATGTCCTGCGCTTGAGGCTCCTTCAAGTCGAGCGCGATCGAGCGCTTGTTGCGCGACTGCACTTGCCACCACACGGAGGTGCCGTCTTTGAGCAGGCGCCATTTGCGCAGCGGGTCGCCGCCTTCAGGCGCTTCGACCTTGATCACGTCGGCGCCGAAATCGGCCAGCGTGCGGGCAGCAAACGGGCCTGCGATCAACTGGCCCAGCTCGATCACCTTCAGGCCAGCGAGCGCCTGGGGGCTCGCCGCTGCGCCAGACATGGCTGACACGCTCAGGCCTTCTTCTTCGCAGCCGGTTTCCTGGCGGGCGCGGCCTTGGCAGGTGCGGCCTTCACAGGCTTGGCGGCCTCTTTTTTTGGCGAAGTGCGCCGCTCGATTTCCTCGCTGAATGCCTTGTGAGGGTCCTTCTGCTGCAGCAGCAGGTCGAGGTTTTTCACGATCTCGCTCTCGATGCGCTCCCGGAATGCACCCAGCAGGAGGCCAAGCTTGGCATCCAGCACGAACTTGTCCTTGGTGACCTTCAGTTCGCCGTTCGCGCCCGATCGGGTGAAGCTCACGACATCTTCGGTCTTGCCTTCTTCGTAGGTGCATTCCATGCCGAGCTTGTCCTCGGCGGTTTCCGCCCACTTGAATGCCAGCTTGCGCGCCTGCGGCAAGCCCAGTGTGTGCTCACGGCTGATGTGAATGTGTGCCACTGCTGTCTCCTGGATTGATGTCAGTTCTGCATTTTCAGTGCGCGGCGCCGCTCTTCTTTGGACGGCAACGCAGCCAGGTGCTTCACGCTGTCGTAGAAGCGGCGAAAGTCACGGCCCTCGCGCTCGAACAACGCCTCGAAGGCTGGCACGAGTTCATCGTACGCGGCTTGCGTGCCGAACGAAGCGTTGTTTGCACGCGCGACCCACTGGTCATAGCCGCGAAAGCGCGCTGCATCGCCGCCCCAGCTGTCGCGCAACTTCGCGTACTGCGCCCGGAACTCGGCCATGGCGGCCTGCTTCAGTGCTTCGCGCCTGTCGCCCGATTCGCTCTCGTAGAGATGCGCGAGGCGCTTGCGCGTGTCGAGCGTGAGTTCGCGAAACTGGATGCGGCGCCCGTTGTACTGCGCATAGTCCTGCCGCATCGCTTCGGTGGCCTGCATCGCGAGCCATTGCCCGCCACCCAGCCGCTCGACTGACGTGGCAAACGATTCATTGAACGTCGTGTCGTCCTTCGCGTAGGCCACCTGGTGTGCAAGCTCGTGGAAGATCGTGCGGGCCAGCTGGCCTTCCGGGTAATAAATGAAGGTGTTGAGCAGCGGATCGCCGCCAGCCCAGTTCATCCAGCCGAGCGTCGAATAGGCGGGCACCGGATACACCGCCGTCTCGAACCCTTCACTGGCCACTTGCGCAGCTTCGCGCTTGGCGGCCTTTTCGTCGAAGTAGCCCCGGTAGCCAACGCAGCCGGTCACGGGAAAGCACCATTGGCGCAGTGTTGTGGAGTACGGTGGGGCCGCAACGACATTCCAGACCACGGCGTTGCGGTGCAGGTCGGCATAGCGCCGATAGCTCGGGTTGTCGGGCAGCTTCAGTTCCGTCACGGCGTAGGTGCGGATACGCTGGCTGAGCGCCAGGCGCTCCTTCAGCCGCGCGGGGGCAGCCGGGTCGTCGAGCCAGTCTTGCACGGGCTTGGCTGCGCTCATCATCGACAGGTGCCCGTTGACCGATTGCCAGTAGTAGCCCATGTTCGCGCAGCCCGTGAGGCACAGGGCCGACGCGGCTGCCACCGCCAATGCCGACACACCGCCAATTGCCATCGCGACTCGACCGCTCACGCCGCCTGCACTTGGACAAGGCAGTCGTAGAACACGGGCGCACGCCCGATGTCAGTCAGCCGCTGGCTCGTGAGCTCGTTCACGTTCGTGCCATTGAGTCCGAACTTGCGCCACCACACACCCAGCCCGTGCACGACGCCGGGCCTCGCCCGCTCGCTGATTTCAAGCTTGCAGTGGTAGTCGCCACGGTCATTGAACACGCGCACCACTGCGCCCGATGCGAGGCCCCGCGCCGCAGCGTCAGCCGCATTCATCTCCAGGATCGGCTCGCGCTCCATCGCACGGATGCTGTCCACGTTCACGAACGTCGAGTTCAGGAAATTGCGCGCGGGCGGGGAAATCATGGCGAGCGGATAGCGCGTTGAACTGCCGGCGGTTTCGTAGTTGGGCAAGTGATCGGGCAGGCCATCGACGCCCAGCCGCGCCAGGCCTTCGCTGAAGAACTCGCACTTGCCCGAAGGTGTCGGGAAATCTCCGGTGGCGAACGGCGCGTCGGCAATGGGGAGCGTGGCCCAGCCCTTGTCCAGCAACTCGTTGAAGTCGATGGCGTCACTGAAGGCCTTGCGGCACAGCGTTTCGTCGTCGTCCGCGTAGATGGCTGCGTCCAGCCCCATGCGCTGCGCCAGCTCGCGGAAGATCTGCGTATTGGGCTTGCTCTGTCCGACGGGCGCGATGGCGGGCCGGTTCAGCAGGACATCGGTGTGGCCGTACGAAAGGTGCACATCCCAATGCTCGAGCTGCGTCGTCGCGGGAAGAAGGTAGTCGGCGTAGTCGGCGGTATCGGTCTGGAAATGTTCGAGCACCACGGTGAACAGATCGTCGCGCCCGAAACCGGCAGCTACCTTCGAAGACTCGGGCGCCACGGCGAGCGGATTGCTGTTGTAGACAACAAGCGCCTCGATTTTCGGGCCGAACTGCTCAGAGCTCTCGCGCAGCAGGTCGTCGCCGATCGTCACCATGTTGATCGTGCGCGGCGTGCGGCCGGCGAGCAGGTCGGTGCGTTGCAGCGCAGTCTTCCTGACGGGGAATTGACCCGAGCTGGAAAGGAGCACGCCGCCTGCGCGATGGCGCCATGCGCCCGTCAGCGCGGGCAGGCAAGCCACGGCACGCACGGCATTGCCGCCGCCGCGAACGCGCTGCATGCCGTAGTTCAGGCGGATCGCGGCGGGCCGGGTCGTGCCGTAGTCGCGGGCCAGCGCGCGAATCTGCTCGGCCGCGATGCCGCACACACTGGCGGCACGCTCTGGTGTCCAGCGCAGCGCCCGCTCGCGCAAGGCTTCCCATCCGAGGGTGTGCCTCGCGATGTACTCGTGGTCGAGCCAGTCGTTGACGATCAGCTCATGCATCAGCGCCAGCGCAAGGGCTGCGTCTGTCCCGGGTTGCAACTGGATGTGTTCATGGCACTTTTCAGCCGTCTCGCTGCGGCGGGGGTCGATGCACACCAGCTTTGCACCCGCGCGCTTGGCAATTTGCGCCTGGCGCCAGAAATGCAGGTTGCTCGTGATCGAATTGCTGCCCCAGATGACGATCAGCTTTGCTTCGGCGAAAAACTCCACCTTCATGCCGACCTTGCCGCCAAGCGTCCAGCCCAGCGCTTCCGCGCCTGCCGTGGAGCAGATCGTGCGATCGAGCAGCGACGCGCCCAGCTGGTGGAAGAAACGAGCGGCGATGCTCTCGGACTGCACCAGGCCCATCGTGCCCGCGTAGCTGTAGGGCAAGATGGCCTCGGGGTTGCGCGCCGCGATGGCGCCCAGGCGCTGTGCAATATCGTCCAGCGCTTCATCCCAGGTCACGCGCTCGAACTGGCCAGAGCCCTTGGGGCCGACTCGGCGCTGCGGGTACTGCAGCCGCTGCGGGTGATAAGTGCGCTCTGTGTAGCGCGAGACCTTGTTGCAAAGCACGCCCTGCGTGTGCAGGTGATCCGGGTTGCCTGCAACGCGCACGGCGACGCCGCTCTCGACCGTGGTGACCAGCGCACAGGTATCCGGACAGTCATGCGGGCAGGCGCCGCGAATCTGGATCACAGCTTTCGCCGGGCTGACGCTGGGGTGAATGCCGATGGTTTCGCTCATGCAGTAACTCTATAGTTTGCGGGCATTAGGAGGCAATACATGAAGCTGATTCGTTCGCTCACGCAAACTGCGATGGTAGCGGCCCTCGCCCTGGCTGGTGTGGCCAGCAGCGCCGCAGAGGAAGGCGTCACCAAGACCAGCGTCGTGGTCGGCCAGTCGGTCGCCATGACCGGGCCTGGTTCGGCGCTGGCAGCGCCCTTCCACCAGGGCGCCAAGCTCTACTTTGACAAGGTCAATGCGCAAGGCGGCATCAACGGCCGCAAGATCGAGCTGGTCGCGCTCGACGACAAAGGCAACCCAGCCACCACCGAGGCCAATACCAAAAAGCTGCTGGACCAGGGCGTGCTGGCGCTCTTTGGCTACTACGGCTCGCCGCAACTCACGCGCGCCTACGCGCTCATCAAGGACACCGACGTCATCCTCTTCGCGCCGATGTCGGCCGCCGATGAATTCCGCGGCGCGAACTACGCCAATGTCTATTCAATGCGGCCGGGCTATGCAGAAGAGTCCGCCGCCATCACGAAGCATGCTGAGACACTGGGCGCGCGCAAACTGGCCATCGTGCATGCGACGGACGGCGAATCGATGTCCGCGCTCGACTCCGCCAAGCGCACGATGTCGAGCCTGGGCGCGAACCTGGTTTCGGAGTCGGCGGTGAACACGGGCAACGTGGCGGGCGCGGTGGACAAAGCGCTGGTCGCCAAGCCCGAATCGGTGCTCGTGATCTCCGACGCCAATGGCGCAGCCGCGATCGTTCGCGACATCCGGGCCAAGGGCTTTCGCGGGCCTGTGTACGGCTTTTCCAATGCCGGGGAAAGCCTGTTGGCCGAAGAGCTGGGCCCGGCGGGTGCGGGCGTTGTGGTGGTGCGCGTCGTGCCCAAGAGCGAGAACCCGAAGGCTGCCGTCGTGCGCGAAATGGTGGCAGACGCGCAGGCGGCCAAACTCGGCAAACCCAACGTTTACATGGTTGAAGGCTACCTTGCCGCGCGCACGTTTGCCGAGGCATTGCGCCGCATGCCCAAGGAGCCGACGCGCGCGCGCCTGAAAAAAGCGATCGAGGGCCTCGACAACGTGAACCTGGGTGGCTTTCGCGTGCACTTCGCGGATGACCGCTCCGGCTCCAAGCTCGTGGAGCTCAGCCTGATCGACTCGCAGGGCAAGGTGCGCGAATAGCCATCGCAATGGGCGCTGCCATTGCGCCATCAAACCCGAAGCCGAAAGTTCAGCCGATCGACCTGGCCTGCACGAGGCCGCGCATGAAGGCCTCGCACCGGGCGAGCTGTTCGAGGCTCACGAATTCGTCGGGCTGGTGAGCCTGGTTGATGCTGCCCGGCCCACACACCACCGTGGGAATGCCCGACTCCTTGAACAGGCCCGCCTCGGTGCCAAACGCCACCTGCGTCGCACGCGCCTCGCCCGAGAGCTTCAGGGCAAGCTGCGTGACGGCATCTGTCTCGGAGCCGAGAAAACTCGGAATCTCGCAGATCGTTTCAAAGCGGAATCCCGCGTCAGGCGCCACGCGCTGCATCGCGGCTTCGAGCGAGCGTGCGTGCGCAATCAGCTCCTGCTGCATGACGCGCGCATCGGCCGTGGGCAAGTTGCGGAACTCGTAGCGAAACTGCGCATCGCGCGGCACGACGTTGTCGGCAATCCCGCCGTGGAACTGCCCGACGCTTGAGGTGGAGAACGGCACGTCGAAGCCTTCATAGCGCGGCTCGTCGCGCTCGAAGGATTCAGCCATGTCACGCAGCTTGCCGACCACGCGCGCCGCCATTTCGATGGCATTGACCGAACTCGGCGTGAGCGACGAATGCGCTTCCTTGCCGCGCACGCAACACTTGTAGCGATACACGCCCTTGTGCGCGATGGCGGGCACCATGCTGGTCGGCTCGCCGATCACGCAGGCCACCGGGTTGACGCCAGCGTCCCGCATGTCGGCGATGAGTTCGCGCACGCCGAAGCAGCCCACCTCTTCGTCAAAGCTGAACGCAAAGTGAATGGCGAATGGCGATGCGCTGTTCAAAAAGTTCTCTGCCTGCGACAGCGCGATCGCGATGAAGCTCTTCATGTCGGCGCTGCCGCGGCCATAGAGGCGGCCGTCGCGCACCTGCGGGTCCAGTGGCTGGGTAGACCACTGCTGGCCTTCCCACGGCACGGTATCGGTGTGACCGGAAAGTATCAGCCCTGCAGGCTTTCCCTCGCCGAGCGTAGCGAAAAGGTTGGCTTTGGTTTTCGCGGCGTTGTAGGTCAGCCGGCTCTTGACCCCGAGGCGCAGGAGCTCATCGCGCACGAGATGGATGAGCGCGAGATTGGAGTTCTCGCTCACTGTGTTGATTGCCACCATGGCCCGGGCCAGTTCGAGCGCTTTCGGCGAGAGGGGCGTGTTCGTGAGTTGCATCGCAGAATTCTCGCGGATATCCCCTCATGGCGCTTGGACCAGCGCAGGGCTAGACTGCCAATCCCGCAAGCGCAGTTTCTTCACGTCATGAACATCCTCGACTCCGTTGTCACGCAAGCCGCCGCCATCACCGCGATCCGCCGCGACATTCACGCGCACCCCGAACTCTGCTTCCAGGAAAACCGCACGGCCGATGTCATTGCCGCCAAGCTCACCGAATGGGGCATTCCCATCCATCGCGGCCTCGGCAAGACGGGCGTGGTCGGCATCGTCAAGAACGGCACGAGCACACGTGCCATTGGCCTGCGCGCAGATATGGACGCGCTGCCCATGCAGGAGTTCAACACGTTCCAGCACGCCAGCGTGAACCAGGGAAAGATGCATGCGTGCGGTCACGACGGGCACGTTGCCATGCTGCTCGCTGCGGCGCAGCACTTTGCAAAGCATCGCAACTTCGACGGCACGGTGTACCTCATATTCCAGCCGGCCGAAGAAGGCGGCGGCGGCGCTCGCGAGATGATCAGCGACGGCCTGTTCACGCAATTCCCGATGGACGCGGTGTTCGGCATGCACAACTGGCCCGGCTACGACGTTGGCAAGTTTGCGGTGAGCGCCGGCCCTGTCATGGCATCCAGCAATGAGTTCAAGATCACCATCCACGGCAAGGGCAGCCATGCCGCGCTGCCGCACAACGGCATCGACCCCGTCCCAGTTGCGTGCGAGCTCGTGCAGGCATTCCAGACCATCATCAGCCGCAACAAGAAGCCGATCGATGCGGGCGTGATTTCGGTGACGATGATTCATGCCGGCGAAGCCACCAACGTCGTGCCCGATTTCGCCGAGTTGCAGGGCACGGTGCGCACCTTCACGATCGAGGTGCTCGACCTGATCGAAAAACGAATGAAGCAGCTCACCGAGCATCTGTGCGCCGCCTACGACGCCACCTGCGAGTTCGAGTTTCATCGCAACTATCCGCCGACGATCAACTCCGAGGCTGAAGCGCAGTTCTCGCGCCAGGTGCTGGCATCGATCGTCGGGGAGCAGAACGTCGTGGAGCAGGAGCCCACGATGGGTGCGGAAGACTTCGCGTACATGCTGCAAGCCAAGCCCGGTGCTTACTGCTTCATCGCCAACGGCGACGGCGCGCATCGCGAGATGGGTCACGGCGCGGGCCCCTGCATGCTGCACAACCCCAGCTACGACTTCAACGATGAACTCATCCCGCTGGGCGCTACCTACTGGGTGCGTCTGGCTGAAGCCTGGCTCGCGACAGACCGCGCCTGAGACCTGCCTGGCTGCCGGCCGTCAGGCCACAAAGCGGCGCTGGGCGAGTTCGAGCAGGCCGTCGAAGATCAGACTCTCGACCAGCTCGAACGGCCTGGGCATGTGCGGCGCCATCTTCCAGCCCGCACCGCCCGTCATGATGCACATGGGGTCTTGCCCGCAATGCTTGCGCACATGGTTGACCATGCACTCGATCGCGCCCGCGATCGCATAGGTGCCGCCACTCGTCAGGGCATCGCTCGTGTTGGTCGGAAATTCGCGCACTTCACCCGTCGGCACGTGCAGGCCCGCAGTGCCTGACTCAAGGGCCCGCAGCATGATGCCGTGGCCCGGAAGGATTTGCCCGCCCAGGAACTTGCCGCTGGCGTCGATTGCTTCGACGGTGACCGCCGTGCCGACCATCGCCAGCACCAGTGGCCTGGCCGCACCCGTCGACAGCAGCCGGTGCCAGGCGCCGATCATGGCAACCCACCGGTCTGCACCCAGGCGTGTCGGGTGGTCGTAACCATTGACGAGGCCCGCCTCGGCAGCGCTCGGCACGATCCAGTGCGCAGGCACATCCCAGAGCTCTTCCATCTGCTCTTCGACGCGGCGCTTGATCGCATCGGCCGCCACGGCGCAGCCTAGCATGCAACTTGGCGCGGGCAGGCGGGCCCACTCGCCATCGGCGAGCCTGTCGATGTTCTCCAGGAATTCGGCACCCTGGGCCAGCACCGCGGCACCCGGGCGCGGCGAATCGTAGAGCGCCCACTTCAAGCGCGTGTTGCCGATATCGACTGCAAGGAAGGTCATGCGGGTGAGCGCGCCTGCGCCGCTTCGAGCTGCTGCTTGAGCGCATGCAGGCTCTCGGCCAGGGCGTTGTCCTGAGCCCGCATCTGGGCACAGTCCGCGCCGGCATCCCTGAGGGCAAGCTGCAAGTCGCGGTGACATTCCATGGCGGCGTCCACGCTGGCGGATTCGCGTTCTCCGGTGGTGGCATCAACCAGCGCCTGCATCTTCGAGCGCCAATCAGCGAGACGAGCGCCCAGCTGCTGCAGCGCCTGTGCCAGGGATAGCCGCCGTGCAACAGCAGCACGCGCGGCCTGGTGCGCGCCCTGCGCCGCGGCGCTCACCTCGCGCAACACTTTCAGCCGAGCGACAAGAATCTCGCAGCGCGCCTCGTCGTCGCCAATCTGCTTCGCTGCTGCAGCATCATTGTTTTGCGCATGCCGCGTCTTCAGCTGGGAGCGCATGTCCTGCAGCCATCGAGCGCCCTGGTCCTGGACTTTCTCGATCGCCTTGTATTCAACTTCCAGGTCGAGCAGCGACAAGTCGCCCGCAGGTGCCTGATCGCGCACTTGCTTGTCAAACCCCTTGATATGCGCCGTGACCTCGTCGGCGGCTGCCTTGAGCTTGTCGAACCGACCTGCGAATTCGGTCGCGGCGGCACGGCTCTTGCCCGTCATGCGTGACCAGATGCCGTGCCCCTGCAGCAAGCCGAAATCGAGATGAGGCAATGCCTTGGCCAGCCTGGCAATCCCGGCGGCGATCGCGCTGTCGTCGCGAGCCTTTGCCTGCTCCTTGAACTGCCTGCGCAGCTCAGCGATGCGCCTGACGTTCTGGTGCGCGGCGTCGGCAGCCATCTGATCGAGCCAGGCTGCAGGCGATGCAGCGGCCCGCGGCTTGACTTGAGCCAGCTTGGCAGGCGTCATCAGCGAAGCCGTGCGGTCGATGTCGTCGTCTGCCATGTAGGTTCTCGCGAGAGTTGAGTCGCAATATAAACCCTGCACCTGCGCGCCTCAAATCGCGCCAAGCCAGCAGGCGCGCTGGATCGCGGCGAGCTTGTTGTCAACCTTCAACTTGCCCATTGCATTGGCCAGGTGGTAGTTCACCGTTCGCTCGGTGCACTTGAGCTGCAGCGAGCTTTCGCGTGCGGTCATCCCCTGGAACGCAAGCACAAGGCATTCACGCTCGCGCGGACTCAGCGTCGAGCGTGCATTGGCAATGCTTCGCTTGACCAGCGGCCAGATGTTCAAGGCCGACCAGGCAAGCGATGCGGCCTCAGCGCGGTCAGTCAGCTCACGAGGGCTGAACATGAAGCACTCAAATGCACGATTGGCGGGCAATGAAAACTCAACCCGCACAACAGTCTGGAAGCCATGTGCCAGGCACAGCATGCGCCATCGGCTCGCGCCCAGGTGGTCCGACTTCGCGATGTGTTGCCAGGCGACCAGGGGCGCGTCCGAGTCGCGCCAGGGAGCGCCGAAGTCACGGCTCTCCGCCAGGGCCTGCGCGGCATCGGCTACCAGCGGCGGATGGACTGCGACGACTTGTCTGTCGTCAGCCCCGCCGAAGGGGTCGGGGCCGAGTACGGCAACGGCCTCCACGGAAAATTCACGCAGTGCGCCGACCCAATCGCTGAGCAGTCCGTCCAGGCTGACGCTGTCAAAGTTAACAGGTAGCTGCATCGACGTGTTTTGAAAGAACCGGGACAATAGCACGCTCCATTCCCATCAGCAGATCGGCACCTCTTGCCCCAAGACACCACGCGCCACACCCGCGCCCTCCTGAATGCCTCGGCGCGTGGTCCGTCAGCGTGGACACACTTCACTCGCTGGCTGAAGGAAGAAGCCATCGTTGCCCCTCTGGTGCCCGTGTTGCACCCGTCGCCGCTTCGCATGAAGGGCCTGGGACTGTTCACGCTCCTGGGTCATCCGTTGTTCTGGTTCATCTGGGCGGTATGGCTTCCGCAGCCCTATGAGAACCTGCCGCTTCGCATCTTCACTGCACTGACAGGCCTGCTGCTGCTCAGCGAGCGCATCAGCCGCGACCCCACGAGCAAATTGTCAGGCGCCGTTTTCACCGGGGTTCTTTGGTTCGAGTCGCCGTTCCTGTTCAGCTGGATGTACCTGTGCAATGGCGGAAACCAGGCTTGGCTGGCGAGCATGGCGGCCATGATCCTCGCGTACTACTTCGCCACTGACTGGCGGCTCGCCACCATCGGAATTGCGACCGGTGCGCTCGTCGCGCGCGTGCTCTTCGCCTTCTGGGGACCGGACGTCGCGCCCATCACAGGGGAACTCTTCTGGGTCAATACCATGGTGCTCGCGTTCTGCATCAGCATGGGGATGCTGCTGAGCGTGTCTTCGGCCAACTTGCGCCGCGAGCATCTGGCCAATACCCTCGCTACCATGGGCATCATGGCGCATGAACTCCGCACACCCCTGGCCACCATGTCGCTCATTGGGGATGCCTTGCGCGGTACCGCCACGAACACGCCCGACCCCATGCACGTGCAGCTGGCCACGCGCCTTCACACGCTGGTGCGCAACATGAACCACCAGATCGACTCGCAGATTGCCAATGCGCGCCTGATGCACCTGCCGGGCTATACCGAAGCGGTGTCGGCCGCCGATCTGGTTCGCGAGACGGTGACGAGCTACCCTTTCAAGAGTAGCCGCGAGCGCGACAGCGTGACGCTCGCCGTCGCCCAGGACTTTCGCTTTCTTGGGTTGCAGTCGCTATTCAAGCAGGTCCTGGACAATCTGATCAAGAATGCGCTTCGTTCACTGGCCGCAGCGAGCAACGCAAGCCAGCCGGGCGACCTGGTCATCGGTGTCGAGTCCAGTGGCGGGCGGGGCCGCATATTCGTTACCGACAAAGGCATGGGGGTCGAGCCACAAATGCAGACGCGAATCTTCGAGCCATTCTTTTCAACCTACAGCGGCACTGGCCACGGCCTGGGCCTTGCCTTTTGCCAGCAGGTCATTCGCAACGCTCATGGCACCATTCGCGTCAGGTCCGAAGTCGGGCGTGGCGCGACTTTCGTCATCGACTTGCCCGCCTTGGGCTAGGCACACCGGCCCGGAACAGTTCGCACCATGAGTTTCCCCCTCTTTCACAGACCCGGCACCGTTGTGTTCCTTGACGACGATCCGGACTACCTCGAAATGCTCGGGATGGTGTTGCCGCGGCACTGGCACGTCAAACTGTTCCTGCGGCCCGTCGAGTGCATCAACTACCTGCAGCAGGAGCCGCCTTTCTGGGAGGCAGATGCCTGGAACCAGCAGCAGCTTATCGACCACTGGCGCGGTGGCAAACCGCTGATTCCGCAGATCCTGGCCTATTGGTCGAAGTACACCGAGCGCTATGCGCTCACGCGGGTGTGTGTGGTCGACTATTCGATGCCGGCGATGGATGGCCTCACGGTCCTCGGCGAGCTGGTGGACTGGCCGGGCTCACGCGTGCTCCTGACGGGCCAGGCAGATGAGCAAGTTGCCGTGCGCGCTTTCAACAAGGGCCTGATCGACCAGTTCATCGCCAAACAGACGCCGGACATTTCGCGCCGCCTCATTGACGCTATCGACCACTTGCTCTGCGCCCCGAACGCGCGGCACTCGCAAACATGGCGCGTCACACTCACGCCAGAGCAAAACGCGCTTTTGCGGATGCCATCGGTGAGCCACGACCTGACATCGCTTGCTTCTCGTCGATGGATCGAGCACGTCGTGATCGGTGACCCGTTCGGCGTGATGGGCATGGACGCTGCCGGGGCCGTGACCTGGCTTCAGCTGGAAACGACCGAGGGCCTGGCAGCCTTGGCAGAGCTGGCCGAGCTCGAAGGCATCAGCCCCGAGGGCCGCGAAGACATTCGAAACGGCCACAAGCTGATCGACCTGGAGCTGCGACAGGCGCTTGGCCGCAAAGGGCCGCCCGAGCTGAATCCGGCCTTTGCGGTCGGCCATGTGGGCACGCTGATCGGCTCGCTGTTCGCAGTGGACCCCGCGTACTGCCCCGACCCGGCGAACAGCTACAGCGGCTGGCTGGACCGACAGGGCAACCGCAACGTTCAGGGTTGAAAGTTGGCCTGGTGCGCGGCGCTGGCGCCCTGTAGGCGGGCAGCGCGATTGCGTCGTGCAATCGGCCACTCCCACGGCTTGACCACCGGTGCAATTGCGCGCGCAACGTTTTCCACGTGTTCAAGCTCGGCCTGCGTCAAGCCGGCAGTCAGTGTCAAACGCACCATTGCGCGGTTCTTGCTCGTGGCGGGCGCACAAAAGATGGCGCCAACAACCCCACGCTCTTCCAGCATGTCCCGCAGGACCATCGCAGCCGGCTCACTGCCCGCCTCCAGCGAAATGATCTGCTCCGAGCCTTGATGAATCGGAAAACCCGCGTCGGTCAGGCTGGCGCGTAGCCGCCGCGTATTGTCGCGCAGGCGCTGGCGGGCATCGTCGCTGCGCCGGATGACTTGCAGCGTCGCATGCAGCCCCGCCACTTCATGGGGCAGCAGCGATGAGCTGAAGATGTTGGGAAAGCTCGATGACTGCACGTAGTAGCGCATGCACGCCGGTACCGTGAAGAAACCCGCGCGACCGGCGAAAGCCTTCGCCAGGCTCGCGGTAATGAAGTGCACGCGGCTCGTCAGGCCGAGCTGGGCGCACAGGCCTGCCCCTTGCGGCCCGTGGGTTCCCAGCGAATGCGATTCGTCCACCACGATGGTGCAGCCGGCGCTCTCGCACACTTCCACAATTTCAAGCAGCGGGCACAGTGCGCCTGTGGTGCTGTAGACCGAGTCGACAACGACAATTCCGGCGCCGTGCCGCTCGATCATTCGTGCGAGATGCGCAGGATCGTTGTGGCGAAATGCGTGGCCGGGTGCCTTGGCTGCTCGCACTCCCTCCCACAGGGACATGTGAGCAAGACTGTCGAGGTAGACCGGGGTCGATTCATCGGCAATGCTCTGCAGCAACCCCATATTGGCGAGGTAACCGGACTGGCAAAGAATCCCGTCTTCCTTGCCAACCCAGTCAGCCATGGCTCTTTCGAATTGGTGCGCCGGATGTCCATCCAGCAAGAACACACCCGATTGCACGACCGAGCCCGTATCCTGCCGCAGCGTATTGACCTGTGCCTGCACGATCTCCGGGTGGCCGGTCACGGCGAGGTAGTCATTGCCGTCCAGCCGGACGGCACCGGGTGCAGCGCCTTTGCCGTGCAGGACGAACCTGCCGCCCCACTCATCATTCCATCGGTTGGTGAATTCGCGATCTATGCGCTGGCGCAGGGCAGTTGGCATCTGCGGTTCGCGCGCGGGGGCAATGCTCCTTGTAACGACGTCTTCCATGTCACACCCATAAAAACTTGGTGTTGCCATTGAAGAGGTTTTTGCCAAAAAGTTACGGTAGACCCCTGTCAACATTAACAGGGGGCTCATCGTAAACGGAGACAATTTCCGCTAGTGCTTATACTAAAGTAGCACCAAAAAGCACTGCCTTATGGCACCACACACGCCTATGCAAGCTTGCCGTGGCACTGCTTGTATTTTTTGCCGCTTCCGCACGGGCAGGGATCATTGCGACCGACATGCGGAGCATTGGCGACCGCCGCAGCGGCCAACGCAACTGCCGACGGCTCACGCCGCGTCGTGGCCTCGTCGATCTTGGTTTCGACTTCGCCGGTTTCAGTTGGCGCCGTGTAGGTGACGTTGGCGATTCGCTCGGCCCGGCTTTCCATGTCCTCGGCCGCCTGTTCGAGCTGTTCGCCGGACTGCACCTGCACCGTCATCAGCACCTTGGTCACTTCGTTCTTGACAGAGTCGAGCAGCTGGCCGAAGAGCTCGAATGCCTCGCGCTTGTACTCCTGCTTGGGCTGCTTTTGCGCATAGCCGCGCAAGTGAATGCCCTGGCGCAAGTAGTCGAGTGCCGAGAGATGCTCGCGCCAATGCGTATCGATGCTTTGCAACAGCACGATCCGCTCGAACTGTGTGAAGTTCTCTGCCCCGATCTGTTCGACCTTGGCATCGAATGCCTGGTTGGCAGCAGCAAGGACCTTTTCGAGGATGTCCTCGTCGGTGATGCTGCTGGCCGCCTGCACTTCCTGCTGCAGCGCGAGGCTGATGCCCCACTCATCGGCCAGCACCTTTTCCAGGCCCGCCAGATCCCACTGCTCTTCCACCGTCTCGTAGGGCACGTACTGATGAACGAGGTCGGTGAAGCAGCCCTGACGCAGGCTCGCGATCTGTGCGGACAGGTCGGCGGCGTCGATGATGTCGTTGCGCTGCTGGTAGATCACTTTGCGCTGGTCGTTCGACACGTCGTCGTATTCGAGCAGCTGCTTGCGCACGTCGAAGTTGCGGGCCTCGACCTTGCGCTGGGCACTTTCGATGCTGCGCGTGACGATGCCGGCCTCGATCGCCTCGCCGTCAGGCATCTTGAGCCGATCCATGATCGCTTTGACGCGATCACCCGCGAAGATGCGCATCAGCGGATCGTCGAGCGACAGGTAAAAGCGCGACGAACCCGGGTCGCCCTGGCGGCCCGAACGGCCACGCAACTGGTTGTCGATACGGCGCGACTCATGGCGCTCGGTCGCGATGATGCGCAAGCCGCCTTGTGCCTTGACCGCTTCGTGTTCGCGCTGCCAGTCTTCGCGCACTTGCGCAATGCGCGCCTGCTTCGTGCCGGCGTCGAGCGACTCGTCATTCTCGATCGCCTCGATGACCTTCGAGATGTTGCCTCCCAGCACGATGTCGGTGCCGCGGCCCGCCATGTTGGTGGCGATGGTGATCATCTTCGGCCGGCCAGCCTGTGCGACGATTTCAGCTTCGCGGGCGTGCTGCTTCGCGTTGAGCACCTGGTGCTCAAGACCTGCCTTGTTAAGCAGCTCGTCGATGATTTCCGAGTTCTCGATCGAGGTCGTGCCCACGAGCACGGGCTGGCCGCGCGAATAGCACTCCTGGATGTCCTTGATCGCGGCTTCGTATTTTTCGCGCGTGGTCTTGTAGACGCGATCGAGCTGGTCGGTGCGCTTGCTCGGCCTGTTCGGCGGAATGACGATCGTCTCCAGGCCGTAGATTTCCTGGAATTCGTATGCTTCGGTGTCGGCCGTACCCGTCATGCCGCACAGCTTGTTGTAGAGGCGGAAATAGTTCTGGAACGTGATGGAGGCCAGCGTCTGGTTCTCCGGCTGGATCGCAACGCCTTCCTTGGACTCGACGGCCTGGTGCAAGCCGTCGCTCCAGCGGCGGCCCGACATGAGGCGGCCCGTGAATTCATCAACGATGACGACTTCGCCGTCCTGCACCACGTAATGCTGGTCGCGGTGATACAGGTGGTTGGCGCGAAGTGCGGCATTCAGGTGGTGCATCAGCGTGATGTTTGCCGGGTCGTACAGCGAAGCACCTTCGGGAATGAGGCCCAGGTTGAACAGGATGCGCTCGGCGTTCTCGTGCCCCTGCTCGGTCATGAAGACCTGGTGGCTCTTTTCGTCGACGGTGAAGTCGCCCGGGCGGATGATGCCTTCGCCAGTGCGAGGATCCGCTTCACCTTCCTGCTTGGTGAGCAGCGGCACAACACGGTTGATGGCGAGGTACAAGTCGGTGTGGTCTTCTGCCTGGCCACTGATGATCAGCGGCGTGCGCGCCTCATCGATCAGGATCGAATCAACCTCGTCGACGATCGCGTAGTTCAGCCCGCGCTGCACACGGTCGCCCGCCTCGTACACCATGTTGTCGCGCAGGTAGTCAAAACCGAATTCGTTGTTCGTGCCGTAGGTGATGTCGCTGCGGTAGGCGGCCTGCTTGTCTTCGCGGGACATGTTCGGCAGGTTCACGCCGACTGTCAGGCCCAGGTAGTTGTAGAGCTTGGCCATCCACATCGCGTCGCGATTGGCCAGGTAGTCGTTCACCGTGACGACGTGGACGCCCTTGCCCGTCAGGGCATTCAGGTAGACCGGCAGCGTTGCGGTCAGCGTCTTGCCTTCGCCCGTGCCCATCTCGGAAATCTTGCCGTAGTGCAACGACATGCCGCCTTGCAACTGCACGTCGAAGTGGCGCATCTTCATCGAGCGCTTGGAGCCCTCGCGCACCACGGCGAATGCTTCGGCAAGAAGGTCGTCGAGCGTTTCGCCGTTGGCAAGCCGCGCCTTGAACTCGTCAGTCTTGCCGCGCAATTGCGCTTCACTGAGCTTTTCGAGCTCGGGCTCCAGCGCATTGATGCGCTCGACAACGCGGCGATATTGCTTGAGGAGTCGGTCGTTGCGCGAGCCGAAAATTGTCGTCAGGATGTTCTTGGCCATGCACGCGATGCTGCCCGGCCGGCCATCTGGCCGCACGGCAGCGCAATTCCGTAGTTGTTGTCAGCTTGGAAGCTGGGGGCTGCCCGCGTCCAAAGCAAGACCGCAGGGCAACAGCAAAGCCAGTGATTTTACCTGCGGGTCGCGCCCTGCTGGGGGCCATTGCCCAGCTTCGCTGTCTGAATCACGGGCAGGTTGCTGCCCGCCGACAGGAACTTCTGCGGGTCTTGCGGGACGCTTTGCACCAGCACCTCGAAGTGAAGGTGCGGCCCTGTTGAGCGGCCCGTCGTGCCTACCTCGGCGATTTTTTGGCCGCGCTTG
This sequence comes from Caenimonas koreensis DSM 17982, assembly GCF_009646335.1. GTDB lineage: Bacteria > Pseudomonadota > Gammaproteobacteria > Burkholderiales > Burkholderiaceae_C > Ramlibacter > Ramlibacter koreensis. The sequence continues at coordinate 241,373 of NZ_WJBU01000006.1, read as the reverse complement.
ATGAGGTCACCCTTCTTCACGTAGATGCGTGACGCGTGGGCATACCGGGTGATCAGGTCATTGCCGTGATCAATTTCGATCAGGTTGCCGTACGCAGGATGAACTTCCTGGGTGACCACGATGCCACCGGCGGCAGCAAGAATGGCGGCGCCGGGATCTGCCTGGAAATCAAGGCCCGTGTGCAATGCGGACCTGCCTGTGAACGGATCGATGCGCCAGCCGAAATTGGAGCCCAGATGCCCCTCTTTCACGGGCTGCTGCGTAGGCACCATCATGTTCTTGATGCGCTGGTCGAAAAGGCGCGATTCCATCACCGTCATCAGGTCGTTGCTATGGCCGGTTGACTTCTCAAGATCCGCAAGCGTGGCTTGCAACTCTTCCAGCGAGAGCGGACGGCCCTCTACGAGCGCTCCGCCCTGATGGGGTGTGCCCTTGAACTCAGCGGGGTTGATACCTGCCAGGCCCGATACGCGCTCGCCGAGTGATTCGAGCTGCACCAGTTTGGCTTGCATCTCGCCGAGCTTGCGGGCCATGGCGTCAAGGTTTTCGCGCATGAAACGGTCGCGCTGCTCGAACTCGTCCTTGACGACCAGCCGCACCAGCGTGCCAATCACCGGCCACCCCTCACGAGCACCCTTGAGGAACACCCAGTGATAAAGCCCTGCCGACATGAGCATCAACGCAAGCGACAGCCCCATCAGGGCCATGACGAGCTTGGTGCCACTCAAGTGCACGGCGCGGCTCTTGGCGAGCCACGCATCCGTGATAATGAAATGCACTGATATCCCCTCGTTCGACTGTTATTGCATGAACCGCCGCCTGCACCCTGTTTCACTGCTCCAGGCTGCCGAGGGTGCGCCCATGTTGGCGCAGCTCGCGCAGCTCGCCCGCGAATCAGGCGAACGGCTCCAGGCCATCGAAATGCTGATCCCTGCGCAGCTGCGGCCTGCCGTTCGGCCAGGCCCCATCGATGGGGATGCCTGGTGCCTGCTGGTCGACAGCAACTCAGCCGCTGCCAAATTGCGGCAGGTGGTCCCGGCGTTGCTGACTCAGCTGCGAGCCCGGGGGACGCAGGTTAACTCAATTCGCCTGAAGGTCCAACTAGCAGGAAAGTAGTCAGACCGCGCCGGGCCGAGCTTGTTCAGTCGGGCTTTTGCCCGTCGATATCGCCGCGATATTCGACCTTGCCGCGAAGGCGCGCGCGCGGATGGATATCGATCACATCGTCGTAGCTCGCATCGCCCAGCAAGGTGCCTGTGCCGGTGATTTCAAGCGCCTTGCGCGCAACTACCGTGCCGCTGACCTTGCCTTCGATGTAGATGTAGTCGGCTTCCATGCGCGTAGCTTGCAACACGCCGGAGACCCCGACGTGGATCGTGCCGCCCTGGCCAAACATGACGTTGCCTTCAAGCACACCGTCGATCTTGATGCCCAGATCCTGAGGCGACTGGAAGTGACCCGTGAACACGGCTCCTTGCGCCACCAGGCTGGAGATGGCCGTCAACTTCTCGACTGGGACCAGCCGCGGTGTGGTCGGTTCTGACTTTGCGCTCATTGCTTCTCCTTCGTTTTCAACTTCTGTTCAGGTCTGAGTGAAATGCCGGGCTGCGGCTCGACGCCTGCGGGCGGGGCCGCGATGGGCGGCGCTGCTGCACTTATCCCGGGGCTGAGTTGCAGACCCGCGGGCTGGGAGAGTTCGCTGCGCGTGAGGGGCAGCGAGACGCGCCACGATGCAGGCACCCACCCGAGCGCAGCCGCTGCAACCACCGGAAAAATCCAGCGTGTTCCCAGCCACTTGGCCCAACGCCATGTGAGCCTGCGGCGGCGCACAGCGGTGTCGCGCGCCCAGCTGGCTTGAAGCGCCGCCTGCCGCAGCGCTTCGCTGGATGGAATGGCCTGCACGCCCGAGGTCAATAGTCAAGGCACCCGCCTGCCCTGCTGCCGGCGCAGCGGAGCGTTGTCATGATGGTGCGCCCGTCGTGCCGGCGTTGTCGAGGTAGCCTGGCGGAAACTTGACTTCAGGCAACGGATCCACTGTGGGCGCTGGTGCAGAGACAGCCGCCTCAGCCGGCTTGGACACCGCGCCCGCAGCACCGGGAGCCCTTTCGAGCGTGGCATTGAGCTCGCTGCCATTGACCTGGATGCGGAAGTAGCGCACGTGCCCCGACACATTGGCCGAGTCGTGCAGCGACACGGATCCGCCCGTGGCGTCGATCAACCCTTCTGTGCGGCCCATGACAGAAATCTGGTCGGCAATGATGTCGCCCTTGACGTAGCCGGTCTCGGTGACGATCACGGCGCCCTTGGTACCGTCGGCCTGCTTGAGGTTTCCCTCGACGTGCCCTTTGACCGTGCAGACGCCGCGAAGCACCGCGTTACCTACGAAATTCAGTCCTTGCGCAATCTCGCTGCGTGCCTGCTTGGACTCGTCGGGCGCTGCAGCGGCGTCGTGCGCAGGGGCCGCCCCCAGGACGGGCACCTTCTTGGCGGGCACCGGCATCTTTGAGCCAAGCGCAACAACGGCCGGACTCTGCTGCCCGCCCTTGTCGTGGGGACCGTTGCCGGCCGGGTGATTTGAATCGGACATTTATGGGCTCCTGTTCCAGTCAGATATTTCCGGTGGGCACGCCGCTCCACTGGGGTGGTGCGGCCTGGGCCGAAGGAATGCGTTCGCCAAGCACTGGCAGCGACTTGCCCGGCCTGAGCGTCATGAATGGGCCTTGCAGATCGGCTCCCTCGTACATCATGAGGTGGCGCGCCGTCACGCTCGCGGTGGAAACGCCGGTGTTCGCAAGGTACAGCGTGCCCATGCACTCCACTTGCGTACCGTCAGGCCCGGCGCCCGGCTCGCCGAGCTGGCCAAAGATGTACATATCGCCGAAGACGCGCACGCGCCCCTTGAGCAGCCCGCCCTGCCAGACGATCACACGCCCTTTGACGTGCACTTCGCCGCCCAGTTGGCCCTGCACCAGGACGCCCCCCTCAAAACTGACGTCACCCTGGAGAACAGTCCCATATGCGATGCGGTTCACCACATTCATGGCGACCGGATCGATGGTGAGGACATCCTCGGAGGTAGTCATTGGCTCAGTGCCCGATCGTGCTCAATGCACCTGCAAAAGCAACCAGATGCCAGCTGCCGCCAGCTCCGCCAGCAACAGCGCAAGACCGATTCCTGCCAGCAGGAGCCCGTGACTCTCCAGCCAGAGGCGGATCCGGCGTGGCCGGCTGCGCGCACGGCCTATCCAGTCGTCGCCGCTGCGCAAGAACCACCATTCGAGCCATGCTTCGCGCAGTTTGTGGCGCGCCTGCCGCATGTCGATGTCGACTCCATTCGATGAGTAGTCCCTGGGCGCCATGCGGCTGCCCAGGACCACGCTCTGCGGGGGCCCAACGATCGAATAGGTGAAATTGAGGTCGACTGCGTCCATCTCTTGTCGCAGATGAGTCTACCCCGGGTGGCTCACCGCCGCCAATGGCAGTGGAGCATCGAAAACGGCAAGGCCGGCAGTTCAGCCCGGCGTTCTGGAGCGCGAAAGGCGTCCCGCATCAGTGAGGCGGCGCTCGATGGGCGCCAGCTCGTCGTTGACCATCTTGAGTTCGACATAGCGATCCATGCGCTTCACGCGATCGGGCTCGCCGTCGATCTGTACACGCAACTGTTCTGCGTCAGCGCGCAGGCGAATCGCCTCGGCGGTCAAGACGGCGGCTTCCTGCTCTGCCATCTGCATACGGGGGCTTGGCAGGCGCCCGACCTCGCCAAGCCATGAGCCGTAGTCCTGCGAGGCGCACCCGGCCAACGCGATCAGGGGAATAAGGACAGCGAGTTTCACGGGGAGCCCCTTGAACAATGAAATTGGTGCCGATTGTCGGGATCGAACTGACGACCTACCGCTTACAAGGCGGTTGCTCTACCACTGAGCTAAATCGGCGAGGTAAGAATTCTAGAACGGCCTTACTTGATGCGTTTGAGTGCCGGGCGAGGGCCGCTTGGCGGCCTAGGGGGATCCGCTGAAGGATCAGGTGCATCCGCTGAGCCTTCCGGCGACACGAGTTGCACAACCTTCGGGTCCTCCTCGGCATGGTTGCCCGCTGCGGGCACGCTGCTCAAAGGCGACGGCCTTGCGGCAGGCTCCTCGCCGCCAGCACTGGACACTGGCACGGGAAAAGCCATGCCCTGTCCGTTTTCGCGCGCATAGATCGCGATCACCCTGCTGACGGGAACCATGATCTCTCGGGCGGTGCCGGCGAAACGGGCCTTGAATTCGATGAATTCATTGCCGAGCTTGAGCGAGCTTGTCGCGTCGAAGCTGATGTTCAACACGATCTCACCGTTCTTCACGTACTCGCGCGGCACTTGAACCGAGTCATCAACCAACACAGCGACGTACGGCGTCAGGCCGTTGTCGGTGCACCAGTCGTAAAGCGCCCGAATCAGATAGGGGCGCGTTGATGTCGATTCGAGGGCATTCATCAGCACAGGAGCTTGAAGAGCGGCGACGTTTACTTGCGCATCACTTTTTCAGACGGCGTCAAAGCTTCAATGTAGGCCGGCCGCGAAAAGATTCGCTCTGCGTACTTCAGCAGGGGCGCTGCATTCTTGGAAAGCTCAATGCCATAGTAGTCAAGGCGCCAGAGCAGCGGCGCAATCGCGACGTCAAGCATCGAGAAATTGTCGCCCAGCATGTACTTGTTCTTGAGGAACACCGGTGCGAGCTGCGTCAGCCTGTCACGGATGTGCGAGCGGGCCTTTTCAAGCGCCTTCTCGTTGCTCTTGGCTGCGCGCGACTCGAGTGTGCTGACGTGAACGAACAGCTCTTTCTCGAAATTGAGAAGGAACAGACGCACGCGGGCACGATCAACGGGGTCGCCGGGCATCAGCTGAGGATGCGGGAAACGCTCATCGATGTACTCGTTGATGATGTTCGACTCGTACAGGATCAGGTCGCGCTCAACGAGGATCGGAACCTGGCCGTAGGGATTCATCACGTTGATGTCTTCTGGCTTGTTGTACAGATCGACATCGCGGATCTCGAAATCCATTCCCTTTTCGAACAGCACGAAGCGGCAGCGGTGGGAGAAGGGGCAAGTGGTTCCCGAATACAGCACCATCATGATGGTTGACTCCTAGACTCAAAGTGAAAACACGGTCGGGCAAAAGCCGGACCGTGCCACAAGGGCGCGCACCCGCGTCAGCGGGCCGCGCTGGATCCTCGTTAAATATTCTTCCAGAACGCCGCGTTCAGTCTCCACGCGACCACCGCGAAGAGACCGAGGAACAGCAATACCCAAACGCCCACGCGGACACGTGAATTCTGGGCAGGCTCTGCCATCCACTGCAGGTAGTTCACGAGATCGCCCACCGCTTCGTCGTACTGCAGCTGTGACATCGTACCCGGCGTAACCTGTTTCCAACCCGTCAGTACCTTGGCTTCATGGCCATGCACGTCCTTGGTTTCAAAAACGGGTTCACGCTCGCCCTGCAGCTGCCAGAACACGTGCGGCATCCCCACATTCGGAAATGCCAAGTTATTCCAGCCGGTCGGACGGCTCGGGTCACGATAGAACGTGCGCATGTAGGTGTAGAGATAGTCGGTGCCAGTGCCACCGCTACCGGCCCTCGAGCGCGCAATCAACGTCAGGTCAGGAGGATTGCCACCGAACCATTCCTTGGCCTGCTTGGGGTCAATCGTGGCCTTCATGGTGTCACCCACCTTGTCGGTCGTGAACAGCATGTTGTCCTTGATCTGCGCCTCCGTCAGGCCCAGGTCACGCAGCCTGTTGTAGCGCATGAAGGTCGCCGAGTGGCAATTCAGGCAGTAGTTGACGAACAGCTTGGCGCCGTTTTGCAACGACTGAAGGTCGTTCATTCGGTTGGGCGCCTTGTCCCAGGCCATGGCGTTTTCGCTCGCTTGCGCAGCCGTGACAAAGCCCAGCGCAGCAACGAGGATCAGGATGAGTTTTTTCATTCTTCTGGTCTTCCGTTTCAATGCGCCGGAACGGTAATGCGATCCGGTACGGGCTTGAACTCACCCAACCGGCTCCACCACGGCATCAGCAGGAAGAAGCCGAAATAGAACAGAGTGCCGACCTGTGAGACTCGCTCGCCAATGGGCGACGGCGGCTGCGTGCCGAGGTAGCCCAGCACGGCAAAGTTGATCACAAACAGGCCATAGACCCACATATGCCAGCTCGGCCGGTAACGGATCGACTTCACAGGGCTTTGGTCGAGCCAGGGAAGCGGGAACAGGATCATCACGGCGCCGCCCATGACCACAACGCCCCAGAACTTCGGGTCGATGGCGAGCATCAACGCGACGGCGACCACCGTGGCCACAGCTGCACCAGCCTTGAAGACGCTTGGCAGGCGCGACTTGATCACTGCAAAAGCACCGGCCGCAACAACGCAGGCGATCAACACATACATCATCTCGGTGGTGATGGCGCGCAGCATCGAGTAGTACGGCGTGAAATACCAGACAGGCGCAATGTGCAGCGGCGTCTTCAGCGGATCAGCCGGGATGAAGTTGTTGTACTCGAGGAAATAGCCGCCGCCCTCTGGAGCGAAGAAAATGACAGCAGAGAAGACCATCAGGAACACCGAGACGCCGAAAATGTCGTGCACGGTGTAGAAGGGATGGAACGGAATGCCGTCGAGCGGATGCCCATCTGCGTCCTTCGGTGCGTTCGGGCCCTTGATTTCAACGCCATCAGGATTATTCGATCCGACATCGTGAAGCGCGAAGATGTGCGCCGCCACCAGGCCCAGCAGCACCAGCGGCACGGCAATCACGTGGAAGCTGAAGAAGCGGTTCAGCGTTGCATCGCTCACCACATAATCACCACGGATCAGCAGTGCCAGGTCAGGGCCGATGAACGGGACGGCGGAGAACAGGTTCACGATCACCTGTGCGCCCCAGTAGGACATCTGGCCCCACGGCAGCAGGTAGCCCATGAAGGCTTCGGCCATCAGCGTCAGGAAAATGGCGCAGCCGAAAATCCAGACCAGCTCGCGCGGCTTGCGATAACTGCCGTAGATCAGGCCACGGTACATGTGCAGGTACACGACGATGAAGAATGCCGACGCACCTGTCGAATGCATGTAGCGCACCAGCCATCCCCATGGCACGTCACGCATGATGTATTCGACCGACTCGAACGCCTTGGCGGCATCCGGCTTGTAGTGCATCACCAGGAAGATGCCCGTGACGATCTGGATGACGAGCACCAGCATCGACAACACGCCAAAGAAGTACCAGAAGTTGAAGTTCTTCGGTGCGTAGTACTCCGACATGTGAGTGCGGTAACCCGCAAATGCAGTCGGAAACCGGTTCTCGAACCAGTTCGTCACCTTCGCTGTCGCGGAGGCGTTGGGAGAGATTTCGGTGAATTCAGCCATCGTTTGCCTCAAGCCTTCGAGTTCTTGTCTTCACCGATCACAAGGCGCGTGTCGGACAGGTACATGTGCTGCGGCACCTCGAGGTTGTCCGGCGCGGGCTTGTTCTTGAAAACGCGACCTGCGAGATCAAACGTCGATCCGTGGCACGGGCAGAGGAAGCCGCCATTCCAGTCGTCGGGCAAAGACGCCTGCGGGCCTGCCTGGAACTTGTCCGACGGCGAGCAGCCCAGGTGCGTGCAAATGCCCACACCCACCCAGAATTCCTTCTTGATCGAACGCCATTCGTTCTTCGCGTACTCAGGTGTCGGGTACGCAGTGCGATTCGAGTTGGGGTCAGCCAGCTGCGAATCGATCTTGGCGAGTGCTTCGACCTGCTCGGGCGTGCGACGCACGATCCACACCGGCTTGCCGCGCCACTCGACTGTCATTTTCTCGCCAGGCTTGAGCGCGGAAATATCGACTTCAACTGCTGCACCTGCAGCCTTTGCTCGCTCGGAGGGCTGGAAGCTGCTCACAAAGGGCACGGCCACGAAACCGGCGCCCACTGCGCCGACGCAACCGGAGGCAATCAGCCATGTCCGTTTGCTGGTGTCCGCTGGGGTGTCACTCATTGGGGGTCCTTCTGGGGATTTCGCTTTTTATCGGAAAGCGTATCGGGGTCAACCCGCGATTGTAGCGGAGCGAGTCTGGCGATTTCAACGCTGTATCATGGCGCCGCCCATCAAGGGCACACACAATGTGACTCAAAAAATGAAAGGAGCCCTTCATGGGTTTGATGACGGAGTTCCGCGAATTCGCGGTGAAGGGCAACGTGATGGATCTCGCCGTTGGCGTGATCATCGGAGCGGCATTCGGCAAGATTGTCGATTCGCTCGTCGGGGACGTCATCATGCCGGTCATTGGCGCAATCTTTGGCAAACTCGACTTCTCGAATCTGTTCATTGTTCTTGGTTCGCCGCCACCGGGAACAGCCATGACGCTGGACGCACTGAAAAAAGCTGGCGTTCCGGTGCTCGCATATGGCAACTTCATTACCGTCGCTGTCAATTTCGCCATTCTCGCGTTCATCATTTTCCTGATGGTGCGCATGGTCAATCGCCTGCGCAAGCAGGCCCCACCGCCGCCTGCCGCGCCTGCGCCGACGCCTGAAGATGTCGTGCTGCTGCGCGAGATTCGCGACAGCCTGCGCAAGGCCTAGGAGGCGCTCATCCGCCTGGCGACCCGGATAGCCTCGATGAGGCTCGAGGCGTCAGCGCGGCCTGACCCTGCGATGTCGAAAGCGGTGCCGTGATCCGGACTCGTGCGCACCAGCGGCAGTCCGAGCGTCACGTTCACGCCGTGCTCCACGCCGAGGTATTTCACGGGAATGAGCCCCTGGTCGTGATACATCGCGACAACCACGTCGAACTCGCGTGCCTCGCCGCCCTTCGCGCGAGCACGCATGAACACAGTGTCGGGCGCAAATGGACCGCTGGCGTCGATGCCCTCCGCGCGCGCGGCTTGCACTGCCGGCCCAATCGACTCTATTTCCTCGCGCCCGAACAGCCCTCCCTCACCGGCATGCGGGTTCAGGCCCGCCACGGCGATGCGCGGCGCGCGCCCCAATTCGCTTTGCAGTGACACATGCGTGATGCGCAGCGTCTGGAGCACGCCTTGCATCGAGACTGCGTCGATCGCATCGCGCAGCGACATGTGAATGCTGACCAGCACCGTGCGCAACTCGTCGTTGGCCAGCATCATGCGAACCGGCAGGTCGCGCACTGCCCGCCCCAGATGCGCAGCAGCTTGCGACTGCAGCAGTTCCGTGTGGCCGGGGTAGTGAACGCCTGCGGCGGCGAGGGCTTCCTTGTGAAGCGGCGCCGTCACGATGGCGGCTATGCGCCCCGCCAGCGCCTCGCGCGCAGCCCACTTCACGCAGTCGGCTGCAGCGCTGCCGCTCGCAGCGCTGATCACCCCCCAGGCAGGCGGCTCGGCGGAGGCAGTCGCCTGCAATACCGGGACGCAGCGCGGCGGCACGTGCAGCGCCTGCGCGGCATCGTCGATCAGCGCGACGGGCAGGTCGACGCCAGCCTCGCCGCGCACAACGCGAGCCGCACGCCGCACGATGGCCAGGTCTCCTGCGACAAAGCAGCCGCGCGTCACGTCGGGGGCATCGCGAAATGCCTTGGCAATGATCTCAGGGCCAATGCCAGCGGCATCGCCCATCGTGATTGCAAGGGGTGTGGCGCGCGTCATGCCGGATTGTCGATGTCGATGAACTGATGCTCCAGTTGCAGCTCGCGCGCCACCCAGCCCGCCGCGGCAGGCGCGCCAAATCGTTCGCTGGCGTGATGGCCGCAGGCCAGGAACGCAACGCCAGTCTCGCGAGCGTAGTGCGTCTGTGGCTCCGAAATTTCCCCGGTGATGAACGCATCGGCGCCGGCCGCAATGGCGTGCTCGAAATAGCCCTGCGCGCCACCTGTACACCAGGCAATGCGACGCAAGCGCCGGCCATCACCCTCGACGCACTGCACCGCGCGACCCAGCACATGACTCACGTGAGCGGCCAGCAATGGCGCACTGCCGACCGGCGCGCCGCAGGGCGCCTCGCCGATGAACCCCAGGTCCTGGTCGCCGAAGTGCCCGTCGGCTTCAAGACCGAGCCTGGTGCCCAGCTGCGCGTTGTTGCCGAGTTGCGGATGAGCATCGAGCGGCAAATGGTAGGCAAACAGGTTGATGTCATGGGCCAGCAGCAACGCCAGTCGCTGTTTCATCCATCCCGTCACGCGGCCATCCTGTCCGCGCCAGAAGAGCCCGTGGTGGACAAAGATCGCATCGGCCTGGGCGCTGATGGCTGCTTCGATCAGTGCACGACTGGCTGTCACGCCTGAGACGATCCGACGCACTTCGTGCTTGCCTTCGACCTGCAAACCATTGGGGCCGTAGTCCTTGAACCTCGCGGGCTGGAGCAAGGTATCGAAGGCCGTGAGAAGCTGCTGGGCAGTCGCCATGTTTCGTGACTCAGTGACCGGGTAGGTGAACGCCCCGATTGTCCGCCAGATGCCTCCTGGAGCCGCACCCACGGCTACACTGGCGGCAACTTCACTGCCACCCTCACCATGCGTCGTTTCTGGCTGCTCTTCTCCCAGGCTGTCACTGTGCTGCTTGCCGCGTATTTCGTGGTGGGCACACTCAAGCCCGAATGGCTCAACCGTACGGCTTCAGGCGGCGCTCGCATTTCATTGAGCGAGGCGCCGATTGCCACCGTGAGCGGGCCGCCGCCGGCAGGCAGCTTCCGCCAGGCCGCCAAGATTGCGGCTGCCGCCGTCGTCAGCATCAACACCATGAAGGCTGCCGAGCGCACGCCACGGTCCAACGACCCATGGTTCCGCTTTTTCTTCGGCGACGCTGACTCGCAGCCGCAGTCAGGTCTGGGCAGCGGCGTGATCATCAGTGCCGACGGCTACATCCTCACGAACAATCATGTGGTCGAGGGCGCCGACGACATCGAAGTTGTGCTTCAGGACAGCCGCAAGGTTCGAGGCAAAGTCATCGGCACCGACCCCGACACCGACCTGGCCATCCTGAAGATTTCAGCTGATCGCCTGCCCGTCATTACCCTCGGGAATTCCGATGCCCTGCAGGTGGGCGACCAAGTGCTGGCCATCGGCAATCCGTTCGGCGTTGGCCAGACCGTGACAAGCGGCATCGTGAGCGCACTGGGACGCAACCAGCTGGGCATCAACACGTTCGAGAACTTCATCCAGACGGATGCGGCGATCAACCCCGGCAATTCGGGCGGTGCGCTTGTCGATGTCAACGGCCAGCTGATGGGCATCAACACCGCGATCTATTCACGCTCCGGCGGGAGCATGGGCATCGGCTTTGCGATTCCCGTGTCCACCGCCAAGCTGGTTCTCGAAAGCATCGTCAAGGATGGGGTGGTTCGTCGCGGCTGGATCGGTGTCGAACCGGCAGACCTGTCGCCGGAGCTCATGGAAACGTTTGGCGTCAAGGCCAAGCGTGGCGTGCTCATTACCGGCGTCCTGCAAAACGGTCCCGCAGCGCAAGCAGGCATCCGCCCCGGTGATGTGATCGTGCAGGTGGCCGACAAGGAGATCGCCAACGTCTCGGAGCTGCTTTCCAGCGTTGCAGCGCTCAAGCCGGGTGCACCGGCCAAGTTTCGCGTCATGCGAAAGGACGACACGAGCGAGCTGAATGTGACGCCGGGCCTGCGGCCGAAGCCCAGCCGCACGCCGCCGCAGCGATAAGCAGCAGGCTACTTCGTGGACGACACAGTGGCGTCTTCATCCGGGGCTTTGGTGTGCCGGATGAAGATCGTCGCTGCCCACAGGCCCACTTCGTACAGGATGCACATCGGAATGGCCAGCGCGAGCTGCGACACGACGTCGGGTGGCGTGATCACGGCCGCGATCACAAAAGCCAGCACGACAAAATAGCCGCGAAACGCCTTGAGCTTTTCGACGCTCACGATGCCCATGCGTGCCAGCACCACCACCACCACAGGCACTTCGAACGCCAGTCCAAACGCCAGGAACATGGTGAGCACGAAGCTCAGGTAAGCCTCAATATCCGGCGCAGCCGTGATGCTCTTGGGAGCGAAGCTCTGGATGAAAGCGAAGACCTGGCCGAAGACGAAGTAGTAGCAGAACGCAACGCCGACGAAGAACAACACCGTGCTCGACACGACCAGCGGCATCACCAGCTTCTTCTCGTGCGAATAAAGGCCGGGCGCCACAAAGGCCCATGCCTGGTACAGCACCACCGGCAGCGCTCCGAGGAAAGCCGTCATCAGCAAAATCTTCAGCGGCACCAGAAACGGCGAGATCACCGAAGTGGCGATGAGCGTTGCGCCCTTGGGCAGGTGGGCAATCAGCGGCGCAGCGAGGATGTCGTACAGCGCACCCGGGCCGGGATACATGAACAGCACCGCGGCGACGACACCCACGGCAATCATTGCCTTGATCAGGCGGTCGCGCAGCTCCACGAGGTGGGCGACGAAAGGCTGCTCGGTGCCTGCGAGCTCGTCTTCTTTGTCGGACATCTACTGTGGACCTAATTGAACTTGTGAGGACGGTAGCGTGCGACGCGCGCAGCGCCGGAAAGCGCCTTCGTGCGGATGCCGTTGCGCGCCTTGTACCAGTTGGGCGTAGCGCCCTGCTTGATACGCCACTTCTTCTTCGGGTGGCGGTACTCGGGATAGATCGCGAACGGGTCAGACGGCGGCTCGGACAACTCGGACATCGCCGGCGACTCCAGCGACGTCGCCTGGTTCAGCTCGATCTGCACGTTGGTCATGCCGCTGTGAATCGATGTTTCCACATCGCGTGCGGCCGACTCCACGGTGTCCTTCATTTTCTTGAGTTCTTCAAGATCCATCGACCGGTTGACCTCGGCCTTGACGTCGGCCACATAGCGCTGAGCCTTGCCCAGCAGCGTGCCCACGGTGCGGGCCACGCGCGGCAGCTTTTCAGGCCCGATGACGATCAGCGCCACAGCGCCGATCACCATCATCTTTTCTATTCCGAGGTCAATCACGGCGCTTGCTCGCTCAACCCTTGTTGCGCGCTTCGACGTCGATGGTGTTCTTGTCGGCGCCCGCCTGCTGAGCAGCTGTCACCTGGCTTTGCGCCTGTGGCGGCGTCGGTGTTTCGGGCGTGCTGCCTTCCTTGATGCCGTCCTTGAAGCCCTTCACCGCGCCGCCAAGATCGGTGCCGATGTTCTTGAGCTTCTTGGTGCCGAACACCAGCACGATGATCAGGAGCACGATCAGCCAGTGCCAGATTGAAAACGAACCCATGGAAATCTCCTAAACCTTGTCTGTGGTTGATTCTAGTCGGCACGCCTGGTTCGGCATTCGTGCGAAAGACCCTTTACCGACGTGGCGCGCACCACCTCACGCGTGGCGCAATGCTCAGCCTTTGGCCCAGGGTCTGGGGCCACCGAAAACGTGAATGTGCAGATGATGGACTTCCTGCCGGCCATCTGCGCCGGTATTGATGGCAATCCGAAAGCCGCCTTCCGGATAAGGCCGGCAGCCCTCCTGCATGGCAAGCTTCGGCGCCAGGGTCATCATGCGGCCGAGCAGCGCCTGGTGGCTGTCGTTGACCTGCGCCATCGATGCAATGTGCTGCTTGGGGATCATCAGGAAATGAACCGGCGCCCACGGATTGATGTCGTGGAACACGAGCATCTCGTCGTCCTCATACACCTTTCGCGAGGGAATCTTGCCTTCGACGATCTTGCAGAAAATACAGGTCGGATCGGGTGTACTCATGATCAAAACGGCGGCTTGCCTTCTGAAAAACGGAACAGGCCGCGCAGGCACCGGTAGAGGTACCACAAGCCCACAATGCCGTAGGCAATCGCGCCCGGAAACACCAGCAGCAGCCACAGTGGCGCCGTCACGATCAGCCACAGCACCGTCCACCAGAAGGTGGAAATCATGTAGTTGTGGTGGCTCGCGTACACGGCGTCAGCTTCGTCCATGCGCTTGATGTAATTCAGGATCACCGCAATAACGGCGAGCGTGCCCATGCTGGCCCACGCCACCGTGTGAAGGCCGTACAGCACATACATGAACGTGCGGTCATTGGCGGATTTCTCAGTGAATTCCGCGAAATTGGTTTCTGCCATGGCGTTCTCCTTCGTGAAAGGCGACCTACTCGCCCGATCCCTCGCGCGCACGCGCCTTGCGCAGCGCCTTTTCTTCGATGCCGCTTGTTCCCTCACGGCGCTCCAGCTCGGCCAGCACATCGGCCGGCGTGAAGCCATAGTGGGCCAGCGCAATGAGCGAATGGAACCACAAGTCAGCCATCTCGGTCACGACTTTGTTGCGGTCACCGCCGTGGTCGGCATCCTTGGCGGCCATCACGACTTCGGTCGCCTCTTCGCCGATTTTCTTCAGGAATGCGTCCGGACCGCGAGCGAGCAAGCGCGCGACGTAGCTCGCCTCGGGGTCGCCGCCGTTGGCCTGCTTGCGGCTCTCAACGATCGCGGCCAGACGGGCCAGTACGTCGGCGGCGTTGATGGCGGCAGTGGTGGGCGCTGTCATGGTTTGTTCGCAGAACTGTAGATCGATTCGGGGTTTTTCAAGACCGGCTCGACAGATTGCCACGCACCATCGCGGTAAAGCTGGAAAAAACAGCTGTGGCGGCCGGTGTGGCAGGCAATCGACGGGTCATGCCCCTGCTGTGTCACCTTCAACAGCACGACGTCGTTATCGCAATCAAGACGAACTTCATGCACCAGCTGGACGTGCCCCGACTCCTCGCCCTTGAACCAGAGTTTCTGGCGCGACCGGCTGAAGTACACGGCCCGCCCCGACTCCACCGTCTTGAGCAATGCCTCGCGATCCATCCACGCGAACATCAACACGTCGTTTGACGCAGCTTCCTGCGCGATCACGGGCACAAGGCCCTGCGCGTCCCACTTCACTTCATCGATCCAGCTCATGGTCCTATTGTGACCAATGCAGGCAGCACACTCACAGGCGCACGGGAATGCCGCGCTCGGCCATGCGTGCCTTGGCCTGGCCAACGGTGAATTCGCCGTAGTGGAAGATGCTGGCGGCCAGCACGGCGTCGGCGCCGCCCTTCTGGATGCCATCGGCCAGATCATCGAGATTGCCGACACCGCCGGACGCAATCACCGGGACCGACACTGCATCGCTCACGGCGCGCGTGAGCGCGAGATCGAAGCCGGATTTCGTGCCGTCGCGGTCCATGCTGGTCAGCAGGATTTCGCCGGCGCCGCGCCGCGCCATTTCCCTGGCCCATTCAACGGCGTCGAGGCCGGTGTTCTTGCGGCCGCCGTGGCTGTACACATCCCAGCCGCCGCCCTCGCGCTTCTTGGCGTCGATCGCCACGACGATGCACTGCGCGCCGTACTTTTGCGATGCAGCAGAAATCACTTCCGGGTTGGCAATCGCCGCTGAATTGAAACTGGTCTTGTCGGCACCGGCATTGAGCAGCCGCCTGACGTCTTCTACCGTGCGCACGCCGCCGCCCACGGTGAGTGGAATGAAAACCTGGGACGCGACGGCCTCGATGATGTGCAGGATCAAGTCACGGTCGTCGCTGGTCGCCGTGATGTCGAGAAAAGTGAGTTCATCAGCGCCCTGCTCGTTGTAGCGGGCCGCGATTTCGACGGGATCGCCTGCGTCACGCAGCTCGACGAAATTCACGCCTTTGACGACGCGCCCGCCCGTGACGTCCAGGCACGGAATGATTCGTTTGGCAAGCATGGTTGGTTCGGCGTTCAGCGTTCGGCGTTCGGCGTTCAGCGTTCAGCGTTCGGCGTTGGGCGGGGATTCCGCCCGACGCCCTGCGCTCAACCTGCCCCCAGTTCGTCTGCTCGCGCCTGCGCGGCAACAAAATCGAGATCGCCGGAATACACAGCACGGCCGCAGATCACGCCTTCGATGCCCTCGTCTTCCACGGCGCAGAGCTTTTCGATGTCGGCCATGTTCGACAGGCCGCCCGAGGCGATCACTGGAATGGTCAGCGCCTGTGCGAGCTTGACCGTTGCCTCGATGTTGATGCCGGTGAGCATGCCGTCGCGGCCGATGTCGGTGTAGATGATCGAATCGACGCCCCAGTCCTGGAACTTGCGCGCGAGATCGACGACTTCATGGCCGGTGAGCTTGCTCCAGCCGTCGGTGGCCACTTTGCCGTCCTTGGCGTCCAGGCCCACGATGATGTGGCCGCCGAACGCGGTGCAGGCGTCTTTCAGGAAGCCGGGGTTCTTCACGGCTGCGGTGCCGATGATCACGTAGCGCAGGCCGCCGTCGATATAGCGCTCGATGGTGTCGAGGTCGCGGATGCCGCCGCCGAGCTGCACCGGAATGTCGTCACCGACGGCTTTGAGGATGGAGCGGATGGCCGCGAAATTCTGCGGCTTGCCCGCGAAGGCGCCATTCAAGTCCACCAGGTGAAGGCGACGCGCGCCTTTGGCAAGCCAGGCTTTTGCCATGGCTGCCGGGTCTTCGCCGAACGTCGTGGCTTGCGCCATGTCGCCTTGCTTCAGGCGCACGCAGTGGCCGTCCTTGATGTCGATCGCGGGGATAAGGAGCATGGTGGGGGGTGAAACGGCCTGAAGGGCGAAGCGAATTGCGCCCGCGAGTTCAAGGGTTCCAGTGCAGGAAGTTTCGGTAGAGCCTCAGGCCTTGGTCTGCACTTTTCTCGGGGTGGAACTGTGTTGCGAAAATATTATCGCGTGCAATCGCGGCGGTAAAGCGTGACCCATAGTCTGCCTGCCCCGCGCTGTGGCGCGCATCAGACGGCCGGGCATAGAAGCTGTGCACGAAATAGAAGTAGCTCGCCTCGGGAATGCCGTCCCAAAGCGGGTGCGAAGCAGTCTGCATCACCTGGTTCCAGCCCATCTGCGGCACCTTGAAGCGGCTGCCGTCGGCCTGCAACTGGCCGTCCAGCTCGAACTTGCGCACGTCACCCGGGATCAGGCCAAGCCCATCAGTCGGGCCTTCGTCGCTGCGGTCGAGCATCATCTGCATGCCCACGCACACGCCCAGCAGCGGCTTGGTTGCTGCTGCTTCCAGCACGCAGGCCTGCAAGCCTGATTCACGCAGTTCGCGCATGCAGTCGGGCATGGCGCCCTGGCCGGGCAGCACCACACGGTCAGCTGCGCGCACCTGCTGCGGGTTCGATGTGACGACGACATCGAAACCGCTGTCCTGCGCCACATGAATGACAGCCTGCGCCACCGAGCGCAGGTTGCCCATTCCATAGTCAACAACAGCAACGGTTTTCATCGCAGGGAAACCTCAGAGCATTCCCTTGGTGGACGGGATCGTGCCGGCAGCACGTGCGTCAAGCTCGATCGCCGCGCGCAGGGCGCGGGCGAATGCCTTGAACACCGTTTCGCACTGGTGGTGCGCGTTCTCGCCGCGCAGGTTGTCGATATGCAGCGTTGCGAACGCATGGTTCACGAAGCCCTGGAAAAACTCATGCGCGAGCTGGCTGTCGAACGTGCCGATCATTCCGCTCTTGAACGGCACATTCATGACCAGGCCCGGCCTGCCAGAGAAGTCGATCACGACGCGCGAGAGCGCTTCATCGAGTGGCACGTAGGCGTGGCCGTAGCGGCGAATGCCCTTCTTGTCTCCCAGCGCCTTGAAGACGGCCTGCCCCAGCGCAATGCCGACATCTTCCACCGTGTGATGACCGTCGATGTGCAAGTCGCCCACGGCCTCAATGTCGAGATCGATCATGCCGTGACGCGCGATCTGGTCGAGCATGTGGTCGAAGAAACCGATGCCGGTGGACAGCCTCGCCTGGCCCGTGCCGTCGAGGTTCACGCGCACTGCGATCTTTGTTTCGGCGGTATTGCGGGTGATGTCTGCGATGCGAGCTTGTGTCATTGGGCTTGGGCGATGAAGTGCTCAGAGGGAATCGCGAAGGGCGGCCATCATCTGCGTGTTCTCTTGCGCCGTCCCGACGGTCAAGCGCAGGCAGTTGGCCAGCAATGGATGCATTCTAGAAACGTTCTTGATGAGGATGCCACGCGACTTCAGTCCTTCGAAAGTCTTCGCTGCATCGGGCACACGCACAAGAATCATGTTGGCGTCGCTCGGCCAGCTCTTGACGGCCGGCATTTCAGCCAGCGCGGCCTGAAGCCATGTGCGTTGCTCGCGCAATTGCTGCGCCTGTTGCGCGAACACGGCTTCATGCTCCAGCGCGAACAATGCCGTCTCGCAGTTCAAGACGCTGATGTTGTAAGGCGGGCGCACCTTGTCGACTTGGGCGATCACGGCCTTCGGCCCGATCATGTAGCCAATGCGCACACCCGCCAGGCCGAACTTGCTCATCGTGCGCATGAGCAGCACATGGCTGTGGCGCGCGATGCGATCGATATAGCTGCGGCTTGCGAACGGCTGGTACGCCTCGTCAAACACGACGAGGCCCGGCGCGGCTTGAACGATGCGCTCGATCACTTCGTCGTCCCAGAGATTGGCCGTGGGATTGTTCGGGTACGCGATATAGACGATGGCCGGCTGGTGCTTTTCGATGGCAGCGAGCATCGCAGGGCCGTCGAGTTCAAAGTCAGCCGTGAGCGGTACGCCGACATAGCCCAGGCCCTGCAGCTTGGCGCTCATGCCGTACATGACGAAGCCGGGCTCGGGAGCAAGTATCGATGCGCCCGGAATATCGCAGGCCATGGCCAGCAGCGAGATCAACTCGTCGGAGCCGTTGCCCAGCATCAGGTCAAAGCCTGCCGGCAGGCTTGCGTACTCGCCCAGCTTGCGCCGCAGCGTGTTCGTCTGGTCAGCGGGGTAGCGGTTCAACGCCATCGCGCCGAGCCGGCTGCCGAGCTCGGCCTGCAGTTCTGGCGACAGCCGATGCGGGTTCTCCATCGCATCGAGCTTGAGCATGCCGGTCGAGTCCTGGATGGCGTAGGCATGCATGCTCTGCACGTCATCACGGAACACGCGCAGCACCTGCGCCTCGTCGCGCCGCGTCATCGCTTCATCCTCATTTCAGCGGCACGCGCGTGCGCCTGCAGGCCTTCACCATGCGCGAGCACCGACGCAATCTGGCCAAGCGCTAGTGCGCCTGCCTCGCTTACCTCAATCAGGCTGCTGCGCTTTTGGAAGTCGTACACGCCCAGCGGGCTGGAAAACCGCGCAGTGCCGCTCGTGGGCAACACGTGATTCGGGCCAGCGCAGTAGTCGCCCAGCGACTCGCTCGTGAAGCGGCCCAGAAATATCGCGCCGGCGTGCCTGAGATGCGGCTCCCACAAATGCGGATCGTCGCTCGCGATTTCCAGGTGCTCGGGCGCGATGCGATTGCTGATGTCGCACGCCTCCTGCATGCTGCGCGTGTGAATCAACGCGCCGCGGCCATTGAGCGACCTGGCAATGATCTCCGCGCGCGGCATGTCCGCCAGCAGCCTGTCGATGGCCTGCTGCACTTGCTCGATATACGCCGCGTCGGGGCACAACAAAATGCTCTGGGCCAGCTCATCGTGCTCGGCTTGCGAGAACAGGTCCATCGCAACCCAGTCGGGCGGTGTGGTGCCGTCGGCCAGCACGAGAATTTCGCTGGGGCCCGCAATCATGTCGATGCCCACGGCGCCGAAGACGCGGCGCTTGGCGCTCGCGACGTAAGCGTTGCCGGGGCCGGTGATCTTGTCGACCTTGGCGATGGTCTTCGTGCCGTACGCCAGCGCGCCAACGGCCTGGGCGCCGCCGATCGTGAAAGCGCGGCTCACGCCAGAGACGTGCGCTGCTGCCAGCACCAGCTGGTTTCGCTCGCCACGCGGCGTCGGCACCACCATGATGATTTCTTCAACCCCGGCGACCTGCGCAGGGATCGCATTCATCAGCACCGACGACGGATAAGCGGCCTTGCCGCCAGGCACATAAATGCCCACGCGATCAAGCGGCGTCACCTTCTGCCCCAGCAGGGTGCCCATCTCGTCGCGGTAACTCCAGCTCTCGCCAGTCGCGCGCTTTTGCGCGACGTGATAGGCGCGCACACGGGTTGCAGCGGCCTGCAGTGCTTCGCGCTGCTGCACGGGCAGGCCGTGATACGCATTCTTTAATTCACGCTGCTCGAGCTCAAGCCCTGACACTGACGCAACAGCCAGGCCATCGAACTTCTGCGTGTATTCGAGAACGGCCTCATCGCCGCGCACACGCACATCAGCCAGGATGTCGGCGACAACCTGCTCGACCTGCGCGTCGGTCTCGGCCGACCAATGCAGGCGGCGCGATAACTCGGCTTCGAAATCCGGCGAGGTCGTGGAAAGGCGCAAGGGACGGGCGTTCATCCGGCAATCAGTCTTTCGCAATAGCAGACGCAAACGCGTCGATCACGGCGCGGATCGGTTCCTGCTTGAGTTTGAGCGCAGCCTGGTTCACGACAAGGCGCGAGCTGATGTCCATGATCCGCTCGACTTCGACCAGGTTGTTCGCCTTGAGCGTGCCACCCGTGGACACCAGATCGACAATTGCGTCGGCCAGGCCCGTCAACGGCGCGAGTTCCATGCTGCCGTACAGCTTGATCATGTCCACGTGCACACCCTTGGCCGCGAAAAACTCGCGCGCGATGTTCACGTATTTCGTGGCGACGGTCAGCCGCGAGCCTTGCTTCACGGCGCTCGCGTAGTCAAAGTCCGACCGCACGGCCACGCTGACGCGGCACTTGGCAATGCGCAAGTCGAGCGGCTGGTACAGGCCCGCACTGCGGCCCCAATCGGCGCTGTGTTCAATTAACGTATCGAGGCCGGTCACGCCAAGGTCAGCGCCGCCGTACTGCACATACGTCGGCACGTCGGTCGCGCGGACGATCACGACGCGCACGTCTGCACGGCTCGTGGCCAGGATGAGCTTGCGTGACTTCTCGGGGTCTTCAAGCACCTCGATGCCAGCCGCCTTGAGCAGCGGAAGTGTCTCGTCGAAGATGCGCCCCTTCGACAGGGCCAGGGTGAGTGCCATGGTCAGCGGATCCGCTCGATGTCGGCGCCGATGGCGCGCAGCTTGGCTTCCATCTGGTCGTAGCCGCGGTCCAGGTGATAGATCCGGTCGACAAGCGTTTCGCCTTCAGCCACGAGCCCGGCAATCACCAGGCTGGCCGATGCGCGCAAGTCAGTGGCCATCACGGTCGCGCCCGAGAGCTTCTCGACGCCGTCGATCACGGCCAGCCGGCCATCAACCTGGATGTTGGCACCCAGGCGAGTCATCTCGTTCACGTGCATGAACCGGTTCTCGAAAATGGTCTCCTCGACCTTCGAAGAGCCACTGGCAATCGCATTGAGCGCCATGAACTGCGCCTGCATATCCGTCGGGAAGCCCGGGTATTCAGTGGTGCGGAAGCTCTGCGCCGTGAGCCGGCCCTGCGACTGCACACGGATGCCGCCTTCGACAGCCGTCACAGTGGCACCCGCAGCACGCAGCTTGTCAATCACAGCGGCAAGGTGGTCGGCGCGGCCGTGCCGAAGCACGACATCGCCACCCGCCGCCGCCACCGCGCACAGGAAGGTGCCGGCTTCGATCCGGTCGGCCACCACCTCATGCGTGCAGCCGGAAAGCTTTTCCACGCCCTGGATGACGATGCGGCTCGTACCGTGGCCCTTGATGTTGGCGCCCATGGCGATGAGCATTTCCGCCAGGTCGGAAATCTCCGGCTCCTGCGCAGCGTTCTGCAACACCGTCTCGCCTTCGGCAAGCGAGGCGGCCATCAGGAAATTTTCGGTGCCGGTCACGGTAACCATGTCGGTCGTGATGCTGGCCCCCTTCAGGCGCGTCCAGCCCTTGGGAAGCTTGGCGATCATGTAGCCGTGCTCGACCACGATCTCCGCGCCCATCGCCTGCATGCCCTTGATGTGCTGGTCAACCGGCCGCGAGCCGATTGCGCAGCCACCCGGCAGCGACACAGTTGCCTCGCCGAAGCGCGCGAGCAGGGGCCCGAGCGCCAGAACAGCGGCGCGCATTGTCTTGACCAGCTCGTAGGGCGCTTCAGGCGAGCTCAGGCGCGCGGAATCGATCCGCACGCTGCCTTCGCCGTCGCGCTCGATGGTCACGCCCATGTTGCGGATCAGCGTGAGCATCGTGGCCACGTCCTGCAGGCGCGGCACGTTCGTGAGCACGACGGGCTCGGCCGTCAGCAGCGCCGCGCACAGCTCGGGGAGCGCCGCATTCTTGGCACCGGAAATCCGGACCTCGCCGCGGAGTTGGTGGCCACCGCGGATCAGAAGCTTGTCCATAGCGAATTCAGTGTTGGTCTGGGGAGGCAGCCCACTCGGCGGGCGTGAAAGTCTTCATCGAAAGCGCATGCACTTCGTCTGTCTGCATTCTCGCACCCAGCGTGGCGTACACACGCTGGTGCCGCTGGATGAGGCGCTTGCCCTCGAAATCGGCAGACACGATCACGGCGCTCCAGTGGCGGCCATCGCCCATGACTTCGAGGTGCGTGCAGGCCAGGCCCGCGGCAATGATGGATTCGAGTTCTTCGGAAGTCATGACCTGATTTTGTAGCCGATTCGCAGCAAGTTAATCGCGATGGCGCTGACCACCAGAAAGGCCGTGCCGACGATGCCAAGGCTCAGCCATGGCGACACATCGCTCACGCCGAAGAACCCATACCGGAAGCCGTCGATCATGTAGAAGAACGGGTTGAGGTGGCTCACCTGCTGCCAGAACGGCGGCAGCGAGTGGATCGAATAGAACACGCCCGAGAGGAACGTCATCGGCATGATCACGAAGTTCTGGAACGCGGCCATCTGGTCGAACTTCTCGGCCCACAGGCCCGCGATGATGCCCATGGCGCCGAGCATGGACGCGCCGAGCACCGCAAACACGATGATCCACACCGGCGCCACAAACGCCGGCCTGCCGAAAAGCACCGTGACGACAAACACCCCAACCCCCACTGCAAGGCCGCGCGTGACAGCGCCGCCCACATAAGCGGCAAACCAGTGCCAGTGCGACAGCGGCGCGAGCAGCACAAACACCAGGTTGCCCGTGATCTTGCTCTGGATGAGGGACGACGAGCTGTTGGCAAACGAGTTTTGCAGCACGCTCATCATCACGAGCCCCGGCACGAGGAAAGCCGTGTAGCTCACGGTGTCATAAATCTTGACGTGGTCTTGCAGCACATGGCCGAAGATCAGCATGTACATCACTGCTGTGAGTACCGGCGCTGCCACCGTCTGGAAACCCACTTTCCAGAAGCGCAGCACTTCCTTGTAGAGCAGTGTTTGCCAGCCCGTCATGCTGCGCGCGCTCCCGCCAGCGGCTGCTCGCCGTGCCGCGCCATCACCTCGAGAAATACATCTTCAAGGTCAGCCTTGCGGATTTCGACGTCTTCGACGCTCAGGCCCGCCTGGCGAAGCGCCGCCAGATACTGCTCGATCTCGTGTGCGTCATGCGCGGGTAGCTGCACGATCCGGCCCGTGACCCGCGCCTTGCCTGCAAATTCGGCGGGAAGGACGCTGTCGAGCTTGAAGCGCAGCACACTGCTCGAAGCGGACTTGAGCAGGTCGCTCGTGCGCTCGAGCGCGACTGCCTTGCCGGACTTGAGCATCGCAATGCGCCCGCACAGCGCCTCGGCCTCTTCGAGGTAATGCGTCGTGAGCAGTACGGTGTGCCCCTGCTTGTTCAGGCGTGCAATGAACTGCCACAGCGTCTGGCGCAGTTCCACATCAACACCGGCCGTGGGCTCGTCCAGGACGATCACGGGTGGCTTGTGAACCAGAGCCTGCGCGACGAGCACACGCCGCTTCATCCCGCCCGACAGCTGCCGCATATTGGAGCCGGCCTTGTCCGCAAGGCCCAGGCTTTCGAGCAGTTCATCGATCCATGCGTCGTTGTTTTTCACGCCGAAATAGCCGGATTGCATGCGCAGCGTCTCGCGGACATTGAAAAACGGGTCGAACACCAGCTCTTGCGGCACCACCCCGAGAAGGCGGCGCGCCTGCGCATAGTCGGCCTGCACATCGTGGCCATGCACCAGTGCGCGTCCGGAAGTCGCGCGTGTCAGGCCAGCCAGCACACTGATCAGGGTTGTCTTGCCTGCGCCATTGGGCCCGAGCAGCCCGAAGAACTCGCCCTGCTCGATGTCGAAGCTGACGCCGTCGAGCGCCTTGAGGGTCGAGCGGGCCGGATTGCTGGCGCCGCCACGCGATGCGTAGTGCTTGGAAACAGACTGGAAAGAGATCGCGGGCATGGAGAACCCGCAATTTTAGCGAGCGATGCCGCCCGCCGCCCCGCGATGGGGCAAGGCCTTACGGCGCGGCGGGCAGAAGTTGCGCCACGCCGTAGAGCGTGGCGAGTTCGCGCAGGCGCGCAGGCATGCGGCTGATCGACAGCGTCTTGCCGAGCGCCGCGGCCTCGCGACGGATCTCCAGCAACACCGCCAGCGCGGACGAATCAAAGCGTTCCAGCCCACCCGCGTCTGCAACGACAGCCGCTTCGGTCTGCGATCGCAGGCCTTGCGCCAGCATGCGGCAGCAGGCAGCTGCCTCCTCGTGCGTGATTTGAGAGGGCAGGATGATCACGAGCTCTTCTTGCCTGCGTTGGACTTGTTGCGCTGCTCGAGCGCTGCAATCAGGCCGTCAATGCCCTTTGCATTGATTTCAGATGCAAACTGGCTGCGGTAGGTTTCAACCAGCCAGACTCCCAACACATTCAGGTTGTAGATCTTCCAGCTGGAGCCGACTTTCTCAAGCCGGTAGTCAAGCTGGATAGGCTCGCCACGGCCGCGGATTTCAGTTCGCACCAGCACGTCGGTGTCTGTTGGCGCGCCGCGCTGCGGCTTGGTGCTGATCGTCTGGTCGTCAACCTGGGCAAGCGCGCCCGAATACGTGCGAACCAGCAGGATCTTGAATTCTTCCTGCAGGCGCTTTTGCTGCTCGGGTGTTGCCTGGCGCCAGGCCGGGCCGACCGCCGCGGCGGTCATGCGCTGGAAGTTGACGCTTGGCATCACCTTGCCATCGACCAGCGCAATGAGCTTGTTCGTGTCGCCCGCCTGGATGGCCTTGTCGGCCTTGATGGCCGCCAGCACGTCGTCGGACAGGCGCTTGATCATCGCGTCGGGCGTTTCGTCGGCGGCGAGCGCAACCGGCGCGAGCTGCGCCATGCTGACCGCCGAGAGCAGGCATGCCGCCCACTGGATGAGGATTCGTCGATTCATTCACTGACCTTTCATGTGTCGGCCGACAGGGGCCGGCCCTGGTTGGAACAACGGGCAAGCGCCCGGTTCCGCGGACATTGTCATTTTTTGGGCGCTGGCCCTGCGGGTTTGTCAGCGGGCTGCCCATCGGCCTGTGGTTCCTTGCCGGCATTGGGGTCCTCGTCGGACTTGCGCTCAAAGATCTCGGCGCGGCGGCGCTGCAGATGCGCGTCGCGCGTGAACGAGTATTTGTCGAGCGCAGCGCCATCGACCACATCGCCGACGCGCAACAGGTTGGCTCGCAAATCGACGCCGCGCAGCGTGTAGAGCTCGTAGCGGGGCGTCCAGGGTTCAACCCGGCGAATCGGGTCGCCAAGCCTGTCGAACGACAGCGCAAACGTATCGCGCAGCGTGGAGGGGCCCAGCAAAGGCAGCACCACGTAGGGGCCGGCCGGAACGCCCCAGCGCCCCAGCGTCTGGCCGAAGTCTTCCTTGTGGCGCTCAATATTCAATTCACTCGCGACATCGAGAATGCCACCCAGCCCGAGAAAGGTATTGACGTTCAGCCGCATGAAGTTTTCAGCCGCGGCCTGGAACTTGAACTGCAACGCGCTGTTGACGAACGACCAGCCGTCGGTCAGGTTGCCGAAAAAATTGCTCACGCCCGTGCGAACGAGTGCCGGAACGTAACGGCGATAGACGATGGCGGCAGGCTTGAGCGCGACGGAGTCGACGCCGTCGTTGAGCTGCGAGATGCTTCGATTGAGCGGCTCCAGGGGGTCGCGCGGGTTCTGGCCCAGGCTGGCGCAGCCTGGCAGCATCAGCACCGACGCCGTCAAAGCCATTCCAGTCAGCACACTGCGTGAGAGCGCGCTCGGAGGGCTGTGGAAAGTTGTTGTCATTTCTTCGCGGCTCCCTGCGAATTGCTGCCGTCAGCCGCCTTGCTGTAGAGGAACTGGCCGATCAGGTTTTCAAGGACGACAGCCGACTGGGTCGAAGCAATGGTGTCGCCAGCGGCAAGATTTTTGTCCCCTGCGCCTGCTTCGATTCCGATGTATTGCTCGCCCAGCAGGCCGCTCGTGAGGATCTTGAGCGAGCTGTCTTTCGGGAAGGCATAGCGGCTCTCGAGCGTGAGCGTGACTTGCGCCTGGTACGACTTGTCGTTGAAGGTGATCGAATCGACACGCCCGACGACCACGCCGGCGCTCTTGACCGCCGCCCGTGGCTTCAGGCCGCCGACGTTGTCGAACTTGGCGGTGACTTTGTATTCGGACTGGAAGCTGAGGTTGAGCAGGTTGGCTGCCTTCAACGCGAGAAAGAGCGTCGCCACCAGGCCGACGATCACGAACAAACCTACCCACACATCATTTTTGGAACGCTCCATGCGGTCCTCCTAGTAGTTTGAACAGCCGCTAGATACTGAACATCATGACGGTCAGGATGAAATCCAGACCAAGTACCGACAGCGATGCGATCACCACGGTGCGAGTCGTCGCGCTGGACACACCTTCTGGTGTCGGCTGAGCTTCATAGCCCTGGAGCAGCGCGATGAACGTCACGGCCACCCCGAACACAAAACTCTTGATGAAGCCGTTGCCCACGTCTTTCCAGACATCGACACCGCCTTGCATCTGGCTCCAGAACGATCCGGAGTCGATGCCGATGAGCAGCACGCCGACCACATAGCCGCCAAAGACACCCACGGCGCTGAACACGGCGGCGAGCATCGGCATGGCGATGATGCCGGCCCAAAACCGTGGCGCCAGGATGCGGCTGAGCGGATCGACGGCCATCATCTCCATCGCTGATATTTGCTCGCCGGCTTTCATCAGGCCGATTTCTGCCGTGAGTGACGCACCTGCCCGCCCGGCGAACAGCAACGCCGTGATCACCGGCCCGAGTTCGCGCACCAGACTCAACGTGACGAGCAAGCCCAGTGCTTCGGACGATCCATAGCGCTGCAACGTGTAGTAACCCTGCAGCCCGAGCACGAAGCCGACGAACAGCCCCGACACGGTGATGATCGCGAGCGAGTAGTTCCCGAGGAAGTGGATCTGGTCGCGCACCAGGCCGAACCGCTTCATCGTGGGCGCGAACAGGGCCGTGAGCCGCCACAGCAGGCGCGCACCATGGCCCCAGTTGGCCATGACTTTGCGAGTCGAGTAGCCGATCTCGGCGGGCTTGTACCAACTCATGCCAGCCCCCCGCCGAAGTCTTCTGCCACCGTCGGGCCCGGGTAGTGAAAACGCACCGGGCCATCGGGCAAGCCGTTGACGAACTGGCGCACCAGCGGGTCCTCAGACTGCCGTACCTCTTCAGGCGTGCCCATGGCTGCGATCCGGCCGTTGGCGAGCACCACCACCTGATCGACCATATGGAACGTCTCGGGGATCTCGTGCGACACGACCACGCTCGTGATGCCGAGTGTGTCGTTGAGTTGGCGGATCAGGCGTGCCGCCGTGCCGAGCGATATCGGATCGAGGCCCGAAAACGGCTCGTCGTACAGGATCAGGTCGGGGTCCAGCGCGATGGCGCGTGCCAGCGCCACACGGCGGGCCATGCCGCCTGACACCTCGCTGGGCATCAGGTCGCGCGCGCCGCGCAAACCCACAGCGTCGAGCTTCATCAGGACGATGTCGCGGATCATGCTTTCAGGCAGGTGCGAGTGCTCACGCAACGGAAAGGCCACGTTGTCGAACACGCTCAGGTCGGTGAAGAGCGCGCCGAACTGGAACAGCATGCCCATGCGCCTGCGCACGGCATAAAGGCCCGCCTTGTCGAGCTTGCCGACGTCGGCGCCGTCAAAAAGAAGCTCGCCCTTTTGCGCGCGCACCTGGCCGCCGATCAGGCGCAGCATCGTGGTCTTGCCGCCGCCGGACGCACCCATGAGCGCCGTCACCTTCCCGCGAGGAATGGTGAAGCTGATGTCTTCAAGGATGGGGCGGGCGCCGTAGCCAAAGCTGAGGTGCCGGCACTCGACCAGCGCCGTAGCGTCGGGTTCTGTCATTCACCGATGATAAAGGCTAGGTCCTTAGTTCACCGTGAGAAAGGGTCATCGCGGCAGGTCGCTGAAACCCATGAGGTACTCATCCACGGAACGTGCCGCCTGGCGCCCTTCGCGAATCGCCCACACCACGAGCGACTGGCCGCGGCGAATATCGCCGGCCGCAAACACCTTGGGAACATTCGTGGCGTAGCCGCCGGTGAATTCAGTCGATGCCTTGGCGTTGCCGCGTGCGTCCTTGTCAACGCCAAAGCCGTCGAGCACGCTCGCGACCGGGCTGACAAAACCCATGGCCAGCAAAACGAGATCGGCCTTGAGCACTTGTTCGCTGCCAGCGACCTCATGCATCTTCCCGTCTTTCCATTCGACACGAACGGTCTTCAGGCCGGTGACTTTGCCGCCCTTGCCTTCGGAGATGAACTCCTTGGTGGCAATGGCGAATTCACGATCGCAGCCCTCTTCGTGGCTGGAGCTGCTGCGCAACTTGTAAGGCCAGTAGGGCCACGTCAGCGGCTTGTTCTCGTGCTCGGGCGGCTGCGGCATCAGCTCGAACTGCGTCACGCTTGCGGCGCCATGGCGGTTGCTCGTGCCCACGCAGTCCGAACCGGTATCGCCGCCGCCGATCACGATCACGTGCTTGCCCGCAGCGGAGATCTGGCCCTTGACCTTGTCGCCTGCATTCACCTTGTTTTGTTGCGGCAGGAATTCCATCGCGAAATGAATGCCGTCCAGGTCGCGACCAGGCACCGGCAAATCACGCGATTGCTCCGCGCCGCCAGTGAGCACCACAGCGTCGAACTGTTTCACCAGCTCGTCAGGCGCGATAGTTTCCTTCGCCCAGTTGGTGACCTTCGTGCCTTCCGGCAGCTTGCCGATCATCACGCCGGTGCGGAACGTGACGCCTTCGGCCTTCATCTGCTCGACCCGGCGGTCGATGTGCGACTTCTCCATCTTGAAGTCGGGAATGCCATAGCGCAGCAGTCCGCCGATGCGATCGTTTTTCTCGAAGAGCGTTACGTCATGTCCCACGCGTGCGAGTTGCTGCGCCGCGGCCATGCCCGCAGGGCCTGAGCCGACGACGGCCACTTTCTTGCCGGTGCGGATCTTCGCCACGCGCGGCGTGACGAGGCCCATCTCCCAGGCGCGGTCGATGATCGCGTGTTCGATCGACTTGATGCCCACTGCATCGTTGTTCACATTGAGCACGCACGCTGCCTCGCAGGGCGCGGGGCAGATGCGGCCGGTGAACTCCGGGAAGTTGTTCGTCGAATCGAGCACCGTGAATGCATCGGCCCAGTCCTGGCGGAACACGAGGTCGTTGAAGTCCGGAATGATGTTGTTCACGGGGCAGCCGCTGTTGCAAAAGGGCGTGCCGCAATCCATGCAGCGCGCGCCTTGCACTTTCGCCTGCTCATCCGTGAGGCCGATGACGAATTCCTTGTAGTGCTTCACGCGCTCTTCGGCGGGGCGATAGCCCTCCTCGATGCGCTCGAATTCCATGAAGCCGGTGATCTTTCCCATTGTGTTGTCCTTGGTCCTTGCGCTTTTCAGGCTGCGGCAACAGAGTGCTTGGTGGCAACCTGTGCGTTGTTGCCCGAGCTCGCCACTTCGACTTCGCGGTCATGCATTTCGGCCAGCGCGCGCTTGTATTCGTTCGGGAACACCTTCACGAACTTCTCGCGCGATGTCGCCCACGTATCGAGCAGGTCGCGCGCACGCTTGCTGCCCGTCCAGCGGTTGTGCTCTTCCAGCAGCTTCTTGAGCAGGTGCTCGTCGTGCTCGTCCTTGTGCAGGCGCGTCTTGCCTGCGGCCGCTTGTTCTGCCGCCGTCTTCACGCGTTCGAGCGACACCATCGTGGTGTTGCAACGGCTCGCGAACTGGCCGTCTTCGTCGTATACATAAGCGATGCCGCCCGACATGCCCGCCGCGAAATTGCGGCCAGTCTTGCCGAGCACGACAACGGTGCCGCCCGTCATGTATTCGCAGCCGTGATCGCCCGTGCCTTCGACGACGGTCGTCGCACCCGACAGGCGCACGGCAAAGCGCTCACCGGCCACGCCGCTGAAGAACGCTTCGCCGGTCGTCGCGCCATAGAGCGCAGTGTTGCCGATGATGGTGTTGTTCGTCGCGACGCCGCGGAAGTCGATCGACGGGCGCACGACGATGCGGCCGCCCGACAAGCCCTTGCCCGTGTAGTCGTTCGCGTCGCCGATCAGGTAGAGCGTGATGCCGCGCGCCAGGAAAGCGCCGAACGACTGGCCGCCCGTGCCTTCCAGCTGGATGCGGATGCTGTCGTCAGGAAGGCCTTCCGGGTGCACCTTCGTCAGCGCGCCTGAAAGCATTGCGCCCACCGAGCGATTGACGTTGCGCGCCACTTCCATGAAGTGCACCTTCTCGCCCTTGTCGATGGCGGCACGAGACTTCTCGATCAGCACACGGTCCAGCGTGTTCGACAAGCCGTGGTCCTGCACGTCAACATGGAAGCGCGGCACATCGGCCGGCACATTGGGCTGTGCAAACAGGCGCGAGAAGTCAAGGCCCCGCGCCTTCCAGTGCGTGATGCCCTTGCGGATGTCGAGCAAGTCGGCGCGGCCAATCAGTTCATTGAATGTGCGGATACCCAGCTGCGCCATGATCTGGCGCACTTCTTCGGCAACGAAGAAGAAGTAGTTGACGACGTGCTCGGGCTTGCCCGCGAACTTCGCGCGCAGCACCGGGTCCTGCGTGGCAACGCCAACGGGGCAGGTGTTCAGGTGGCACTTGCGCATCATGATGCAGCCCTCAACCACGAGCGGCGCCGTGGCGAAGCCGAATTCATCTGCGCCGAGCAGTGCACCGATGGCAACATCGCGGCCCGTCTTCATCTGGCCGTCGGCCTGCACGCGAACGCGACCACGCAAGCGGTTGAGCACCAGCGTTTGCTGCGTTTCAGCCAGGCCGATTTCCCACGGACTGCCAGCATGCTTGATCGACGACCAGGGCGAAGCGCCCGTGCCACCGTCATGCCCCGCAATCACGATGTGATCGCTCTTGCACTTCGTCACGCCCGCGGCAATCGTGCCCACACCGATTTCCGACACGAGCTTCGTGCTGATGCTGGCATGCGGCGCGACGTTCTTCAGGTCGTGAATCAGCTGCGCGAGGTCTTCAATCGAGTAAATGTCGTGGTGCGGCGGCGGCGAAATCAGGCCCACACCCGGCACCGAGAAGCGCAACTTGCCTATGTACTTCGACACCTTGCCGCCCGGCAGCTGCCCGCCTTCACCCGGCTTGGCACCTTGCGCCATCTTGATCTGGATCTGGTCGGCGGACGACAGGTATTCAGCCGTCACACCGAAGCGGCCAGAAGCCACTTGCTTGATCTTTGAGCGAAGTGAATCGCCTGCCTGCAATTCATAGTCGGCAGACGCTTCGATGACGTCGCTGCCCATGATGTCGGCCAGCTTCTGGCCTTGCACGATCGGGATCCCCTTGAGCTCCTGGCGATAGCGCGCGGGGTCTTCACCGCCTTCGCCGGTGTTGCTCTTGCCGCCGATGCGGTTCATGGCAACGGCAAGCGTGCTGTGCGCTTCTGTCGAGATCGAGCCGAGCGACATCGCGCCGGTTGCGAAGCGCTTGACGATTTCCTTCGCGGGCTCGACTTCATCAACCGGGATGGCCTTGGCCGGGTCGATCTTGAATTCGAACAGGCCGCGCAGCGTCATGTGCCTGCGCGACTGGTCGTTTATCAGCTGGGCGTATTCCTTGTAGGTGTTCCAGTTGTTCGCGCGGGCGGCGTGCTGCAGCTTGGCGATCGCATCGGGCGACCACATGTGCTCTTCGCCGCGCGTGCGCCAGGCGTATTCGCCGCCTGCGTCGAGCATGTTCTGCAAGATGGGGTCGTCGCTGAAGGCGGACTTGTGCATGCGGATCGCTTCCTGCGCGATCTCGAAAACGCCGATGCCTTCCACACGGCTGGCCGTGCCGGTGAAGTACTTGTCCACCGTATCGCTGTTCAGGCCAATCGCCTCGAACAACTGCGCGCCGCAATAGCTCATGTAGGTGGACACGCCCATCTTCGACATGATCTTGGACAGGCCCTTGCCCACCGCCTTCACGTAGTTGTAGATGGCCTTGTCCGCCGACAGGTCGCCCGGCAGATCCTTGTGGATCGACACCAGCGTTTCCATCGCGAGGTACGGGTGAACGGCTTCTGCGCCGTAACCTGCAAGCACGCCGAAGTGATGCACTTCACGGGCCGTGCCGGTTTCCACCACCAGGCCAGCCGTCGTGCGCAAACCTTCACGCACGAGATGCTGGTGAATCGACGACAGCGCGAGCAACGCGGGAATCGCAATCTGCGTTTCACTCACCGCACGGTCACTGATGATCAGGATGTTGTTGCCGCCCTTGATCGCATCGACGGCTTCTGCGTTCAGCGAGGCCAGCTTCGCTTCAACACCCTCTTCGCCCCAGGCGAGCGGATACGTGATGTCTAGCGTGTGGCTGCGGAACTTGCCGTGCGTGATCGCCTCGATGTCGCGCAGCTTCGCCATATCGGCAAAGTCGAGAATCGGCTGCGACACTTCCAGCCGCATCGGCGGGTTGACCTGGTTGATGTCGAGCAGGTTCGGCTTTGGGCCGATGAACGACACGAGCGACATGACGATGGCTTCGCGGATCGGGTCGATCGGCGGGTTCGTGACTTGCGCGAACAACTGCTTGAAGTAGTTGAACAGCGGTTTGTTCTTGTTCGACAGCACGGCGAGCGGGCTGTCATTGCCCATCGAGCCAATGCCTTCCTCGCCGGCTTGCGCCATGGGCGACATCAGGAACTTGATGTCTTCCTGCGTGTAGCCGAAGGCTTGCTGGCGGTCGAGCAACTCAACATCGCTGTGCGGCACATTGCCCGATGTATCGGAAAGATCGTCGAGCTTGATGCGCAGGTTTTCGATCCACTGCTTGTAGGGCTTGCCATTGGCCAGGCCCGACTTGAGCTCTTCGTCGTCGATCATGCGGCCCTGTTCGAGGTCGATCAGGAACATCTTGCCGGGCTGCAGGCGCCACTTGCGCACGATCTTGTTTTCCGGAATCGGCAGCACGCCGGATTCGGACGCCATGATCACGAGGTCGTCATCAGTGACGCAGTAACGCGACGGACGCAGGCCGTTGCGGTCGAGCGTGGCGCCGATCTGGCGGCCATCGGTGAACACGATGGAAGCGGGGCCGTCCCACGGCTCGAGCATCGCAGCGTGATATTCATAGAAGGCCTTGCGCCGCTCGTCCATCGTCGAGTGCTGCTCCCACGGCTCGGGGATCATCATCATCACGGCCTGGCTGATCGGGTAGCCGGCCATCGTGAGCAGTTCGAGGCAGTTGTCGAACGTGGCCGTGTCGGACTGGCTCGCGAACGAGATCGGATAGAGCTTCTTCAGGTCGGCGCCGAGCACGGGCGACGACATCACGCCTTCGCGCGCCTTCATCCAGTTGTAGTTGCCCTTGACGGTGTTGATCTCACCGTTGTGCGCCACGTAGCGATACGGGTGCGCGAGCGGCCACTCGGGGAACGTGTTGGTCGAGAAGCGCTGGTGGACGAGTGCCAGCGCCGAGACGCAGCGCGCGTCCTTCAAGTCGAGGTAATAGGTGCCGACCTGGTCGGCGAGCAGCAGGCCCTTGTAGACCACCGTGCGACTCGACATCGAGGGCACGTAGTACTCCTTCGAATGCTTGAGCTTGAGGTTCTGGATGGCGGCGCTGGCCGTCTTGCGGATCACATACAGCTTGCGCTCCAGCGCGTCCTGCACGATCACATCCTGGCCGCGGCCAATGAAGATCTGGCGAAGGATCGGCTCCTTCAGGCGCACGGCGGGCGACATGGGCATGTCGCGATCGACCGGCACATCGCGCCAGCCCAGCAATACCTGGCCTTCGGCTTTGACGGCACGCGCGAGCTCCTGTTCGCAGGCCATGCGCGATGCATGCTCCTTCGGCAGAAAGATCATGCCGACGCCGTACTCGCCCGGGGGCGGCAGCTCGACGCCTTGCTTGGCCATTTCTTCGCGGTAGAGCGCATCGGGCAACTGGATGAGGATGCCGGCGCCGTCGCCCATCAGCTTGTCGGCGCCGACGGCGCCGCGATGGTCGAGGTTTTCGAGAATCTTCAAGCCCTGCTGGACGATCGCGTGGCTCTTGGCACCTTTGATGTGAGCCACAAAGCCCACGCCACACGAATCATGTTCATTCGACGCGGAATACAGGCCGCGTTCTTGCATGTCGGAAATCTCAGCGGCCGTCGTCATGGCGCAATCCTGCTTCTGGGTACTAGGGCTTAGGAGAATACTGCGCCGCAGCATGACAGCGCAAGCAGAATAATCGGAATAATCGGGGTCAGATTCCAATTAATCAGGCCAATCCTGCCACTTTCATTAATTGGGGACAGGTTATTGGACTATTGTTTGGGGCGGTGAACCAATCCAGTGGCGTGGTTACCAAGTGGTCTCTTTACAGATCAACTCATGAAACCTCTCTCCTCCCAGCGCTTTGTGCCGCCTCACTTAGCAGACTGCCGGACCGAACCCGCGCAGGCTGCAGACAAATCTGCGACTGTGCATCCCCTGGGCGCTCGGACGACCACAGTGCCACCCGCAGCGCCGCGCAGTTGTGCTGGTGGCGTATCGATGCTGAAGGCAGCGCTGTTCTCGCCCATGCTTGCCCATGCCTTCCTTCCTGCAATGCTCGGCCGTGAACAGCCGGCGTTCGACAACGTGATCGGGCATCTGTCGGTCGCGACGGACAAGCCTGTTGACATGGTCCGGGTCCACATACCGGATGACGGCTACGACTTCATCAGGAATCTCGCGGCGAGCGGCCCGGACGGAACCGTCGTCATGTCCGACCCTGCCCGCCTGGCCCACTTGCGGCAGGGCCAGGACACCTCTGCCACAGCGGTGCGCACGACGCTTTCGGGCATGCACCACAAAGTTACATCGCTCGACTTCCCGGTGAATTTCGCCAACCTGGCCTTCGATGCCGATCTGGATCTGCTGGTGCTGGCGTTGCCTGCGGCGCGCGAGCCA
Source organism: Caenimonas koreensis DSM 17982 (assembly GCF_009646335.1). GTDB lineage: Bacteria > Pseudomonadota > Gammaproteobacteria > Burkholderiales > Burkholderiaceae_C > Ramlibacter > Ramlibacter koreensis. The sequence goes on along the minus strand of NZ_WJBU01000006.1, from coordinate 206,285 downwards.
CACTGCAGCTGGATCCACCCCACGCTTGGCTGCAACACGCAGATCCGGCAGCTGGAGAAAGCGTTTGGTGCGCCAGCCAACGTGCTCAAGTTCGAACCGTCACGAACGCTCGCGCAGACGGGCGTGCCGCAGGGCAGTTCCTGCTACGACCTCGACACCTACTACTTCATGATGCGCAATGCGCGCGGCGAGCATGTGGCGCTCGTTTATCCGCCATGCATCCGCGAATCGCCCTCGTCCAAGGCCGCAGCGAAGAGCGGCAGCGTTGGCAGGGCACAGGCCATGTCAATGCTCGAAGAGCTCGACGTCACGATCGTGGAAGTGTCCGAAGCCGACTTCTTGCGCCGCGCCTGTAATTCCATCAGCCCTGAGCCGGGTCAGATTGTTTTCACTGAGCCTGTTTCGAAGGCTCTGCGCAACCGGCTCGCCAAGCTGCACGTGGAGTCCGTGGCGCTTGAAGATTTTGCGCCAGGACGCGAGTTCGGCATCCACTGCCTGACGCTGGAATTGCCGCAGCAGCCAAGGCTCGCCAAGCGCGATCTCTGAAACCTACTTCGCGCGTGGCCTGCCAGGCGCGCCGGGGCTCACGCGCCGGTCGGTCTTCTTTTGCAGCGCCGCGACGTAACCGGGCTCGCCGAGCGCCCAGCCCCGCAACGCTGAGTCTGTGAGTGCACGCTGCGCACCTGAATCAATGCCGGCGTTCACAAGCTCGACGTACGCGGCGTCGCGCGCAAAGGGCGTGTTGCCCAATTCCCAGAAGAGCGGATGCGGCGTCACCAGCTTGTCGGTGCGCAGGCCTGCATAGTGACGGTGACTCGACCACGGATAGTCCACCGGTGCCGCGACCATGCCGGCTCGCACCGGGTTCAGGTCGATGTAGACCATGCAAGCCAGCAAGTACCGCTCGGCCTGGATCAATGTCGATTTGTAGCGGCCCTCCCACAGCGTGCCGGTTCGCGCCTGCCGCTGGTTGAAATAGCGAACGTAGCGCCGGCCCACGGCCTGCATCATCTGCGGGATCGCTTCTGCGCTATCAGGCGTGGCGAGCAGGTGAAAGTGATTGGTCATCAGCACATAGGCGTGCAGCGCGACGCCTTGCGCCCGCGAATGCTCATCCAGCATGGCCAGGAATGCCTCGTAGTCAGCATCTGCCGCAAAGATCGGCTGGCGGTTGTTGCCGCGCTGGATGATGTGATGAGGGTAGCCGGGGACGGTGAGTCGGGGCAGTCGGGCCATCGGGCGGGCAACTAATTGGAATCTGACCCCAATTTTATGACCCCAATTTTAGTGCCGGGTAGCGGATTGCTTCGAGTGCTTCGAGCCCGAACTCGCCGAGCAGCGCGCGCATGCGGTCGGCGGGGGCGCGCTTGCGCTGGCCTGTCCAGCGGGCAAGGATCAGCTCGTTCTTCATGCTGTGCTCCCAGCCAACCAGCTCAGTCACCGTGACTTGGTAGCCGCAGGCTTCGAGGTACAGGCAGCGCAACACGTTGGTGAGCTGGCTGCCCATTTCGCGGGTGTGCAAGGGATGGCGCCACAACTCGGCCAGCGGTGTGCGCGAGAGTGCGAGTGCCTTGTTCTGGCGCAGCGAGGCGGCCAGCTCAGCCTGACAGCACGGCACCAGCACGAGGTGCCGCGCGTGCTTGCGAAGGCCGAAGTCGATGGCGTCGTCGGTCGCTGTGTCGCAGGCGTGCAGCGCCGTGACGACATCGATGTGATCGGGCAGCGCGACGTCTTGCGATGCGGCTGCGGCGCTGATGTTCAGGAACTTCATCCGGTCAAAGCCGAGCCGCGCTGCCAGCGCACGCGACTTGTCGACCAGTTCGGCGCGCGTCTCGACGCCGTAAATCGTGCCTTTGCCCAGCTGCTTGAAATACAGGTCGTACAAAATAAACCCGAGGTACGACTTGCCCGCGCCGTGGTCGGCAAGTGTGGGCCCCGCGTCGCTATCGGGCAGCTCCTTGAGCAATTTTTCGATGAAGCCGTACAGGTGCAGCACCTGCTTGAGCTTGCGGCGCGAGTCCTGGTTGATGCGGCCTTCGCGCGTGAGGATGTGCAGTTCCTTGAGCAGCTCGACAGACTGCCCCGGCCGCAGGTCAAGTGCGTCGCCGCTCATGTCGCTGCCTTGATGCCGAGCGCGCGCCAGCCATCAGGCCCCAGGTCGCGCATCGTCTTCATGTTGGCTTCAAAGATGGCATCGGCCTGCGGGAATGCTTCCACGGCTTTGTCGATGCTCGACTCGCGCAGCAGATGCAGCGTCGGGTAGGGTGAGCGATTGGTGAAGTTCGTGATGTCGTCGGCCTCTGTGTCTGCGAACTGGTAGTGGGGGTGAAAGCTCGCGAGCTGGATCACGCCTTCGAGCTGGCGTTTGCGGATCATGCGCTCTGCCGAATCGAGGAAGTCGTTGAAGTCCAGGAAATCGTGCAGGCAATGCGGCGCGATGAGCAGCGTCGTCTCACGCTGATCCGGCTCACAGGCAACAAGTGCATCGAGTTCGGCTCGCAGGTCAGCCAGAAGCTCGCTCGCCTGTGTGGCCGGGCTCACCGCAAAGTGCACCAGCCCTTTCACATGCACAGCCTTGGCGAACGGGCACAGGTTCAGCCCGATGACTGCGCGTTCCATCCAGTGCTGGGTCTCGCGTTGCGCCTTCAATGAGTCAGGGGATGTCACGAGGATTCGCCAGTGGATGCTGCGTGCGATTCTACGTAGCGTGATTGCCGCAGCAAGCGGCCGATCATCGCCGCGACCAGCAGCCCCGCGCTGGCACACGCTCCTGTCACGAGCCAGCTCCAAGACCAGCCGCCCATGCGTGTCGCGACCCAGGCGACAGCAGGGGGCCCCATGAACTGGCCGAACGCCGAGCATTGGTGCATCCAGCCCAGCGTCGTGGAGATGCTGCGGTCATCCGGCGACACGCGCACGGCCAGCGAAAAGAGCGTGCCGGGAATCAGCCCGCCCACCATCGAGAACATGAGCACGCCCGCAAAGCGGATCGCTGCGACTGTCGCGGCGTCACCTGCAAGCGGCGCGAACGCGAGGACACCGCCAGCGCCCATTGCGAGAAATCCGCAGTACAGCAGCCAGTGTGGCCGCACGCCGCGATGCAAGAGCCGCCCTGCCGTGACATTGCCCGCGATATTGACGGCGGCGGCAAGCGCCGTTGCCGCACCCGCAAGCCCCGCAGCGAGCCCGCTTTGCGCGTAGATCGAAGGCAGGAAGCCGATCACGGCGAGCCACTGGCTCGAATAGAAGGCGAAACATAGCGCGATCAACCACGGCCCCGGAAGTGACAGCGTGCGCCGCAATCGATGCAGCCAGCCTTGCGCGCCGTGGCTTTGCGATGAGTGGGCCAGGGGCTCGTCCGCAGGGATCGCAAGCCACAGCCACGCACCCATGATGGCCGACAGCGCCGCCAGCATGTCCCACCAAAGAGGCCAGCCGAGCGATGCAATCGCGACGGGCCCGCACAGGAGCGCCAGCGCCGTGCCGAACGGCATGTAGGCGCCCCACAGCCCCAGCCAGAGCGGCACACGCGATGCCTCAACCAGGCGGCGAATCAAGCTGGGTGCCGGCATCGAGGCGAGCAGGAAACCGAAACCCTCCACAGCGCGCAGCAGCATGAGCGTCTGCGCGTCGTGCGCGCCGCTGCCGAGGGCACTGGCAAAGGACAGGATGGCCAGACCCGCGACCATCGTGCGCTTCGCGCCTAACGCGTCCGCGGCGAGGCCGACGAGTAGCCCGAGCGACATGCCTGCCAGCTGCACGAGCGACAGCAGGAATCCCGCTTCCAGCAGCGTCACGCCCAACGCCTCGCGCAGCACCGGAATCGCGGTGGGCAACTTGCCGACGTGCAGTGCGGCGCTCACGCCGGCCAGCACCACGATCAACGCGGGATTGATGCGTCGCATGTGCTTCGTGTCAGCTCAGCAGCTTGCGGCCGGTCATGCGCTCGTGTTCGCGTGCTGCGAACCGGTCTGTCATGCCGGCGATGTAGTCGGCAACGGCGCGCGGCGAGTCGACGCGCGCCGTGAAATCAGCGGGCATGCGCCGCGGATCTTCCATGTACGCCGCGAACAGTTCACGCACGACTTGCTTGGCCTGCCCCGTCATCGCCATGACCTGCGGATGGCGATACAGGTTGTGCAGCAGGAAGCGCTTGAGCACTGCCGACTGATTGCGCATGCCTTCAGAAAACATCACGAGTGGTCCGGCCAGGCGAGCTTCAGCCGCGTTGGCGGGCGCACGCGCCTCGATCGCTGCGCGCGTTGAGTCGATCACGTCGTACACCTGCGCGCTGAGCATCCTGCGGATCGATTCGTAGAGCAGGCGCCGGCCCTGCAACTGCGGGAAGTCGCGTGCCGTGTCCGCGCGAAAGGTTTCGAACAGATCGACTTCCTGCAGCTGCTCGATGGTGATGAGCCCCGAGCGAACGCCGTCGTCGATGTCGTGGGCGTTATAGGCAATTTCGTCAGCGAGGTTGCACAGCTGCGCCTCCAGGCTTGGCTGCGTGCGGTCCAGGAACCGCCTGCCAACGCCGTTTGGCTGCTCGTCCTCGATGCGTTGGGCATTGGCGCGCGAGCAATGCTTCAGGATACCTTCGCGTGTTTCAAACGTGAGGTTCAGGCCATTGAACGCGGGGTAACGCTCTTCGAGCTCGTCGACCACACGCAGGCTCTGCAAGTTGTGCTCGAAGCCGCCGCGCTGCTTCATGCAATCGTCAAGCGCATCCTGGCCGGCATGGCCGAAAGGTGTGTGCCCGAGGTCGTGCGCCAGCGCGATGGCTTCGACCAGGTCTTCGTTCAGCGCCAGCGCACGTGCAATCGAGCGGGCCAGCTGCGCCACTTCGAGCGAGTGCGTCAGGCGCGTGCGGAACAGGTCACCCTCGTGATTGAGGAACACCTGCGTCTTGTAGACCAGGCGGCGGAAGGCCGTTGAATGCACGATGCGGTCGCGGTCGCGCTGGAAGTGGGTGCGCGTGGGCGCCGGTGCCTCTGCATGACGCCGGCCGCGCGATTGCGCCGGATCACAGGCATAGCGGGCAAGGCTCACGTCAGGCGGCGCGGCAGCACTGGTCGATGACATCGCGCACCACGCTTTCCGGCGCGGGTCGCATGCTGGCACTGCCCGGCTTGTCGATCACGACGAATCGGATTTCACCGCCTTCGGCTTTCTTGTCGACGCGCATCAGTTGCAGATAGCGGTCTGCGCCGAGTGCTGGGCCGACAACAGGCAGGCCCGCTTGTGCAACGAGCCGCGTGAGCCGCTGCACCAATGCGTCATCGATGAGGCCCAGCCGCATCGACAAATGCGCGGCCATGACCATGCCGCAACCCACGGCTTCACCGTGCAGCCACTCGCCATAGCCGAGACCCGCTTCGATTGCGTGGCCGAACGTATGGCCGAAGTTGAGGATCGCACGCAGGCCTGCTTCGCGCTCGTCCTGCCCGACCACCCACGCCTTGATCTCGCAGCTTCGCTTGACTGCGTGCGCGAGCAACGCAGCGTCGCGCGCCATCAGGCCCGTGATGTTCGCTTCGATCCAGTCGAAGAACTGCATGTCGGCGATCGGGCCGTACTTGATCACCTCGGCCAGCCCGGCGCTGAATTCACGCGCGGCAAGCGTGGAGAGCGTGGCCAGGTCGCACACCACCAGCCGCGGCTGGTAGAACGCGCCGATCATGTTCTTGCCCGCAGGATGGTTGATGGCCGTCTTGCCGCCGACAGACGAGTCCACTTGCGCCAACAGTGTCGTCGCGACCTGCACAAAGGGTACGCCGCGCATGTAGCAGGCGGCGGCAAAGCCAGTCATGTCGCCCACCACGCCGCCGCCCAATGCGTACAGCACTGTCTTTCGATCCGCCTCGCCACCCAGCAATGCATCGAACACAAGGTTGAGCGTTTCCCAGCTCTTGTAGGCCTCGCCATCGGGCAATTCCAGCACCCGGATGGAGCGATACAGGTGCGAAATTCCACGCTGCAGCTGCGCGGCATACAGCGGCGCCACCGTGGTGTTCGTCACGATCATGGCCTGGTCAGCGCGGGGGGCGGCCGAGAAGGTGGCGGCGTCTTCGAGAAGGCCCGCGCCGATGCGAATGGGATAGCTGCGGTCGCCGAGGTCGATGTTGACTTCGGCGATGAAAGAAAGACGCTCAGGCATGTGCGGAGTTTAAGGCGCGGGCGGCGCCAACCCCGCCAGCTCAAGCTGCATCAGGATCTTGCCGACCAGCGCAGGCACCGTGGGCCGGCCGGTTTCGATGATGAAGTGGGCGGCCTGCATGTAGAGCGGGTCGCGTTCGGCATGCAGCTCTCGCAGCTTGGCCATCGGGTCGGCCACCTGCAGCAACGGGCGTTTGTGGTCGTTGCGCACCCGCCGCCAGATCGCCTCGGGCGTGGACCGCAGGTAGATCACAGGGCCGCCTGCGCGCAGGCGCTGCCGGTTTTCTTCGCGCAGCACGGTGCCGCCTCCGGTCGCGAGGACGCCTGTGGACGCACCGGCCAGCTCGGCTATCACCCGGGATTCGAGATCGCGAAAAGCAGTTTCGCCCTCACGGGCGAAGTACTCGCGAATCGAGCAGCCTATGCGCTGCTCGATCACGTGGTCACTGTCGTTGAAGGGCAGGTTGAGCCGCCGGGCCAGATGTCGCCCGACTGTCGACTTGCCAGAGCCCGGCATCCCGACAAGCGAAATGACGCTCATCGGAATGCTGGCCGGAACTTACCGGTCAAGGAATAACAACCTTGCCCAACAGCGTCTGGTTGCCCTTCGGCGTGGTTGCCTTCACGGAAACTTCAGCTCCGATGCAGCTGTCGCCCGCTGCATTGCCCTTGCTGATGATCACGCGATGGAAAGTAGGCGCCGTCGTGTTCTGAACGGTATCGGGGATGACCGACTGCAGCGTGCAGTTGACACCGCCGCTGATGGTCGCGTCGACCTTGGTGCCGTTCGGCATGCCGTTGTTGTTGAAGTCCTGCAGCTTGACCGTCACGCCCGAGGTGCTGATGTCGCTGAATACGGCAGGCAGTGCGAAGCTCGTCGAGAAAGTCACCACGATGCTCGAACGCACGCGGGTCGCTCCCCAGACGCCGTTGCAAGTACTCGGCACATTGAAGACACCGTATTTGCTTGCCGGGCAAACGCTGGTACCGATACCCGCGCTCGGGATGCTCGGGTCGCCCACCTTCTGCTCGGCCGGCGAGGCATTCCAGGTGAAGTCCCAGTTGGAGTCCAGGAACGGCTGGCCCATGTCATAAAACACTTCGCCAGGGTCGTACTTGTTGTTGCCGTTGGCGTCTTCGAAAGGCTCCTCACCTTCGGTGTAGGCCAGGATCGTGACGCGCCCGTCGGCCGGCCTGAAGGCCTGCGAGACGAGGCTCACGGAGCATCCGGATTTGCCGTTCTCATCGATCGTCACGAAGCACGACGCCGTCACCTGGCCGCCTTCGGTGATGAAGGAGATGGGTGTGCCGGCTGGCACGGGTTGGCCGAGGCGGTCCGCCACGAGCACACTCAGCTTGATGATTTCACCGTCGTAGGCATCGCCTTCGATGTTGTACTTGTCGGCCGACAGCGAGAAGAAGTTCTGCACCGGTTGACCGGAGTTCACCGAGAGGTTTGCCGAAGAGGCGGTGATGCCGGTGCCAACAATCGCCGCGTTAACGCTCAGCGGCGTCGGCACAGAGCCCGCCTTGACGATGGCATTGACCAGACCATTCACGTCAGTCGTGAGTGTCTTGGTGGCTGTCGTTCCAGTGTCAGCAAAGGTCACGCCTGCGGCGATGGCCGATGTGGAAAGACTGACCAACACCTGCGTGCCGGGGCCCACACCATTGCCGCTCGCGTCGACAACCTTGAACTGGACCGTCGCCTGCTTGACGCCAAAGGCTGCCTGCAGCGTATAGATCGTTGTGGGGTCAGCCTTGACGAACAACAGGTTGGTCGGTGTCGCTGCACTGATCGTGAGGTTGGCGGTTGCAGATGCAGCCGCGCCGGTGGCGGAAGCCGTGATCGTTGCAGTGCCAGCCGAGCATCCGGTTGCCTGGAAGGTCGAGACTGCCTTGCCCGCGGAATTGGAAGTCACCTGGGCCGGAGCGAATGAGCCGCAATTCGCGGTGAAGCTCACCTGCACCGGTGTACCCGTTGCTGCAGCGCCATTCACGTTGACATCCACGCTGACGGGAGTCGACTGGAACGTCGTGAGTGTGGGTTGTGTCGCCGTGAAATTCGTGAGCGTGACGTTCGCAGCCGATGTCTGAATGTCGATCGTGGCAGTCAGGTTGACCGGTGTGCTGGCTTGCGGCACCGTCGCGTTGGCCGTAATCGTTTCAGCGCCGGCAGTCGTCAGTGACGCAGGCACCAGCTGAACCTTTGCGACGCCGGCGGCGTCCGTCAGGACTTGCCCGGTCGACGGCTGGAACTTCGTCAGGTTCGAACCCGAGAGGAACACGACCAGTTTGTTCGGCACAGCTGCGCCGGCGCCATCCTTGAGGACAGCCTTGGCGAACACCACATTACCGTTGGTCACGGAATTGTTGGAAATTTGTGCGCCAGCAGAGTCCACGATGCTCAGCGTCAATGTCGGCGTGAGCGGTGCACCGGTCGATGTGACCTGGATGTCGATGCTGGCAGAAAGCGCCGTGGGGTCGCCTGTGCTGTTGTCAATAGTGGCCGCCACGCTGATCGTGCCTGCCCCAGCAGCAGTGCTTGAGGCGGGCGTCAACAGGACGCGGGCGACGCCGTTCGCGTCGGTCAGCACCGAGCCGCTGGCAGGCGTGAACTTCACGAGCGCAGAGGCGCCTGAAAACGAAACCAGCTTGTTGACAATCGCAGCGCCGCTGCCGTCCTTCAGGACCGCCTTGGCGAACACCGGCGTGCCGCCGATGCTGTTGCCGACGATCGCTGCGTCTGCCGAGTTGACCAGGGAAATGGTCAATGTCGGCAATGACGGAGTTACCACGGGCGGGGTGCCGCCACCCGTCGTCGTGCCGGCGCTACCGCCTCCGCCGCCGCAAGCCGCGACGACGGCTGCAACGAGCAGCGCCACCAGCAATTTAAAAATCTGCGTCATGTGACTACTTCCTCTTCCTGGTTGCGTTAGCGGGCGGCTGACCGGTCCGCGATCATTTTGGGTGTGATGAAGACGAGCATTTCCTGCTTGTTCGAACTGCGCGTTCTTGTCTTGAACGCATTTCCGACGATGGGCAAGTCACCCAGCAGCGGAACCTTGGCTTCGTTCTCGGCTTCCGTCAGTTCAAAAATGCCACCGATCACCACGGTGCCGCCGTTTTCCACGAGCACCTGCGTCTTGATGTGCTTGGTGTTGATGGCGATACCGGCAGCCGTCGTCTCACCGCGGCTGTCCTTGCTGATATCAAGGTCAAGGATGATGTTGCCTTCAGGCGTGATTTGCGGCGTGACTTCAAGCTTCAATGTGGCCTTGCGGAACGCCACCGATGTTGCGCCACTCGACGTCGCCTGCTGGTAAGGGAATTCCGTACCTTGCTCGATGATGGCCTTGGTCTGGTCGGCGGTCACGATACGCGGGCTGGACACCAGCCGGCCCTTGCCATCGGCCTCCAGCGCGGAGAGTTCCAGATTCAGGAAGCGGTTGGCGGCCGAGCTGAACAGGGAGATCGCGAAGGTGGAAGGGCTGAAGCCGCCCTGGCCCGCCGCCGGCAGGTTGACGAAGGTGGTGCTGACGGTATCGAGCGCACTGGCCACCGTCTCGCCTGCCGTTGCCGACACGGCGTTGTACGTGCCGCCCAATGCGACGCGCGTATTGTTGCCGAGGGAATAGCCGGCATCACCGCCGCGGACACCGCGCAAGTCGCTGCCGCCCAGGCGCACACCGAGCGACTTGCCGAACGTGTCGGAAGCTTCGACGATGCGCGCTTCAATCAGCACCTGCCGCACGGCAATGTCGAGCTTGCCGATCAGCTCCTGCACGGCTTCCAGTCTGGAGGTGATGTCAGTCACGAAGATCTGGTTGGTGCGCGGCTCGGCGATCACGCTGCCGCGCGTGCTGAGAATTCGCGCAGCGCCCGTACCCGAGGTGATCTGCGCTGCGATGTCCGCAGCCTTGGTGTAGTTCAGCTGGAAAGACTGCGTGCGCACGGACTCCAGGCTCTGGATCGCCACGCGCGACTCCAGGTCGAGTTTTTCCTTGGCCGCAATTTCATCCTTCGGTGCGATCCAGATCACGTTGCCCTGCTTGCGCATGCCCAGGCCCTTGGCCTGCAGGACGATGTCCAGCGCCTGGTCCCATGGCACGTCTTTCAAGCGCAGCGTCACGGAGCCGGTCACTGAATCGGAAGTGACGATGTTGAAATTGGTGAAGTCGGCGATGACCTGCAACAGCGAACGCACTTCGATGTTCTGGAAGTTCAGCGAGAGCTTTTCACCAGCAAAACCCGGGCCTTGCGTCAGCTTGGTCGGATCGATCTTCTGCTGGCGCACTTCGACGACGAACTGGTTGTCACTCTGGTAGGCCGAGTGTTCCCACAGGCCCTTGGGCTCGATGACCACGCGCACGCGGTCTCCAGCCTGGAACGTGGTGACGGTTTGTACGGGCGTGCCGAAGTCGGACACATCGAGCTTCCTGCGCAGGCCCTCGGGCAGCGAAGACTTCAGGAATTCGACCACGAGGTTCTGGCCTTGCTGGCGAATGTCCACACCGACCTGGTTGCTCGGCAGCGCAACGATCACACGACCCGAGCTGTCAGCGCCGCGACGGAAGTCGAGATCGCGGATGGGCTGAGTGTCGACGTTGCGGCTCTCGGCAAAAGCAGGCTGCTGTGAAACGGCGGCAGGCGCCGCGACGCCACCGCCTTCGAGAACCACCAGCAGCGACTTGCCTTGCAATTGCGCGCGGTAGCTTGCCGCAGATTTGAGGTTCAGGACGATGCGCGTGCGCTCGCCGGACTGCACCACGTTGACCGACCGCACGTTGCCCTGGTTGATGTCGATCGTGGAGCGCCCCATACCGTTGGTGGCACCGGGCACATCCAGCGCGATGCGCGCGGGCGACTGGATCGCAAAGCCGGCCGGCACTGCCGGCAGCGGTTGCGAGAAGTCGATGCGTATCACGTCCGTGCCGCCCTGGATCGAGCTGGTGACAGACTCCACCACAGCCTGGGCCCACGAACCGCTTGAGGCGAGGAGCGCTGCGCCGAACAGCAGCGCTCGTTGCCAATGGAGCCAGTTCTTGTTCATTTCGACCTCTCTTGCAAATTCAATGTAGCTGGGCGTTCAATCCACTCGCCGGCGGCGTCCTGCACGATCTCGCGCAGCACCACCTCTGTCTCGCTCACCTTCACAATCTTTCCGTAGTTCTGGCCGAGATACATGCCCGGCTTGACCTGGTAGAGCAGGTTGTCCACCTTGACCAGGCCTACGGGATTGCCGTCGCGCAACATCATGCCGACCATCTTCATGGCATCGAGCGGGAAGGCTTCGAGCGGCTCCTTGCGGCGGGCGAGCTCAGGCGCGACCAGCGCGGCATTCGACGTCGATTGCGACGACTCGCTCTTGAGCGCCTGCGTGAGCTTCTGTGTGCTGAACGGGTCGGTCGCGCTTTCCTGTGTGTAGGCCTGCGGCGTGAACTTCTTGGGCTCGGGAATAGGCTGCACGCGCGGCTTGGTCTGGGCCCGCTGCTCGTTCATCCACTCCTGCAATTCTTCCTGCCCGGACTGCCCGCAGGCCGACACGAGCAGCGCCACTGAAACCGCCATCGAAATCCTGGTCGCGTTCATTTCTTGGCCGCTCCTGGTGCAGCCTTGCGCTGGGCCGCGACTTCTTCGGAGTCGAGGTAGCGGAAGGTCTTGGCCGTGGCATCCATGGTGAGGATGCCGCCGCCGCCCGGAACCACCGCGACGTTATTGAGCGTCACGATTCGCGAGAGGTTGGCAATGTCAGAGGCAAACGCGCCTACGTCGTGGAACCTGCCCGTGACGCGCAGTGCAATAGGCAACTCGGCGTAGTATTCCTTGACGCTCACGTTGCCCGGTCGGAACAGCTCGAAATTCAGGCTGCGACCCAGGCCCGCCTGGTTGATGTCGGACAGCAGGGCATCCATTTCAGCCTTGCTCGGCAGCTGCTTTTCAAGCTGCGTCACGTATTGCTGGACCTGGTTGCGCTGTTTCTTCAGTGCGTCCAGGTTGACGGCTTCGGCGAGTTTTTTCTTGTAGTCATCGCGAAGGGTGAGCTCCTTCTTCTGCTCGACTTCGAGTTCGTCCGCGGAACTGCTCAGCCACGAGAACCAGAGCGCCACCACGATGCCGATCATGAGTACCAGGCACAGAAGTGCGCGCGGCAGGATCGGCCAGGAGGACGGGTCTTCCGGGTTCAGGCCACGGAACTGTCCGACGAGCGCCTGTTGCAGCGCTGCGGTATCGATTTTTGGGGTCTTGATGGTTGCCATGGCGATCAGGTCTTGGCGGGGCCGGAAGCGGCGGCCGAAGCTGAAGCTGCCGATGCGGGTGCAACGGCGGCGGAGGCGCCACTGCCAGCAGCAGCGGCTTTCTGGGCCTCGCTGGCGCGCAGCAGGCGCAGGCGCATCACAAAGCTGGACACCCGCCGCTGGTCGCGCGGGGTGAGCGCTACCTGCGCCGCAGTGATTTCAACCAGTTCAGGGCGCGAGAGCCAGGCGCTCTTGGAGCCCAGGTTGCGCAGCAGCTCGGACACGCGCTCGTTCGACTGGGCCATGCCCGTGATGGTGACGACCTGGTTTTCCTGCCTGAGGCTCGTGACGTACACGCCGTCAGGCAACTGCCTGACCAGTTCGTTGAGCAGGTGGACCGGCATGTTGCGGTCGGCCTGCAGGTCTTCGACCGCCTGTTGCCGCGCACGCAGTGCGGCAATTTCGGCCTGCAGGTTTGCAATGTCCTTGATCTGGGCTTCCAGCCGCTTGATTTCCGTCTGAAGGACGGTGTTGCGGCTCTGCTGGCTGGAAATCTGCGCGGCGTACCAGAGGTAGATCACGCCGGCGATCACACCGCCTGCGAGCGCCGAGGCGCCCAGCGCTGCGTAGAACGCATCACGTCGGCGCTTGCGGGCCGCCTCCCGGTGCGGCAACAGGTTGATCAGGATCACTGCAAGAACCTCCGCATCGCCAGGCCACACGAGGTGAGATAGGAAGGCGCTTCACGGCGCATCTTCTTTTCGCGGACACCCTCGCCGACCTTCATGCCCTCGAACGGGTTCGCCAGGTTGCAGGGGAATGAGGTCTGCAGCGTGACGGCGTCTGTCAGCCCGGGCAGTGCGGCGGAACCGCCTGCGAGCATGACGTAGTCGACGCGATTGTGGGGTGTGCTGGTGAAGAAGAACTGCATCGCGCGAGCCACTTCCTGGGCCATGCCATCCACGAAGGGCTTGAGCACGCCTGTCTCGTAGTCTTCCGGCAGGTCCCCGTTGCGCTTCTTGCTTTCAGCTTCTTCCGGCGAAAAGCCGTATTGGCGAACGATCAGCTGGGTGAGCTGGGCGCCACCGAATGCCTGGTCCCGGTCATACAGCACTTCGTCGTTGCGAATGACCTGCATGCTGGTGGTGAAGGCGCCGACTTCGAACAACGCCACCATCGTGTCGACACCCTGGTTAGGCAGCGACTGGATCAGGCGGCCTGCAGCCAGACGCGAGGCGTACGACTCGACGTCGATGATCATGGGCTTGAGGCCTGCGGCCTCGGCCAGACCCTGACGATCCTGGACCTTTTCCTTGCGGGAGGCAGCGATCAGTACTTCGACGTCGCCCTGGGAGTTATTGCTGGGCCCGATGACACAGAAGTCTAGACTCACTTCGTCGAGCGAGAACGGGATGTACTGATTGGCTTCGGCCTCGACCTGGACCTCAAGCTCCTGCTCGGACAACCCACCCGGCAGCACGATCTTCTTGGTGATCACTGCTGAGGGCGGCAGTGCCATGGCCACACTCTTGGTGCGGGTGCCGCTTTTCTTGACGACGCGACGCATCGCCTCGGCGACTTCCTCGAATTTTTCGACGTTTCCGTCGGTGATCCAGCCGCGCTCAAGCGGCTCGATAGCGCAACGCTCAAGAATGAGGTTGCCTTCTTTGTCCCTGCCAAGCTCGACCAGCTTCACGCTGGAAGAGCTGATATCCAAACCCAGCAAGGGAGCCGCCTGACGGCTAAACAGCGAACTCAAAGCGTTCAACTCGGTCTCCTGAAACGCGGACTGCTAGGCGTAACCAAACTTAAGATTTCACGTTGAATGCTAGCAGTAACATCCTTGTCTCTCAAAGGTTTTTTCCTGTTTGGACCCATGAGACCGTTGCCAAAACCCTACGTGCTTGGGGCCTGCAAGAGCAAAAAGCCCGGCGCGGAAATACCTCCTTACAGATGACCTTCGCGCATGATGGTCAGGCTCCGCGCGATCAGCCCCCATTTTTATAATGACCCAGACGACGCTCCAAGAGAAACTTCATGCCTTCTGATTCCCCTGCCGACAATTCCGCGTCGTCACAACCCCGGCGCGACACGTTCGGCCTGACCGGCTGGCGACGCGCGCTCGCCCGGTTCGCCATGTGGACAGGCGGCATTGCCCTGGCGGGCCTGGTCTCCATCCTGATCGTCATCGGCGTCGCACTGGCTGTGGCTTATCCGAACCTGCCCGATGTGTCCGACCTGTCGGATTACCGGCCCAAGTTGCCGTTGCGCATCTATTCGGCCGACAACGTGCTCATCGGCGAATTCGGCGAGGAGCGCCGCAACCTCACGCCCATCGACCAGATCCCCAAGGTGATGAAAGATGCCGTGCTCGCCATCGAGGACTCACGGTTCTATTCGCACGGCGGCGTCGATTACCGGGGCCTGATGCGTGCCGGGCTGGCCAATCTCGGCCGCGCCAAGAGCCAGGGCGCCTCCACGATCACCATGCAGGTGGCCCGCAATGTTTACCTGTCGTCGGAGAAGACTTTCACCCGAAAGCTTTACGAGGTGCTGCTGACGTTCAAGCTCGAGCATCAGCTGACCAAGGACCAGATCCTCGAGATCTATATGAACCAGATCTTCCTGGG
The DNA here is from genome assembly GCF_009646335.1 of Caenimonas koreensis DSM 17982. Classification (GTDB taxonomy): domain Bacteria; phylum Pseudomonadota; class Gammaproteobacteria; order Burkholderiales; family Burkholderiaceae_C; genus Ramlibacter; species Ramlibacter koreensis. The sequence continues at coordinate 191,263 of NZ_WJBU01000006.1, read as the reverse complement.
CAACCGGGCCTATGGGTTCGCGGCGGCGGCCGAGGCCTACTTCGGCAAGCCCATGAAAGACCTGACCATTGCCGAAGCGGCGATGCTTGCCGGCCTGCCGAAGGCGCCGTCGGCCTACAACCCGATCACCAATCCGAGCCGGGCGCGCGCACGCCAGCAGTACATCATCGACCGCATGCTGGAGAACGGCTTCATCACTACAGGGGAGGCAGAAGCCGCCAGAGCGCAGGAGCTGAAGATCCGCGTGGGCACTGACAACACGAAAGCGCACGCCGAGTACATTGCCGAGACGGTGCGCCAGCTCGTGTATTCGCAATACGGGGACGACGCCTACACCCGCGGCCTGAACGTATACACGACCGTCAATGCGGTCGAACAGGAAGCGGCTTACAAAGCGCTGCGCAAGGGAATCATGGATTACGAGCGCCGCCAGATCTACCGCGGCCCCGAAGAGTTCATCGACCTGCCTGACAACCAGAAAGAGGCCGATGAGGCGATCGACGACGCGCTTGCCGAGCATCCTGACAACGGTGATGTGATGGCCGCCGTCGTGCTTGAAGCCACGCCCAAGCGAATTCTTGCCGTGCGCCAGAACAGCGAGCGCGTGGAAATTACAGGTGAGGGCCTGCGGCCTGCGCAGTCGGGCTTGTCCGACAAGGCCCCGCCCAAGATCAAGTTGCGCAAGGGTGCCGTGATCAGGGTGGTTCGCACGCCCAAGGGCGCGTGGGAAATTACGCAGATTCCGGAAGTCGAAGGCGCGTTCGTCGCCATCGATCCGCGCGATGGCGGCATCCACGCGCTGGTGGGCGGCTTTGATTTCAACAAGAACAAGTTCAACCACGTCACGCAGGCGTGGCGCCAGCCCGGCTCGGGCTTCAAGCCGTTCATTTACTCCGCCGCGCTCGAAAAGGGCTTCACGCCGACCACGGTGGTCAACGACGCACCCCTTTTCTTTGATGCGGGGGTCACGGGCGGCCAGCCATGGGAGCCGAAGAACTACGACGGAAAGTTCGAAGGGCCGATGCCGCTGCACACGGCGCTGGCGAAATCCAAGAACATGGTGTCGATCCGCGTGCTGCAAGCCGTGGGTGCCCAGAACGCGCAGGACTGGATCACCCGATTCGGCTTCGACGCCGAGAAGCATCCGCCTTACCTCACCATGGCACTGGGCGCGGGCTCGGTCACTCCCATGCAGATGGCGACGGGTTATGCCGTGTTCGCCAATGGGGGCTACCGGGTCAACCCGTGGCTGATCACCAAGATCACCGATCAGCGCGGCAAGACCCTGGTGGAAAGCCAGCCGCCGCTGCCCAATGAGTCTGTGCGCGCCATTGACGCGCGCAACGCATTCATCATGGAGCGCCTGCTGCAGGAAGTGGCACGCTCGGGCACCGCCGCGCGCGCGCAAGCCATGCTCAAGCGCCCGGACCTGTACGGCAAGACAGGCACGACCAACGACTCGATCGATACCTGGTTCAACGGCTTCCAGCCCAATTTGGTGGCCATCGTGTGGATGGGCTATGACACGCCGCGCTCGCTGGGCGACCGCGAAACCGGTGGCGGCCTGAGCCTGCCCGTGTGGATCAATTTCATGGAGACAGCGCTCAAGGGCGTGCCCGTGATGGAGCCGAAGGCGCCAGAAGGCGTCGTCAATATTGGCGGCGAGTGGTACTACGACGAGTATTCGCGCGGCGGTGGCGTGAGCAACGTGGGTGGCACTTCCATGGAAGCAGGTCCGGGCAGCCCGGTTGTCCCGGCAGTTGCGGGCACTGCGGGTGCTCCTGCACCTCGCTCACCAGAAGACAAGAGCCTGCTCAATTCTGACGGCCTGCCGCCGGGCCGCCCCCCAGCGTCACCCACCGAGGAGCGCAAGTCGATACTCGACCTCTTCCGCAACTAGGCGCGCAGAGATTTCATGAGAACACGAGCGGGGTGCCACCCTGCTCGCTCGCATAGCGGGACAGGTTCTCAAACAGCTCGCCGTTGCCTTTGGTGTCCATCCAGCGCTCGCCGTCGAACTTGTAGTGAAAGCCGCCAGCCTTGGCGGCGACCCACACTTCCTGCAACGGCTTTTGCAGGTTCACGATGATCTGCGACTTGTTCGCGAACGTGATCGTCACCATGCCCCCGACGCGTTGGTTGTCCAGATCCGCGTCGCCCTCGTCATTGAGGCGATCGCATGAAGCCTCGATGCGGCTGAGCGCAGCTTCGGCGTGATCCAGGTATTCGGTGTCGGTCATTACAATTTCGCGATGCTTGATGTTTTCCAAATTCTAGTGACGCGGCGACCTGCGCAGCTTGTCCTTGCGCTCATAGTGGTCGCCTCGCTCACGGCATGCGGCCAGAAAGGCAAGCTCTACTTGCCGCAAGGGGAAGCCGCGAAAGACCGGGCCACATTACCTGAGATCATCAGTCCGTCGCGCGCTCCTGCGGCGAGCGCCTCTGCTGCCTCGCCTGCACCTGCACCTGCACCCGCACCCGCGAGCGTCACGCCGACCGGCCAGGCCAACCCGGTACCTCGCCCATGAGCGAGTCACTCCTGCCCGGCCACCCTCACTTCGCCTATCGCGCAAGCGACCTCTTCGTCGAGGGCGTGCGTGTCGCCGATCTCGCGCGCCGCCACGGCACGCCGCTGTTCATCTACTCGAAGTCATCCATGCTCGACGCGCTCGCTGCATACCAGCGGGGCTTCGCGGGCCGCAAGTCGAAGATCTGCTACGCGATGAAGGCGAATTCCTCGCTTGGCGTCCTGCAGGTTTTTGCGCAGGCGGGCTGCGGCTTCGATATCGTCTCCGGCGGTGAACTCGAACGTGTGCTGGCCGTCGGCGCTCAGGGCAAGGACATCATTTTCTCGGGCGTCGGCAAGACACGCGCGGAAATGAAGCGCGCACTCGATGTCGGCATTGGCTGCTTCAACGTCGAGAGCGAAGCCGAGCTGGAAGTGCTCAACGAAGTCGCCGCCGCTGCGGGCAAGGTTGCGCCCGTGAGCATCCGCGTCAATCCGGACGTTGACCCGAAGACGCATCCGTATATCTCAACCGGCCTGAAGGGCAACAAGTTCGGCATTGCGCATGAGCGCACGCTGGCCGCCTACCAGCGGGCTGCGTCGCGCAAGGCGCTGCGAGTCGTCGGCATCGACTGTCACATCGGCTCGCAGATCACCGACGAGTCGCCCTACCTCGACGCAATGGATCGTGTGCTCGACCTCGTTCAATCGATCGAGGCGGCGGGCATTCCATTGCGGCACATCGACTTTGGCGGCGGGCTTGGAATTTCCTACGACGCAGACCAGCCGCCTGCTGCCGATGCGCTGTGGGCCAAGCTCTTTGCCAAGCTCGACGCGCGTGGGTTCGGCGATCGTGAGTTCATGATCGAGCCGGGCCGCTCGCTGGTGGGCAATGCCGGCGTGTGCGTGACTGAAGTGCTGTACCTCAAGCCGGGCGAGCACAAGAACTTCTGCATCGTGGACGCGGCGATGAACGACCTGCCGCGCCCCGCCATGTACCAGGCCTTTCACATGATCGAGCCGGTGACGCGCCGCAGCGAGCTCGCGACGCATTACGACGTGGTCGGCCCCGTATGCGAGAGCGGCGACTGGATCGGCCGTGACCGCGCTTTAGCCGTGCAAACCGGCGACATGCTCGCCGTGATGTCCGCCGGCGCATATTGCATGAGCATGGCCAGCAACTACAACACGCGAGGCCGCGCAGCTGAAGTGCTGGTCGAAGGCGAGAAGTCCTGGCTTATCCGCGAACGCGAGACGGCGGCTGACCAGATGCGCGCGGAGCGCCTGCCGACCTGAGCCGGGCGAACTGCACGACGCGCCAGCCGAGCAGCACGGCGAGGATGGCCGCGTAAACAGCAACTTCCGCAAAGTTGTTTTTGCCGGCGCGCATCCAGAAGAAGTGCAGGATGCCCAGGCCGGCCACCGCATAAACCAGCTTGTGCAGCAACTGCCAGCGGCGCGCACCCATCGCCTTGATCGCCCGGTTGAAAGACGTTGCGGCCAGTGGCGTCAGCAGCACGAACCCGGCAAAGCCCACCAGGATGAAGGGCCGCTTCGCGATGTCCTTGGCGATATCGGCGAGGTCCAAACCCATGTCGAACCACGCGTACCCGAGCAAGTGCAAGACGACGTAGAAGTATGTGAAGAGGCCGAGCATGCGCCGAAAGCGCGCCAGCGCCGGCGTTTTGGTCACGACGCGCAGCGGCGTGATGGCCAGTGTGAGGCAGAGAAAGCGCAGCGTCCAGTCACCCAATGAGCGTATGAGGTGCTCTGCTGGATTTGCGCCCAGATTGTTGGTGAATGCCGCATAGACCAGCCACACGAGAGGCAACAAAGCCAGCAAGAAAACCGCTGGCTTCGCAGCTGGGTGCAACAGGGCCTTCGCGGCGCCCATCAAAAGTTCTTCTTCAGGTCCATGCCGGCGTAGAGCTGGCCCACCTGAGCTTCGTACCCGTTGAACATCAGCGTCTTGCGCTTCTTGGCGAACAGGCCGTCTTCGCCGATGCGGCGCTCAGTGGCTTGTGACCAGCGCGGGTGATCCACATCGGGATTCACGTTCGAATAGAAGCCGTATTCATTGGCTGCCGCCTTGTTCCACGCGGTCTTCGGCTCGCGGTCCGTGAAGCGGATGCGCACCAGGCTCTTGCCGCTCTTGAAGCCATATTTCCACGGCACCACAAGACGCACCGGTGCGCCGTTCTGATTGGGCAGCACTTCGCCATACATGCCGAACGTGAGCAGAGTCAGCGGATTCATCGCCTCATCCATGCGCAGCGCTTCAACATACGGCCAATCGAGCACGCGCGAGCCAACAAAGGGCATCGTCTTCGGATCGGCCTGCGAGATGAACTCGACGTACTTGGCGTTGCCGAGCGGCTCCACTTTCTGGATCAGGTGGCTGAGCGAATAGCCGACCCACGGAATGACCATTGACCAGCCTTCGACACAGCGCAGGCGGTAAATGCGCTCTTCCTGCGCGGAGAGCTTGATCAGGTCTTCAAGCTGGTACTTGGCGGGCTTTTTGACGAGGCCATCGACCTCAACAACCCACGGCGTGGTCTTGAGCGTGTGTGCGTTCTTCGCCGGATCGGCCTTGTCGGTGCCGAATTCGTAGAAGTTGTTGTAGCTGCTCGCATCTTTGTAGTCAGTGACTTTGTCCATCGTCACCGCACCGGGCACGGCTGATTTGGCACCAGCTAACGCCGCCAGCTTGTTGGGCCGCGTTACTTGCGCCAATGCGTCACGTGAAGCCCAGGTAGCCAGGGCAGCGCCTGCAGCACCGCCAGCCATCAGCTGAATCAGCCGGCGCCGGTCGCGATAGACCGCCTGCGACGTGATCTCGCTGGAATTGGGGTGGATGAAACCGTCGTCGCGCTTGATGAGCATGGTGGTGATCCTTGTACTGCCATTGGTAGATGTACGCGCGGCATTCTTACAAGGATTCAGATTCCATGCTTTGCGGCATCCGTCTGTGCCCAGACCATCGGTTCTATCCACGCGCATTGTGTCTTTGGAATCATTTCGCTTGGCGCAAACGCGCTACCGCGCCTGGGCCGACTCCATCAGCGGCTTCCCTACCCCGAAACCGCCAAATCGTCATCTCCGCACACCCACCATATCCCGAAACCAGACTTCACATGACCAGAGTAAGCACTCCTCCTCTCCGTCCCTTGGCTCACCCCGACAATACCGGCCCTGACACACGAACGGATCCGACACAACAATTTGAATCGCGTCCATTGACCATTGAGCCAAATCCTGATTTGCCCATCGGCCCCAACGTCGCGAACATTGGCGCAAGCGTGGCCCATGAGCCGCGCGGTGTGCTGTCCTTGGACGTCTCACCTTCCGATCCGTCGGCCAGCGAATGTGCCGTCGGACCATCCACTCCCACGCAACAGCAGGCCCTCTTGGCGCAGGAGCCAGACGGCCGGTCGCCCGTCGTCATGCATGTTGGTCGCCCGCCAAACCAAGCGCTCGATTCCCTGCACCGAAGAATTGCCAGACTCGTGACGCTAAGCGAGCCAGAGCCGGGCGTGTTGGAACAAAAGACGGGCTGGGAGCAGGACGCCATGGACCTGATTGCGGAAATCGACAAAGGTGACGCAAGCGCGAAAGATGAACTGCTTACAAAGCTGGAAAAAGGATTGCCCTCTACGTCCAGAGCGAGCACTGAAATTCGCAGGCGACGCGAGGCGCAGGTTTTGGAGTTGCTCAGTTTCGCAGGGTACCTGCTGACGATCGAAGGCGACGAGTTCGATGCAGAAGCCGCACTGACTGCAATCCACAATGTGATCGACCAAATTGTGTCGTGCCCCAACAAAACTCAACAGTCAACCTTGAGTATCCAACTGCTGGGCTTACTGGGCACTAGTTCCCATCCAAGTATTCTCAAAGCCGCCACTGGCGATCTCTTCCGGCGGGTCGAGTCTTCCAGGACTTGCGTCAGCGCATTTCAGGAACAACGACCAGCCATCTTCAAAACCTCGGGCGCAGACGAGTTCGAAGCGCTCGCAACCAGAATCAATACGCTGACTGATGCGCTTCAAAGCCAAGGCGCGGCTGCTGCCGATCTGCGTGGGAGTTTGGCGAAGATCTGTGAGGACTTGGAAAAGCGCATCCCGCGTGACCAACAACAGATCGGCAGCTCGTTGCGACTGATGCTCTCGCTAGTGACTGGTACCAATAAAGCGCTCGCCGTTGAGCTTCTCGATTCCCTGAACGGGGTTCAGGCCGCGCCAGGCCCGCAGGATCAAAGCTCGCGCGCACCTGGCGAATACGCTCAGGGAAGGCAGCAATCTGGCCAGAACGAAGTTCCCGATTCGGGCGAGTCAAAAACGCCACCAGCGCGTGAGCTCCATCCGCTGGGCCGCTACGGCGAACCGATGAAGCAACTCGGAGAATCGACCGCCGCTGAGCTACGCGCCGCCATTACCAGCCACAACAACGACTTCAAAACGTGGGGACTGACGCTCACTGTTCTTGTGCCTCAGCTCATCAACAAAATCATTCGGCTCAAACACAACGAGTCGATGCAGCTTGTCAGTCAGTTGGAGGAAATCCTCAAGCAATGGGAACCGCCGGCGGATCAAAAATGGAAAACAGTCATCGACAACTTGATCGCAATGTATTTCACCGGTGGGACATCAAATGCCGACCTCGTAGGCAACCAAATCTCAGTTCTTCTGCGGGCTTGGAAGCAAATGGGCGACGACACTTACGCCTACGTCAACGACCTGACTAGCACTATCAACACCCTTGATGCCACTCCGAAGCAAGTGATGACTGACTATCTCATCCGCGGGATAGAAGGTTTGTCAAAGGCACCAGGATCAAACGAATCAAAAGGATCGGCTGCGCAAACTGATGTCGATGCTGATGCAATTGCCGAATTGCAGGCACTCGTCTTCAATGGACTGTTCCCGCAAACCTGACCAGCCTCGCCTCGCTCCCGACCGCTTAACGGCGCAGCGAGGCATATTTACGGGGGGCTGGAATCCAGCAAAGCCGATCACTTGGAACTGACTGATCCAGCTTCACCCAACCCGAATCAAGCTGCGGCCCGCGGCGGCCACGGGCAGGCACTTGCGCAGCGCGCAGTGCCAGTCTGGTGAAGAGTTTTCTTGGGGCTCAGCGCAAGCCGGCGATGTAATCAGCCACGGCTTTCATCTCGCGATCGTTCAGGCGGGCTGCAACTTGCGCCATCTGCACGCTGTTCTGGCGCACACCGTCGCGGAAGCTGGTCAGCTGCGCCACCGTGTAGTCAGCGTGCTGGCCAGACAGACGCGGGTACTGCGAGGGAATGCCCGCGCCGTTGGGGCTATGGCAGCCCGCACAAGCTGCCACCTGGCGCTCAGCAATGCCGCCGCGGTAAATGCGCTCACCCAGCGTGACGAGCGCTTTGTCTTTGGCAAAACCGGGCTTGGCTTTTTGCGAGGCCGTCCAGTAGGCGATGTTGCGCATGTCGTCATCAGACAGGCCGGCTGCCATGGCTTGCATGGTCGCGTTGACGCGCTTGCCAGACTTGAAGTCCTGCAGCTGCTTGACGAGGTATTCGGGGTGCTGCTGCGCCAGCTTCGGATTGACTGGGATGCCGGAATTGCCATCGGCACCGTGGCATGCAGCGCAGACTGCAGTGAATTTTTCGCCGCCCTTGGCCAAGTCTGGCTTGGCGGGAGCTGGTGCGGCAGCGGCGGCAGGCTTGGCTGCAGCATGTTCAGCGGCGGAAGCCGTCAGGACGGGCGCTGCCAGCGCAGCGGCGATCAGCAGGAGAGCAAGCGACTTCATCGTGTGGGGCATCGTTATGTGGCGCAAAACCTCGTGATTCTACAATGCCCCATCTGGCCCACGAGCCGGCGGATCAACCCGCACAGGGCCCGCCCATTCCAAGGCCACCCCCCGGCGTCATTCCCCAGCGCATTCGCCGGCGCATCCCGACACAAAGGCTCGACATGACCTCCCCCCCGGCAAAACCCGCCGGCACCAAGACCGACGCAGCACTGGCCATGGGCTGGCTGCACACGGCACGCTTTCTCACGACAGCGCCCACGCTGGAGTTCCTGCCCGCGCTCAACGTGCCGGAAATCGCCTTCGTCGGCCGCTCCAACGCGGGCAAGTCCACCTGCATCAATACGCTCACACAGCAAAAGCGCCTGGCCTTTGCTTCGAAGACACCCGGCCGCACGCAAAGCATCAATTTGTTCTCGCTTGGCAAGCAAGGCGTGACTGACGCTGTGCTCGCCGACTTGCCCGGCTACGGCTACGCCGCCGTGCCCAAGCAGGACAAGATCCGCTGGCAGCGCGTGATGGCGAATTACCTCGTCACACGCGAGTCGCTCACGGGCGTCGTCCTGTTGTGCGACCCGCGCCATGGCCTGACGGAGCTCGACGACATCCTGCTCGAAGTGATTCGCCCGCGCGTCGAAGAGGGCCTGAAGTTCCTGGTGCTGCTCACCAAGTCCGACAAGCTCAATCGCAGCGAAGGCACCAAGGCACTCTCGATTGCCAAGCTGCAGGCAGGCGGCGGCGAAGTCAAACTCTTTTCGGCACTGAAAAAGCAGGGCATTGAAGAAGTCGCGATGCTGCTGTCGCAGTGGGCCCACGGGAGCCCGGAATGATTGACAAATTCCAGCTCGAACTGCCTCACGGCATTACCCTCAGCTGCCGCACGGCAGGCGAACGTGGCAAGCCGGTGCTGGTGTTTCTGCATGGCTTTCCTGAAGCGGCCTTTGTGTGGGACTGGCTGCTCGAGCACTTCGCCGCACGCGGCTGGCGTTGCATCGCCCCCAACCTGCGCGGCTTCGAGCAATCGACGCGGCCAGCAGACGTCAAGCAATACCGCGCCAAGTACCTCGTGCAAGACATCGCTGCGCTCATCGCATCCGAAGGCGCGCCGATTGAATGCCTCATCGCGCACGACTGGGGCGGCGCGGTGGCGTGGAACCTTGCCAACCAGCTGCCGTACCTGACCCGGCGCCTGGCCATCATCAACTCGCCGCACCCCGGCACATTCCTGCGCGAGCTCAAGCACAACCCGAAGCAGCAGGCCGCCAGCGCGTACATGAACTTCCTGGCGCGGCCCGACGCGGCGCAGATCCTGCGCGAGGACGACTATCGACGTCTGTTTGAATTTTTCACGAAAGGCGGCAGCGCGGCGTGGATGACAGACGACGTGAAGCAGCAATATCGCAACGTGTGGGACGCCAGCCTCGAGGGCGGCTGCAGCTACTACAGCGCCTCACCACTGCGTCCGCCTCGTGGCGATGACCCGGGCGCTGCGGCGATTGATCTGCCGCGCGAGGCACTGACTGTCGACATACCAACACTCGTGGTCTGGGCCATGGACGATGTCGCGCTCTGCCCGGAACTCGTCGAAGGCCTGGAAGGTTACGTGAATCACCTCACCCTTGAACGCGTGGAAGGTGCTTCGCACTGGATCATCCACGAGCAGCCTGAGCGCGTAGCGCACTCGCTCGCAAACTTTCTCGCGCGCCCCGTTTAATAAACCGGCGGCTCGCCCGGTGGGCGCGATTTGAAGCGCTTGTGTACCCAGTAATACTGCTCGGGTATCTCGTCGATGAAGCCTTGCAGCCGCTCGTTCATGAGCGCAGTGTCGGCCACCGGATCGTCAGTCGGAAAATCGCGCCAGGCCGGGTACGCGCGCGTCTCGTAGCCGTCTTTCGTGATACGGGTGATCAGGGGCACGACCCTTGCGCGGCCCAGTTTCGCGAAGCGTGACAGCGAAGGCACCGTTGCAGCGCTCACGCCATAGAACGGCACAAAAACCGACTCCTGCGCGCCGTAGTTCATGTCGGGCAACAGGCAGAACCGTTCGCCCCTGCGCAGAGAAGCCACGATGGCCTTGACACCGTCCGCACGCCTGAAAAGTTCAACATGGCCGTAGCGCTGCCTGCCCTTGAGGATCCATGCATCCACGACTGCGTTGCTCTGCGGCGTGTAGAGCGTCGAGAACGCGCGAGTCAGCTGCTGCGTGCAAGCTGTCCAGCCGGCATCCATGCCCACGAAGTGCGGCACGAAGATCAGTGCAGGGTCACTGCCTGTAAGTTCTTCGACAGCGCCCGTGAGCTTCAGGCGCCGCAGCGTGACTGGCGGCTTGCCGTGCCACAGCCAGCTGCGGTCGAGCCAGGCCTGCGCGAACGCTACGAAGATGCGCGGGATCAGCGCAGCGCGCTGCTGCTGCGGCCATTGCGGAAAACACAAGTCGATGTTGCGCCTTGCAATGCGCCTGCGCGGCACGATAACGATGTACAGCACCCAGCCCAGCAGCCAGCCGAGGGCTCGAATCCACGTGAGTGGCAGGTGAGCCAGCGCACGCATGAACCAGACGCCGACGTGGCTCATCCGGCACTTTCCGTGCGCGACGGATCATTCTTCGCCACTGGCCCATCACTGCGCGGCGCCTTGTACCGCGCATAGCCCCACAAATACTGGGCCGGGCACTCACGAATCAGCGATTCCATTCGCGCGTTGACCTGGCTCGCCGCCACAGCCGGATCGCCCGAGATTGCTTCATTCCATGGCCGCACGTGAAGCCGGAAGCCCCGGCCCCACGACAGGCGCTGCGCCCATATCAGCACGATGCAGGCGCCTGTCTGCTGGGCAAGCCGTGCCGACAGCGTCATGGTGTACGCATTGCGGCCAAAGAAGGGGGCCCATTCACCCAGGCCAGCGGGCGGCACCTGGTCCGGCAAGAGCCCCACTGCCTGGCCAGCCTTGAGCGCCTTGAGCATTTGGCGCACGCCAGACAGGGTCGTCGGCACAGTGGCGAGGTTGGCGCGCGCTCTGGACGTATCGACCAAGTCACGCAGCCACGCCTTTCGGGCGGGACGGTAGAGCACCGTGATCTGCCCGTAGCGCTGCGCGTAGCCCTGCGCAGCGACCTCGAACGAACCCAGATGCGGCGTGAGAAAGACGATGCCCTTGCCGCGCCCTCGTGCTTCTTCGACGCACGCCTCGTTCTCCCACTCGACATGCACCGGCCGGCCAAACCACAGACGCGGCACTTCGGCAATGAGCTTGCCCGACTCTGCGATGGCACCGCGGACCTCGCTGAAGACCAGGCCCGCCTGCCGGGCGTTCTCAAGGAAGCGCCTGCGATAGACAGGCGACGCCACGAAGGACACCCAGCCCACTGCGGCACCCAATGCGTGCAGGATGATGAGTGGCACATGGGCCAGCACGCGGAACAGGGTTTTCACAAGCGTTTAAAATGCCTCGGTCGCCGAGTTATGAACTACTTGCAGGGCGACTTCAAAAAAATTCTGCTAAAGCGTTCGCCGCAAGCTCAGGCTCAAGGCAACGCGCCTTACAACCTGTGGAGTTTATTCAAATGGCGAACGACTTTCTCTTTACTTCCGAATCCGTCTCCGAAGGCCATCCCGACAAGGTAGCCGACCAGATCTCCGACGCGATTCTCGATGCGATCTTCAAGCAAGACCCGCGCAGCCGCGTCGCCGCTGAAACGCTGACCAACACCGGCCTTGTGGTACTGGCCGGTGAGATCACCACCAACGCCCACGTTGATTACATCCAGGTCGCGCGCGACACCATCAAGCGCATCGGCTACGACAACACCGAATACGGCATCGACTACAAGGGTTGCGCCGTGATGGTCTGCTACGACAAGCAGTCCAACGACATCGCGCAAGGTGTCGATCACGCGAGCGACGACCACCTCAACACCGGCGCAGGCGATCAAGGCCTGATGTTCGGCTACGCCTGCGACGAAACGCCCGAGCTGATGCCAGCGCCGATCTACTACGCACACCGCCTTGTCGAGCGTCAGGCACAACTGCGCAAGGACGGCCGCCTGCCTTTCCTTCGCCCCGACGCGAAGAGCCAGGTCACGATGCGCTATGTCGATGGCAAGCCGCACAGCATCGACACTGTGGTGCTCTCTTCGCAGCACAGCCCTGAGCAAAGCGACGGCCACAAGATGAAAGCGTCGTTCACCGAGGCGATCATCGAAGAGATCATCAAGCCGGTGCTGCCCAAGGAATGGCTGAAGGACACGAAGTACCTGATCAACCCGACGGGCCGCTTCGTCATTGGTGGCCCGCAAGGCGACTGCGGCTTGACCGGCCGCAAGATCATTGTGGACACGTACGGTGGTGCCTGCCCCCACGGCGGCGGCGCATTCTCGGGCAAGGACCCGTCCAAGGTTGATCGCTCGGCTGCTTACGCCGCGCGCTATGTCGCGAAGAACATCGTGGCTGCCGGCATCGCACGGCAGTGCCAGATTCAGGTGGCGTATGCGATTGGTGTGGCCAAGCCCATGAACGTCACGGTGTACACCGAAGGCACGGGCGTCATTCCTGATGACCAGATCGCCGCGCTCGTGAACGAACACTTTGACCTGCGTCCCAAGGGCATCATCCAGATGCTCGACCTGCTGCGCCCGATCTACGAGAAGACGGCTGCCTACGGCCACTTCGGCCGCGAAGAGCCGGAGTTCACGTGGGAGCGCACAGACAAGGCAGCCGCGCTGAAGGCGGCCGCCGGAATCAAGTAACCAGGCGCGGCTTCAAACGCGCGCTGATCAATTCAGCGCCGTCTGGGCCCGCTCGTACTCGGCTCGCTTCATCGACACATACTGCGCGCGATCCATCTCATGGAGTTGCCGGGCGTATCGCTCTGTCGCGTTGAACCACGTCGATATCTGCTTGTCGACCCGCTGCTGCGGCGAGGCCGACTGCGACACCAGGTACGAGTCGATGGCCAGGTAGTAGCGCATCACATTGCGTTCGATGGCGCCGCGCATGCCGCCGATCAGCACTGGCTCACCGTTGGCCGTCTTGCCTGCCGACGAGAAGCCGACCTTGCTCGCACCGGCGGTTGACAGGTAGGCCTGCATCGCCAGGCGTCCTGCAAAGCCGTAGCCGTACGAATAGCTCAGGTGCATGAACGACTTTCCGTTGTCCAGCGGAACGGCCGAGATGGCGATGCGATAGTTCCGGGTGCCAAGGGGCCCCGTCGCCGCCGTCAGCCGGCTTTCAAGATAGTCCGCCGACGCCGCGACCGCCTTGTACGCAAAGTCAATCTGGTAAGCATCCTGCACCGGTTGGTCAAACTTGCGGCCTATGCGCACATCCAGCGTGACAGCGTCACCCGCTCCGTTCGCATGGCAGTACTTCGTGTTGAACGGCAGCAGCATGATGTCGCACCAGTCTCCAGGCCCTTTGAGCGACTCGCTCACCGTCTTGAACGGATGATCCAGCACGGCGTAGATGTCGCCCGTGAGCACATCGTTCGTCTCCGTCGAATTGATGTATATCGCGCGGCCGAAGCTGTTGCTGCGCAGCGGCTCGCGCAGCTCTGCGTACTTGGCCCGCAACGCGTTGGGGTCTTCTGCGTGGGCCAGCAGCGAGGTGATGCCCAGCGCAGTCGCCACGAGGACGTGGAGCAGCTTTTTCATACGTGTTCCTCGTTGCATTCATGCCGGCGTGCGTTTTGCGCAGGCCCGTCATTGAGCACCTCCAGAACATCCAGCTGGATACCGCCCATGAAAAGCGAGTGAGGGGCCACCACATAGACGAAGCAGCCATGCTGCCCCAGGTCGAGCACCAGACGCAGCGTCGGGCGCTCCACTTGCTCCCAGGCGCGTATGAGTCGGGTTCGCACAAGGTTGTCGCTCACCTGCAGGAAGCGCAGCTTGTGATGGTTCTGCGACAGGCTGACTGCGTCCAGATAGGTGGATGCTGCCTTGTTGCGCGTCTGGAAATTCGGCGTGAGATCGACCGACAGCGTGAGTACCTCGCCCTGGACTTCCAGCACGAAGTTCCTTCCGAGCAGCGCGTCACTGCTCTCGCCGTACTTGTATGCGAGGTGAAGGTGTGAGGGCGTCTTGCGCAGAGAGTGCTTCATGGCATGTCGGTCCTGGGAACGCCGCGGGGTCTTGCGGCACGCTCCAGAGACTGCAGTGAGCCTGTGCACCCGTGTGTAGGACAAGCATGGATTTGTCTGTACGGCTGAGCAAAGCAGAGCCGGCGCCTGCCCCATCAACGCGCTCCTACAGCCGGTCCACGGCTTGGCTGACTGGCCGTATGCGCTGCGGCGCGAAAGATGTGTGCTCTATCACTATCAGGAGTTCAGAACATGGCAGATAACAGTGCCGACCGTGATGACGTCATCGACGTATTGCAAGACTTGGCCGAGTGCTCGAAAGACGGGGAATACGGCTTTCGCGCTTGCGCCGAGCAAGCTGACCGCGCTGACTTGAAGGCAATGTTCCTGCAACGTGCCGCCGATTGCCGCAACGCCGTCGCAGAACTCAATGAGCACATCCGTTCGATGGGTGGCAACATCACCGAGCACGGCAGCGCAGCCGCGGCAATCCATCGCGGCTGGGTGGCCGTGAAGACGACGCTCACCACTTACGACGACAAGGCGGTGCTCGAAGAGTGCGAACGCGGCGAAGACAACGCGAAGGCGCGCTACATGAACGCCTTGAAAAAGCCATTGCCAGCGGCCGTGCAGCTCATTGTCGAGCGCCAGTACCAGGGTGTGCTGCGCAATCACGAGCAGATCAAGTCGCTGCGCGACCAGTTCCGCGCTACTGCCTGAAGGGCACGCGCCATGTTGCTGCCAGCGCCGGCCCTTGTCGACGTTTGCAGCACCCGAGGCCGGCGTTATGCCGGCCTTTTTTCTTGTGCCCACGGACAATGACACCATGAGCGACCGTGCTTCCACCGCGTTGAAGGCCTATCGCGCCAAGCGCAATTTCAAGGCGACACCGGAGCCCGCCGACGGCGGGCTCGCCAATGACGACCTGCGCGCCTTCGTCATCCAGAAACATTGGGCAACGGGCCTGCACTACGACTTCCGGCTGGAACTCGATGGCACGATGAAAAGCTGGGCCGTGCCCAAAGGCCCGAGCTACGACCCTGCAGACAAGCGGATGGCCGTGCAGGTCGAGGACCACCCGCTCTCCTACAACACCTTTGAAGGAGAGATTCCCAAGGGGAACTACGGCGCGGGCAGAGTGATCATCTGGGACAAAGGTGTGTGGATTCCGCTGGAAGACCCGCACAAGGGCTATCGCGACGGCAAGCTGATGTTCGAGCTTCGGGGCCACAAGATGCAGGGCAAGTGGACGCTGGTTCGCATGAAGTCGCGCGAAGATGAACGGCAGATACCTTGGCTGTTGATCAAGGAGCGAGACAGTTTCGTGAGGCCTTCCGGCGAATACAGCGTGGTGGACGAGATGCCCGGCAGCGTGAAAAACCTCGAAGCGCCCGCAGCGTCCGGGCCACCAGTCGGGGCCCAGCCTGCGGAACTGCCGACCCATTTGCAGCCCCAGCTTGCGACGCTCGTGACCGGCCCGCCGGCAGACAGCGGCCAGTGGCTCTACGAAGTCAAGTTCGATGGCTACCGGATGCTCACTCGCGCCAAAGGCGGCGGCATCTCACTGGTCACCCGCAACGGCAACGACTGGACGCGCAAACTCCCTGAGCTGCAAGCCGCGCTCCAGCAGATGGACTTGCCCGACGGCTGGTACGACGGCGAGATCATCATGCCCAGCGCGCGGGCGCCGTCCGACTTCCAGGCGCTGCAAGGCGCGTTCGATACAGCACGCACGACGGACATCGTCTATTACCTCTTCGATGTGCCTTACTGTGCGGGCTTCGATCTGCGGCAAGTGCCGCTTGTCGAGCGGCGCGCGGTGCTGGTGCGCATCGTCAGGCGGAAGCCCCATGCGAATGTGCGCTTCAGCGAAGTGTTCGACGCCAAGCCAGAGGAAGTGGTCGCCTCGGCCTGCAAGCTCGGGCTGGAGGGTGTGATCGCGAAGCGTCGCGACTCGGCTTACGTGCCGCGACGATCGACCGACTGGATCAAGCTCAAATGCGGCCATCGACAGGAATTCGTCATTGGCGGCTTCACTGATCCGCAGGGCGAGCGCGCGGGCATCGGCTCCCTGCTTCTCGGGGTACACGATGAATCGGGCGCCCTGCAATTCGCGGGCAATGTGGGCACAGGCTTCAGCGATGCAACCTTGCGCGATTTGCGCAAGAAGCTTGATGCCCTGGCGGCCAGCCAGAGCCCGTTCGCACCCGACGCGCAAATCCCGCGCCGGTCGCACTTCGTGAAGCCGCAATTGATCTGCGAAGTGTCGTTCGGCGAGTGGACGCGCAGCGGCCGCGTGCGCCACTCGGTGTTCCAGGGCCTGCGCGACGACAAACGCGCTGCCGCGATCCAACGCGAGAAGCCCCGTGCGGTGAAGAAGACTGCAAACAGAAATGTCGCCGCGGAGCCTGCCGCGGCGCCGCCTCAAGCTGTTGAACTGCCTTCAACGCTGCGCGTCAGCCATGCCGACCGCATCATCGACGCCGAATCGGGCATGACGAAAATCGACCTCGTGCGGTACTACGCGCAGGTTGCAGATCTGATGATGCCGCACCTGAAGTCACGCCCCGTGTCGCTGGTACGCGCTCCAAAAGGCATTGGCGGGGAGCTGTTCTTCCAGAAGCATCCCGAGCGCTACAAGATGCCCGGCATCGTTGAACTCGACGCCGCACTGGCGCCTGGCCATCCGCCGATGCTCGAGGTCGCGCAGCCGCTCGGGCTGTTGTCCGCAGCGCAGATGAACGTGATCGAGTTTCACACCTGGAACGGCGTCACGACGGCCATCGACAAACCCGATCGCATGACGTTCGACCTGGACCCCGGCGAAGGCGTGAGCTGGCCGCAAATCCAGGAAGCAGCGCAGCTCGTTCACGCGCTTCTCGATCAGCTGGGCTTGCCTTCGTTCCTGAAAACCAGCGGCGGCACCAATCGCGTCGGCAAAATCTTCATCGACTACCTGCGCAATGGATTTGGCGCGACAACCCCCTGCGCGTGGTCGGCACGGTCGCGGCCCGGGCTCGGTATTTCGGTACCGGTGCGCTGGGACGAACTGGCGCAGCTCACGAGCGGCGCACACTGGACAGTGAAGTCACTGCACTCGCGCCTGCCCGTGGGCAACACACCTTGGGACGACTACGATGCCAGCCGCGCGCGCCTGTCACCAGCGATGAAGACGCTGGGCTTCACCCCCGCGCGTTGACGCTTGCCGCTCATTCCACCGTCACACTCTTTGCGAGGTTGCGCGGCTTGTCCACATCGGTGCCGCGAGCGCAGGCCGTGTGATACGCCAGCAGCTGCAACGGCACCACGTGCAGCAGCGGGCTGAGCGGGCCGTAGTGCTCAGGCATGCGGATCACATGAATGCCCTCTTCACTCTCGATCTTCGTGTCGGCATCGGCCAGCACGTAGAGAACGCCGCCGCGCGCACGCACTTCCTGCATGTTGCTCTTGAGCTTTTCGAGCAATGCGTCATTCGGCGCCACCGTGACGACGGGCATTTCGCTCGTGACGAGGGCCAGCGGGCCGTGCTTGAGTTCACCGGCAGCGTACGCCTCGGCGTGGATGTACGTGATCTCCTTGAGTTTCAGCGCGCCTTCGAGTGCGATCGGGTAGTGCAGCCCGCGACCGAGGAACAACGCGTTCTCCTTGTTGGCGAAATCTTCGGACCAGCTGATCACCTGCGGCTCCAGCGCCAGCACGGCCTGCAGCGCGGCGGGCAGGTGCCGCATTGCCTTGACGTGTTGCGCTTCTTCTTCGTCCGACAGCCGCCCTTTCGCCTGCGCGAGCACAAGTGTGAGCAGGAACAGCCCCGCCAGTTGCGTGGTGAAAGCCTTCGTCGATGCAACACCGATCTCGGCACCGGCGCGCGTCACATAGGCGAGCTTGCATTCGCGCACCATGGCTGAGGTCGAGACGTTGCAGATCGTGAGCGTCTTGTCCATCCCCAGGCTTTTCGCGTGGCGCAGTGCGGCCAGTGTGTCGGCCGTCTCGCCGGACTGGCTGATCGTGACGACGAGCGTGCTGGGGTCTGGCACGGTATCGCGGTACCGGTATTCGCTGGCAATCTCGACTTGCGTCGGGATCTTCGCAATGCTTTCCAGCCAGTACTTCGCCGTGCAGCCGCTGTAGTAGCTCGTGCCGCACGCGAGGATCAGCACTGAATTGACTTCCTTGAACACACGTAGTGCGCCGTCGCCGAACAGCTCGGGCACGATGCCCTGCACACCTTCGAGCGTGTCGGCCACGGCGCGCGGCTGCTCGAAAATTTCCTTTTGCATGTAGTGGCGATACGGGCCAAGTTCGGCAGCGCCACTGTGCGCCTGCACTGTCTTGACTTCACGCTGCACGGGCTTGTGCATTTTGTCGACGATCCAGTACCTGCCAAGCTGCACGTCGATCACGTCGCCCTCTTCCAGGTACAGGATCTGGTCTGTGACGCCCGCGAGCGCCATCGCGTCGCTCGCCAGGAAGTTCTCGCCATCCTTGCCAACGCCCAGGATCAACGGCGAGCCCGCCCGAGCACCGATCACGCGATGCGGCTCGTCCTTGCAGAACACGGCGATCGCGTATGCGCCCTGCAGTTGCAGCACAGCGGCCTTCACTGCATCGAACAAGTCGCCGTCGTACAAGCTGTCGACCAGGTGCGAGATCACTTCCGTGTCGGTCTGGCTCGCGAATTCGTAGCCCTTGGCCTGCAGGCCTTTGCGCAGCTCGATGTAGTTTTCAATGATGCCGTTGTGCACGAGCGCGATGCGCCCCGCCTTGGCCGAAGCGTTCGCGCCAGGGCCGTGGCTGAAGTGCGGATGCGCGTTGTGCACGGCCGGCGCACCATGCGTGGCCCAACGCGTGTGGGCGATGCCAGTCGTGCCTTCGAGGTGCTCCTGCTCGATCTGCTCGATGAGCGTGGCGACACGGTCGGTGCTGCGCGCGCGCTTGAGGCCACCTGCGTAGAGCGCGACGCCGCAGGAGTCATAGCCCCGGTATTCGAGGCGCTGCAGGCCCTGGACCAGGATGGGAACGATGTTGCGGGTTGAGACGGCGCCGACGATGCCACACATGAAGTTTCTCCGGGTTCGATGAATTCAGTGCGGCGACTGTAGGCTGGACATGAAGAAATATGCAGTCTATATTTAGTCTTTTTTGGAATTTAATTTCTTGATTCCGTTGAGTGTAAATTTAATTCCATTTAGTATTAACAGATGGAAGAAGAATTCACAATTGACGCCATCGATGCGGCTTTGCTGGACCTGTTGCAGGTGGATGCGTCGCTCAGCAACCAGGAACTGGCGCATCGCGTCCACGTCTCGCCGCCGACGTGCCTGCGACGCATCAAGCGCTTGCGCGACGCGGGCCTCATAGCCCGGCAAGTCGCGTTACTCGACACCGACCGGCTCGCCCAAGTCAACGGTCACGGCTTGCAGGCCATCGTCGAAATCACGCTGGAACGCCAGGGGCAGGACCACGCCGAAGCTTTTGAGGCGCGCGTCATTGGGGATGCATGCGTACAGCAGTGCTATCGCGTGTCACCCGGCCCCGACTTCATCCTGGTCGTCCACACCAGCGACATGCCCGCCTACCTGCAACTCGCGCAGCGCCTGTTCACCAGCGATGCCAATGTACGCAACGTGAAGGCGTTCTTCAGTGTGAAGCGCAGCAAGTTCGAGCCACGCGTGCCTGTCGCTACTTCGGCGCCTTTTGCGGGCGCTTCCAGTCGCTGATGCTCACCTGCTTGCCGCGCGCGACCGACAGCGCGCCGGGCGGGGTGTCTTTCGTGATGGTCGAGCCCCCACCGACGGTGCCGCCGCGCCCGATTCGCACGGGTGCGACGAGCACGCTGTTGCTGCCGATGTGCACGTCGTCCTCGATCACAGTGCCGTGCTTGTTCGCGCCGTCGTAGTTGGCCGTGATCGCGCCAGCGCCATAGTTCACCCGCTCACCGACTGTCGTGTCGCCAAGATATGCCAGGTGGTTGGCCTTGGAGCCACGGCCCATCGTCGAATTTTTCACTTCGACAAAGTTGCCGATATGGACGTCCGGCCCAAGTTGCGCGCCCGGCCGCAGCCGTGCAAACGGCCCAACGATCGCGCCCTCGCCGATCGTCACCGCATCCGACTCACCGTCGATGTGCGTGAACGCCTGGATGCGCACGTTCGCCGCGATGGCCGCATTGCGAATGAAGCAGTTGGGGCCGATCGTCACACTGTCGCCCAGCGACACATTGCCCTCGAACACGCAATTGACATCGACCTCGACGTCCTGCCCGCATTGCAGCGAGCCCCGCACGTCGAAGCGGGCCGGATCGGCGATGCGCACGCCCGCCTCCATGAACTCCCGCGCGCGGCGCAGTTGATACGCTCGTTCCAGGGCGGCGAGCTGCAGCGGGCTGTTCACGCCTTCGACCTGCACCTGGTCCGCAGCTTTGACTGCCACCACTTGCGTTGATTCCCCCACGGCAAGTGCAACGACATCTGTCAGGTAGTACTCGCCTTGCACGTTGTCGTTTTTCAGCTGGGACAGCCAGCGCTTGAGCTGGGCTGTAGGCGCGGCCATGAAGCCTGTGTAGATCTCGCGCAGTTCGCGCTGCTGCGCTGTCGCATCCTTGTGCTCGACGATGGCTTGAACGGCCTCGCCAGTGCGCACGATGCGGCCGTAGCCCGCCGGGTCGGGCATGTCGATGGTGAGCAGGGCCAGGCGCTTGCCGCCGCAGGCGTCGATCAGCAATTGCAGCGTTGCGGCCTCGACCAGCGGCACATCGCCATTGAGGATGAGGGTGACGCCGTCATCCGGCAGCGCAGGCGCAGCTTGCTGGATGGCATGGCCGGTGCCGAGTTGCGGTTCCTGCCGCACAAACGCAGGCAGTGGCCGCCCACTCGCCTTCGTCCAGCCGGTGACAGCAGCTTCGACCTCAGCCGAGCCGCTGCCGGTGACGATCACCACCCGCCGCGCGTCGAGCCCTGCAACCGTGTCGACCACGTGGGCGAGCAATGCACGTCCGGCCAATCGGTGCAACACTTTGGGCAAACGGCTCTTCATGCGCGTGCCCTTGCCCGCTGCCATGATGACCACATCGATCGCTGCCATGCCTGTTCCTTCTCTTTGGATGAATTACTGCTCTCGTATCGCGAGGATTATCGGCCTGCTCGCGCTGGCGACCCTGCTCGCGGGCTGCAGCGCGATCAAGCTGGCCTACAACAACCTGGACGACATCGCCTACTGGTGGATGGACAGCTATGTCGACTTCAACGACGAGCAGTCGCCCCGCGTGCGCGCCGACCTGGCACGCATCCATCGATGGCACCGCCAGCAGGAGCTGCCGCAGCTCGCGTCACTGCTCAAGTCGATTGAGCAACTCACGCCTGCAGACATTTCCGCCTCACAGGTATGTGCGTTCGAGCCGCGTGTGCGCGAGCGTGTCGCCGCGGTAACGTCGTATGGCGAACCGCAGGTCGTGTCACTGGCCCTGTCGCTCGCGCCTGAACAGCTTGCTCACCTGGAACGCAAGTTCGACCGCACCAATAGTGACTACTCGAAGGAGTGGCTGCGCATCGACGCGACCTCGATGCGCGACAAGCGATTCGAGAAGATGCTCGAGCGCGCCGAGATGGTTTACGGCAGCCTGGACGACAGGCAAAAGGCGGTGCTGCGCGCGGAAATCGACCGATCCGTCTTTGATCCCCGACGGGCATTCGACGAGCAACGCCGCCGGCAGCAGGACTTGTTGCTGGCGCTGCGCCAGATCCAGTCGCAACGCATGGACGCAACACAGGCATCGACAGTATTGCGCGCGTACCTGCAGCGCTCCCAAGAGTCACCTGACCCAGCGTACCGTGCTGTGCAGCTTGCGCTCATTCAGGAAACCTGCGGCATGACGGCCACGCTGCACAACAGCACAACGGCCGCTCAACGCGACATCGCCATCCGGCGGCTTCGCGCATGGCAGCGTGACCTGAAAGAACTCAATGGGAAGCCGTGACTACGCCTGCAGCGACGCCCACATTTCCTGGTCGCGCTGCGCTGTCCAGATGCGCGGATTCTTGATGCCCTTGGCCTCATCGTAAGCGCGGCTCACGTCAAACGGCAGGCAGTGTTCGTAGATGAACACGTTGCCGAAGATCGGGTCCATCTGCTTGCGCGTGTGGGCCATCGCGGCCTTCAAGTCCATATTGGCAGCGGCGGCTTCCTTTGCGCATGCGAAGAGCGTTTCGACCCAGCGCTTGGTGTAGTCGAGCGCCTTGTTGACTTCGGCTGCGCCCTTCATCGCCTCGCCGCGTCCCGGGACAATCGCTTCGGCGCGCAGTGCACGCAGCGCCTCCAGCGTGGCGGGCCATTCCTCAAGGTGCGCATCACCGGTGTACACGCCCGCCTGGTATTCGACGAGGTCGCCTGAGAACAGGACCTTCTCTTCTTCGACCCAGGCAATCGTGTCGCCGCGTGTGTGGCCCGGGCCCGGATGCCAGATCTGCACAACCACACCGCCCAGGTCGATCGTCAACTTGCCGGGCACTTCGCCCTTCGCGGGGTTGCCGCCACCGATGACCATCGTCGGCCAGGTGAGCCCCGGCACTGATTCGGCATTGCGGAACAGCCGCGGAAAGCGCTCCATCTCCGACTGCATGTCTTCCTTGCCGCGCTCGATGATCAATTCATGCGTGCCCTGGCTGGCAATGATCTCGGTCGCACCCTCAGCCGCATACGCGCTCGCGCCCAGCACGCGCACCGCGTGGTAGTGCGTGAGAAGCACGTACTTGATGGGCTTGTCGCTGACGGTGCGGATGCGTGCGATCAGGTCTTGCGCCATGGACGGCGTTGCAGTCGCGTCGCTGACCATGATGAATTTGTCACCGATGATCACGCCCGAATTCGGGTCGCCTTCGGCGGTGTAGGCCCAGCAGTGGGCGCTTAGTTGTTCGAAGGTGATCTTCTTGTCGGCCAGGTCGGCCTGGCTCGCGAATGCTTTGGACATCTTGTCTCCCGTGAAGGGCTGGGCGAAAAGTTCGATTTTAACTAATCGTAATCAATTACGCATTGTTGAATCGCCTGCTGCACCACCTCATCGAGGGGCATCGTGGCATCGACCGTGATGACACCTGGCTCGCAGGAGGGATCTTCAAGCGCTTCGAACTGGCTTGCGACCAGGCTGGGTGGATAGAAGTGCCCGGGCCGCGACGCCACTCGCTGCAATGACGCCTCTTGTGACAGCTGCAGGTGAACGAAAAGAAGGTGGGCGTCGGCTTGCCGCAGGATGCCGCGATATGAACGCTTCAGCGCGGAGCAGGTCAGCACGGCACCTGTGGGCCGGGCCGCGAGTTCGTCGCGCAGGCGCGCTAGCCAGCCTGCGCGATCGTCATCGGTCAGTGCGAGGCCTTGACGCATCTTCTCGATGTTGCCGGGCGGATGAAATTCGTCGCCTTCGACCAGTGGCAGGTGCAGGTGCGCCGCGAGGCGCTGGCCGACTTCAGACTTGCCGCAACCCGACACGCCCATCACGACGACACGCAGCGCTCGTTTGCCTTGACGATCAAACTCATGTTGCGGGGACTGGGGCCGAACCATGGTTGATTATGGTTCGGCCCCGCGCGGGGAACTTGCGCCAAGTCAGGCGCGGGTGCTGCACGCGCCCGCAGTTGCGTTCAATGCCACGGCGCGCCCGTGCCCTGTTGCCAACTGCCACGCAATGGCCCCAACGCCATGGACCAACCGCACCACCGCGCCGGCCCCAAAGACGATGGCCAGCCGCAGGTCCGCAAGGGGTTGCAGCACGGCATTGAAACGAGGCGCCGTCTGGCGCACGGCAACAGGCAGCGGGTCCCAGGTGAAGTAGGACGGGTTCTGCCAGTTCCATGACTCGACCACCATGCGCTGGCCGGCTCGCAGGCGCACCGTCTGGCCAGCGCCGATGAAGTGGTCGCCGGACTCGTTGTAGGCCCCGCGATGCGGCCCGTCGTAGGTGACCCACATCTGGCCGTGGGCGACTTTGAACGTGCCTTCCTCGCGTGGCTGCAACGTGATCGCGCGGCCCGCCGCCAGTTTCCAGGTGCCGGGCAACGCGGGGGCCTCGGTGGCTGTGGATTGTTGCGTATACGGGCGTGCTTGGGTGATCATAGCCATTCTCCGGTTGGGGCTAGTTCGGCAATGAATCATCGGCGCGCGACGCTTGGCAGTCCAATGAATTCCCGATACGCTATTGATTCCGGATTCGCATGAATGCCGGTCACACTCCTGACACGGATTGGCACTCGCATGCAGCACTCTCAAACGCACTTACGTACCCGCCCGATCTCCGCAGGCCACCTGCGCGCCTTCGAGGCCGTGGCCAGGCACCTGAACTTTCGCGCGGCATCCGAAGAGATGGCGTTGACGCAGTCCGCCGTCAGCCGGCAGATCCAGGCGCTGGAAGACGAAGTCGGCGTCAGCCTGTTCCTGCGGCACACGCGGGCCGTCGAGCTCACAAGTGCAGGCGCGCTGCTGCTGACTGCGGTCACTCAGGCACTACCGCGTATTGATGGGGCGATTCGCCAGATCCGCCAGACGGCCGGACGCCGCACAGTGGCGCTAACCACATTTGCGTCGTTCGCGTCGATGTGGCTCATTCCGCGGCTGGAACAGTTCCAGCGCGACAACCCCGACATCGACATCCGCATCGACGCCTCGGACACCACACACGACCTCGAAACATCTGACGTTGACCTGGCAATGCGCTACGGCCCGATGGCGACGATGCCGCCCAAGGCCATCCGCATGTTCGGCGAACAGCTCACGCCAGTCGCGAGCCCCTGGCTGCTCAAGAGCGGGCCTGCCTTGAAGAAGCCTGCGGATCTGGTGAACTACGCACTCATCGAGGCCGGCGATGCGCATCACACGCATCTGGAATGGCTGACCTGGCGGCGCTGGTTCGACGAACACGGCCACCCGAAGCTTCAACCTAAACGCTGGCTCTACTTCAACTACGCGTACCAGATGGTTCAGGCAGCACTCACCGGCCAAGGTGTTGTGCTGGCGCGCTTACCCATGGTCGCCGAGGCACTGGCGAACGGCGATCTCGTCGAGCCGCTGCCGAAAATGCGAATGGACTCGCCCATGGCCTATTGGTTGATCGTCGGGCCGCGCAGCGAGAACCGGCCCGAGATCAAGGCCTTTTGCGAATGGCTGCTGGCGCAGAGCAAAGCGACTCGCCAGACGATTGGTGAAGTCCCGGACCCAGACACGGTGGACTATATAGATTGAACTACTTCACGCAAAAATAGGAGTATCGATACCTTCGTCTGCTGCGAATTGACCGCTTGCAACGTAGTGTACGGCGATGAAAAAACGTCACGCACGCGCTGCCGCCTCACGCCTCGCCTTGGAGCCACGCATCGTTTTCGACGCGGCCATTGCAGCCGCCGTCGTTGACCGCGAGTCAACACTGACTTCCCCTGCCCTGGCAACAGACCAGTCTGTTGCCGCCCGTGCGGATGCCCAGTGGACAGCGCCCGTAGGTCCCATGCCAGGTGCCACTGGCCCCATCGAATCACGTGGTTTGACGCCAACGGCCTTTGAAGGTCTCCAAGGCGTGTTGCCGCCGGCTTTTGCCGGCCCGACAACGGCGGTCGTCGCGAAAGAAACCACCTTCTTATTTACTGGCGGCGACACGATCAGCGTCTCCGATCCAGACGACAGCTACGCGACACTGAAGCTCGGTGTGGACATCGGCAATATCACCGCTGATGTCGGTCCACCGTTCGGCCGTGTTGACGTTGGTACCTTGAGCTACAGTGCCGGCTTCGCAAGCATAAACAACGTGCTGAAGTCGCTGGCATACACACCGCCTGCTGGCTTTGAAGGCGTCGCTGCGGTCTCGGTGTATATCTACGACAGTCTCACCCTGACCGGCCAGCGAGACATCATCATCGCCGTTGGCAATGAAGCCGCTCCCGTCAACACTCTGCCGGTTGGCGCACCGCAAGCAATCATGAACTCCCCGCTCTCCGTGGCTGGCGTGAGCGTGGCGGATGCCAATGGCGACAAAGTGACTTCGACCTTGACCGTTGCGCACGGCACGCTCTCAGTTAGTGGTGGCAATGCCGGTGGTGTGTCAGGTGACGGTACGACAACCCTGGTCATCACTGGCACGCCCGCACAAGTCAGTTCAAAGCTGGCTTCACTGAGCTACACACCGGCGACCGGATACACAGGCACTGACACGCTGCAGATGCAAAGCAGCGACCGATACCTCACCGACATCGACTCCCAGTCAATCAACGTTCTGCCGCCAGTTGCCGACGCAGCCCCAGTCAATACCGTTCCATTGACGACGATCACGACGAACAAGGACGCATCCGTCGCAGTCGCCGGCATGAGCGTTGCTGATGCCGATGGTGACGCGCTTACCAGCACACTGACTGTGACACATGGCACGCTCAGTGTCGCCGGTGGAAATGGTGTGAATGTGTCGGGTGACGGCACCAGCACGCTAGTGGTGACCGGTTCGGCCGCGCAAATCAATCTACAGCTCGCATCGCTCAACTACACGCCCGCAGCAAGCTACCTCGGCACGGACTCGCTGCTGATTTCTACAACTGACCAGGTCCTTATCGATGTGGACGCTGTATCTATCAATGTGGTCAATCCGAACATCGGGCTTCCTGCAGGTCCGCTCGCGGCTATTGAAGACACTGCCCGCTCGATTTCAGGCGTTACCGTGCCCGCCGGAACGGTGCAAGTACAAGTGTCGACAAGCCAAGGCATCCTTTGGGTAGGCGGCGGCGGCGGTAGTACCGCAGGTAACTTCTCCAGTACGCTCTTGATCTACGGCACACAGGCAGAAATCAATGCAAGGCTCACAACTTTGCAATACGCGCCTAACTTTGACTTCAACGGCGCCGATGAACTCAAGGTTTTGACATTTGACGGCTCTGGCCAACAGTTCGCTTCTGTCAACATCGACGTCGCCGCAGTTGCCGATGCCACCAACGACAACATCAGTGCTGTAGAAGACACAGTCGCCAATTTCAACGTTCTCAGCGGAACCGGTGGTGCAACAGCGGACACATTCTCGGATCCAGGCAAGACCGCCTCAGTGCTCACCGGTCCGTCGCACGGGACACTCGTGCTCGGCTCCAATGGCGCCGCAAAGTACACGCCCGACGCCGACTACAACGGACCTGACAGCTTCACGTACGTCGTCAATTCAAACGGAGGGCCGGAAACCGCAACAGTCACGATAGACGTGGCCGCACGGCCCGACGCCGTGGACGACTTTGTCACCACCACCGAAGATGCTGCAGCGACGTTCAACGTGTTGACCGGAACCGGTGGCGCAAGTGCGGACAGCTTCACCAGCGGCACCGTCACCGCCAACACGACGCCTTTGCACGGCTCGATCATCATCGGTGCCAATGGTGCCGTCACCTATACGCCCAACGCCGATTTCCACGGCACCGACAGCTTCACTTACACGGTCACAGCGGGCGGCAGCACAGAGACGGCAACTGTCCACCTCACCATCGACCCCGTGGCAGATGCAGTGGACGACACAATCAGTCTGTCTAAAGACTCAACGGCGAACTTCAACGTCCTGACGGGAACCGGCGGCGCGACTGCAGACACGTTCGCTGACCCATCCAGGGCTGTCACTGCCCACAGCGATCCCTCGCACGGCACGCTGGTCATCGACGCAAATGGCGCAGCCACCTATACGCCGACAGCCGGGTACACCGGTGCGGACAGCTTTACCTACACCGTAACCTCCGCCGGCTCCACTGAAACAGCGACCGTGACGCTGTTTGTTATGGGCAATCCCCCGAGCGTGACAGCGCCGGCCCTCTCCATCGACGAAGACACGTCCGTGGCACTGAGCGGCGGCAATGCGATCTTGCTCAATGATCCTGATGGCGACATCACGACAGTGACCGTCAGCTATGACGCCGCGCGGGGTTCGCTACCCCAGATTGGCGACGGCGAAGTGGTGAATGGCGACATCCACACGCTGACCTTCAACGGAACGCAAGGCGACATTCAGACCAGGCTTGCCAATCTCACCTTCACGCCCGTCGCTAATTTTGTAGGCAACGCCACGATCTCTGTGGTTGCAACCGATGCAAACAGCCAGACAGGCGGCACCACCCTGACGATCACCGTGAACCCGGTGGACGACACGCCAGACGCAACCATCAATGTTGTCTCAGGCAGCACAATCTACACAGGCCTGCTCGACGGCACTTTGATCCCGCACACATTTGGCTTCGTGCAGACATTTATCAACGGCGTTCCCAGCTACACAGTCGGCATAGAAACAGGCTTTGCCAATCCGGCGCACGGCAGCGTCACCGTAGATGCGCAAACTGGCCTTCTCACGCTCACGGTGGCGCCTGACTTCTCTGGTACGGAGACGTTTACATATTCGGTCGATACACCGTACGGCGAGCACGAAACTGCCGTTGTGACCGTGCAGGTGAACGCGCCGCCAGTCATCACGGCACCACCGTCCGTCGGCACCTCGTACACCGATGCAATCAAGTTTGACAACGGCAACACCGTCAGTGTGGCCGACACCGAAGGCGACGTGAGCAGTGTCGAACTCAGTGTGGACAGCGGGACCATCCAAGTCACGCTGACCGGCGGCACTGCAGCCATCGCCGCAGGAGCGAACGCGAGCGGCGCCTTCACGCTCACAGGCAGCCAGGACGACATCAACGCAACGCTTGCAACACTTCAGTTCACGCCATCGGCTACCTACGTCATTCACGCGACGTTGTCGGTGACGGCGCACGACGCGGCAAGTACAGTCATTGACACGGTGAACATCGCGGTCGCACCTATCGTCATTGCCGCACCGTCTGCACTACAGAGCGCAACCGAAGACTCGCCTTTCCAATTCACAGGCGCAAGCGCCATCACCGTGAACGATGCCGAACAGGCCGCTCTCGATGTGCAATTCGACCTGACAGATCAAGACGGGCATTTCATCGACACGTTCACCCTGAATACAGGTTCATACATTTCCGGCACGCCAGCCGAAGTGAATGCGCAGCTTGCCGGTCTTGTGTTCACGCCACCTGCCGACTTTGTCGGCCCCGTGGTGCTGTCGATCGCAGTGAAGAGAGCAGACCAAGGCTGGGGGGGGTTCAGCGAGGTTCGCACGACCATCAACTTCGATGTTGTAGCCGTAGCCGATGCAACAAACGACACCGTGGTCGTCAATCGCGACAGTGCAATCACCTTCAACGTGCTCACCGGCACGGGCGGCGCAACGGCGGACACCTTTTCCCACCCCGCTGCAAAGATCATCGACTTCAGCCAGCCCGCCAACGGCACGCTGGTCGCTGGCGCGAACCCTGGCGAGTTCACGTTCACGCCAGACGCCGGCTATTTGGGCACGACCACATTCACGTATCAAGTCAAGTCGGGCTCCCTGTTTTTCGGTGAGGGGTATGTAGGCGGCAACACGGAAACTGCCACTGTCACGATTGTGGTGAACGATGCGCCGACACAGAACGTGCCGGCTTCTCTGAATGCATTCGAGGACACGCCTCTTGCAGTCAGCTCAATCAGCGTGGCGGATACAGACAGCACCAGCATCACCACAACCTTGAGCGTCCTGCACGGCACGGTGAGTGTCAGCGGAAGCAGCGGCGTTGTCACGGGTAGCGGCACCGACACCCTTACGATCACCGGCACAGTTGCCCAGGTGAACGCAAGGCTGGCGAGTCTCGTCTACAACAACACCGCCGACTACAACGGCGCCGACACATTGAGCGTGAGCACAACTGACGGCGCTGCAACAGTGGCGGGCAGCTCAAGCATCACGATCGCCGCTGTGGCAGACATCGTGGCCGACACTATCAGCACCGCATCGTCAACGCTGGTGAACTTCAACGTGTTCGCTGCCAACCCTACAACGGCAGACAGCTTCGAGAACGCAGCGCACACCGTGACCTCGGTCACCGCCTTGAGCAACCCCGCTGCAGGCACACTCAACAGCGACGTGAACGGCAACGGCGACGGCTCCATGAGCTTCATGCCTGCTGCCGGCTTCAAAGGCACTGTAACGTTCGACTACACCGTCACCTCAGGCGGCGTCACTGAAACAGCCACCGTCACGATCGACGTTGGCAACGCGCCACCCACACAGACCGTTCCCGCCACGCTGGCTGCCACCGAAGACACGCCTTTGGCGATTGGCTCCATCACCGTGAACGACGTGGACAACGCCAGCGTCACAACAACGGTCAGTGTGCTGCACGGCACGGTGAGCGTGGGCGGCAATGACGCAAACGTGTCCGGCGATGGCTCTGCCACGATGACCATCAGCGGCACGCTGGCGCAAGTCAACGCAAAGCTGGCCAGTCTGGTGTACAGCAGCGTCGCCGACTACTACGGCGCCGACACGCTCAGCGTGAGCACCACCGATGGTGCTGCTACTGTGCTGAACACTGCAGCCATCACGGTTGCCGCAGTGACCGACATCGTGGCTGACACGATCGACACCCCGTCTGCAACGCAGGTGAGCTTCAACGTCTTCTCGGCGAACCCGACCACGGCTGACAGCTTCGAGAA
The DNA here is from genome assembly GCF_009646335.1 of Caenimonas koreensis DSM 17982. Lineage (GTDB taxonomy): Bacteria > Pseudomonadota > Gammaproteobacteria > Burkholderiales > Burkholderiaceae_C > Ramlibacter > Ramlibacter koreensis. Next base: position 160,359 of record NZ_WJBU01000006.1, on the reverse strand, counting down.
CGCAGCGCACACCGTGACCTCAGTCACCGCTTTGAGCAACCCCGCTGCGGGCACGCTCAACAGCAACGTGAACGGCAATGGCGACGGCGCGATGAGCTTCACGCCGGCAGTCGGCTTCAGCGGCACCGTGACGTTCGACTACACAGTCACATCAGGTGGCGTCACCGAAACGGCGACCGTCACGATCAACGTTGCCAATGCGGCGCCCACACAGGTGGTGCCTGCATCGCTGGCAGCAACAGAAGATTCGACACTGGCTATCAGCAGCATCAGCGTCGCTGACACAGACAGCGCCAGCATCACCACCACGGTGAGCGTGCTGCACGGCACGGTGAACGTGGGCGGCAGCGGCGGCGTCGTCACAGGCAGCGGCACGGACACCCTCACGATCACCGGCACAGTCGCCCAGGTCAACGCAAGGCTTGCAAGCCTCGCCTACAACAACACTGCCGACTACAACGGCGCCGACACATTGAGCGTGAGCACAACTGACGGCGCTGCAACAGTGGCGGGCAGCTCGACCATCACGATCGCCGCTGTGGCTGATATCGTTCCCGACACGATCAGCACCGCATCGTCAACGCTGGTGAACTTCAATGTGTTCGCCGCCAACCCTGCAACGGCCGACAGTTTCGAGAACGCTTTGCACACAGTGACCGCGGTCACGGCATTGAGCAACCCGGCTGCAGGCACGCTCAACAGCGATGTGAACGGCAACGGCGATGGCTCCATGAGCTTCATGCCTGCTGCCGGCTTCAAAGGCACTGTAACGTTCGACTACACCGTCACCTCAGGCGGCGTCACTGAAACAGCCACCGTCACGATCGACGTTGGCAACGCGCCACCCACACAGACCGTTCCCGCCACGCTGGCTGCCACCGAAGACACGCCTTTGGCGATTGGCTCCATCACCGTGAACGACGTGGACAACGCCAGCGTCACAACCACGGTCAGCGTGCTTCACGGCACGGTGAGCGTGGGCGGCAATGATGCAAACGTGTCCGGCGATGGCACTGCCACGATGACCATCAGCGGCACGCTGGCGCAAGTCAACGCAAAGCTGGCCAGTCTGACGTACAACAGCGTCGCCGACTACTACGGCACCGACTCACTCAGCGTGAGCACCACCGATGGTGCTGCCACGGTAGTGAACACCGCAGCCATCACCGTCGCCGCAGTGACCGACATCGTGGCTGACACGATCGACACCCCGTCGGCAACGCAGGTGAGCTTCAACGTCTTCTCGGCGAACCCGACCACGGCTGACAGCTTCGAGAACGCAGCGCACACCGTGACCTCAGTCACCGCTTTGAGCAACCCCGCTGCGGGCACGCTCAACAGCAACGTCAACGGCAATGGCGACGGCGCGATGAGCTTCACGCCTGCTGTCGGCTTCAGCGGCACCGTGACCTTCGACTACACCGTCACATCGGGCGGCGTCACTGAAACAGCCACCGTCACGATCAACGTAGCCAATGCAGCGCCCACACAGGTGGTGCCTGCATCGCTGGCAGCAACGGAAGATTCAACACTGGCCATCAGCAGCATCAGCGTCGCTGACACCGACAGCGCGAGCATCACCACGACGGTGAGCGTGCTGCACGGCACTGTGAGCGTTGGCGCAAGCGGCGGCGTTGTCACCGGCAGCGGCACCGACACCCTCACAATCACCGGCACAGTTGCCCAGGTGAACGCAAGGCTGGCGAGTCTCGCCTACAACAACACCGCCGACTACAACGGCGCTGACACGCTGAGCATCAGCACCACAGACGGCAGTGCGACCGCCAACAACAGCGTCGCCATCAACATCGGCGCGGTGGCAGACATCGTTGCAGACTCGATCAGCACGACAGAAGCCACGCCAGTGAGCTTCAACGTCTTCTCGGCGAACCCGACCACGGCTGACAGCTTCGAGAACGCAGCACACACGGTGACCTCGGTCACCGCCTTGAGCAACCCGGCTGCAGGCACGCTCAATAGCGATGTGAACGGCAATGGCGATGGCTCCATGAGCTTCACGCCGAACGCGGGCTTCACCGGCAATGTGACGTTCGACTACACAGTCACTTCGGGCGGTGTGGCCGAGACTGCTACCGTCACTATCCATGTCGGGCCAGTGGTGGTGAACCAGCCGCCCACGCAGAGCGTGCCTGCTTCCTTGAGTGCAGTTGAAGACTCGTTGCTGGCAATCAACTCGATCAGCGTCGGCGACGCCGACAGCGCCAGCATCACCACCACGGTGAGCGTGCTGCATGGCACGGTAAACGTGGGCGGAAGCGGCGGTGTCGTCACCGGCAGTGGTACCGCCACTCTCACGATCACCGGCACGGTTGGCGAGGTGAATACAAGGCTCGCAAGCCTCGCCTACAACAACACTGCCGACTACAACGGCGCCGACACGCTAAGCGTCAGCACCACTGATGGCCTTGCGACTGCCAGCAACACCGTCGCCATCAACATCGGCGCGGTGGCCGACATCGTCGCGGACTCGATCACCACGTCCGCCTCGACGCCGGTGAGCTTCAACGTGTTCGCGGCCAACCCGACCACCGCTGACAGCTTCGAGAACGCAGCGCACACGGTGACTGCGGTTACCGCCTTGAGCAACCCCGCTGCAGGCACGCTCAACAGCAACGTCAACGGCAATGGCGACGGCTCCATGAGCTTTACGCCAAACGCGGGCTTCAGCGGCACCGTGACATTCGACTACACCGTGACTTCCGGCGGCGTCACCGAAACGGCGTCCGTCACGATCAACGTCAACCCGGTCGCAGTCAACCAGCCGCCTACGCAGAACGTACCTGCAACGGCCGCTGCCACCGAAGACGTGCCGTTGGCCATCAAGACCATCACGGTCAACGATGTTGACAGCGCCAGAGTCACCACCACCGTCAAAGTGCAGCATGGAACCGTCAGCGTTGGCGGCACGGGCGGCGCGGTCAGCGGCGATGGCACGGGCGTACTCACGATTTCCGGCACGCTCGCACAAGTCAATGCACGCCTGGCCAGCCTTGTCTACAGCAGCATCGCCGACTACAACGGCACTGATACGTTGACGGTCCGCACGACCGATGGCATTGCAGCCGCGACCAACTCGATGGTGATCGACATTGCGCCCGTGAAGGACGCCGTGCGCGACACGATCAACACGCCAGCCGTCACGCCGGTGAGCTTCAATGTTTTCGCCGCGAACTCGACAAATCCCGACAGCTTCGAGAACATCGATCACCGGGTCACGGCGGTCACGGCGCTGAGCAACCCGGCAGCCGGCGTGCTCAACTCGAACGTGAATGGCAACGGCGATGGCGCCATGAGGTTCACGCCAGCGGCGGGCTTCAGCGGCGCAGTGACTTTCACCTACACCGTGACGTCCGGCGGAGTGACCGAGACTGCGCTGGTCATCATCAACGTCGCGGCACCTCCCCCAGTGAATGTGACGCCGACGCAAGTCGTTCCGGCATCACTGGCGGCGACAGAAGATACACAGTTGTCGATCAGCTCCATCACCGTGGACGATGTCGATAGCCCGAACGTCACGACAACCGTGAGCGTGCAGCACGGCACCGTTGCCGTGGGCGGCACTGGCGGCAGCGTCACTGGCAGCGGCACCGGCACACTCACCATCTCGGGCACGCTGGCGCAAGTGAATGCGCGCCTGGCGAGCCTGAGCTACAGCAGCACGGCTGACTACAACGGCCCCGACACACTGAGTGTGTCAACAACAGACGGCGTGTCCACCAAGACAAACACGGCAGCGATCAACATCACCGCCGTGGCCGACATCGTGGCCGACAAAATCAGCACGCCTGCCGCCACGCCTGTTGCGTTCAACGTTTTCGCGGCCAACCCCACCACGGCGGACAACTTCGAAAACGGTGATCACAAGGTCACCGCCGTCTCGGCGTTGAGCAATCCGGCAGCGGGCGTGCTCAATGGCAACGTCAATGGCAACGGCGACGGCGCGATGAGCTTCACACCGGCCGCCAACTTTAGCGGCACCGTGACGTTCAGCTACACCGTGACCTCTGGCGGCGTGACGGAAACGGCAACTGTGACGATCGAAGTCGGCACCCTCACCCCCGTGAATGTGCCGCCAACACAGGTGGTTCCTGCGTCGCTCTCGGCAACAGAAGACACACCGCTTTCGATCAGCACGATCTCAGTCAACGATGTTGACAGCCCGAACGTCACCACGACGGTGAGCGTGCAACACGGCACCGTCACGGTCGGCGGCAGCGGAGGCACCGTGACAGGCAGTGGCACCGGCACGCTGACCATCTCCGGCAGCCTGGCGCAAGTCAATGCACGCCTGTCGAGCCTGACCTACGTGGCCACGGCTGACTACAACGGCGCTGACACGCTGACTGTTGCCACGACCGACGGCGTCGCAACGAAGACTGACGCGGCAGCAATCAACGTTGCAGCTGTGGCAGACATCGTCGCCGACACGGTCAATACCCCGGCTGCAACGCCCGTGGCCTTCAATGTGTTCGCGGCCAACCCATCGAACGCCGATAGCTTTGAGAACGCAGACCACAGGGTCACAGCGGTATCGGCATTGAGCAATCCGGCGGCAGGAACACTCAATGCCGATGTGAACGGCAATGGCGACGGCACCATGCGCTTCACGCCGGCAGCCGGCTTCAGCGGCACTGTGAGCTTCGACTACACGGTCACCTCGGGCGGCGTGACGGAGACGGCCCGCGTGACGATCAATGTCGCCCCGCCTCAGGTCGATGTCGCTCCGCAGCAGGACATTCCTGCATCGCTCACGGCAACAGAAGATGTGCCGCTGGCCATCCGCACGATCACAGTGCAAGACGCAGACAGCGCCAGCGTCACAACGACGCTGAGCGTGAAGCACGGCACCGTGACCGTCAGCAACGATGCGAGCGGTGCGACCGTGCAGGGCAATGGCACCGGCACGATCACGGTCACCGGAACACCGGCGCAAGTCAATACACGGCTGGCGAGCCTCGTCTACAGCAGCACCGCCGACTTCAATGGCGCCGACACACTGACGGTCAGCACGACCGACGGCAAGTCCACCGTGTCCGGCTCAACCGCAATCAACATCACGGCGGTGGCAGACATCGTCGCCGACAAGATCACAACGGTGGAAAGCAATGCGGCTGGCTTCAATGTGCTCACAGGCGCAGGCGGTGCCGCTGCCGACAACTTTGAAAACGCCGATCGCGCCGTCACAGGGCACACAGCCCCGGCGCACGGCACGCTGGTGATCGCTGCCGACGGCACTGCGTCGTATGTGCCGGCTGCTGGCTTCAGCGGGATCGACAGCTTCACTTACACAGTCACTTCCGGCGGCGTGTCGGAGACAACGACGGTGACGATCAATGTCCAGGCGGTCACGCCGCCCCCACCTCCGCCCCCCCCGCCGCCGCCGCCAGGCCCGGGCCCAGGAGAGCCTGAGCGCCCATTGGCCAGCGGCTACCTGCTCTATGAGTACTTCGAATCGGCAGATGCCAACGCCAGCGGCCTCGTGACGTCGCGCGACAACCTGACGTACGTCGAGCCGGTTGTTCGCGCGATGCAGGCAGAGTCGCTCCAGCGTGCGCTGCGCGTGAACGCTGCAAGCGCACCGGAAGCCGCCAGCCCGTTGTTCGACGCCTTCGGGCTTTCTGCACCCAGGAGCGAGTTCGTCTCGCCCCTGCAGCGCGAAGCCCAGGCAGATACGGCCAAGGCAGACGCAGCGGCCCGCACCGCTGCGCAGGTGCACAAAGACGGCGCAGCACCTGCTGCCCCGACTGAAGCTCCGCGCCCCATGAGTGCGGCACCAGGCCCGCGTGCAGCACCCAGCTTCTCTGCGCAATTGCGTCGAGACAGCGAAGCGCTGCGCACCCAGGCCGGGCGCCGGGCTACCGCCGCTGAACAGGTGCAAAGGGCAGTTCGCGCTGTGCCGGCGAAGTAACCGCCGGCGGGCACATCGGCCACAACCCGGGCCTATGACTTAGGTCACCTGGCCGATGTGCAAGCGCCGCGCAACAAGTAACGTTGAGCAATCTTGTGTGGACAGGTGCTCGTTATCGATTGAGAACCAAATTGAAACTGAAGGTTGACATCATGCAGACGATCCAGCAAAACCACTTCCGCGCACTTATCAAGCCAACGCGCACCGCGTTGGCTGTCGCAACGCTTGTAGCGCTTGCGGGCTGTGCAGTAAACCCCAGGCTCGCGACACCTGAAGAAGTGACAAGTCGCATGAACGACGACGTCTCCAAGATGTACGTCGGCCAGGCCGCCATCAGCGGCCCGCTGACCTTTGAAGAGGCTGTGGCTCGCACGCTCAAGTACAACCTCGACTACCGACTCAAGAAGATGGAGTCAGCCGTTGCGCTCGGCATCGCCGACCAGGCCAGCTTTGACATGCTGCCCAACCTGGTGGCTTCTGCAGGCTACCGCACGCGCAGCAACGACTCCGGTGGCACCAGCATCGGCATCGTTGACCGCATCGAATCAGTGCGCCCCTCGACCTCTGAAGAACGCCGCCACTCGCTGGCCGGCGCAGAGTTCTCCTGGAACGCACTGGATTTCGGCGTGTCGTACTACCGCGCACGCCAGCAGTCCGATCAATTCCTGATCGCTGAAGAGCGCCGCCGCAAGGTCGTGCAAAACATGATCCAGGACGTCCGCGCGGCTTACTGGCGTGCCCTGGGCGCGCAGCGCCTGCTGGCCGACACCAATTCGATCATCGACCGCGCCAACACGGCGTTGGGCCGCTCGCGCGAAGCCGAGACGCAACGCCTGATCAGCCCTGTGCAAGCACTGACATACCAGCGCGCACTGCTCGACGCGATCACGCTGCTGAACCAGCGCCGCCAAGACCTTGAGTTTGCCAAGCGAGAACTCGCTGCCCTCATGAATGTCGAACCCGGCGTGACCTTCACGCTGGCCGACACGGCCGAGGCCAAGCTGCCGCCAGCCCCCAAGGATGTGCGCAAGCTTGAAGAGATGGCGCTGCTGCAACGCCCTGAACTGCGCGAAGAAGATTTCCGCAAGCGAATCACGGCCGACGAGGCTCGCAAGCAAATGCTCAGCATCTTCCCCAACCTGAGCCTTGACTTCGGCCGCCAGAGCGACTCGAACGACCTGCTGTACAACAACAGCTGGACACAAGGCGGCGCGCGCCTGTCGTGGAACCTGATGAAGCTGTTCTCAGTGCCTGCAATGCAGCGTACGCAAGCGCAGCAAGAGTCTGTGGACCAGGCCCGTCGCATGGCACTGTCGATGGCCGTCATGACGCAAGTGCGCATCGGCGTGGAACGCTACCGCCTTGCGCTGGACGACTACCGCCTGGCCGACAACGCCGCACAGGTTGACAGGCGTCTGGCGGACTACACCAAGGCCGCTGTCAACTCGCGCCTTGAAAGCGACCTCGAAGCGATTCGCACGCAGGCCCGCGCGGTGCTTGGCGCTTACCAGCGCATGAGCGCCTACGGCGCAGCGCAAGTCGCCTTCTCGCGCCTGTACAACTCGATCGGCGTTGACGCGCTGGCTGACAACTTCGAAGGCGACGACTTGCCCGCACTGACTGAGCGCGTTCGCGCCCAGCTCAAGGCACTTGAAGCAGAGCAACTGCCGCTGACGTCGAACCTGTTCGGTCAACTGCCGCAGGTTTCTGTTCGGGTGGCTGGCGTTGACGACGCTGTCGGCCAGGTTCGCATGACCGCGCAAGTCAAGGAATTCCTGCAGCGCAACGAAATGGAAGTGTCCGACAACGGCATGCCAGTCACGTTCACGCTTACGCGAGTCCAGAAAGACGGCATGGAGAAAGCCAGCTGGACGATCAGCGCGATCGACACGTCGGGCAAGCCACGCGGTCAAGCCATGCACACTGCAACGCTGCCGGCAGACGCCCGCCAAAGCGCCTACGAAGCAACGCTCGCGGCGGCCATGACGTCGCAGCTCGCGCAGCTGCGTTCCTGGGTCGCCAAAGACGCGCAATAGCGCAACCCGTTTTAACCAACTTCACTATCGGAACGAGACAGACCATGACAATACGCACGCTTGTAAACCGCCTTGGCATGTGTCTGTTACTCGCCGGCGCAACAGCCGCCCATGCGCAAGTCAAGAGCGCTCCTGCGCGGCCTGCTCAAGACGAGGCACCCGCAGAGGCAGCGGCACGCACGACGCAAGCCGACAAGGTGCGCGTACTGCTCGTCGCCGACTTTGAAACGACGCTATCCAGCCCAACCACCGCGCGCATTTCCAGGCTGGGCGTCAGCATGGGTTTGCCGTTTGCGGCGGGCCAGACGCTCATCTCTTTCGATTGCGAAGAGCAGCAAGCGCGACTCGTGATGGCAAAGGCTGAACTGGTCGGCGCACAGGAAACTCTCGATGCGCGAGTGCGCATGCAGGGGCTGGACCAGGCCAGCGCTGTTGAAGTCGCCATTGCGGCAGCAGCAGTGAGCAAGGCACGCGGCCAGGTGGACTTGAACGACGCGCAGGTTGGCCAATGCACTATCAAGGCGCCGTGGGCGGGTCGCATCGCCAAGGTCCACATCAAAAGCTTCATGAGCGTCACGCCAGGCCAGCCCTTGCTCGACCTGGTCAAGTTTGGCCCCTTGCGCTTGAAGCTGAACCTGCCGTCCAGGCTCGTTGCCAAAGTCGCCAAGGGCACGACGTTCAGCGTCGCTATTGACGAAACCGGTCGCAGCTACGAGGCGCGGGTCAACGCAGTCAACAGCCGCGTCGATCCCGTCAGCCAGACTGTCGAAATCGAAGCCGTTCTCGCCAAGGCCTATCCAGACCTCTTGCCCGGCATGAGCGGCATTGCCAGCCTCACGTCACTTCGTTGATATGACCAGCAGCGCAGGCCATGGTGCGACGGCCCCGGCGCTGGGCGACTTGCTCCACCTGGAGCAGCGCGCGTTCAGTGCACTTAACACGCAAGCGCTCGGCTTCACGATCGTCAACGAAACCAGCTTGCTCGGGCACTTCCGGCAAGCAGCATTCTTCGTCACCGGCGCGACCGGCGCGCTGACGCTGTGCGGCGCGTCGGGGCTTGTGAGCGTCGTGGGCGACACACCGTATTCCGTGTGGGTCACGCAACTGGCCAAAACGCTCGCGCCCCAGCCACCTGTGCAGCTGCTGGACATCGGCTCGGCGCCTGAGTCACTGGTCGATGGCTGGCAGGAATGGCTGCCTGAGCATCTGCTGGCCTGCAACCTCAAAGACAGCGAAGGCACACGAATCGGGCTCGTCATCTACGCACGCGACGAAGCCTGGCAAGAGCACGAGTTGAGCCTCATCGCGCGCATTCACGAAACCTACGGCTACTGCCTGCAGGCGCTGGCACGCACTCCAGGGCCGTGGAAGTCGCTGGCCGCTCGCCTGCTGCAACGCCGCACCATGGTGGGCGCAGCGATTGCACTTGCGATCGCGTTGCTCATCCCGGTCAGGCTGTCGGCGGTTGCGCCAGCTGAAGTCGTCGCGCTGTCTGCCGTCGCCATCGCCTCGCCGCAAGAAGGCGTCGTCGGTGCGTTCCACGTCCAGCCCAACACACCCGTCAAAGCGGGCGACAAGCTTTTCTCACTCGACGATCGCGGCCTTGAAAGCCGCCGTGCAGTCGCCGCACGCGCACTACAAACGGCGCGGGCCGACGCACTGCTCGCAGAACAGCGGGCCTTCGATGACGCCAAGAGCAAAGGCGAACTCGCCGCGGCGCAAGGGCGCGTCAAGGAAAAAGAGGCCGAACTCGCGCTGGTCGAAGGCACGCTCGAACGCGTGACCGTACGCGCACCGGCTGATGGCGTCATCATCTTCGGCGACGCGAACGACTGGCTGGGCCGCCCCGTGCAAACAGGCGAGCGCATCATGCAGCTGGCCGACCCGCGTGATGCGGGAGTGATGGTCTGGCTGCCCGTTGCCGATGCGATCAACCTCGAGCCCGGCGCGCCGATCCGGCTCTTCCTGCACACGCAGCCGCTCAGCCCCTTGTCGGCTTCGCTGCTCGAGACGAGCTACCAGGCCGTCCAAAGCCCCGCTGGCGTGTCGTCGTACCGCGTTCGCGGCCGCTTTGAGCAACAGTCAGCCGGCACACGCATCGGCCTGCGCGGCACGGCGCGTGTCTCCGGTGAATGGACATGCCTTGGCTACTACTTCCTGCGGCGGCCGATCGCCGCGGTGCGCGAATGGACCGGGCTCTAGAGTTGCCGCACATGCAGGTCGAGCGGGCCACGCGCTTGCCGCTGATCCGCGAAGAACTGCGCCTGCTGCCAGCCGACGCCAACCGCGACGGCTCACCGGCGTGGATGATTCACGACCCCATTGCCAATCGTTTTTTCCGCATTGGCTGGATGGACTTCGAAATGCTGACCCGGTGGCAACTCGGCACGCCCGAAGCGATCGCACAAGCTGTCAGCAGCGAGACCACACTCGACATCCACCCGGACGACGCAGAGTCGCTTGCGCTATTCCTTCGGCAACACGGCCTGCTGCAACCTGCGGGCACCGCCGACGTGGATTCGATGCGCGAGCGCGCCGCTGCGCACAAGCCTGGCGTGGGCGAGTGGCTGCTGCATCACTACCTGTTCTTTCGCCTCCCGCTGGTGCGCCCGCAAGAGATGCTGGCCCAGTTGATACCGCGCCTGGCCTGGCTCTTCACACCTGCAATGCTGCTCGCCGTGGGCATTGCCACCCTCACGGGCATCGTGATGGTCTCGCACCAATGGGACACCTTCACGAGCAGCTTCGTGGACCACCTCACGTGGCACGGCGCCGTGGGTTTCGCCATTGCCGTTGCCTTTGCGAAGACACTGCACGAGCTCGGCCATGCGTTCACCGCCACGCGCTACGGCGTACGCGTCGCTCACATGGGCGTGGCCCTTGTTGTGATGTTTCCGATGCTCTATACCGACACGAGTGAGAGCTGGAAGCTCACCAGCGCGCGCCAGCGCCTGGCGATTGCCAGCGCGGGCATCATCACCGAGCTGGCCCTCGCCGGCATCGCCACGCTGCTGTGGTGCTTTACCCCCGATGGCCTGCTGCGAACGGCACTGTTCTTTCTGGCGAGCACGTCATGGCTGCTGACATTGGCCGTGAACGCCAGCCCGTTCATGCGCTTCGACGGCTATTTCATCCTGTGCGACGTGCTGAATTTCCCCAACTTGCACGAGCGAGCCGGCAACCTCGCACGCACCTGGGTCCGCCGCTCGATGCTGGGCCTGCCGCAGCCGTGGCCTGAGACACTGCCCAACGCACAGCGCCGCTGGCTGATCGCATTTGCCATCTCGACGTGGGTCTATCGCCTGGTGGTCTTCCTCGGCATTGCAACACTCGTGTATGTCTATTTCTTCAAACTCCTGGGCATTGCACTGATGGCTGTCGAAATTGGCTGGTTCATCGTGCGGCCGGTTTATTCCGAACTCAAGGAATGGTCGGCTGTGCGCGAAGAGGTGCAGCCCAGGCGCAAGCTGGTCGCGGGCCTCCTGGTCGCCGTTACGCTGCTAGTTCTGTGTGTGCCATGGCACTCCAGCGTGCAAGGCGCGGGCGTCATGCGTGCGGCACGACAGCATCTCGTCTTCGCGCCTCGCGCCGGTGAGCTGAAGGCGTTGCCCACACGCATGAAAGTGGCCGAGGGAGAGCTACTGTTCGCGCTTCAATCACCAGATCTTGGCGGTAGTGCAGACCGTGCCCGTGCGCTGGCTGATGCGCGAGCGCAGGAGCTCGTGGGCTTGAGTGGGCTGAGAGACGGCGAAGAGCGGCGCGCCATGCTCGAATCCGAGCGTGAGCGCTTCCTGGCTGAGGCCAGCGTTTTTACGGGCGAGCAATCGCGCCTGCAACTCGTCGCGCCGTTCGCTGGCCGCCTGGCAGACGTCGATCCGCAGTTGCAGGCAGGCGTATGGGTGCAGCCGCGCCGCCCGCTTGCCATCCTGATCGACCCCAGCCAGTGGATCGCCGAAGTGTTTGTCGCGGAAGAAGACGTAGGCCGCATCAAGGCGGGCGACGCGGCCAAGGTGTACAGCGGAGTCCGCGCGATATCAGGCAAGGTCGTGCAAATTGACACGTCACGCACCACGAGCTTGCCCTACCCAATGCTCGACGCCACGTATGGCGGCCCCATCGTGACGTTGCCGCGCACCGACGAGCGCAGCGAAGAACACACCGTGCGCGACGGCCTGTACCGCGTGCGCATTGCGCTCGACGAAGCACCGCCGCGCGAGCGCATGAGTTTGTGCAGCGTGTCGATTTCAGGAACTGCGCAGGCTTTGCTGCATGGCGTTTTCGACCATGCGCTGTCGGTGGTGATTCGCGAGAGCGGGTTTTAGGCTGCTGCTTCACCCCGGCAGCGCGCGGGCAACCGCACCTACCAGAGCCCCGTCTCGACACGAATCGCCACTTCGCAGTCGTCAAAAATCTCCAGCTTGGCGATCTTCACGCGCACACCAACAACGCCAGGCAACTGCATCAACCGCTGGGCCAGCTTGCCTATCAGGCTCTCAAGCAAATTCACATGCTCCGCCGTGCACTCATCGATGATGATGCGGCGTACCTTGCGGTAGTCGAGCACGTGGCTGATGTCGTCGTCGCGCGGCAGCAAAGGCTGCGTGCCGAGATTCAATTCGGCATCCACACGAATCGGCTGGGGCGCCTCTTTCTCGTGCTCAAGAATGCCCAGCGCCGCGTCAAAGCGCAGGCCGGTGAGGGTGAGTGTCTGCGTGCCCGCTTTGGTCATGGTTTGCCTGTCGCTTCGATGCGTTACATGAGCGAGAAGTCGCGCTCAAACTTCATCAGGTGCTGGCCCCCATCAATGATCAGCGTGGTACCGGTGATCGACTGGTTGTCCAGCGCGAACTTCACTGCCGCCACAACGTCGCCCACCGTCGAAGACCGGCCCAGCGGCGACAGCGCGTGCAGCTGCTCGAACTTGTCGTCCGACAACATGTGGCTCGTGAGGGTCAGCCCCGGCGCTACTCCCACCACGCGCAGCTGCGGTGCGAGCGCGATGGCAAGCATCGTGTTCGCAGCTTCGAGCGCCGCCTTCGACAACGTGTAGCTCAAAAAGTCCGGGTTCTGGTTCCACAGCTTCTGGTCCAGCAAGTTCACCACCACACCTGCGCCTGCAGCCAGCTTGCGCTGCGCAATGTGGTGATGCAGCGCCTGCGCAAGCAGCACTGGCGCGCCCGTGTTGGTGCGCGCGTGCGCGGCCAGCGCCTCGTAGCCAAAGCTATCGACACTGTCGTGCTCGAAGAGCGACGCGTTGTTCACCACCGCATCCACAGCGCCAAAGCGCTCGATCACTTGCGGCAGCAGCGCACGCGTCTGCGCCTCATCGGCGAGGTCCGCCTGGAATAACTCAACCTGCGCGCCACCCGTTGCAGCCTTGCGCGCATCGTCAACCGTCTTTGCAGCATCGGGTGCAGAGCCGCGATAGTGCACCGCCACGTTCCACCCCGCCGCAACCAGCGCCAGCACCACCTCGCGGCCCAGCCGCCTGGCAGAGCCGGTAACGAGCGCGGTGCGCGGGCGCAGTGGTTCATTCATTCGGGGACAATCCAGGCGTGACCAATGAAGCAAACAGTTTAACGACAGCCCTGCAGGGGCTTATCAAGCAGGCCATTGCACGCGACGGCGGCTGGTTGCCGTTCGACCGGTTCATGGCGCTCGCGCTCTACACACCGGGCCTGGGCTACTACGCCAACGCATCGCGCAAGTTCGGCCAATTGCCATCTTCAGGCAGCGACTTCGTCACGGCGCCTGAAATGAGCCCCCTGTTCGGCCAGACGCTGGCGATGCAGGTTGCCGACGCGATGCAGGCCACGAACACACACGAGATATGGGAGTTCGGCGCCGGCTCCGGCGCGCTCGCAGTGCAGCTGCTCGACGCACTGGGCGGCAAGGTCAGCAAGTACACGATCGTCGAGCTGTCTGCATCGCTGCGCGACAGGCAGCGCGCGAAGCTGGCCGAACACAGTGCCATGGGTGCCCGCGTGCAATGGGTCAGTGAATTGCCCGAGCGCATCGAAGGCATCGTCGTCGGCAATGAAGTGCTTGATGCGATGCCGGTGAAGCTGATCGCACGCGTTGACGGGAAATGGCGCGAACGCGGCGTCGGCCTCGTCAATGACAGCCTGACGTGGATCGACCGCCCCACCGACCTGCGCCCGCCCATCGACATCGAAGGCACACACGACTACTTGACTGAGATCCACCCGCAGGCCGAAGCATTCATCCGCACACTGGGTGACCGCCTCACGCGCGGCGCGGCATTCTTCATCGACTACGGCTTTGGCGAGCGCGAGTACTACCACCCGCAACGCCACATGGGCACGCTGATGTGCCACCGCGGGCACATGGCCGATGGCGACCCGCTCGCCGACGTCGGCCTGAAAGACATCACGGCGCATGTCGACTTCACGCAGCTCGCCGTCGCAGCCGGAGAAGCAGGTTTGCAGACGCTGGGCTACGCGACGCAGGGCCGCTTCCTCATCAATTGCGGCATCGTGCCGCTGCTGGCACAGGCGCCGCTGGCCGAACGCATCGCTGCGCAGCGGCTGGTGGCCGAACACGAGATGGGCGAGCTGTTCAAGGTGATCGCATTCCATCGTGGTGACTTCTGGGATGCGCCCGGCTTTCGCGAAGGCGACCGCACGCACACGCTGTAGCTGCACTCACCAGCTTTCAACCTAAACTCGCACGATGATTCGCTGGATCATCGTCATCTTCCTGGCACTGATGCTCATCAACTGGTTCAGCCCGTTGCTGCAGCGCATGGGCTTTGGCAAGTTGCCTGGGGACTTTCGCTTCAAACTTTTCGGCCGTGAGTGGTTCATACCGCTGACAACGACCATCGTGCTCAGCCTGATCGCGGGCTTTATCGCGAGGGTCTTGTGATGAAGGCATGCATCGACATCGGCGGCACCAAAGTTGCCGTGAGCCTGAATGCTGGCAATGGGCTCGATTTGTTCGCCCGGCAAACCGAGGCCACGGCCAAGACAGGCAGCAACGACGCATTGGCGGCGCAAGTGTTGCGCATGGTCGATGCAGCTTGCGTAGAGGCCTGCGTGCCGCCGCAATCAGTGACCCGCGCAGGCGTCGCGTCATGCGGCCCCTTCGTCATGCGCGACGGCCTGATCGAGCTTGCCGCGCCCAACATCTGCGGCGGCCTGGCCGGCCCCGCACGCGGCCTGCCGAACACGTGGCAGACGGCGCTGCTTGAGGCGCCATTGCGCCGGCGGTTTCGCGAAGTGCGGGTTGAAAACGATTGCATCGGCGCGCTCGAAGCCGAGCGGCGCTGGGGCGCGCTGCAAGGCGTTGACCATTGCGCTTACGTCACATGGAGCACCGGCATCGGCGTTGGCCTGTGCGTCGATGGCCGCATCTTGCGCGGCAAGAATGGCAACGCGGGCCACGCAGGCCACATGTACGTGTCCGACAACAACGATGCGCTGTGTGGCTGCGGCAACGTCGGCGATGTCGAGGCGCTGGTCGCGGGCAATGCCATTGCGCGGCGCTTCGGCACCGATGCATCAGCCCTCTTCGCGCTGGCCCGGCAAGGCGATGCGCAAGCCTGCGCGACCGTCGATGAGCTGTGCCGCGTGATGGGCCGCACGCTCTACAACCTCATCATCACGCTCGATCTGCAGCGCATCAGCCTGGGTGGCAGCGTGTTCTGGAATAACCGCGATGTGCTACTGCCCAAACTCAACGCGCAAGTCCACGGAAAGCTACCCTCGCTGACAGATGGCTCTGCGCTCGTCGCTGCAGGCCTGGCAGACCGCGTCGGCGACTATGCGGCGTTGGCTTTGTTGATGTGAAAGCGGGGCAAGGCCGCGATGGCCGCCACCCGCGCGTGCTGGATCATCTCGCCGACCTGCGCGCCTGAGCGTTGCATCTGCTGCGCTTGCGCGGCGACCTCACTGGTCTTGACGGACTGCGCCGCCGCCAGCGCCTGCAGCAGTTCACCGCGTTGCGGATACGACGCGTCTTGCAGGCCGCCGCGCCCGCGCTTGTCGCATTCACAGGCCAGCAGGATCTGTTCAAACCGTTGCGGCTTTCGAAACGCATCACAGCGCTCGAGCAGCCGCACAATCGCTGCCGCACCAAACTCGCTGCTGCGGTGGATGTTGCCGTGCTCGCGCGCAACTACATCCGCCAGCTCGCGGCACTCCACGGGAACACGCAGCCGGTCGCAGACGTGCTTGAGCAGCTTGGCGCTGCGAATTTCATGGCCGATATGTTTGGGCAGCACATCAGCGGGCGTGGTGCCCTTGCCGAGATCGTGGGTCAGGCACGCGAAACGCACAGCCAGCGGTGCGTCCAGTTGCGCGCTCATGTCCAGCACCATCATCAGGTGCACACCGGTGTCGATCTCCGGGTGATAGTCGGCGCGCTGCGGCACACCCCACAACACATCGACTTCAGGCAGCAGGCGCACGAGCGCACCGCATTCACGCAGCGTTTCGAACATGCGCGACGGATGCGCTTCCATCAGGCCGCGCGCCAGCTCCTGCCAGACACGCTCGGCCACCAGCGCATCGACTTCTCCAGCGACCACCATCTCACGCATCAGCGCCATGGTTTCGGGGGCGATGGTGAAGTCAGCAAAGCGCGCTGCGAAGCGTGCGACACGCAGGATGCGCACCGGGTCTTCGCGAAAGGCGAGCGTCACATGGCGCAGCACTTTGTCTTGCAAGTCGCGCTGGCCATGGAACGGGTCGATCAGCTCGCCATCGGCCGCACGCGCGATGGCGTTGATCGTCAAATCGCGCCGCGCCAGGTCTTGTTCAAGCGTGACGTCCGGCGCCGCGTCAATCGCAAAGCCGTGATAGCCGCGCGCCGTCTTGCGCTCCGTGCGCGCGAGCGCGTGCTCTTCGCGCGTTTGCGGATGCAGGAAAACCGGGAAGTCCTTGCCCACGGGCAGGTAGCCCGCCGCGATCATTTCTTCAGGCGAGGAGCCAACCACCACCCAGTCGTGATCGTTCACGGGCCAGCCCAACAGGGCGTCCCGCACAGCACCACCGACCATGTACGTTTGCATGCGGGCAGTTTAGCCCGCAGCCAGCTGCTTCCACACTTGTGCGGCGCGCTGCGCAACACCAGGCGGCGTCGGCGGCAACGGCAAGCGGCACTCGCCTACTTCGTGCCCCAGCACTTTCAACATCGCCTTGATCGACATCGGGTACACCGACTCGTCTGTGTTGATGAATTCGAATGAATCGATCAGCTGCGCGTTGATGGCGCGTGCCTGCGCCACATCGCCGCGCGCGAACGACACGAACATTTCCTTGAACTGCGCCGCTGTCCAGTGCGTGCTCGTGCCGACGATGCCCACTGCACCTGCAGCCATCAGTGGCAGCGTGTACGCGTCATCGCCCGAGTACAAATCGAAGTGCCCGCCCGCTTGCGCAACCAGCGCCGCGGCCGCGGGCGGGTCGCCCGTCGCGTCCTTGAAGGCAACGATGTTCGGCACTTCGCGAAACAACCTGAGCAGCACTTCACGCGACACGCGCCGGCCGGTGCGAACCGGCACGTCGTAGATCATCACCGGCAGGTCTGTCGCCGCTGCTGCAGCACGAAAGTGCGCCTCGATGCCAGCCTGTGGCGGGCGGTTGTAGTACGGCGAGACGAGCAACACGCCCGCTGCACCCAGGCTGCGCGCGCGGCTCGTGAGCTCTATCGTGTGGCGTGTGTCGTAGGTGCCCGTGCCGGCCAGCACAGGTATCGTCACAGCACCGGCCACGGCTTTGATCAAGTCAAAGCGCTCATCGTCTGACAGCGTTGCTGCTTCGCCGGTAGTTGCCGCTACAACAAGCCCGTCGTTGCCCTGCGCGGCCAGGTGTTTGGCGAGCCTGGTCGCGGCATCAAGATCGAGCCGCCCCTGTGTGTCGAATGGCGTCACCATTGCAGTGAGCACAGCGCCCCATTGGCGCGGCGCATCAGGAGCGGCCTGGGTCATCTTGCAGTTCGGTAAGGCTCGTCGAAGTCCACAAAGTTCTTCTCGGCCAGCGCTTGCTCCAGCCACGCCTGCACCGACGGCCGCGCGCACACGCGGCGGATGTAGTCGGTGATGTGGCCCGGCACAGGCAGCGAATAATTTTTCAGGCGAAAGCACACGGGCGCAAAGTACGCATCGGCAATCGAGAATTCACCAAACAGCATGGGGCCCTTGTATTGATCGAGCAGTTCGGTCCACATGGCCACGATGCGCTGCACGTCGGCGCGCACTGCCGGCTCGTCGCGCCACACGAGTGCGCCCACCTGCGGCAGCGCTGCCTCGATGTTCATCGGGCACTTGCCGCGCAGCGCGCCAAAGCCCGAGTGCATTTCAGCGCAGACGCTGCGTGCGCGAGCGCGGGCTTTTGCGTCTCGCGGCCACAAGTGCTTGTCCGGGAATTTCTCAGCCACGTATTCGGCGATGGCCAGCGTGTCCCACACCGAAAAGCCGTCGTCCACCAGCACAGGCACTTTGCCAATGGGGTTCACGGCGAGCACCACGTTCTTGAAATTCGAGTCCTTGTCGAAGGAGTCGAACTTGACCATCACCTCCTGGAAGTCAATGCCTGCTTCCTTGAGCAGCACCCACGGGCGCATGGACCACGACGAATAATTCTTGTTGCCGATGTAGAGCTGCAGCATGGTGTTCTTTCCTCAAAGTGAGCCGGATGCTACCCAGCCCGCTGCAGGCGATTGATGCAAAAAAGCCCCGCAATTGATGCGCTGACCTACGGCAGATCCTTGTTCGGCTCAGCCCGGCTTGCATCGCGCGGGCCGACGGTGCCCAGCCGCGCCTTGAGCGATTGCGGCTGGCCGCTCAGCAGGGCCGCATACATCGTCGTGTTGGCCAGCACCTTCTTCACATAGTCGCGCGTCTCGCCAAACGGCACGTTCTCGGCCCACATCGCGGCTTCAAGCACAGGGCCATTGCGCCAGTTGCGCGGCCGGCCCGGGCCGGCGTTGTACGCCGCTGCGGCCAGCGGCATCGACCCGTCGAAATCATCGAGCACGAGCTTGAGGTAGCCCGTGCCAATCGCAATGTTGGTTTCACGGTCGGTGATCTGGTCAGCCGTGAAGTTGGCGAGCCCGATCTTGCGTGCCGTCCAGCGCGCGGTGGCGGGCATGACTTGCATCAGCCCCGATGCGCCCACGCCGGAGCGCGCATCCATGATGAAGCGGCTTTCCTGGCGGATGAGGCCGTACACATAGGCCGCGTCCAGCCCTATGTCCTTGGCGCGCTTGACGACGGAGTCACGAAACGGTGTTGGATAACGCTGGTCAATATCGAACTCAGCCTTGGTGCGCTCGCTCGTGTTGATGCAGCGGTCCCACACCTGCTGGTCACAGGCAAACTGCGCGGCTGCAAGCAATTCGCGTTCGCTCATGCCGCCATTGCGATGCAGGTTGGTGGCGTAATTCCACTCGCGCACGCCTTCGGAACGCAGGCCAATCGCAATCGCGATGAGGGCGCGGTTGAGCGTCGGGTTCAGGCGCGTTGCCTCTTTTTCTTCAGCCGTGACCGGTGCGGGCCTGGCCGGCACAGAGACCTTCTGGCCCAGCTCTTCCAGCGCCAGCTGCTCATAAAAGCCACGTACCGAGGCAATCGACTGCAGCATCTTCTGTGCGTCGGCCCTGTGCTGCTCGCTGCCCTGCGCGAGCAGCGCGCGCGCCTTCCAGTACACCCAGGCCGGCTCAAGTTTCGCTTCGTCGCTCATGGCATTCACGGCCTGAATCACGAGCGGCCATTGCGGCCCCTGTGGCGAGCGAAGTGCAGCGCGCACCTTCCAGGCCAGCATGTCGTCGCTCAAATCACCGTCGCGCGAGACCTTGCCGTAATAGTCAAGCGCGTCGTAGCTGAGGCGTTGCGCAGCTTGCTTGCCCAGCACGCCCCAGACCCAGTTGCGCTCTTCAGGCGAGAGCTGCGGCCCCCATTTGCTGTCGAGCTGCGTGGCTGCGCCCTGCGCATCGGTCGCGGCGAGCTTGATGAGCGCGAGCGCAATCAGCTCCTTGCGCATCTTGCTCGCCACTGTGACGCGGCTGGTCAAAAAGCGTGCCGGTGCAGCATTCAGGTCAGCGAATGCACCCATCGCTTCTGGCGCGGCAATTTCAACGGCTGCGCCTGCTGCCTTCGGCCGGTTCGCTTCGAGCGAGATGCGCGCCTTGCGCCACGCGTCGGCCGCCGTCATCCGCTTCGGGCCTTGAACGTCGCCAATGAGGCGGGAGGCGGCCAGCGTGCAGCCGTCGTCTTCGCGCGGCTGGGCAAACCACAGCTTGCGCACCTCGTCGGACGTGCTGGCAGGTGCATTGGCGCCTTCACGCAAGTGGCCGACAAGCAGTGCATAGCAGCGCACTTCCTTGTCGTCATTCATGCGGTACTTGGGATGCTCTGCCGCAAACGTGGTCCAGTCGCGGCGCTGGCCCAGCAGCAGCAGCCAGTCGTTGCGCAGCCGGTCTTCCTGGTAGGTGCCGGCGTACCGTGTGAAGAAGTCCTGCAACTCCTGCGCTGAGGCTGTGTCAAGGCGCGCACGCAGCTCCCAATACGCCGCCCATGGCTCCAGCGCGTGGCCTCTGGCCGCGGGTAGCAACTGGGTGAGTCTCTGGCGGTTGCCCTGCTTGAATGCCTGGCTCATGTCCAGGATGGTGTCGTCGCGCGGCTGCGCCTGGCATGCGGCGCATGCAGCCGCCACGATCAGTGTCAGAATTCTTGGTAACTTCATTAACGAAGATTATGGACAAGTCACAGCAAAAAAGGGCCACGCGCAAGCAGCTCGTCGAGCAGCGGCTGCAAATGACGGACCGCTACGAGCGCTGCGAAGCGCTGCAGCGCGTCATGCGCATCTGGCTCGTCCATCGGCCTGACGTTGTCATCGGCGCGTATTGGCCCATCAAGGGCGAATTCGATCCGCTGCCCGCGCTGCACCGCTGGAAAGAAGATGGCGAGCTGCTCGACCAGCCGCAGCTGCGGCGCATCGGCTTGCCGGTGGTCGACAAGGAACATGGAACGCTGAAGTTCCACGCGTGGTACCCGGGCTGCGCCATGGAAGAAGATGCCTACGGCATTCCCAAACCCAAAGACACCGAAGTGATCGTGCCCACGCTGCTCTTCGTGCCGTGCGTGGGCTACGGGCCGGGCGGCTTTCGGCTGGGTTACGGCGGCGGCTTTTACGACCGCACGCTCGCCAACCTGCAGCCCAAGCCCTACACCGTGGGGCTTGGGTTTGCGACAGAGTTCATCGACGACTTCGAGCCCGAGCCGCACGATGTGCCGCTGGACGCGATATTGAACGACAACGGCGTGGTCTGGCCGATAGGCTGAGCCACCGCGTTGCGGTGGCTTGGGGCTGTGCGTTACCGGGCTTTGTCCTTGTCCCTTTCCTTGGCCAATTCAGCGATCTGGTCACGCAGACGCGCTTCGAGCTTTGCCTGCGCTGCTCTCTTGCCGCTGAGGTCGCCAGCACCAATTGACTCCTCGTCACTCACCCGCTCCACCGCCTTTTCGACCAAATTGTTGCCAAGAGATCGTTCGTACGTGGTCGTGTAGCCCAGGTTTGCCTGTGCGAGTGCAAGCCGTGCTTCCTCACGGTTGTCGGAGAGCAACGCCCGGGCAGCCCTCTCGACCAGATCAACCAGTGCGAGCCTGTGCAGCCGGTCTGCAAGCAAATCCAGTCCAAGACCGCGAAGCGTCCTCTCCAGTAGGTCGCGCTTTTCGGGCGAAACATCCGCCAGCGGCAGCGGGCCGCTGCCTTCGACGCCAGATCCGACCCACTCGATCAACTGACGCTTGAATTGGTCAAAAGCCACGTCAACGAGCTTCTTGCCAGACTTGTCACGAAGCTCGTAGTCAGGCTGGAAAGCTGCGATTGCAGCGACTGCTGCGGCAATAAACCCTTCTCTGTCGAGCATGCGACCGTTGCCGTCGCGAGCTTGTGCAATTCTGTTTGCCGCAGCGACAGCACCCGGAAAGTCAACGACAGGCGGCTGTGGTTGTGCGCGGACGCGCCGCATCCCATGGATCTGGCCTGCTGGCCCTTGCATGCCCAGGTTGCGCAAGGCTTCTTCAAGCTGGCTCCGCTTGTCCGCAGCCAAGTCCTGTAACGGCAAGCGTCCGGTGCCCTTGACGCCATCAAGAACGAGCGGCGTCAACAGCCTGACCACGTTCTCGCGCTCAGCGGGGGCCACAGGCAAGCCATTCGCTACCGCATCGCCGGCAGCGCTCACGGCATCAATGAAACCGGGTCGATCGTTCACGTGGTGTGCGGCATCCAGGCTCTGCGCAAGGCGTTGAACTTCAGCGAATGCTGCCGATGGGGAGATCAGTGGTTGTGTCAGATGCTCATGCTTGAACTCAGAAGTCGTGATAGTCCCGCCGACGTCCACCTCAACGGTCCACGTCAGTCGGTGGGCATCTCGTGCCTGAACAGCTTCGGGCTGTGCACCAGCAGCGCGGCGCGCAGGAACTACTGAGTACTCGTAGTTCACGCGCACTTCGTTCGACGGCTCGATGCTGCTGATTCGAATTTTCAGGCGACCCTCGCCCGCAATTTGCCGAGTCAACGATGCCAGCACGCCGTCGATTCCATCCTTTGCATATTGCGCGGTGACGATGGCAGACACGGCTTGCCACTGCTGCTCGGTTTTTGTCAGGTCGTGAATCTTTTTGGGCGCCTCCATCCGTGGATCCCGCCTGTAGGTCTGCAGGCCATCGAGCGATCCAACACGCCCGCCCGCCTCATCGTCGCCTTCGATGAAGATCTCGACATCCTGGCGGCCAAATCCGTCCCTCAGTTGTGAAGACACAGCGAACCGAGCGCCGGTATTGGCGGGCCGAACGTTCTTGGGCGGCGACTGGAACTCCACAACTCCCTCAGAGCGGCTCGCCGCCATGGCGGGAAGTTCCGCGAAAACCTGCGCCACCCGCTCCCCTGCAGCAGCCTCGACCTCGCGGCCAGTGACATAGATGTTGCGCTGCGGGCCGATGCCGATGCCAAACACAGCGTCCAACGTCCATTCGGGGTCTTCAATATCGATACGCTCTGCAGCGACGCCAGCAGCGATTTCGCCTCTTCTGGCGGATACGCGCTCGTTCACAGCCCACTTCAATGCCGCGATGTCGCGGAAAAAGTCCTTTGCGCTGCGGGCGCGTTCGTATGCGTACGCGTTGCTCGCCGGCATCGTCGCGTTATGCACTCTGTCAATCAGTTGCGTCATGACCGGGGCCGTGAGCGCGCCCGACAGGGCCGAGACCTGCTGTGGCTCCAATGAGGCCACTGCCAGACGCATCAACTCCAGGTAAACGGCATCCAGTTTCGCCTGCCTCTGCCCCGCGGGAGCCACACCGAGCGTCTCCCAGCGCTGCGCAACTTGGGACGCGTACTGCGAGGCAGCTGCCAATGCGTCGCGCGCGCCGACGATGTTGCCACTGGCCAGAGCATTGATCGCAGGTGCCATGACGTTCAAATATGGCCGCGCAAGCTCCTTCTTCCGCTCGGCAATTTGTAATCTGATCTTTTCCCTCGCTGGCCCCATCACCACCGCACCGCGCAGCGCGAGCAAATGCGCGTCATCGATCGCACGAGTGCTCAGGTCCGCAGCCGCAACAACAGCCGCCCGCACCGCTTGGCTGTACTCGAGCTCCGCAGCATTCAGGGCGTCGTCGGCCCGATGCGTACGCTCACCGACACCATCGCGGTAAGAATCAACGGCCCCCAGCGTAGCGACCACCGATTCAACAAACGTGTTGTTGACGACGATCGCATGCCCGCTCTTCAGGTACGCCACACCCTCGTTCAAACGCGCCAGCACGCTCTCTCGCTCCCCGGCGACCGCCGCTTCGGCGATGCGCCTAACCTCAGCACGCGCCTGTTCCGGCGCCCGGTTAGTGAACCCTGCCTTGATGATGGCGCGCAGCTCACTCAGGCCCGCGCCCCGCAACAGTGATTGCACCTGCGACTGCGTCATTTTCTGGCGATCGAGCAAGAGCGCGAGCAGGTCCAAAACCAGGTCGCGCCGCACATCAGGGGTAAGGTCCTGCCGTGTTGCCGCAAGCGCTACGTTCGCCTGCTCGGCCCAATAGCTGTAGCTATGTTCGTTTACCGGCGCATCATCCAGCACAGCCGCCACGAGCGCGACAAACGCAGGGTCCGATGCATCACCGCTGAGCCCGGTTCGGCGCTCCAGCTCAGCAGTCACTTCTTCATGAATGATTCGCAGAAACCGGTTGCCCCTATCTCCCTTTGATGCACCCGCAGGGCCATGCCAGGCCAGCATCTGCACAGCAATCAGTTCGGCAGGTCTGAAGCCAGGGCGTTGCAGGCTGACCTTCACGTCGCCTCTGATAGCGTCATCAAAGAGCTGATCTCCCGGCGCGAGCTGCGCGCTCATGTTGAGTTTCAGCAATTCGTCAATGCCTGCGGCCGTATTCACACTCATTGCCGCTTCGTCACCCGCCGGTTGCGCAAACAGCTCTAGCGCACGGCCCACGATAACTTGGTTCAGCTGCGCAGGAGTCGGGTCTTGCCCCGGCGTGCGACTTTGGCGGCTCACCCGGGCGAACAACGCTTGGCGGAACCCCGAAGACCGGCTGGCCGTCGAAGACTCGGAAGCATAACTGCTACTGCTACTGCTACTGCTACTGCTACTGCTACTGCTACTGCTACTGCTACTGCTACTGCTACTGCTACTGCTACTGCTACTGCTACTGCTGCTGCTGCTGCCGTTGCTGCTGATGCTGGACCTGACCTTTGGGCTGGCCGGCTCAAGCGCAGGAATGGACGACGCATAGCTGCTGGAAGGCGAATACCTGCGTGACGGCAGCGATGGCGTCTGCGGCAAGCTGCCGAGCTCCGAGCCTTGCTCTGTCACCCTTGTCAGGGATGGCGTTGCTGACCCAGACCGCGCCGATCGCGCCGATCGCACACTTGAAGCGGATTGCCTTACCTGGTCTAGCACCTCAGTGATCCGCATCACGGACACATCGTCGCCGTCCATGCCCAAGCTATTCAGCGCACTGCGCAAAGTATGAAGAGCCTCTGGCTTCTGCGCATTAAGCGCTAACAAAGTTTCACGCGTAAGTTGGCTGTTGAACCTTTGCTTGATGTCTTCGATGTTCTTGCCAACACGCTCTGCAATCTGCCCAGGCTCTCCAATCTGTCCCAACGCTCCTGCTGACAATTCTCTGTAGAGCTGATAGTTGGCAGCCAGTGCGGTGGCTTCGCGAACCAGGCTGTCATCCACCACCAAGCTGCCACTGTTGCGCTGCATCCGCTCATAGACTTTGTTGGCAGCAGCAATTGTGTTGAGGCCCGCCAGCTCGCGCCGCTTCACATAGGCGCGCTGCGCGACAGACTTGAAGTAACCCACTTGGCCGATACCCATCAAACTCGAAACGAGGGTCGCGAATCTGTCGCTGGGCAGCTGTTCAAAGATCGCCTCCACTTCAGCCGTCTTGACCAGGCCGTTGGAAAGCCATGTGTTCACCCTGCTTACCTGCACATCCGTGCCATTCGGCATGCCGAATGCGTCCTTCAGTGCAAAAGTGCGAATCGCCCGTTCCGGATTGACCAGAATTTCCGGGTCCTGCGCTTTGACACGCTGCATCGCAAATTCGACCTCTTGTCGAAGGGCCCACAAGTAGCCAATCGGCTGGTTCTCTTGAACGGGAATCTGATTGATGTTGTGCTGTAACGAGGCAACCAGGGCAGGCGGCATTTTCTCAAGGTGCGCCCGCGCATGCTGCCCGAAGCTGTTGAGTCGAATGACCTTGTTGTCGGTAAGCACCTCCTTGGCCATGCTGTTCACGGTGGTGGGAAGCATTCCGACAGAGTTCTTCGTTGCTTCGACGTCTGCAAAGGGTGTCGCGAGCCGGTTCAGTCGCGTTGCGACGTCACGAAGGATGCCGCTTTCAATCATGTCAGGCGCGGCGCGGCCGGCAACTGGCACTTGCACGGGCCGCTGTGCTGCCTGTTGCCGACGCAACTGCGCACTGGCCAGCCTGGCTGGCGCGTCCCTCTCCACATTTGCGATGAACGGGCCGTACCTGTCTCGGTGAATCAACGCAATGATTTCGTTGCGGGCTGCGAGGAACCCAGCCTGTATCGCCGCCATGGCGTCGACCCTGTCTTCTTCTGTCGTGCGAGGCATGGCCATTGCCGCACGGATTTGCACGGTCACGGGGCCTGCGAGGTTCGCAGTTGCGCCGTCCTGCTTGTCCGCGGCGGTCTGGTTGTCAAAGTTCGAACGATATGCCTGGCCCTGTTGCACGGACTTGGGCACAAAGTCATCGACGATCTGCTGCGCTCGCTCGAAGCTAGGCTGCTTCTCGAACTCGTTCAGCGCCAGAATGAAACGACCGTTCTCGCCCGCGACCTGTTTGTCGAGATACTCGAAAAAGTCCTGAACCAGCTCCGGCGTTGCGTTCGCCGCGAAGATGTCTTCGATACCCTCCGGCCTGGGCCAGCGCACCCCGTTTTCCGCGCTCCAGGCGTCTGGTTGTGCGTCATACACGAATTGCACGGGCTTGGTCACGCCCGCGTCGATCTCGCCGTTGCCATCGAGCGAAATGCTCACATCGAAGCTGATCGTTGCCTGACCGAAACCCGGCTGCAGCGCCACCAGTTCAGCCGGGGCCGTGCCCGCGACCTGGAAGAGTGTCGAGCCAACGATCGAGTACTGCAGTTCCACCACCACACCACCCTTGCCGTCACTGCGCAAGTTGTAGCTTGTCGTCGGCTTTCCATTCGCCAGGACTCCCGGCCTGCCGTCCGGCAGACGCAGCAGGCTGCCGGGCGACACCATGAGTTCGTGGATCGCCTTGAAAGAATTAGCATTCGCAACGCTCGACATGGCCAGCAAGAGCGCACGATCGTTACCGGCCAACGCACTTAGTCGCGCTAGCGCCTGTGGGCGACTTCTTTCCTTTTCGGCCTCAGTAAGCGCATTCCAGTTGCTCTTGTCGATGAGTCGCTCGCCGTCGATCATGAAGTCGGCGCGCAGCATCGAGTCCCACAGCGCTTTGGCAATGAAGGCATCGCCGTCCTGCACATTTCCGCGAACGCCAAACTCCGCAGGCTTGGCGGCCAGCGACTGCGCGATGTTCATCACCACGGCTTGCTGCACTGGCAGCGGCGCCACACCAGCCTTGACGTTGACGACGCCGTCATTCGAGAGGTCGATGGCATAGGCTTTGAGTGCGTCCCGCACGTGGGGGCTGATATCTCTGAGATTTTCCGGATCTTGCAGGCCTGCTCCGCGGGCGGGTGGTGGCGGCGGCGCACCGGCGAAATTGGCCAAGGTGTCGAGCGTCCTGTTCAGCTCGGTCAGGTCGTCGTACAACCTCCTTTGCGCCAGAATCTGGGGCGAGGCCAGAAGGGCAGGGACAACAGCTCGAAGCTCCAGCATCTGCTCATGGCGGACGCCTTCTTTCAGTGGGTCTTGCTGGGATGTGCTTTTCGCCTCCGCTTCCAGTGCCGCGCGAAAGGCGACGTGTTCACTAGTCCGCGCCCTGGCAACTTCGGCGGGGTCAGCGCTGGGGCGAACGGCGACATTGACGCGCTTGGCAACGTTGGCGAAGGCGGTCAACGCAAGGAAGAGATTTGGCTCAGGTGCGTCCTGACTGAAGCGCAACGCCCGCCACGCGTCCTGCGCCCTGTACGTGTAGAACTCCTTGCCTGTCGCGGTTCGCGACGCCACAAGGCCGACAAGTTCGAGAACAACGTAGCCCGCACCCAGCACGGTGAGGGACTGCTGCAATTGTCCGATTTGCACATCGTCCAGAGCCCCTGAAAGCTTGCGCGCGAGTTCCCCCTGCGCCATACGCCCTTGCGGCTCGACAGCTAGAAGAATCTCCGGCGAACCAGCGTAGCCGGGATCGAACGCCTTCAGCGTGTTGACATGTTCTGCCAGCGCATTGACATGCATCAGGTACGCCCACGCAGATATGTCGGCCAACGGCGCTCGTGTGATTGCCCTCGTTGCGACAGCGATCGCCTCTTGCGCGAGTTGGCAATGACGACCGGCGCTTTCGTGCGCGAGCCTGGCGACATCGGCCAGTTCATTGCCGCCTGCGCGCGCAGTCTGCAAAATCGCTGTCATCGTCTCGACGGAGAGGGCGTCAAACAGCCGGCCCACTCCCGCGCCGTCGGCGGCCTGCGTGGCGAGCGCTGCAGCGATAGCGCCCAGCAGCAGGCCAAGCGGCGGCGCCTCAGATTTTTTGATGCGCGTCAGCACGTGCGCCTCGTCAATGGCGGCAGCAAACAGGCCTCTGACGTGGTCCTTCGATACCGCCGCGATGGCGGCTGCGCCGATGGCCGTGGCGAGCCGGTCCGCCAGGTAAGGGGAGCGCGCAGGCGTCTGATCGCTTTCCAGCTTGAGCATGACAGCGCGCTGGAGTGGCAGGCCGAAAGCACTATGGAGCTCGCTCAACGCTAGCGTGCCACGTTTGGAGAGCACATTGTTGAGTGCTCTCAGGTTCTCGATATTTTGCTGGCCCGCATACTCGTTGAGCGCGTCTTCAAACAGCTTGTTGAAGCGCATCTGCTGGTCGCCCATTGCGCCTTTGATGGATTTGAGAGCACCAAACGCCAGCAATACGGCGTTGCGCGAGGCGAACTCACTCTCGGCCTTGGGCAGGTGCTCAAACAAGACAGCAATTTGCTGCCTCGTTTCTTGAAGCAACTTTGCCTGCTTCGAGCTCAGCGTCTCGTTCCGCGGCGCGATTGGCTGCCCCTCAGGGCGGCGATTGCGCAGCTCGCCCTTGACCCTACTGCGTATGGCTCCCTCAGTCTCCCGATTGCCAATGACGCCCCAGAATTTGGTCGTTTGCCCGTCCAAGTGCTGCAACGACATCTCATTCATGGACCCAAGGCATTCACTGAGCGCATTGGCAAATTCATCGCTCACATTCATGCCCGACTTGGACATCTTTTCGGCCACCTTGGCCAGTTTCTTCAAGGGCTCTTGCGAGGCCAGGTGGGCCTCGCGCCAGTTTGTTTTGCTGAGCGCATTTAAAAGCTTGCCCAGATGTTTGCGCTGCGACTCTCGCAACGCTTCCTTCTTGCTGTCCGCGCGCCCCGCGGAAGTCAGGCTGCGAAAGAGGCCCGGTCTCGCTGCCCGGGGTGAAGGCGAGAGTTGGCCCGGCGGCGGACCTTGCGGCGGGTCTTGAGGCGCTGCGCCAGCGTTCGCGTCAGGACGCCCCGGATTGCTTCGCGAGTCACTCGGTGTGCCCTGCCTCGACGAGCTGGAACTGGAACTTGAATGCGATGGCGGCTCGCGATCACCCTTGCGTTCACCATCCGGGCGCCCTTCGCCATCGAAGCTGCGACGCGGGGGCGGTGGAATGTCGCGCGCCGGGCGCAGCTGAAGTGGATTAGGCGTCGCAGCTGAAACTTCAACCGATAGCGGCGTGCGCGGGTGTTCGGGCGGCTTGGGCGTCACCCTGCCCGGAGGTTGGCCACCTTGCCCACTTTGAACGCGAGGCGGCGTTTTCGGCCTCTTAACTGATGAACTCGACGACGGCCCCATGGCATCCCCCGGAATAAGTTGAAACTAAGACTTATGACTGAGTAACGCCTGCAGTCACTTCGTTCCAAGGAATGGCTGGCTTCAAAAGGTATAGGGCTCGTCGCACGCCCTAGCTTTGCATCAGCAGCTCATGGCGGCACGCATCAATCCAGCTCCTCAGCGCCGGAATGTGTTCGGCGGCTGCGTCCTGCGTCGGGCCACGGTCGCACTGGCCAGCTAACGAATCCAACTTCAGTTGCACCTGCCAGAGCATTTCGAGCCGATCGCGGCGTTCCGGCAATTTGAAAATATGCTCAACGATCGAGACCGTACAGCCATGCAAAGGCGCGGCGCCAACAGCCACGCTGAGCGCGCTGATACCCTGCATGACTTCGTTTGTGGATGGTGCGGTTTCCTTCTTGATTTCTTCGTCAGCCTCCAAAGGGCGCGGGCCGTTTTGCGCCAGCGACGGGTCAAGCGTGCCCGTCGATTCGGGCGCAGTTTGCGGCGCGTGCTGCAGTTTGAAATCGGATGGCAATCCGATCTCCCACGGATACGGAAGCGTACCGTCGCAGTCGATCGTCACTTCGTTCTGGCCAGGTTCAGCGGCACGAAGCGCCGCGAGAATCGCAGCGCTTTCAGCCTCGCGCTGCGCAAGTTGCTCGCCCGCATCCATCGCCTTTTGATTCGCGGCTTGCACTTCCTGCGCAGTGATCTTCCTGCCGTTTGTCCATCCGCCATTGGCAAAGTCAACTTTGATGTGGTTGGCCCGGTACACGCACTGGAGGTGATACGTGGCAGCCGTGTCCACAATCTTGCCGAGCTCGCTTTCCACATGCGCCAGTTCACCTGGAGTGAACCTGCCGCTGGTCTGGGCGCTTTCGAGCTGGCTCGAGTTGTCTGGCGCGACGGCGGTGCCACCCTTGAGACGCGCTGCCCGCTCAGCCTCAAGTGCTGGCGATGGCGTGAACTTGGGAAGCTCGCCCATATTGAAGTCAAGACGACGGCTGTGATAGGAGGTATCCATACGTGCACTCCAGAAATCGAAAGCACAAACTGCCACGATGGCTGCGCGCCATCCGCATCTTCAAGTCCATAAGTGGCATTTGGCGCAAACAGGTTCCAACGCGCGCAAAAGTAGCGCCTTTGCATGCACGCGCATACCTTCGTAGAGGAACCAACTTGCGCTGCTCGTTACGAAGTCAATGTTCGGGGGCACGCGCTCCCACGGTCTGTGCTTTCAATCAGGAGTTCGGCAATGGCCGCTGTTTCACCCGTTACCGTCAGCTTTCATTTCAATCCAGAGCAGGTCGGCGCAGCTTTCGAGCCCAAGGGGGCGGCCAAGGGCGACCAGCCGATTCAGAAACTGGCGGCGGATGCCAGCAAGCCCGGCACACCCGATCGCGCGGAGAGACTCGGTGACCTGTCCAACGCAGCGTTGCTGCACACGGTGGATGAACTCGATCGAGGCAACAATCCTGTTCTTTTCACGGCGGGCCTGGGGCTGGGCGCAAAGATGCCGCCTGAGGGCCCCAATGGCGACGGTCACTCCCACAAAGTGAGTTCCCACATCGAGTCGCGCGGCGGCGACCCGTCGCTGATGCAGCCGGACCGCCCCATCACCACCGGCGAACTGCTGGCGGCCAGTGCCAAGCTCAAGAACATTGAAGTGCATCCGTTTGCGATCGACTTGTACGAAGGCATCGACGAGCAGCGAAAGAAGTTTGAAGACATTTCGCAGCTGGCCCTGGACACTGGCAGGCATGTGGCGGTGTGGATGCAAACCGGCGAAGGCGCGGCGCAGCAGCGGCGGCTGGTCGTTGTCGAGCCGCAAGACGACGGCCAGGTTCGCTTCATTGCACGCCGTCCGGAAAGCGACTCGCCCGAAGGGGAGCAGGCGAGCGACGCCCTGGAGATGACGCTGCGCGCCATTGCGCACCGCGATTCATGCCGGGTGAGCATTCAAAGCAAGCACGACACAGGCGGCGAGCTCGACTATCAGCTCCTGCAGGCGCTCGACGCCAACGCTGGCGATGTTCGCGGCGCAAGCGGCGTGATTCGCGAACAGCTCGACGACTGGGCCGAGGGCATGACGCCCGCAACGCGCGGTGCCGTGGGGCAGGTTGTTCGGGCGAATCTGCTCGATGCAACGGCTGGGGTGAAAAGCGTCACCATCCATTTGCCGCCCAGTGCGCCCCAGTTTGCGGTTGAGGTGGCGATTCCGCCGGTGGAGATGCATGCCGCCGCGCAATCCGCCGCTCCCATTGCGGCGATTCCGGCCACGCCCGGATCGCAAAAGCCGGCGCAGCTTTCGCCGGTTTCAGCAGGACTGCGACGCAACTTGCAGTTGGCTACGACGCCCGATGGAAAAGTGGTGTCTGCGTTCGCAAAGATGGCGGCTGTCTACAACGAAGACAGGTATATCCGCGACTGCAAGCGCGAAAACCAGTTGCCCAACGAACAGCGAGTGCGAGCTGCTGTAGCTGGCCGAAAAGCTTTGCCCGCCGCAGATGGCGCCTTTTTGGAAGCTGCGATTGGCGCTGAAACAGCATTCGAGCGCATGCAAGGCTCTGTCCTGTTCCGTGACCTACCCGCAAGTCACCCATTGCAAACCACTAAAGGCATCTTGAACAAAGTGGGTGGCAGGGCCTGCGCCACGCAAGTCACGACGCGACCACACATGCAGCTGGAGACTTGTGTGGCTCACCTGAGCAAGCTGCAGGCCACGCAAGCGCACATCGCGAGGGTCAATGCGACTGATCCAGGTGCTCTGGCCATCTCACGACAGACCCTTGCGCAAGATATCAGCGCCGCAAAAACCAGGATGGACGCAGCAACTGCGGCCATGCAAGCAGCGCCTGGAAATCTCGAGTTGGGAAAACAGTTCGAAGAAGCAAACCTGCGCTACCAGAGCCTGTCCAGGCAAGACAGGGAATCAGATGTGGCCTGGCTGACGCAGGAGGCAAACAAGATTTTGCGCCTGCTTTCGAATGGACTTGCCGAGATCGCGAACACGCGTCAGAACCTGCTTACCAGCATCGACGCCGCACTGGTCGAGCTGAACCGGGTCGCGACACTGCGGCCAAGCGTTACCGACCGGTTTCGCGGAGCTGGGCGGGACGTCGCAACGGCCAAACGCGAAGCGCAAGAGCTGATCGCCACGCTCAAGAAGTTTCGGGATGACTGCGTGGCAAGCACTATGTATACCGAGCTGGCCAACGTATGCAAACGCACAACGAGCTCGCCAGAGCTTGCCCCCGAAATTGTCCGAGGGCTGCTCTCCTCGAACGTTTGAGTTGTCGTGCCATCAGGCACGGTGAAACTCGAACGGCCGGCGCTTCAAGCGGCGGCCACGAGCCCCATCAACCCGCCAGCGACTGCAACTCGTCCAGCGTCTCGGACCAGCTGACGTGAACATCAGTTTTTTGCCGCAGGAAGTTGCGGATGGCGTCGTGCTTCTCGATTGCCATGTCGGCAATACGGTCTGAACCTTTTTTGTACTCGCCAACCTTCAGCAGCAGCTCGATGTCCTGGTACTTCGCCATCAGCTCGCGAATGTGGCCCGCAGCCTCAAGGTGTTCCGGCGTGATCAGCGCATTCATCACGCGCGACGCAGATGCCAGCACATCGATCGCCGGATAGTGGTTCGAAGCAGCAAGCCTGCGCGACAAAATGATGTGGCCGTCGAGAATCGAACGTGTTTCATCCGCGACAGGCTCTGTCATGTCGTCGCCTTCGACGAGCACGGTGTACATCGCCGTGATGGAGCCCCGCTCGTTGGTGCCGGCCCGCTCCATGAGGCGCGGCAGCGTGGCAAACACGCTCGGCGGAAAGCCCCGGCGCGTGGGCGGCTCGCCGGCGGCCAGGCCGATCTCGCGCTGGGCGCGGGCAAAGCGCGTGACCGAATCCATCAAGAGCAGCACCTTCAGCCCCTGGTCGCGAAAGTATTCCGCGATGGCTGTTGCGACATAGGCTGCGCGCGATCGCTCCATCGCAGATTTATCAGAGGTGGCGCACACGATCACGGCGCGCCGCATGCCCTCTTCGCCGAGTTCGCGTTCGAGAAACTCGCGCACTTCGCGGCCACGCTCGCCAATCAGCGCCACCACAGTGACGTCAACATCCGCACCCTTCACGAGCATGCCCATGAGTGTGGATTTGCCACCACCTGCCGCAGCGAAGATGCCCATGCGCTGGCCTTCGCCGCACGTGAGCAAGCCATCGAGCGCGCGCACACCCAGCGACAGCGGCGTTTCGATCAGCTTGCGCTTGAGCGGATCGGGCGCGTCTGCGTAAACCGGGTATTGCTTCATCGGCGGCAGCGGGCCTTTTTCTTCGACATCGATCGGCTGGCCCAAGCCATCGAGCACGCGGCCTAGCAATGCGCGGCCAACGGCCACGGTTTGCACTTTGCCGGTGGGCAGCACTTCCGTGTCGCCTGAAATACCTTGCGTGCCGCTGGAGGGCATGAGCAGCGCTGTGCCCTTGGAGAAACCCACCACCTCAGCGTGCGTTTCACTGCCATCGTGGGGATTGCGAAGAGTGCACACTTCACCAATCCGCACCGACGGCACCACGGCCTTGATGATGGTGCCGACCACTTGCGTGACGCGACCGCGGATCTTGACGGTCGTTGCCTGGTCAACAGCGCCGTGCAATAGCTTGGCGATGTAGTCAAGCTCGCGGGCACTGCGCCGCGCGCGCGCGACAGGCGACTCGTCGCCAATCACTCGTCGTCCTCGCGATCTTTTGCCTCGTCGTCTTTCGCAGCGCCCTCTTTCGCATCGCCCTCTTTTGCGTCGTCGTCATCGACCACGCTTTGCTGCGCGAACACCATAGCCAGCGCTTCACGCAGCGTCTCGACCTGGCCCGTGAGGCTCGCTTCGACGATGCCAATTTCTGATTCAACAACGCATCCGTCGAGCGTGACTTTCGAGTCGGGATGCACTTCAATGTGCGAGATGCTGGGGTAGAGCTTTTGC
Source organism: Caenimonas koreensis DSM 17982 (assembly GCF_009646335.1). GTDB lineage: Bacteria > Pseudomonadota > Gammaproteobacteria > Burkholderiales > Burkholderiaceae_C > Ramlibacter > Ramlibacter koreensis. The sequence goes on along the minus strand of NZ_WJBU01000006.1, from coordinate 125,926 downwards.
AGTTCACCGACCTGCCCGCGCATGTAATCAACCTGCGCCGGATGCACATTGAGCGACAGCTGCTTTTGGCTGCGCACCAGGTCAAGGCAGTTCTTCACTACCGTCGATACGCGTTGCCGGTCATCAAAGTCACTCACCACCTTGCGAACGGCATCGAGCACCAGATCGACCATTTGCGTTTCGACCTTGCCGAAGTATTCGACCGTGTTACTCACGATCTCGACCATGCTGCCGCTTTGTTCGAGCTTGGCTTCCTCGCTGCCTTCGGCATAACCGCGCTGGCGTTCCGCCTCGTAGGCGTCCTCAGCTGAAGAAATGATTTCTTCCTGCCTGGTCAGCGCGTCGTCAAGCGCGCGCTCGGCCTCCTGGAACTTCCAGAAGTCCTTGGCCTTGATGATCTTGCCCGCCACCTCGGGGCGGCTCAGCCTCGTGTAGTCGCGAATGAGGAACACCAGCGTGACTCCAGATTGGTAAGAACGGATGTAACGAGCCGCGATGCCAACGCGCCGTCGATGGCGTCGGCACCCTGCGAGCTGCCTGCAGGCAGCTTGAGCATGAAGCGTTTGCGAATCGAGTCGGGCCACACGCGGGTTGCTGCGGCGATCCAGGCGTAGCCGACCTGCAGCGCAGTGACTTCTTCGCCGCCCGCATGGCCCTGGCGCGGATCGCCCACATCAGCCGTTACAGGCAGCAGCCCGGCGCGCGTGAGCGCAAATTCATGTGCCTCTTGCGATAGCCAGTCGCGCCACTTCAATACCTCGGCGCGCGACACGCAACGGCGCACACGCGCACCCACCAGCGCAGCAGCCACGTGCCGTGCGAGCCGGTCAATACGGTCACGCTCCAGCAGCGCAACGGGCCATTCAGTGCGCGCCACTTCAAGGCAAGGCGATGCGCCAATGCGCTCGAGAATGAGCCGCGACAAGTGGCTGCGCGACCGTGGGCTGTCCCACAGTGCATCACCAATGCGCTTCGAGAAAAAATCAGATCGGCGCGATGAATCGAGATAGTCCGCCGGGTTCTGGTTGAAGATGCAGATAGCGCGCGCCACCTCCGGCTGGGCGCCCACCAGGCGCACCAGTTCAGCCGGCGGTGGCGTCACTTTCATGTGGGCTCCACCATCGCGTCATCGCCATCAGCATCGGCCTTCTTCGCGCCAAACCGGCGCTGGCCATACATGCGCCACCCTGCATAGCCGGCCACACACAACACCGACAGTGCAGTGAGCACGTAGGCAACAACCAGCCAGCGTGAGCCAGCGGCCTTGGCCGTCTTTGCTTGCTGCTGCGGCGACACCGGGGCTGTCGCAGGCACCAGCACAACGCTGACTTTTTCGGCAGACAAGCCAGGAATGCTGCTGGCCACCAGGCGCTTGATCTGCGGCACGGACTCTTCAAGGTTCACGCCATTGCGGTGCTTGACGAACACGCCTGCAGACGACGGCAACGACGGCTCGCCTCCAGTGCTGCGCTCGGGCAGCACCACATGAACACGTGCACGCAGCACGCCGTCGATTTGCGAAATGGTTTCAGACAGCTCCTGCGAGAGCGCCCACAAGTAGCGCGCACGCTCTTCAAGCGGTGATGAAATCAGGCCTTCCTTGCGGAATACATCGCCCATGGTGGCGCGCCGTTCATGCGGCAGGCCTGTGGCGCTCAGCACGGTGATAGACCGGGCCACACTCGACTGGTCCACCGTGAGGTTGACCATGCCGTCCTTGCCGGGCAGCTTTTGTACGTCAATATCTGCTTCGCTCAGCGCCGCAATCACTTCGTTGGCTTCGCGCTCATTCATGTTGGACAGCAGCTCCACGTTGCCGCCGCATCCGGCCAGCACCAGCGCCGCCAACAGCACAGCGCCGCGCATCAGGCTATGAAGGGAGGGCTTCATCATTGGAGCTTGGTGAGCTGGTCAATGTGCTGCACGGCCTTGGACACCGTCTTGCTGATCAGGTCCACCTGCATCGAGGTTTCAATCAGGCGCATCTGCATCTTGAGCAGCTCGGTGGTCGTGATCTTGTTCGCGTCCAGGTTCAGCAGCCGGTCGATCTCGTGGGTCTTGACCTTGTAGTCTTTGCCGGCGGCGTCGAACGAGCGCAGGATCGAGTCGCCGATGGTGTTTCCGTTTTGGGGAATGTTGACAACTGGTGGCGTGCCTGACTGCGCCTGCATTCCCTTGGCAGACAGCAGGTCCGACATGCGGGCCGCATCGCTTTCAGACACGCTGCGCAAAACAGGCGTATCAACCCACGACGACTGGGCGGTTGCCTGGGCAACGACAGAAATTGCTTCAACGGACATCAGGAATCTCCTTCCTATGCTTGGTGACAGTTGCCGGGTTTTTTATCCATGGCGCTGCAAATTGCGTTGGGGGAGGTGCCGTGCCCGGGGCGCTTTAGCCCTGCCCTGTAATCCTCTCGTACTCACTCCACCTCGGAAAGAGGTTGACGGGTGAGCCTGCGCCCGTGTTCATGGCCATCAGCTTGTCGGCCATGCGCGCGTAAGGCATGGCGGTGGCACCGGGTTGCTCGACCACCTTTGACAGCGCCTCTTGCGCCTCTGAATTCTTGCCCGCGCACTGCAGCGCCAGGCCCAGGAAGGCCGTGAGCTCAGGGTCCCCCGGAAACTGCGTGAGCGCCGAATCGCGCAGGAATTGCGCGGCAACGGCGGGCTTGTTCGCGGCGATCAACACCAGCGCCAGGCCAATGAGCGGCAAGCTGCTGTCGGGCCGCAGCACCCGCAACGAATCAAAGATCGCGCGCGACGCGCCAAGCTGGCCTGTTTGCGTGCCGATAAAACCGATTTCAGCGATGAGGCGCATGGACTCGCGGTCAAGCGGCAAGGCTGTGGATGTCATTGCACCGTCGCCTTCTTGAATTCGAGCAGCGTCTCGGCCCGCTCCATCGTGTGCGTCTTGTTCTCGCGGCGGGCCACGTCGGCAATCTGCCGCAGCAGATCGGTTGCGTTGTCGTGCAGGCCCAGCAGCGACATGCATTCGACAATCTCGAACGCTGGCTCGTCGTTGTCAGGCTGCAACTCGAGCGTGCGGGCAAACATGCGAATTGCATCTTCAAAGCAGCCGGTCTTGCGAAAACAGATGGCCGACGCAAGTGAAAATTTTGGCTCATCGGGGCGATACATCATGATCAGCGCCAGCAGCACATTCGCCTCATCAAAGCGGCCCTGCTCCGTCATGTTGTAGACCTGCCGGTACAGCGTGTTGACCTGCGCGTCAGTCAGCCGCGCAGACAGCGCCAGCGCTTGCGCAGCTTGCGCCTGCTGCGCTGCTTGCGCTGTTGCATGCGCCGAAGGTGCCTTGAGCCCGGACGACGCCGTTGTGCCCGGGTCTTCGTTTGCAGTCATGTCGGTCCCCTGGTTTGGCGAGCTCAGGCGCGCCAGCTGCTGGCCGTGCTCTTGGCGAATTCGCCGCGCGAGGACTCGATGGCGTTGGCAGTGCCGATTGCACTGGCGACTGCGCCGGCGAGGTTATCCGCGCCGGACTTGAACGACTCCTGGCGCATCGTCATCTGCTGGGTTTCGGCGTTTGTGAATTTGGCGTCGGCGTCTTTGTATTCGGCTTCCTGTGAATAGGAAGCCGCGATCTGCTTGCCGAAGCCGTTGGCCAAGGCGGACCCCGCTTGGGCGCCAGCGGTCCAGTTGCGGGCCGACGCGTTGAAGGTGTCCGCTTTAGAGTGCCCACCTTCAGACGTCACCTTCAGGCGGTCGATTTCGCGATTCGTCTTGTCCTCGAACCGAATGTCGTCTGCGGCAACGTCGGCCTTCTCACTTCTGAGCTTCGCGCCTTGCCGATCAAAGTAGGCAACCTCGCTCGTCGAGGCCCTCTGTTTGACGGCAGCATCGGCATGGGCGGCCTTCTCACTTCTGAGCTTCGCGCCTTGCCGATCGAAGTAGGCCACCTCGCTCGTCGAGGCCCTCTGTTTGCCGGCAACATCGGCATGGGCGTCCTTCTCACTGCCGAGCTGCGCGCGTTGCCGGCGGAAGTAGCTCGCCTCGCTCTGCAAAAGCTTCTTGTCAGCGATCTTCGCATCCAGAGCCTCAGTGAGTTCGGAGCGTTCGACCGCCTTGCCTCTGACTTGCGCGCGCTGGACATCGTGGGCATGCGAATCCATGCGCCTTTGCTGCAAACTCGGCAGATCGCCTTCTACACCGTCGTGAACTCGCAATTTGCTCACAGCCCGATTCAGATTTGCATCTGAGGCAGCGATCCTCTCGTCCAAGTCACGGCCCTTCGCCTCAAATGAAGCTGCTTCATCTTCGGTATGCACTTTGCGAGCAGCCTGCGCCCGATTCGCATCTGCGGCATCGATTCTGTGGTCCAGGTCACGACCCTTCGCCTCAAACGCAGTTGCCTCATCTTCGGTATGCACTTTGCGAGCAGCCTGCGCCCGATTCGCATCTGCGGCATCGATCTGGTCGTCCAGCTCACGGTTCTTTGCCTTGAACGCCTTTGCTTGAGTCTGTTTGGCGTCTTTGAGGTGCTCGATCTGCTTGAGCGCGCCCGTATGCTCACCCGACGATTTCGAGGCGCTTCGGAGTTTCAAACCAGACACCCCCGCACCGCCAAGCCCGATAACACCACCCGTGATTTCCATGCTGGCGCTCGCCACCGCAGCGCTATAGCGCTTGTCCGCCGCCTCCTTTTCAGTCTTTCGCTGCTTCGCCGCGTTTTCAATGATGCTGTAGCGCTGCGTGAGCTCACTTCGCCTGAAGGCCAGCTCGACCTTCTGGGCTGTCTTCATGATCAAGAGCATCACCGCGTTCATGTCCGCCGTGATATCGCCAAAGGGCGGCCGGTCGTACGCCGTGTCGTCCGGCTTGGGCATTGCAGTGGCCGCGCCGCCGAGCGCATACGACTTCGGGAATGGCGCCAGGGCTTTGACAAGGGCGGCCCCGTCGAGCTTGTTCGTGGCGTCCAGTTCATCCAGCCGGGCCAGCGTGGCGGCATCCACCTTGCCGGTATCGACGCGGTAGTCGCCAGTGGGTGTGGAGTAGGTCTTGATGATGCTGTCAATGGTGGTCATGCCAGTTTCCTTGCTCGGGTTCAGCCCATGATGGGGCGGGTGAAAGCCGCTGCCGTGCGGCCCCGGTCAGCCACATTCTTTGATCGGGCCTGGCCGTTTTCGAGATAGTGCTCAACCAGTTGCCTGAGGGAGTCCATTGAAAGATCCCATGCACGTGAAACGTCTTGCGCCTGCACTTCGTAGAAGGCCTTGTCTGCGCGAGCCTTTTCACTGTCGCTATTGAGCTCGGCGATGAAGATGTCGATGATGCCCTTGGTGATGGCGGTAACGCCCGTGGCGACGGCCGTGCCTACAGCCAGCACCTCTGCGCCGCGCTCAACAGAAGCCCAGCGAGCGGCACTGGCGGCCGATTTCGCGGCGTTCGCACCCTTGGCGGCCCCATCCGCCGCACGCGCACCACTGGCAGCGGCCTGAGTACCTGTCGATGCGAAGCCGCCGACAGCGCCCAGCGCGATCGCGACCACCAACGTGGTGGTAACGGTCCAGCCCATCTTCCATTCAGACAACTCTTCGGGCGTGAAGAAAATGGCTGTGCTCTTGGCGCCCTTGCGCGGATCAACGTTGGTGACGTTGCCGTCCTTGTCAAGAAATTCACCCTTGTCGTTCTGGCGCACGATAACGATGTCGCCATTGACGATTTCGCGATCAACAATGGCTTCGACCATTTTGTCGAACCCGATACCAAACTGCTTTTCTTCGCCGGTGCAGGCGGTGTAGGTAACGCCGGCCTCTTTCAAAGACATGTCGGTGATCATTTGTACGGCGAGCGTGACGGCGGCGACGCAACCAAATATCGCCAGCCCGCCAACGGCACCGCCAGTCGCGGCAGCTGCGGCAACAGTCACCACGCACAGCAACACTGCGCCTGCCATTGCCAGCCCGGCCATGAGCCAGCCCATCGTCGTGCTCTCGCTTGCGGCCTCCTGCGCTTCTTTGAGCTTCTGGTTGGCTTCGTCGAGCGCCTTGGCGACCTTCTTGGCCAGCTCACGCCGTTGGTCGTCCTGCAGGCCGATCTTGTTCTTGCCGGTGGCGTACCGCAGGCTGGTCACCATCTCGTCGATCTCGCCGAGCAGCATGTTGAGGTCTTCATCGGAAGGCCCGCCCACATTGCCACTGTTGATGTCGTCTTCGGTCGCGACATTTGCGCTTGGCTTGCGCAGCTCGATGATCGCGGCCTTGAGCTTTTGCAGCTCCGGCGGCAAGGTGGCCTGGGTGAACAGGATGCCTTTGTTGGCATCGCCCACCGAGCCTTGCTCGGTGTCGGCTGCCGGGGGTGGCGCGGAAACGGGCGCGCGCGCGTGAATAGCGAGATCAGCCATTGGCGTTCTCCAAAGTATTAGTGGCCGGAGCTTTCGCCGGCGCGTTGTCCAAAAAGCCCAGCATGGTTTCGAACCGGTCGGTCCAGCCGTGATGAGCTGCGTGTGCACGGGCTTGCTTCAGCCCGTAGTCAAGCCCCAGGCGAGCCGCGTCCACATTGCCCAATGCAAGGTGGCATTCAACGCAGCGCATCACCGGCTCAGGGTCTGTCATGTCAAGCACGCAGGCGGGGCCGTAGAACTTCAGCGCTTCTTCATGCTGGCGTTGCATCTGCAGGCAGGCGCCAAACCCCATGAGAAAACGCTTGTCCACGTGGTTCATGGTCAGCAAATAGCCAAAGATTCGCATCGCCTCGGCATACCGCGCCTGCTGGTACTGCATGTACCCCAGGTGATAGAGCGTGTCTTGCGACTTCAGCGACAGTGCCGGGCCAAATGCTTCCAGCGGCTGGCCGGACAGCATGCGGTCGAGCAGATCGTTGGCTCTGGCAGCAAGTGTGGTGGTGTCGAACTCAACCATGGCCTTACCTGCGCAGGTTGTCAACGAACGACTGCAGCAGCTTGCCCCACTTCTCGATGCCGGCAGTGACATAGTCCATCGCGGCACCCAGGCGGGTGTTCATCTGCTGCATGACCAGTTGCGACTGCTGGCTGAGGCTGCTGTAGTTGTTGATGGACAACTGCAAGTTGTCGTTGAGCTTGGTTGCACCGGTGCGGTAGGTGTAGATGCGCCAGGTCGAGTTGGGGCCAGTCTGATTGAAGCCGAGGTTCTTAGCCACGCTATTGGACTCGGACACGTCGGTGGTCGCACCTGCGGCGATGTATCGCCTGGTGTAGTCCTGCGCGGCTTCCTTGGTGGCAAATGGAGGCAGCGCCAGATAGCCCTCGACGGAGTCGGTCATTGCTGTCTGCGAGAGTGCCAGATTTAACGTCGCCATCAGCGAATTCGCTTCGACCATCTTGTCGGACAGGTCGGTGATAGTCTTGGTCTGAGTTCGCACACTCTCGGCCACAGCATTGCCGAAAAACAGAAAGGTCAGCGCCGTGAGCATCATCGAGTCCTTGACTTTTGTCAGGTCGAACGAGTTGAGCCAGGCCGTCGTCGACTGCGGCGCCGGGAGATTGAGAATGGTGTTGTCAGGTCCGGGCATGGCGCGATCCTTGTTGGTTGGTTCAGAACTTGGCGGCGATGTCGTTTCTGATGCGCGCCAGCAGCTGCATCAGTGAGGACACCAGGCCCTCCCACATACTCTTTTGCGTCACGAACTGTTGCAGCCGCGCCTGCTCTGTCTGGCTAAACTGCGTGAGTTTGTCGGTGGCTTTTTGGAGGGCGGATTGCCAGCTGGTCAGTTCCGCCTCCGTGGGGGGCGCGGATCTGTAGGTGCCTTGCGAGGTGTACTGTAGATTGATGTTTCCACCAGCGTCGTAGTAGAAGGTGTGGCCCGCATCGTCCGCATAAATCTTCCCTCTTTGATAGGGACGACTCAAAAATGTAGCTTGGTCCGCAGCTCGTGTGATGTCCTGGGGAATCCTCACTGCCGGCTCGCTGCCGCTGGGAATTGATATAACAATAAACGGGAGCGGCGGATCGTTGGCGTAAAGCGTTGTTGAGGGGGCGCCCGGCAAGGTGATTGCGACGGCATCGGTGGTCAGGGGCACGGACTGTGCTTTCAAGATGTCGCTGCGCGCTTTTTTGTCCGCTTCACTCAACGTCGACCAGTCGCTGACCTTCATGTTGCGAACAGAATTCATCTGCTCCAGCGTTGCCGTATTGGCTTTTACTTCACCGGCGATCAGCACGATCTGCTCATCGTTCGACAACGCCATCTGCGCGGCTTTGGCCATCGCCTTGTTGTAGGTATTGACTCTGCCCGTGACCGGGTCCGCTTGTGCGTCGCCAAAGACCCATTTGCCGGTCGTCAATTGCGTTGACGTGACGGTGACGTCCGTCATCGTTCCGGTTTGCCTGTTCGGCGTGACTGCTGCGGTGGTGGTCATGGCTTGGTTGTTCCCTTGGTTGCTCCGGTTTCGCGTGCAATGACTGCGTTCATGAGCTTGCGCCGCAGCTCGGTGTCAACATTGAAGTCGTCGCGCCGCGCCGCCTGCTGGTTATCGGCCGCCTGCCTCTCGCGCTTGCGCGCGGGGTTGGTCAGCTGGCGCGTGAAGTCTTCAGCCTTGAAGCCCAGCGCCTTCAACCGCACAAGGTCTGTATCGAGCTGCTTTTGCAGCGCCACGAGTTGGGCTTGCATGTTGGCCTTGGCCGCGTTCACATCGGCCAAGCTTGCTGTGAGCATGCGCTCCTTCGTGTAGACCTGGTACGTCGTTTTGGTTTTGCCATCGGCACTGGTCAATGTGCGGGTCTCGACACCATCAGCACCAGGCGAACCCACAAGCGCACCATTTGCAATGGCTGCGCGTTCAGCTGCCGAAGCAAGGTACTTGGCGCCCACCACCTGATTGCCATCTGCGTCCGTGGTGACAAGTGCGATGTTGTAGCTTTCGTCGGTGGTCAGCGTGTTGCCGACGGCGGCAAGCTGAGCTTTCAGGGCATTGCCGGTTTGCAGATCAGCGCCCAGAAGCAGGCGCGTGCCGTCCTTGGTCGTCTGCAGTCCAGCCAGCGCGCCGCCGGCGTCATGCAGATCGGATATTCGCTGCGTTCGGGCTGACGAAGTGGTGGTCGCCTGCTTGTGCGCCGCAGTGACCTGCTGCCATGTCGCAGCGGCCAGTGCGGCCATGAAGTCTGCATCGTCGGCACCGCCGGTCGCGGAATAGTCGGCAAAGAGTGAGCTGATGGATTGAATGCTCATAGTCAAACCTCTTTCATTCAGATCATGTTGCGCAAGCGCGCAGGCTTGCCGGCTGGCCGCGGCTTGGTGCCGTGCACACGCTGGCGCTCCATCTCGTCTTCGAATTCCTGCAGCATTGCCGCAGCCTGCGCCTCAAGGGCCCGCACAGCAGCGTCGCCGCCTCGCTTGCGGATCAGCGCCATGGTTTCTTCGGGGTCGATGTTGTTTTCGGCAAAAAGGCGCTTTGACCGTGCCAGCGCCTCTTCCGCTTCCTTGACGACGCGGCGTCCGTTGGCAATCACTTCCTCGACGCTGGGGTTGAACTTATTGCTGCTCATGTCGCCCTTCCGGTGGTGGCTATGACTCGTATGAATACTGAGTAACGGTGGTCAGGGGATGGTTCCAATGGTTCCGTCCCGTCTGCTTCAAATCTTGTCGAGCACTTCCAGCAGCGGCGCCTCGTGGGTGTTGACGGCGGCGATGTGGAGCTGCTGCGCCTGAATCTGGGCGCCGATTTCCTGCGCGGCGCGCAGCTCTTGCGCCTGGCGCACAGGAGCCGGCGGCGCGCCTGACGCGTCGGCCACTGCGACGCCGTCGCCCTCGGGGGCTACGTCGGAGACTTCTGCAACTTCCGGGGACGCGCTGATCGACGGGCTATTCGATGGGACGTTCGATGGGACGTTCGACGGGATGTCGGCTTCGCCAACCAGGCGAGCGGCGTCGGGCATGTCTGCCACGTCGGCAGCGGTCGCACCTGCTGTCTGCACAGGCTGCACAGCTTGCAGTGCGGCTTCATTTACAGCAGGATGCACGGCGGTGGGTGTGTCGCGCGCAGGCGGCGGCTGTACCTGCGGCTGGCTTTCATCGAGCGGCGCTGGTGATACCGACGGCTTCGCGTCGGCTTGTCCTGGCGCCGGCGCCGGCGCCGGCGCTGCAGCAGTCTGGCTCGTCACTGGCGGTGGTCGGTCTGCCGTGCTGTGCTGAGCGGATGCCACTTGCGAGGCTGAACCTTGCGAGGGCGCCGATTGAGCCAGCGCCGATCCATCGGGCGCCGACTGCCGCGAAGCCGTCGCCGCCATCGGCGATCGCGGCAAATCAGACTTCGTGCCCGACACAGCCGTCGCCACAACCGGCGAAGCAGCAGCGCGTTGCCCCGGCTGCACGCGCACTGCCGACGCTTGCGTTCCTGTCGTTGCGGCCGGTGCGGTCGGTGCCGCCGACTGCAACGTCGCCGGCGGGATGATTGCGACTGGCGCAGCGGATGAGGCTGCCGCGTCCACACTGGACTTCTTGTCCTTCTTGCCCTGGACGGTCGCTGACTGGTGTGACGCGGCAAGGTGCGCGCCGTCGAGTCCGATTGCCTTGCGCTTGAGCGCGCGCGCACGAACCTGTGAGGGAGTGAGCACGGCCGCATGGGTAGGTGCAGATGCCGCCAGCGCAGGCTCGACCGTCGCCGGTGCTACAGCTGCAGGTGCTACAGCTGCAGGTGCTACAGCTGCAGGTGTGGCAGGTGCCGGTGCAACAGCTACCGGTGCAACTGCTGCCGTTGGAGCAGGCGCCGGTGTGGCAGATGCAGCCACAATGTCAGCCGCTTGCTGTGCCGGCAGCACGACGCCTGGCGTTGATGCCAGTGCTGCGACGGCAGGCGCTTGCGTGGCCGCATCATCGACTGTGGACTGCTGGCGCTGCACGGCAGATGGCGTATCAGCCGCTGCGAGTGTGACCAGCGAAACTTCGCCAGCCGTTGCTGCCGTACCGCCAGGAACGGCCGTACCCACCTGCGCATTGAGCTTCATGGGCGCGTGCTGGCCCTGCGCAACTTCCATGTGAGCAAGTGAGGGCATCACTGGCCTGGCCAGCGGCGCTTCGCCGGGCAACTGCGGCTCGATCGATTCAAGCGCAGCAGCGTCGCCACGGCCCTCTGCGCGCCGGGCGATCGACAAAGGAGTTGGCAAAGCACTCGGCAAGTCCTGGAGCAATTCCGCCGGTAGCGCTTCCACCGGACTGGCTGGGCTCTTGACGCTACCTGGCCGCCCCAGCAGACGCGCGAACTGCGCTGCATCTGCTTCGATGTTTTGCGCCACGCCAGCCGGCGCAGCGATCTGCAGACCACCCACGGCGTCGAGGTGGACGTCTGACGGCATCACGGGTTGGGTATCGATGGGTTTCATGTCAGTCCTCTTTGGTGTCTTGGGTGGCTGTGTCCGTTGCGCCTGCCTGCGCCGCGCCAAAGCGCAAGCCAGAGCCGGTGTTCTCGCAAAAATCGGCCAGGCGCTTTTCAGCTTCGACTTGTGTCATGGGCGCTGCCACGGGCAGCATCACGAACGTGCGGTCGTGATCGGGTGCCAAGGCACGCACGGTCATCGCCTCAAAGCCGTTCTTGCGCAACACGCGCAGCGATCGCAGGTTGTCGTCATAGGCTGACGACAGCAGCAGCTCGACGCCATTTCGCGCAGCAAGATCGCAGGCCAGCGCCAATGCAGGCGCGCAAAGGCCAAGGCCCTGGAAGTCCGGCCCGATCCAGTAGCAGACGAACGCGGTGGACTGCCACAGGCGCAAGTCGATGTAGCCCACAAATCCGAGCTGCCGATGGACGATCGCGAATGAAGCAGGCCCGTCTTTCAGGCGCCCCTCAATCCACGCGCGCCCATCTTCACCGGGCGTGAGTGGCGGCAGCGCTGTCATTGACGGGATCGACGGATCGCGCATCTGCCGCACAAGCATCGGCGCGTGATCCGCGTGCAGCGGATCGAGCAGCAAAGGTGCTACCGGGTGCTCATGCTGCATACCCCACGGCCCTACCAGCGCGGCGATGCGTACCGTGATGCGCGCACGCAGGACGGCTGACTGGGTATGTTTGGCGTCCAGTGCGATTGCGCGGTCGCAGGCGCCCAGCGCTGCTTCAAAGCAGCCGAGCTGTTCAAGGCAGCGGGCCAGCGCTGCCAGATCCGAGGCGACTGCGCCACCAAGATCGTCGAGTGCGCGCAGCACGGTCTGCGCCAGGTCAATTCGTGCGCAAGCCAGCGCAACGTGGCCCGCTGCGCGCAAGAGCACCTGGTCTTCACCAAACCACGGGTTGTCTGCCATGGCGTGCTCAAGCCACATACCCAGGCGCGCTGCCACTGCAGGGCTCGCGGACGCAGCACGCGCAGCCAGTACGTCCCAGGCGCTGCGCAACATGGCGGGGTCGTGGGTTGCCAGCTCCATCACCGACAGCGCTGCCGGCAGGTCGCCGGCCAACGCGAGCGCACGAACGGCGCGCACACGGTCGGCGCGCGGCGAGCGCACGGCTGCGGCAAGCGGTGCGCCCAACAGGGGCAACGCGGCTTGCGCGTCGGGCAGGCCGCCCACCATGAGCTGGACCACTGTGTCGCGGCGGTGGCGAATCGTGTGCGCGCTCGCACCCAGCCGCGGCGCCTGCTGGGCCAGCCAGTGGAAGTTCACGGGTGGCGCATCGCCGTTCACATCGATGCGGTCGATAGTGGTCTCGCGCATGTCGGCAATGCTCGACCAGCCTTCGGCCCGCGCAACCATCAGGCAGCCGTGCGGCGCCCAGGCCAGCGCCTGTGCTGCGAAGCGCCAGTAGCCAATTGGTAGCGACAGCATGGCGCTGGGCAGGCAGCTGGCATAGGCCTCGATGCTCTGCGTGATCCATGCGCAGTGACGCGCCGCATCCATCGGCTGCCATGCCTTTGCGCCGGGCTCGCCAGCCCACTCGCTCATTTGTCCGTGATGCGCCAGCAGCAGCTCCTGCGGCAGGCGTTGGGCAGCATCGCCGGTGAGCAGGAGAACGGGCCCATCGGGCAACCATGCCTGGCCGCTGACCCTGTTGAGTGGCACGCTGCTGCCTTGCGGCCAGCACAGCTCCATCGGTGCAGTGCCGACCGACCAGGCTGGTGCCGTGGGCTGCGCGTGCCTGCCGTCGCCGCAAGGCACATAGCGCAGCGGCCGGCCCGACAGCCGCGCGAGCGGCTCGAGGCAGCGGCGCAGCCACCATGCGTCAAGCAACCGGCATGACTGCATGTCGACAACCGTCAAACAGCCTGGCACGCCGGCGCTGCTGAACACAGCGGCGGCGCGGCTGGCCACGTCAGCAACCGCCGCAGCCCATTCCGGGCCCCAGCCGTCGCGCGCAGACAGTGCCGTGCTCATCGCGACGCGTCTCCCTGCACTTTCATGGTGGGCGCAAGGCGAAGGCCGCCGGTGGCCTCGGCTTGCGTGTCGAGCACCACGCGCGGGCCGATCAGTTTGGGCGTGATCAGGAACATGCGCTCGCGCTTCTCGGTATTGGCCACCGTCTTGCTGAACATCGCGCCCAGGCCGGGGATGTCGCCAAGCAGGGGCACCTGGTCTTTCTGGCGAATGTTCTGCTCGGAGTTGAAGCCGCCAATCAGCAGGCTTTCGTTCTCGCCCACGAGTGCCTGCGTGCCGATGACGCTGCGACGCACCGTGGGCAGCGTTCCAACCTTGGTGTCCTGGATCGAGCCGTCTTCAATATCGACCACAAGCTGTATCGAGCGGACACCGTCATTCACAACGATGCGTGGCGTGACTCGCAGCGTGACGCCTACCGAGATCGGCGTCACAGTGGCAACGCGCTCGCCAGTGGTCTGCACGTAGAACGTGTCCGACAGATCGATCAGCGCGCCCATGTTGTCCTGCGTGAGGATGAAGGGCCGCGACACGATGCGCGCCGTGCCCTTGCCTTCGAGCAGCTTGATGCGAGTCATCAGGAAGTTGCCCGCATCGGCGATCACGGTGGACGGGTTCACACCTGTACCGCGCACAAGCGTGATCGTGGTGCCGTCTGGCGCCTTGCCCGGCGTGCCAAAGCCGCCCGCAAAGTTGCCACGGCGGCCGTTCCAGTCGATGCCGAGTTCCTCCATGCTCGTGGTGTTCACGTCCACGATGGCGGCTTCGATCTCGATCAGGTTGCCCGGCACATCCAGCATCGCGATGAGTTCGCGGTAGATGGGCGCGTTCTGCGGCTTGTCCTTGATGATGATGGCGTTCAGCCGCGTGTCGGCCTGCACCACGGCGCGCGGCGCGCGGCGCGTCGTGTTCTGCGCGCGCCCGCCTTTGACGTTGCCTGCGGCGGCGTCATCAGGTTCCGGCTCATTGGCCAGCCCCTTCATCGCCGTGCGCAATGGCGCGGCGGTGGAAAGCTCGGTGACGTTGTTCGCCGCGCTCCCGTTGCCCTGCTGCTCGGTCAACAACGCACGCAGCATGGACGCGACACCGGGCGTGATGATCTGCTTGTCGCGATACAGGATCGTGCGGTCTTCCACCGACGCATGCTTCAAGCGGAACACCAGCACCTGCTGGTCAGCCTCGGGGTCGGGCAGGTCGCTCATTGCCTTGGCAATTCGCTCAACGTACGAGCGCGGGCCGGACACCATCACCGCACTGCGCTCATCGACCTCCGCCCATCCGAAGCGCGGCTCGATGAGGCCCATTTCGGTGAATGCCTTTTTCAGCCCTGCGCCTGACATACCTTTGGTAGGCAGCATGCGGGTGACGCGTTCGTTGCTGCGGCTGATGTACAGCGTGCCGGAGCTGTAGTACCAGGCAAGACCGTAACTTGCTGCAAGCTGGTTCATGAATTCAGTCGGGTTGGCTGCAGTGGAGCGCCCGCTGGTGGCGTTCAGCCCCGGCGGCAGCGGCGACTCAAGCTGAACCTGCAGACCGAATGTCTTGGCGAAGCCGGCCAGCATCTTGTCGAGTTGCTGCTCACGGCCCAGGTAGCTGAACGGCCCGTCGGACCACGGCGGCGGCTCCGCGCGCGAGGCACCTGCGGCAAGTGCCAGCGCACACCCGACCACCAGCACGGACCACCAGCGGCGGATAAAGGTCATTTGAAAGTAACGCGTTGCGATCATGGCGTTGTCCTCAAAGCACGCGAAAGTGCGCGCGCCAACTGGTAAGCGAATCAAGAAAGCGACCCAGCGCGACTTCGAATTCGTCGGCGGACGCTGCCGCGCCAACGCGGAGCTGCAGCATCAGCCTGTCTTCATCGGGCGAGAGCACCAGGTAATCGGCATCAAGTGGCGGGCGCTGGCCGGCCACAGCCAGTGCATCCATGATTGCGTCGTCAGCGAGCAGCGACGCAATCGGCAGCGCACGCACCTGCGCCTCAAGCACGATGTCGCCGCGGCCTGCCGGATGAAGCAGCACATGCATGTTGCCGTCGAACACCAGTGCCACGGAGCCGTCGGCGCGCGGCGCACCGGGGTCCAGCCGCGCGCGCAAGGCGTAGCCGGCAAAGCCGGCATGGTTGAGGCTAGCCATTGAAATCGTCCTCGTGCTCGTCAATTTTTTCGGTGAGTTTTCGCATCGCCAGCAGCAGCTCGGCCACAGGCTCGATCAGCTCGGAGGGGATGTACTGCGCCACCTGGGCCTGGCTGAGCAGCGCGCGCGCCAGCGGCACGTTCTGCAGCACCGGGATGCCTTCTTGCTCTGCGACGCGCTTGATCGCCTCGGCAATGCCGCCCTCGCCCTTGCACACCACCACCGGCAGCGGCGTCTTGCTCTCTTCATAGAACAGGCCCACCGCAACGTGCGTCGGGTTGGTCACCACCACGCTGGCCTTGCGTGTGTTGGCAACCATCTCGCCCATCGCAATTTCGCGGGCAAGCTCCTTGCGGTGCCCCTTCATGTGGGGGTCGCCTTCCATTTGCTTGTACTCCTGCTTGATCTCCTCCATGGACATCATCAGGCCCTTGATGTAGCTGTAGCGCTGCCACGCCAGGTCGAACACCGCGATCACCGCAAAGCAGATGAACGTGTTGATCGTGAGCACACGCATCATCTCGCCGAGCGCCAGGCCCGCCGCGCCGATGCCGGCCAGCGGAATCTTGATCATCGTGTCGAGCGAGTCGCGCACCACGAAGTACACGAGGAACATCAGAAATGTGACCTTCAGGCACGACTTGATGAATTCCACGAGGTTCTTCATCGTGAACATCTGCTTGAGGTTCGCAATGGGGTTGAGCTTGTCGCCCTTGGGCAAGAGTGCCTTGAACGAGAGCAAGAGCCCGGTCTGGATCGTCTCGCCGAACACGCCGATCACGATCACGATCAACAGGTAAGGCACCAGCAATTCGGCAGCCTTGCGCCAGAGGGTGGAAAGGCTGATGGCAACGGCGTCCTTGAAGTCCATGCCGTACAACTGGCCTGGCAGCGCCACCATCTCGCCCATGGTCTTGAAGATGTCGCCCGCCATCACCAGCGTGTAGCCAAACAACGCACCGATCAGCAGGGCCTGCGTGAAGTCCTTGCTCTTGGCGACCTGCCCGTCTTCGCGCGCCTTGCGAATGCGGTGGTCAGTGGGCCGTTCGGTTTTTTCGCTCATGGCAGCCGCACGCCTTTGAACATGGCGAAGACCGTGCGATTGCACTCGCGCAGCGTCTCGAGAATGAGGTCGCCCGCGTAGTCGAACAGCACCACGCCGTAGATCGCGAAAACCACCATGGCGATCGCACTCTTGATCGGCATCGCCAGGAAGAACACCTGCAGCTGCGGCACAAACCGGCTGATGATTGCCATGCCCGCTTCGGCCAGGAACATCGCGAAGATCACGGGCGCGCACAGCAGCACCGTGAGGCTCATGAAGCGGTCGAGCAGGTCGAGCGCGAGCTTGGGCGCTTCCGGCGCGAAATGCGGCCACCAGCCAAACACGGGCCAGATCTGGAAGCTGTCGTAGATCACGCCGAGCACCATCACGAAGCCGCCCAGGCTGAACATCATGGTGACGATGGCCTGGTTGAACAGTTGCCCGAGCGGCGATGTCTCGTGGCCTGAGAGTGGGTTGATGGTCTGCGCGATCGTCGCGCCGCGCTGCGCGTCCACCAGGTCGCCCATGTTTTCAACGGCCCACAGCGGTATGGCCAGCACGAAGCCGATCACGATGCCGATGAACGCTTCTTTGAGCACGAGGCCCAGAATGGAGAAGGTCGGGCGTTCCAGCGCAACACCTTCGGCCAGCATCGGCGCCATGAAGATGGCAAAGCTGCCAATGGCGGCGACTCTCAATGTCAGCGGCAAGGCTTCGCGGCTGAGCAACGGCAGTATCGTGAACACGGCAAGAAAGCGTGGCAGCGCAAAGCCAAAGGCTTTGAGGTGCAGGAAGAACCACGCTGTCGTGTCCATCGCTGCCTCAGCGCACCAGCATCGGGAAGCTGTCGAACAGCGACACCGTGTAGTTGAAGATTTCACCGCCTACCCATCGCGCGGTGAGAAACAGCGTGACGCCCACTGCGATGAGCTTGATCGCGAACGACAGCGTCTGCTCCTGGATCTGCGTGAGCGCCTGGAACAGGCTGAAGAGCGTGCCCACGACCGACGCCACGATGATGGGCGGCAGCGAGAGCCACAACACCAGCAGCAGCGCCTTGACGACGTGGGAAACAATATCGACGACTTCCATGGTGCGGCTCCTAGAGGCGGTAGGTCAGCACAAGGCCGTGCAGCAGGCGGGACCAGCCATCGACCATCACAAACAGGAACAGCTTGAGCGGCAGCGTGATCGTGGCGGGCGAGACCATCATCATTCCCATGGCCATCAGGATGTTCGAGACGACCAGGTCGATCACGATGAAGGGCAGGAACAGAAGAAAGCCGATTTCAAATGCGGCTGTGAGTTCGGTCACGACGAATGCTGGCACCAGAATCAACAGGTCTGTCTGACGCGCTTCGCTGGCCATCTTGGCGGGCCAGATCCGCTTGGCCTGGCCCATGAAGAAGTCGCGCTGCTCGACCTTGCTGTTGGCCAGCAGGAACTTGCGCATGGGCTCGGCGCCGCGCTTGCCGGCATCGATGAAGCTCGTCGCACTGCGCATCGGCGTGGGGTCTGACTGGACCGCATCGGCGATTTCGTAGCCGATGGGCGCCATGATGAACACGGTGAGCATCAGCGACAGCGCGTACAACACGATGTTGGGTGGCGACTGCTGCACGCCCAGCGCATTGCGCACGAGCGACAGCACGATCGAGATCTTCAGGAATGCCGTGGTTGTGACGAACGCAAGCGGCACCAGCCCCAGCAGCGCAAGCGCCAGCGTGAGGACGATCGGATCGAGACCGTTGGTCGCCAGCACTTACTTGCCCTCGATGGAAAAGCGCAACACCGACACGCCAACGCGGCCTTCGATGTCAACAAGCTCACCCTCGCCGATCAGGCGTCCATTCGCGCGGATGCTCACGGTGCTGCGCGGGTCACGACCCAGGTTGAACAGGTAGCCGGGCTGCAGGCTTCGCAGGTCGCCCAGCGAGATTTCGCGCTCGCCCAGATCGAAGGTCAGCCTGACCGGTACATCGTCAATGAGGCCGCTCGAAGCAGCCCCGGTGTCGTCAACATCAGCCATGATTTCCTGCACTCCTTCAAGTACCTGCAACGTGGAGCCTTCGAGCCCGCACAGCACGCCGAGCCGCGGACCCAGCGTCACCATCAACCGGTTGTCTTGCGACAACAGGCATTCATCCAGCACAACGACATCGCGCAGTGCGATGCCGCGCAACGCGCTCGCAGACAGGTCCACCCAGCCCGCGACGAGCTGCAGGCGCAGCGGCAGCTCGTTCCAGTCGAGATCGGTCTGGATGCCCGGCTGCTCACGCAGGGCCGTAGCCAGGAAGCGGCAGGCGGTTGCGTCGAGCAGCAGCTCGCCGGTGAGCTCCTGCTCGTGCGACCAGGCTTGCCATTCGTACGAGTCGAGCCCGGCCATGTTGGGCCGCGCGGTGACGGACACGATTCGCATGCTCTTTCTGGTGATCGACTCCACCAGCGCGACCAGCTCGCTTGCGGAAAATTCGAGCGCCGCCAGCAAGACGGGCACTGGCCACTGCACGGGCTCGTCGCCTGGAAGCGCAAGGCCAGCCAATTGATCCAGGCTGGCGCGGCCAATGCCGATGAATGCACGCGCGCCGCCCCAGTCACACTCCACAAAGCATTCGGAAGGCACAGCCTGGCGCGCAGGGCCGATGTCGAACATCCAGTCTTCGTCCAGCCACTGGGCCGACATCGGCGGGCGCTTGCGGCACAGCACGTTGCGACTGCTCAGCGCGTCGCGCGAGACAGTCGCCAGCTGGAGCGGGCGATGCAAATGCATTGCGCTCATGCCTGCTCTCCATCGCGCGCGTCGTTTGACCAGCGGCAGCTTGCAGCGAGCGTTCCGTCGCTCATTCGCACCGAGAGTTCAAGCGGGCGCTGCAGGCGCTGGCCGACTTCTTTGGCCAGCACCGGCAGCTTGCGCTGCAGCCACAGCGCGGCGCGGTTCGTCCCGCAGCTGAATTCAACCCGCAATTCGCCTTGCGCTTCATACAGGCGCACAGATGTATCGGCAAGCAGGGTTGCACGCAGGCCCACGCGCACTTCGCGTGCGCTACTGGTGCCGACGCCCACCCACAGGTGAGCAATCTCGGCGGCGACGTCGTCGGTGTTGGCCAGCTCCTGCGGCTCGGGCGCATTGACTGCCCACAGCTGCGCTTCAGGCGTGGTGTCAGTTTGCTGGTGGCGCTCGCGCCCTTTGTGCAGCAAGGCCTGAAAGCGCGCGACGTCGTTCGAGTCTGCGCCGCTGGCAGGCGGTGTCCACCCCTGCGACGCATCCTCTTCGCCGACTTGCAGATACAGCGGCCCGAGATCAACGTTGCGCGGTCTGCTCGCCATGGTCAGGCTTCCTCTTCGGTCTCTTCGATGTCGAGGATCACGGGGCCGCGTCCTGCGAATTCTTCAAGCTCCAGCTCGGCCAGCCATTCGGCGTGTTTTTGCCTTTCAAGCTGCTGCGTCTCGGACAGGTCCTGGAATCGGCTCGCAGCCAGTGCGGCCATGCGCCAGACAGTGACTGAATCGTCGAAAGTCTTGCGCCGTATCACGCGCGTTTCCTGTGCGTCGGCCACGGCCTTGGCGTCAAGCTTGGCGGCTTCCTTCATGGAGTCGACTTCGTGTTTGAGGTCGTGGAGTTCGCGAACGACGACGACACGCGCGCACACGTCCGTGTACAGCGACTCTTCGCGCTCAACGCGCTCTTTGTCGCGCTCGCGCTGCTGCTCAAGGCTGCGGCGCAGCGCTTCAGAGGCGAGCTCCAGGTGCTGCCGCGCACGCCGCATTTCGGCTTCACGGCACTCCTCACGAATTCGCTTGATATGCAACAGGCCGTCAATGACATCCATGGCCCAGCCCCTCAGGCAGCAGAAAAATAACCGGCATTCGTCAGGTGCTTGCGCACGGCACTGCGCCCGCGCGACACCCGGCTGCGAACGGTGCCGACGGGCACGTTCAGTTCGGCAGCGGCCTCTTCGTAGGACAGCTCGTCGACCACCACCAGGAGCAGCGCCTGCGACATGTCGGCCGACATCATTTCAATGGCTTGCGAGACCAGCTCCAGCCCCTGGCGCTGGCTCAGGCTTTCGCAAGGCTGGAGATCGGCGGACTCGCAAGCCTCAAGCACGTCATCGGTTTCAAAACGATGACGGTGCTGCGGCGCGCGGCTGACGTGGTTGCGTGCCAGGTTGGTCGCGATGCCAAAAATCCAGGTGGAGAGCTCCGCCTCGCCGCGAAAGCTGGTGAAGCTGCACGCTGCCTCGACAAACGCCTGCTGGGCGATGTCCGCCGCGTCATCGGGGTGGCCGACGCGCTTGAGGACAAAGTAATAGAGCGACGCGCTGTATTCCTTGACGAGGTCGCGAAACAGGGCGTCCTTGGCTGCACCGGTGACCGGTGCGGGCGCGTCCTGCGTATCGATGAATGCATGCGAGGGCGGCGCTGCGGGATGGTCGGTCAGCGTGAACGCCGGCGCGTTGACCTTGCACAGGCTGCGCAGGTCGGTGCGCGGATGTGCGCGGTGCGATGAGCGGCGGGCGTGCGGCTCGAGGAAGTGGACCAGCCGGGAAATATTGAGCGTTTGCATCATCGATTTCTCCTTTGCAGCCAGTCTGCTCGGAGAGATCGGTTTTGCCTTCAGCCTCGTGCCCTAGGCCATCCAGGCCATCTAGGCCTGATGGCCTAGGCCGCCTTCGCGAACCTTGCCAGCCAGAAGGGTCTGGCGCCATTCCAGGGCTTGCGCGGCAACAGCGCGCATGAGTTTTGCCAGCCACGCGCCGCCTGTTTGCTGCCCGAAATGCGCCTCGACGCACAGCATGACTTTGCGCCGCTCGGGGTCGAAGCCAAAACGAAGGCTGGGCCGGTTCCATGTCATGTGCTGCGCAATGAGCATGTTCTCGTACACAGCCGCCCGCTGGGATTCTTCGATTTCTCCGAGCTCGGCCAGCAGCAGGAAGCTGTCGCCCGCCTCATCGAACGAGGTCTCGAACCTCACATCGCGGAATGTGGAGCCAAAGCCCTGCCCGAGTGCACCCGTGTCGGCCACACCCAGTTCTGCGCTTGCATCACAACACAACCGTTCGAACTCCAGCCGTTCCATCACCCTATCCTTTTTGGTCGGGCCGCAGGCCCTGATGCCACTTATGTGACAGACGTTTGTATTTGGTTCCATGCCGCGTGATGAATCTTGTGTTGCACCCAAAAAAAGGAACCTTCTATGCGACGCCGTTACTCAAGCAAGGTCACCACAAGTCATGCAAGAGCAGGTTATGTCAAAGGTCAACATTCAGGGCATGGGCGTATCGCAGGTCGGCCTTGGCCATCACGATGCACAACCATCTGCCGTCAAGGCCAAGGGGACTTGGCGCGGCCAATCGCTTGTGCTGGCGCAAGCCGGAATGGCGCAGCAGGTCATGCAGCCGCAGAATGTGGCGGCTCAGGGTTTGCCCGCAGTGCCCGACCGGAATGTGCTGTCACGTCGCGTATCAACGGTTGCGGCGTTCCATGCGAAGGCGCCAGACGACATCCTGCAACGCGCGCAGGCGATGGGCGTCAGTGCCCGCGACGTACGCAATGGCGCGATGGCGCTGCTCAACGGCAAGCAAGCGGCAGCAGCGGGCAAACGCCGGGACGCTTCAAAGCTCAGTTACCTGCAGCATCAATACGCCGCTGCGCTACTCGAAGATGACGTTACCGACGACGACGCCGCCGCAAGACTGACGCACCAGGGCCACCAGGCTCGCAACGCAGAGGACCTCGCCAAGCACGTTGCCACGCTGCTGGAGAGCGCCGCCGACAACGGCGAAGAGCTGCAGCACTTCCTCGAAGACGTGTTGTCCGGCCTGGACACCACAGCCGACGACGTCGGCGAGGATCGCATCGAACGCCTGAAAGATGAACTCTGGGAGGCCCGCAGGGACGAAAAGCGCCTGATGGAGGTGCTGCGAAAGGCACAGGGTATCCCGTCGCTCGATCGCAGCAAGAGCCAGCAAGAGCGCGAACGGATGCGCCAGAAGCTGCAGGACGACATCCAGCGCTTCGAGTCGGAAGACCTCGCTGGTGCAGATGTGGTTCCCCGCTACAACGTGGCGAACGTCTCGGCCACCGCGCCGCAGCCGCAACGGTTCGAAGACGCCTATGTCGAACTCGTCACCAAGCCGCACACCCTGCCGCAGGCCATGCAAGTGCTGCTGCGCGCCTACGATGACATTGCCGAGCTCATCGCGTCAGTGGTCAAGTTCCAGCAGGCTCGTGCCGACGACCTGAATTCAATGCCGCCGTCGCGCGACGTGATTCGCCTGGGCGCCGTGATCAGCGACCTTGGGACCACGTTCGTGTTCTCCACGCTGATCGACTCTGCGCGTGAGCTGAGCGATCTGATGACCCACACGGGCCATGCAAGCGCAGCGTGATGCCTTCGACGTCAACAAGCTCCTCGTGGGCTTTGTGGACATCCTCGCCAGCGGCAACGCGATGCCGCTGCAATTTGACCGGCTCGCCCGCGATCTCGGCATTGCGGAAGGCGCGCCCATGGTGGTGTTTCTCAACGGCATCAAGAAGATCCTTCGCGCCTTGCCGGACAAGGCATTTGAAGACAAGAACGCACGGCTCGCGATGGTCGATGCCGTGCAGGACGCACTCGACCAGGCCATCGATGTCGAGGAAGAAATGAACGAGAACAACCAGCAGGGGGACAGCTGATGGACTGGGTCACACATGCAGTTGCCGCGTTCGGCCAATCCATCGGCATTGCCGATCTGGCGCTGGACAGCGATGGCTACGCACTCTTCACGCTCGAAGACAACAGCCTGCTTTGCCTGCACGACCTGGTGACAGCCGGCGGCGATGAAGTGCTCATCACCTTGTCGCGGCCCTTGCCTGCACCGCAGGCGGCGGCCGCGCGGCGAGCCCTGCTCGCGGCAGACTTTCGCAAATGCCCGCTGGGGCAGATTCAGCTCGCCACACGCGGCGCCGATCTGGCTGTCACGCTGCGCATGCCGCGCCACTCAGTCATGCTCAGCGCGCTGGAGGACGGCATCGACGCACTGTTCAGGTTCCACGCCAACGTCACGCAGATGCACTGAGGCGGGACACGACATGAGCCGCATTCAGAACACCCCTTTTCCGATGGATCGCGGGATCGACAAGATCTTGCGGCTCGATGAGGACGAAAAGGTCGATGTCGGCGTTGCCGGCGACATCTCGCCAGCGTTCTCGCCCGTCAAGCCCCGGTTGGAGCAGCTGTATGCGATGCCCAACCTGGAGGACTACATCGCCGGCCAGCTCGCACCATCTCTCAGCGAGCCTTCGCTGTTGATGCCCAGCAGGTTCAACCGCGCCCTGCGTGAAGGCGAGCAGCAGCTGGAACTGGAAGAAGAGAAAGATCCGCGCAACGCACGCATTCTTCGCGCCGCCAGGCGGCTGATGCATGACCAGGTAGCCCTGCGCGATCTGGTCCAGATGTACCGATCCGCGCTGCTCAAAGGTTGACGCATGAACCGCCTGAACAGCGACTCCCTTGAAGTGATGCGATTGCTCGCGCACGTCTTCCTGTTGCACGGCAGGCCCGACCAGGCGGTTGTGATGTTGCGTGCCGTGTGTGTGCTCGCGCCCGATGACATGCGCGCCATGCGATCGCTCGCGCTGGCCGCGATCCGTGCAGGTGAAGCGGGCGAAGCATCACGTGTGCTGGACAAGCTGCGCGACTGCGGCGACCCGTCACCGGTTCTTCACTTACTGCAGGGCCAGGCCTGTACCGCCACGGCCCGACATGCCGAGGCCGAGCGCGCCTTCAACCAGTTTGCGGCGGCTCGGGCCGCCACAACACTATCCACCGAAAGTTGACCGTGCAAGCTGCATCACCTCGCCTCCAGCGGATCGTCCAGGCGCTTGTCAGCCGAAACGATCTGGTTCTTGCCGCTCTGATCGTCTGCATCATCTTCATGATGATCCTGCCACTGCCGACGTGGTTGATGGACGTGCTGATCGCGCTCAACATGTGCATTTCTGCGGTATTGCTGATGGTGGCGATGTACTTGCCCAGCCCGCTGGCGTTCTCGTCGTTTCCGTCGGTACTGCTGATCACGACACTGTTCCGCCTGGCCATCGGCATCGCGACGACCCGGCTCATTTTGCTCAATGCAGATGCTGGCCACATCGTCTATACGTTCGGCAACTTTGTCGTCGGCGGCAACCTTGTCGTGGGCCTGGTGGTGTTCCTGATCCTGACGATCGTTCAGTTTGTGGTGATCACCAAGGGCGCGGAGCGCGTGGCCGAAGTCGGCGCACGCTTTTCGCTCGATGCCATGCCCGGCAAGCAGATGTCCATCGACGGCGACATGCGCGCCGGCGTGATCGACATGGATGAAGCGCGCCGACGCCGCACGCTGGTGGAAAAGGAAAGCCAGCTCTACGGCTCGATGGACGGCGCGATGAAGTTCGTCAAGGGCGACGCGATCGCGGGCTTGATCATCGTGGCCGTCAACTTGTTGGGCGGCATTCTGATCGGCACGATGCAGCGCGGTATGACGGCCGCCGAAGCGATGAAGGTGTATTCGATCCTCACGATCGGTGACGGCCTGATCGCGCAGATTCCCGCGCTGTTCATCTCGATCGGTGCCGGCATGATCGTCACGCGTGTGACGACAGGCGACGGTCCATCGAACGTGGGCCGCGATGTGGGTGCGCAAATCCTGTCGCAGCCAAAAGCCCTGTTGATCGGCACGGCCGTGATGGTGGGTTTCAGCGCGATTCCTGGCATGCCGACGCTCACGTTCCTGATCGTGGGCGCGCTCATCGGCACGCTGGGCTACACCCTCTACAAGGGCGAGACGAAGGTTGTCGATGCGAAGACTGGCCAGGTCACGACGGTCTCGGCAGTGGACATTTCGGGCAAAACGGGCAGGCCGGAAAAGTCCAAGCCTGGCGACGCAGACAACTTCCAGCCGACCGTGCCATTGATGGTCGACGTGAACGCCGACCTCGAAAAGGTGTTCTCGGCAGACATGCTCAACGAGGAGCTGATCAAGGTGCGCCGCGCGCTGTATTTCGATCTGGGTGTGGTGTTCCCGGGGTTGCAACTGCGGTTCAACGACCAGCTGCCGCCGGAGTCGTATTCGATTCTGGTGGGCGAAATTCCTGTGTCGCAAGGACGCCTGCGCGCCGATCACCTGCTGGTGCGCGAGAGCATCGAAAACCTGAGCGCCATGCTCATCCCGCATGAGACCGACAAGAAGTTCCTGCCGAACCTGCCCACCATCTGGTCGCCCGCGCACCTGAAGGGCGCGTTGGTGAAGGCGGGCATTCCTTTCCTCGAGCCGACGCAGATGCTGAGCTATCACATCGCCTTCGTGCTGCGCAAGCACGCCGCGGAGTTCATAGGGATTCAAGAGACGCGCGGCATCCTCGCCGAGATGGAAGGCAAGTTCGCGGAGCTGGGCAAGGAGATCACGCGGGTCATGCCGATCCACAAGATCGCCGAGATCCTGCAGCGGCTCGTGTCCGAGGAAGTGTCGATCCGCAATGTGCGCACCGTGATGGAAGCGCTGGTGGAATGGGGTCAGAAGGAAAAGGACCCGGTGCTGCTTGCCGAATATGTGCGCATGGCTTTGCGCCGCTATATCAGCCACAAATATTCGTCGGGCCAGAACATGCTGCCCGCTTACCTGCTCGCACCCGCCATCGAGGACGAGCTTCGCGCCGCGATCCGGCAGACCTCAGCGGGCTCGTATCTCGCGCTTGACCCTTCTGCATCCAAGCGGATCACGACGGCCATCAAGGCAGCAGTGGGCGATCCGTCACTCGCGACGCAGCGGCCTGTGCTGCTCACGTCAATGGATATCCGCCGCTACATGCGCAAGCTGCTCGAGCAGGATCTGGCCGAGCTGCCTGTCCTGTCGTACCAGGAGCTGACGCAGGAGATCAACATCCAGCCGCTCGCGCGCATCCAGGCCTGACCAGGCAAACCCGTCGCACCACTTTCGAGGCATAACGATCATGAACACTTCCGAAGCTCTTGAACTGCGCGTGCTACATGGCCCACAGGCTGGCAGCACTCTGCCTGTTGAGGCCGGCCAGGCGTACTCAGTGGGTGCAGCCGACACATGCGCCGTGCTGCTCGCGGGCACGCAGATCGAGCCCGAGCACGTTGAATTGTCAGCTGATGGCGACGGCATCCAGGTCACGCTGCTCCAAGGCAAAGTGACAACAATCGATCGCGGTGAAGTCTCGTCTGGCCAGGTGATTCCACTTGGCACGCCCCTGCGTATTGGCCGCGTGAAGCTCACCATCGACAACGTGGACGCGCCCTGGCCGCACGACGACGCGCTGGAAGAGCCCGAGCAGGTACTGCCTGCGCACAGCGACTCGGACCGTGAGGAGATCACGCTTGCGCATGAAGCCCCAGCGCCGCAGCCTCGGATTGCGGCCATCAAGAAGGTTCGCAGCAGCATCAATCCCGCGGTTGTGTTTGGCGCTGCCGCCGTGTTGCTGATGGGCGCCGCTGTGGCCGCGTGGGTCACCGCCGAGAGTGATCAGGCACCTGCAACGCAGGCTCCGCTAGCCGCAGCGAGCGCGCCAGCGCGCCCGGCTTCCGTACCTGTAGCGCGTGTCATTCCCGAGGCTGAACGCTTGGCCATCGTCTCCAAATTTCTGGAGAAACACCGCACAGCGGGCATTGTCGAACTGAACGTCGAGCGTGCACCTGCTGGCGTCTTGCGCATCGGTGGTGCAGCCGCCACGCAGGCCGACCTGACGGCCGTGGTCGACGCAGCGCGCTCGGAGCTTGCCGACGCAGCGCCTGTCCAGTTCGCGGTGCTCTTGCGCTCAGAACTTGCGGCGCGTTTCGAGGAGCGGCTTCGGGCCGCCGGCATTGCTTCGAAGTTCAAAGTCGCAAGCCGTGACCCAGCGCTCGAATTGCGAGCGGTATTGACTAGCCAGGAAGTGCAGGCCTGGGAGAGCATGTTCATGACGTTCACACGCGACTATGGAAGCGTGCTCACGGTGCGCGCGCAAGTGCAGCATGAGCGCGACCTGATCGAAGTCCAGGTCGAGACCGTGGTTGCGGGCGCGTCACCGTACCTGGTAACGACCGGCGGCCGGCGAATTGCCCCGGGCGGCGCAATCGAAGGGCGCACGCTCATGGCCATTCGCGACGGTGAATTGCTGTTCTCGGATGGTCTGCGCGTTCGCTACGCCAATTGAACTGTCGCTGCTTGCCTGTTACTCATTCATCATGAACCAGAAACACACGCCGGACTTGCAATCCGAATTGCAGAGCGACCCAAGCGGCACGCGCCGCATGAATCTGCTGAACCAGCTGCGCACGCTGCATGTGAGCTGCCTGGCTGCGGGCCGGCGGCCCAGTGATGCGCAAACCTATCGCGATGTGGAGGCGGCAACCACTGCAGTGGCGGCCGCGATTCGCATCATCGAAACCTTGCCGAAATCGGACGCCGGCAGGAACTAGTTGTGATGCGACGTTACTCAGTTTCAGGCGCAGGAATATTTCAAGCGCCTACCCAATTGGACGCGAAGGGCGCGCCCGGTTCGAAGCCTTAATTTTCAAGGAGAAATATCATGGCTTTCACTCTCAATGGCATTTCCACAACCGGCGATGGCGTTATCACGCCGACCGAAACCGATCTCGACGCTGCGATGGCGGGCCTTGGGCCGGATTCAACGGCCGCTGACCTGCTGAAGTTTCAGGGCCTGCTTGCCATCAACAGCACGATCACCGCGAGCTTCAGTGGCTGCATGAAGGAGCGCTCGGACACACTGAAAGGTGTCGTTCAGAAGTTCTGACCTTCCGCCCGTCGGTCCTTTGCCGCATTGCTGCGCGTGTGCCCACGCGCAGCAATGCGGCTTTTCTCATTGGAGCAACTCTTCTCGCGACAACGCAGGCACGCCAAGTCGCAGGCGCGCATGCCCTATTCGCCGCAATGGCGGCGCCGAAGGCCTACCAGGGAAATTGATTGAGGGCCGGCTTCGCTTAAGCGACGTGACGGCTGTGGGCAGGCGAAGGCGTGAGCCATTCGCGCCAGCCGCGCTTGTTGGCGGCTGCAATGGCCTCGGCGCGGCTGTTGACTTCAAGCGCCCCGAGAATCGCGCCAACGTGGCACTTGACCGTGCCCATGGCAAGGTTGAGCTCACGGCAGATCTGCTTGTTGGGCTTGCCGTCCAGCAACTGGGCCAGGACGTCGATCTGGCGGGCCGTGAGCCTTGCGCCGCGCAACGCCTCAGCGCGGCTGACGGCAGGGGTCTCTGGCGCAGCCGCTGTGGCAACGGTTGCCGCGGCTGTGCTGGCCTGGGGCGCTGCAAACGCCTCGGGGGGAATGTAGATCCCACCGTCCAGGACGAGCCGAAGTGCGTTGATGAAGGCAGTGCGCCCTGCCAGCTTGGGGATGAACCCGCGAACGCCCTTGGCCAGAACGGTCTGCACTGTCTTCATATCGGCCACAGAGGAGATGGCGACGATGCACGCCCTCGGGCAGCTCTTTGTGAAGCGCTCCAGCGCAGTGGTATCTGACGAGCCCGCCATGCTCAGGTCGAGAAGCACCAGATCGATTTCGGGATGGGTCTTGAATGTTTCGACTGCAGAATCGATCGTCTCGGCTTCGAGCACGGTGACGTTCTGTTCGATTGCCTTGAGGCAGAGTTTCAACCCGCCGCGGACCAGATGATGTTCGTCTGCAATCAGGGCAGTGAGTCTGGCCTGCACCGGCACTCTGGGCTCTGTGTCGTGAGCGACGTCTTTCATGAACAACATGGTGATCCCCGACTTGTCGGTACGACGTGACAATGTCCGTCGTGTGTTGCTCCCTTGGGGACAACAATACGGAGAAAGCGCGTCGTGCGAATCAGACGATGGTCTATGTGTGTCGCCCTAACTGGGCGAACCTAGCGCGCGCCGTCGTCCCAGGCAGCAGTGGCCAGCATCGCCTCACGGGCGGATTTCGCGCGCGTGCCGAGCGGGTCGCTCCAGAAGCGCATTTGAAGCGGATCGACGCCGCAGGCGAGCGCCGTAAGCAGCTTGGCCTTCATGGCCTGCATGGCGCGGCTTGCGCGCTCTTCGCGGGTCATATTCGGGCGGGGTGAACCAGGCATCGGTGGAGGCGTCAGCGTTACCGCGGCGAATGCGTCCGCCTTGGTCGCCATATCCACAGGTTCATTGGCCTTGACTGCTGCGGTGAGCGACAGCTTCTGGAACGTGGGGGGAGAGATGCGGCTCATGGTGATTTCCTCAGGCGCGAAGTTTTTGCAAAGCGCCTTCTGCAGCCAGGCGCACGTCTGCATTGAGGCGAGGTGCCGCGCACAATGCAATCGCTGTCTCAAAGGCCTCGGCGGCGGCATCCCTGTCGCCGAGTGCCGCATGGCATTCGCCAAGACGATACGCGCACGCGGGGTCGCTCGGATCGAGCATCCAGGCCAGGCCGTAGTGCCGCGCTGCGTCAGCAACGCGGCCCTCTTGCTGCAGGCAGAGCCCATAGCTGAACTGGAAGCGAAACTCATAGGGGTCATGCACGACAAGAAAAAGCAGTGGCCCCAATGCGCCAGCGAAGTCCTGCCGCACGACGCGTTCCCATACTTCGGCGTACACGGCCTCCAGTTGCTCCTGCGGGACCTGATCGATCTCGGCTAGGGCGTCCTCGACAAAAATGCGCTGCAGCACTTCGACTGCGGGCGCCGTGTCAATGGATTCGATCATTGCAGCTCCAATTGGTCTCACACCATGGCACCCCTTCCGGACGCCTACGAATGTATGTAACCGCAGCGGCGATACGGTTCCAACTGGCCGCTACTGCTTGCGTTGCACAAACAGGCTGCGCCTGGCGTCCTCAGGATTGGCAAATACGACGACACCCCCCTTCACCTGGCCCATCACCAGCATGTTGGGCGTCACAGCGTCCTTGCTCTGGACGGAGAATGGCTTGTCGTAGGTGGACACCACGCCGTAGAAGACTCGCTGCTGGTTCTCCAGCGACGCCTTGATCGAAGGGCCATCGAGGTTGCCGTTCTTGATGCTGAACAAGGCGAACACCAGCAAGTAGGTGGCGTCATAGGCCTGCGCGCCCGCCATCGGCACGGGCAGACGGGAGCCAAACTTGCGCCGGTACGCTGCGAGGAAAGCCGCACGCCGCTCGTTCGTGGGTTGCGCGATGAAGGTCTGGACCATCAGCGTGCCTTCTGCGTCTGGGCCGGCCGCTTTCAGGAAATTGGGGAAAGAGAGCGTCCACGGC
Organism: Caenimonas koreensis DSM 17982; assembly: GCF_009646335.1. Classification (GTDB taxonomy): domain Bacteria; phylum Pseudomonadota; class Gammaproteobacteria; order Burkholderiales; family Burkholderiaceae_C; genus Ramlibacter; species Ramlibacter koreensis. The sequence continues at coordinate 95,234 of NZ_WJBU01000006.1, read as the reverse complement.
CCGGCGATCGGCACCTGCCATTTGGCGGCGGCACGGCTCTTGGCGATGACGGCATTTTCGGGACCGACTGTGTACGCAACGATCACGTTAGCGCCTGCAGCTCTCGCCTGTTCCATCTGCGGGACCAACGACTGCACACCCAACGGGAATTTTGCGGTGTACACAGGCTTGATTCCGCGTGCACTCAATGCTCGTTCGACATCTGCCTGCCCTGACTGCCCGTAAGGCGTTTCGTCAGCAAAGATCGCGACCTTGGTCAAGCCGCGCTCGAGAATCTGACCCACAAGAAATGGCGCCTTGATCTCTTCGCTAGGGGAGACTCGAAACACATAGCTCTCAGCCGGTGGTACGACTTTGGTCACTGGCGAGCCCGCTGCACACGGCACCAGCAGCGGACTCTTCGCAGCCTGGAAAATCGGGATGGAGGCTATTGCGACTCCTGTGTTGCAAAACCCGATAGTTGCGAACACCTTGTCGCCATTGACGAGTTCTTCGCTCATTTTCTTGCCGACCGCAGGATCGGCCTTGTCGTCCTTGATGACCAACTCGATGCGGCGTCCAAGATAGCCGCCCACCGCGTTGATTTCGTCGAGCGCCAGCTCGACGCCATTGCGCATGGTTTCGCCAAAGTCGGCAGAGCCGCCCGTCATCGGACCGATCAGTCCGAGCTTGAGTGCGGGAGGCGGCGGCAGCGTGGTCACGGCCTGTTGCGCCAGAGCGGCGGTGCAGAACAGTAGCGCAACAGCCGCGTGCGCGATATAGCGGTTGAATCGAAGGCCCTGCAGCAAGACAGAGCGCAGTGAGTTGGTGTGCGTGTTCGTCATGTCCAATTGGTAACACGCAGGCTCCGACAGTTCACCTATACATCGGTCTTTGGCGCAATGCGCAATGTGCGCAAAGCAGGTTCAAGGTCTCGCTGCAGGCGGGGTTCGAGCAGCGGAGGCTTCACGTGGTCAAGCAGGCCGTACAGACTCATGCGGTACTGCTCGATCAGCTCCTGGTATTGACCTGCGAGACCGCCATACCTGTCCAGATTTTCAAAGTGACGTGAAGCAGCAATGACCGAATCTGCCAGTTCACCGGGCTTGCCTTGTGGATCACCCGCTGCAAGCATGACTTTGTGGCACGCAGACAAAAAGCTCTCGCGCACAAGCGCAATTCGATCGCTCACGCAGCGCCGTGCTATGACAAGAATGGCATGGACGCTGTCAGGGACCTGCATGTCAGAGAGCACCACGGCTTCGAGTTCATTGCGCAACGTGACCAGCTGGTCGGGATTCATCCTCGCGAAGACCGACTGGTTAACTGTCGCCGTGGACCTGTTGTAGAGAGCTACGAGGGGAGCAGCCGCCCAGTCCTTCTCCCGCAACGCTGCACTCGCTTCATCCACGAGCTGGCCGACGTCCATGACGGACGCATCATCACCCACTCGCCTGTTGCGCGGCAGGATCACCTGAAATGCACGGCTGGCGAGGTCCCTGGCGCGATCGAGGAGTGAATCACGCACTGGCCGCGCTCGAACTCCTTTGACTGGCACCACTTGTGCCTTGTTGATCTTTCCTTCGCGGCGCCAGTCTTGCAGAGCCGCGTTGCTTGCGGGCGGGGTCGGTCGCTCACTGCGGATGCGAGCCATGGTCGGCGCCTTTCTGTAGTTGCCACTCAGCCGCGAAGCATGAACGGGTCTAGCAGCCGCGGCGCCATGGGGGTGTTCTGCCTGGACGACTGGACCGGCGCCTTGCCCAGGCGGGACTGCCAGTCTTCTGCGGCAGCCACGAACGCCTCCACCAGCGACTCGAAGGACGACGCGGTCTGCGACTCGGCGACAACGTTGCGACACAGGACGATCTCTGCATGCAGCTCATCGATGGCAAGCGTGGCACCTGCTGTCAACGTCCCGAACAGGTTACCTTGCAACAGTTGCGTATAGACAGCTTCGCGCTCGTCTGGCGGCACCGGAGCGAGCACGCTATACAGGTGAATGCCCCCGGAAGCATCGCGCTCGAAGTTCAGCGCCGGCGCCCCGTCAACCGCAAGGCACGCACATCCATTTGCGTCGAAACGCAGTTTGTCCAGACCGAGTGAAAGGCCAAGAGATTGCAGGAGTTGGTCGGTGTCCATCGGGCTCGCCTCTGTAGGGTTGATCTTGGTTTGCTTGCGCAAATCTCGGTGACTCGCAAAGTGAGTAACCCCCCGCTCTTTGAAGTTCCATAGCCCACCATGACGACAAATAGACGGCAGGACGCAGACCTTGGTCTGATGGAATGTTCCACCACGATTCGTACGATGAATCGACCATGCGCCACGACCAATTTACTGTTGATACAGCCTTCCAGGAGCCCGGTACCCGCTCGCGTGCGGACTCGCTCATGACCTGGGGCCATGCAGCGGCATTTGCCGGCAGCCTCACAGGCTTCGCTGGAGGTCTGGCGCTTGTCGCCTGCGGCAGCCTGACGGGGCTGATCGCGGCGCTTCTGGTGATTGGCCCGGTCTGCGGACTTCTTGTGTCGGGCTTTCTTTACTCAGCAGCTTCCTGCGCAGACAAGGCCGCTGGACGCTGTGCATCACGATTGGACTAGGCTGCCGGGCGGCTGATGTGCGCCCGTTGTCATGGCCAGTTCAACTGTGAACGTCGCGCCCCGTCCCGGGCCCTCGCTCTTGACGGTCAGACGCCCACCCATTTCCTTGGCGGCGAGCGCACTGCTATGCAAGCCGAAGCCGTGGCCGTCTTTACGCGTCGTGAAACCGTGCGCGAAGATCCGCTGCAAGTCTTCTTGCGCGATGCCTTCGCCCCGGTCCTGGACAGCGATATACAGGCGCGCTCCTTCCTCGTCAGTCACAACGTATAGCGCCAGTGTGAGTGCGCGATCAGCCAGCGGCATGCTCTCCATCGCCTGCGCCGCGTTGCCGATCAGGTTCACCAGGATCTGCAGAAGGCGCTGTTTGTCCAGCGCCAGTGTCCGCATCGGCTCATAGTTTCGAACTACGTGTGTGCCATAGCGCTGCAGGATTTGCTCGCTCAATTGCAGCGCTTCTTCCAGCAACTCCTGTGGAGCGACTTGTTCCAGCACGCTTGACGGCCCCGCATGCGACTGCTGGGTGGACACGACGTAGGTGATGTGTTCCACACTGCGCGCGAGCCTGTCCAGGTCGCTGAGCATGTTGCTCTGCTCCTGTTTCAAGGCATCCACCAATCCATTGAGGTAGCCCAACAACGCCTTGCCGCGCGGATCGTTTCCCATGAACTGCGGCAAGTCTTGCTGGTGCGCATTCATGAGTTCAACTGCTCGCGCCAAGCCTTCGGCGCGCGACTCGCGAACAGTTCGCCTCATCACGCTCGCCGAGACGTTGACGCTGTTGAGCACATTGCCAACGTTGTGGAGCACGTTATTGGCAATCTCTGCCATTCCCGCGCGTCTGGCTGTGGTCATGAGTTGCGCCTGCGTCTGTTCGAGCTCGCGCGTGCGAGCGGCCACGCGCTGCTCGAGACCCTCATAGAGTTGCGCATTGGCCAGCGAGACAGCAAGCTGGCCTGCAATCAGCATCACCGCATCGAGCCGTTGCGCATTGAATGCGGCGCGGCCGTAGCGATTCTCTAGCAAGAGCATGGCGCGGGTGGTTCCCTGACTGGCAATGGGGGTCGCCAGCACAGAGCACAACGGCACACTGGCAAAGTACGGGTCACGTGCAAACCGATCGTCCAGAAGCGCGTCGTCGACCACCAGCGCCTGCCCTGTGCGCTCGACATACGCAAGCACCGACAGTGGCAACAGCCCCCGTTCGCCAGCTTGCCCAACCGGCATCGACGATTCGCCCGAGCCGGGCGCAAGCATCCACCACTTGCCATCGTCCCATAGCAGCACCAGCACTTTGGTGGCGCCGCTGAGCGATGCGAGCACTTCCGTGACGCGAAAGGCAAGCCGATCGAGACTGGTCTCGGAGCTCAATACTTGCGAGGCCCTCAACACCCCCATGAGATCCAGCGCGTCTGGCGAGACGGTGCTGCTGCCCCCGAGCGAGCGGCTTGCCGGTCGCTCGGCGTGCTGGTGTGCGGGCTGAGCCAGCGGGCGCAGAAACGAATGGGCATGCCGCAACTGTGCGACCTTCAACGTCGCTCCCCACGACTGGTACTGGTCGCACGCATCGCTCAGGAGCATTCTGCCCACATGAGCGAGGCCGTGGGCAAGCTGAAGCATGCCCGCACGCTCCGTAATGACCGCTCGATGCCATGGCCTGTCGCGGTTGGCCGCCTCGACCATCGCCATATCAAACCGCATGGCAGCCTGAGCCAGATTGCCTTCGGCCCAAGCCTTCTCTGCCTCGACAAACCGCACCAGATGCAAATAGTTGTGGGGTTGGTCAGTCGCCCGGTCGGTCAGCCACGCGAGGCACGCCTGCAGTTGCGCCAGCAATGATGGCGCGTCTGCGCGCTCGGGTACTGCCTGCACTTCCCATGCTCGCGCGATCGCGACGAAGAGATGCGCATAGACAGTCATGTAGTAGCCGCCCAGATTGCCCAGGTGTGCCATTCCGCGGTCAGCGCACAAGCTGAACTGGGTTGCGTCGCCCATGATCAGGGCGAACATTGCGCGGCATTCGCTCTGTGCATTCTCAATAAAGGGAAACCTGCCCATTCGCGCCAGGAACGCCGCAGAGTCAAATTGCGCATCATCAAAGCTGCCCACCGGCTGTGTTTGTGCGCCGAGCGCGCGCAGCGTTTGCCGCAATGGCATGTGCAGCGCCGCTGCGTGGACATTGCCCGTTCGCTGACACAACGCAATTCCTTCATCCAGCTCGGCCAGGGTGACATCTATCGTTGGGGCCATTTCCACCAGCACTGTGAACAGCACGAGGTGGACGTAGCAGGCAAACGAAGGGTCGCCAATGGCCTGTGCTTCTTCGTAGGCGCGAGCGAGCGGCGGCAACACATGCTCCAGTGGCTCAAACCAATGGCCGCCGTAGGTAGAAAACACAAATCGCGCTTCGACTGCCTGCGCCTGGTAACCGAGGGCCGCACCCACCACCATCACGTGACGCGAGATGTTGTACGCGGCGCGATAGTCTTTTCGCAGGCTGATCAACATGCCGCCCATTCGCCCGAGGCAGCTGACCAGCTCAGGACAAGGCCCATGGTCTGACCACAGGCGCTTGCACTCCAGCAGTGACCACACCACGGCGTCCGTGTCGAATCGCACCAGGGCCGATCGTATGGTTCTGCCGAGCAGCTTGGCGATAGCGAGCAGGCGCGGATCGGTGATTTGTTGTCGCGTCGAATGATCGATCTGGCTATCCTGCGCGATCCACTCATTGAGCGCGCCCAGCTGCTGCGCGGTGGTGTCGTCGACATAGCCTGCAGGCGCGTGCACGCCCAGCTGCCGCAAGAGGTCCAGGCCCAGCTGCATCGCATCGCCCGCACGCCCACGCATCTCGACGCTGCGCATTTGCAGGCAGGTCGGCTCAACGAGGTCCAGCGGGTCCGTCGCACGCGCCAGCATGGCGCTATAGAGCGGGTCGGATTCATCAAGTCGGCCCAGGCAGTACAGCGCCGCGTGGCGCTGCACGTCCACCGCATCGCGCAACGCGATATCGGCCGGCTCGCCAAGTGAGGCCAGCGCTACACCTGCCGTTGCCAGGTAGCACTCCGCTTGCGAATAGAGCGCCATGTGCGCCATCTTGAGGGCGACCTCATAGAGCAAACGCGCGACCAGCCGCTGCTCCGATGGCTCGACCAGCGTGTCCGCACACTCCATGTACTGCAGTGCCGCCGCCGCTTCACGCCGGGGTGCCTGCACGAGGCGGCGCGCCAGCTCCAGATGCAGCAGCTTGCGGTGCCGCTCGCCCATCGCGCTTCGCACGGCCTGCTGCACCCGGTCATGGCGAAACCGCATGACATCGGGCGCCCCGGCCGGCTCGACGACCAGCAAGCCGTCTTCCAGTGGCGCGGCAAGTCGATGACGCACCATGTCCTCGCTCAGCCCCGTGGCCACGGCGAGCAAGTCAACTGCCGCTTCGTTGCCGATGCAGGTCATGCGCTCCAGAATGTCACGCGATGCGCGCGGCAAGCGTTCAATTCGTGCGGCCAACAGATCCACGACATTGCCGCGACCGACATAGCGCCTGATTGCTTCAGAGTCCCACGACCATCCCTGCTCTTGCAACCGCAACAGGCCGTCCCGCCGCAACGAGTTGATCATCTCGACAGTGTCAAAAGGATTGCCACCGGTCAACTCCCGGACCGCGTCCGCAAACTCGCGCGCGGATTCTGGCTTCTGTCTGAGCATGCGCGCCGCCAGCTCGGTCATGGCATCAGGGCTGAGGCTGGCCAGCGCCACCTCGCGTGCGGGTTGCGCCGCCTGCCGCAACCTGCCAAGAACAGCTGTCAACGGATGACTCGCATCCAGCTCCTCGGCGCGGTAGGTGCCGACCAGCAACAGGCCTCGAAGCGCCGTGTCGCCGGTCAGCCGCTCGAATGTCGCCAGGGTTTGCGCACTGGCCCACTGAAGATCGTCCACGACCAGCACCAAAGGTTTTTGGTGGGAAACGACTGCAGCGAGCAGGTCAATCGTCGCCTCATGCAGTTGCAACTCGGCTTGTCGGGGATCGAGCTGCCGGACATCCGGATGCGAGCCCAGCAGCAGCTCGAATTCGGGAAGCAATCGTGTGATGAGGTCCGCGTTGCTGCCCAGGCGCTCGACGATGCGCTGTCGTTGCAATGCCGCCTCCTGCCTTGGCTGTGCCAACAGCAATCGCCCCAGCGCGCGCAGGGCCTGTGTCATCGCACCAGCCGTCATGCGTGCGGTCTGGTACTGGTCGGACTTGCCGTAAACGAACCAGCCGCCCGCAGCGGCTACTTCCGGGCGGAGTTCGTTGACCAGCGCGCTCTTGCCCACACCGGCTGCGCCCGCAATGAGCACCGCACGCCGCGATGTCTCGCCCGCTTCGGTCAAGGCCTGTCGCAGCACGGCAAGTTCTACGTCGCGACCCACCGTCTGCGCGGGCGCTCCAAGGCGCGCCGGAAAGTCGCGCTGCGCGAGCTCGAAGAGCCCGTCACCCGGGCCGTCCAGTTCGACGCGCAGGCGCTGCAGGTCGTGCAACAGGCCTTCGGCGCTCTGGTAGCGGTCTTCAGGCGTTTTCGCGAGCAGCCGCAGGATGATCGCCGACAGCCCCGCCGGAACGCTCGCATTGACTTGTGACGGCACCTGCGGCTCGCGCACGAGGTGGTCATGCACGATCTGGAGCGTGTCATTCGACTCGAATGGCGGCCGGCCCGTCGCCATCTCGTAGAGGGTGGCGCCAAACGAATACATATCGGCGCGCTGGTCGACGGCGCGGCCCGTGCGGCCAGTCTGCTCAGGGGCAAGATAGGCCAGCGTTCCTACGATGCCAGCTGGTTGCTCGCTGTCGTCATCCTGGTCGACCAGCCTGGCGAGGTCGAAGTCGATCAGCACTGGCTCACCCGTACTGGACAACAGGATGTTGGAGGGGTTGATGTCGCAGTGAATGACTCCTGCGAGATGCATCGCCGCGATGGTGCCAGCCAGAGGGCAAGCCATCGACAGGAGTGTGCGGCACGCAACAGGACCCGCCAGCAACAGTTGCGAGAGCGGGACCCCATCGCAGTCGACCACTGCTACTGCCCCAGCAGGCTGGGGACCGGCGACCAGGCGCGCGACCCCACTGGTCGACGCGAGGCGGGACAGAATGCTCTTCTCATGGTGCAGCCGCCGCGGCGCTTCCACCCCCAGTGGCTCCTTGAGGACAATGCTTGCGAGCCCGTCTCGTTGGCGTACGACGCGGGTCGTTGCACTTTCATGAAGCACATCGACCCGGCTTTCTTCACGGTGGCCGGGCAGCGGAACTGTTGAACCCCTCATCCGTCGCGCTCCTGTTGATGAGCAGCCATTTTGAGGTCAAGACCCGCCGGCACGCTGTCACTTACCCGCGAGCAGTCAACACTGGTGAACGGTAGTCGCCAGGCGCGGTTGGCAGCCGGAGCACAAAGCTTGCACCGGTTCCTGGCCCATCGCTGTGCACCTGCAAGCTGCCGTCCATCTCGTGGGCAGCGATCGCACAGCTGTGCAGGCCAAAGCCGTGACCTTCTGTCTTGGTGGTGAAGCCATGCGTAAAGACTTTGGGCAAGTCATCGGCCCGTATCCCGCACCCGGTGTCGCGCACAGTCACAAAGATGGAGTTCCCGTCCGCCCTGACCTGCACGTAAATGCTGCGCTCGCCTGTCACATCGTCCATGGCCTGGCGCGCGTTCTCAAGCAGGTTGACCAGGATCTGCATGACGCGAGTCTTGTCCAGTGTCGCGACCTCGACGTCCTCGTAGTCACGGTGTACTTCAACGCCGTGCCGCACGTTGGATGCCTCCTGAATATGCAAGGCGTCGTCCACGAGCTCGCTGATTCGCGCCTGCTCAAGCAGCCTTCGCGAGCCGGCATAGGACTGCTGCATGGCGACCACGTTCTTGATGTGATCGATGCTGCGCGCTAGGCGACTCACCTCTATCAGCAGCTGCTCCCGCTCGAACCCGAGCGCATGTGCCAGCTCGCGCAGGTAGCCGGGCAGGACACGTCCGTTGCCCCCAGGGCCAAAGAACGTGACCAGGTTGTCCGCCTGTTCATCGAGCAAGCGCGCCAGCTTGTTCAGGCGCCCCGCAGGCGACTGCCTGATCTGCGTCTCGATGACATGCGCCGAGACATTCACGCTCGTGAGCACATTGCCTACGTTGTGCAGCACGTTGGTCGCGATCTGGGCCATGCCGGCGCGCCGGGCTTCGGCAAGCAGCCGCGAATGCGCCTCGCGCAGCTGTTGCGTCTGGTCGCTGACCTTGCGCTCCAGTCGCTCATAGAGCAGGGCGTTCTCAAGCGAGACGGCGAGCTGCCCTGCGATCATCGTCACCGCATCAAGCCGGGCCACGCTGAATGCACCCCTGCTCGCCTGGTTTTCGAGCATCAGCATCGCGCGCGTCGCGCCTTTGTGGAAGATAGGCACGACCATCGTCGAGCAGCGCTCCATCCCCTGGAAGTAGGGGTCGTGCGAGAAGCGGTTATCAGTTGTTGCATCGGCCAGCAGGAGGAGTTCGTCGGTGCGATGCGCGTAGCGAAGCGCCGACAACGGCACACGGTGGGCGGCCGCATCGACTCTGACGGGCTCGGTGTGACCGTCTTCAGCGGGCAGCACCCAATCGTCAACATCGTCGTCCCATAGCGCCAGCACAACTTTGGTGGCGCCTGCAACGCTGCCCAGCACTTCCTCGACGCGCTCGCGAAGTCGCGCAGGGTTTCTCTCGGAGCTCAGCGCTTGCGACGCGCGCAGCACGGCGAGTGTGTCCAGAGAATCGGCGCCGGCGTGTCTTACGGCGGCGCCGATCGTGACCACTGGCATACCGGTTTCGGCAGCCAACTGCGCCGCTTTGGCGGTAGCACCCCAAGCGGCGTACGACTCGTGCGCTTCTGCAAGAAGTTCATTGCCGTACCGGGCTCGCGAACGCGAGCAATGAAAGCGCCCGGCGCGCTCGAGGATGATGGCGCGATGCCATGGCCGCATGACGCCTCTGGCACAGCTCACCGCATCGTCAAAATAGCCTGCTGCCAGCGGAATGTCGCCTGCCGCCCATGCACGTTCGGCGAGCAAGTGCATATACAGGTGCCTGAAGTTGGACGGGGCATCGGTCGAGCGCATTCCCATCCAGCCAAGCGACCTGTCGAAATCGATGAGTTTTGCCGCGTTCGGCGCAACGCCGCCCATGGACGCCTCCTGGATTTCTCGTGCAATGCCCAAGGCAACCAGCCAGTGTGCCCAGGCTGCTGGATAGAAGCACTGCTGCGCCATGAGCGACAGCGCTGTCCTGGCGTGCTCACAAAGTGCCGAGGTGTCGCCGAAGATCGCCGCGGCAAGACCGCGATGCACGTGATATCCGGCCATGGCCATGGGCATGGATGCGTTGTCCGCGAGGTATCGCGTCTCGCTGAATTCAGCATCTTCAAAGTGACCCGGCCCGGCAGTTTCACCACGCAGGCAGCGCAACAACTGTCGCGTCACGCCCAACATCGTGGCCAGCTGCCGCAGGTCGCCACGCCTTGCAAGATCAAGCCCCCCCTGAACTTCCTGTGCGCAGACCTCAAGCGTCGCTGCAGACTCAAAAACGTCAACCGCCGAGATGAAGTGACTCACGGACGCCGCCTGCACATCGCCCAACCGCAGCAGGCCTTCCCGGGCGCGAATGGCATGTTCGAGCCCTTGCTCGAGCGGCGCGAACCAGTGCAGGCAGCCAAGAGCAAGCATCTGCCGGCACTGCAAACTGGCACGCTCCCACTCCTTGGCCTCGCAGAAGGCAACCAGGCGGCTGCAAGCCTGATAGCTCAAACGCCAGTCGGCGGCCGGACCGGTCAGCTGACCCGCGAGACAAAGCGTCACCGCCAGGCCCGGGTTCGGGCCCATGCGCTCCCAAAGAGAAACGCTCTCATTCACAAGCCAGCCGGCGACATGGGTGCGTGCGTAAAACGACGTGGGCACGAGCTGCACAAACATGTTTGCGGCCGCAAGAGCGGCTGGATCGGTGGCTGGCGCCCGTGCCAGCTCACCAGCCGCGTCAAACTCACGAACCCAGCGCTGCAGGCTCTCGATACAGACCAGTGCATCCAGGCCAGCATCAGAATGCGCCGCGACGTGAGGGTCTGGCGGCTCGAATCCGAGACGCTGCAGAAATTGCAGGCCATGAGTCACGGCTTGACCAGTGCGGCCCCGGCTGTGCAGGCTGGAGACCTGCGCGCAGGCGGAATCCGACATGATCAAGGGGCCAGGTTGACGCAGCTCGATTCGCGCATAGGCCTCATCTGCTTCGTCAAGCTGCCCCAGCCTGCACAGTGTCAAGTGCTGGTCAATCTCGCATGCCAGCCGCAGCGCGGGCACGCCAGCGCCCCCCGCCGCCGCACGATCAAGAAGGGCCAAGGCGGCCTTCAGCATCTGGTTGGCATTTGCGCTGTCGCCTTGCGCTACAGACTGCAAGGCCACTTCGTGCATCAAGGCGGCTGCAGCGCCGCATTCACGCGCATCCGCAACTGCAGACGCGGCCAGCAGGTACTGGCTCGCAGCTTCTGCCCGGAATGCACCAGCCGCACTCAAGTTACGGGCGAAGCCGAGATGCATCTTCAGGCGTACAGCCCCGTCCAGGCCGCTATAGGCCGCGCGTCGCGTGGGCTCATGCAGGCGCAATTGCGCGGGCGGTCCAGGGTCTTGCAAGAGCACGCGCTCTTTCGCCAGCCGCGTGCAGCGCGCCTGCAGGTCGCGCGGATCCATCGCCGTCGCTATCGCAGCTTCCTGCTCAGTCACATCCAGGCGAAGGCACGAGAGCGACTCGAGCAATTCGCGCAGCCCCCGGGGCAGCCGCGCGACCCGCGCGCGCAGCACGTCCATCACCGCGGCGCCCTCAACATGGCGCTCAAGTTCATCCACGTTCCATCGCCACCCCGTGGCGTTAGGCGAGAGCACTCCATCGCGGCGCAGTGCATTGATCAAGGCAACCGTGTCCCGTGGATTGCCACCCGCATGGCCCGCCAGCGCGGCCGCAAGGCGAAACGACTCCGCCTGCGGCAGGCGCAGCATATCGGCAATCATGTCCGCAACCGCGTGTTCACCAAGGTTGGCGAGATTGATCTCCATCGCCGGCAAGCCCGCGCTACGCCATCGCTCCACAGCTGAAGCAACGCAGTGCTCCGCATTGACTTCGTCGGAGCGCCAGGTTCCCACAAGCACCACACCGGTTGGACTGTCATCGTGCATGGCAGCCTCGATGAACTGGAGGACACCTGGATGAGCCCACTGGAGGTCTTCAAGAACCATCACCAGCGGACGATCCGCGGATGCGACAACTCCCAGCAAGCGCAGCGCCAGCGATTGCAGCGCAGGCGAGGCCATGTCGGCGTCTGCTGCGACCGGTCCGGTCGCATCGCCCAGCAACAACTTGAATTGAGGGATGGCGGCACCGAGAGTGCCAGCATGTTTGCCCAACGCGGCAGCGAAGCCTTGCCGCAGCTGCTCAAGCCGCGCATGCGGTTCGGTCAGCAGCGAGCTGCCCAGTGCACCGAGCGCCTCGGTCAGCGCTCCCAGGCCCGGCACACCCCGGGGATCGCTGCGGCCCGAGACGAACCAGCCACTGAGTGCGGTAGCGAGCGCCCGCAGTTCTTCCACAAGAGCCGTCTTGCCCACACCGGCTGGTCCGCTGACCAGCACAACGCTGCACTTTCCGTCCGACGCGGCCTGGAATCCTGCGCAGAGCTGGTCGAACTCCTTGTGTCGACCCACGGGATGAACTGGCGCGCGCAACTGGCTTGGAAAATCATGCTCGCCCAACGGGAAGACATCAGTACGGCTGCGCAGCAGCGCCCGCCGGACACGCTGCAAGTCATGCGAGAGTCCTTCTGCGCTTTGATAACGACGCCCCGGGTCTTTCTCGAGCAGCCTCATGATGATGTCGGAGAGCACCGTTGGAAGCTCGGGACGCAGCACCACCGGCGGGACAGGCGCATGAGTCAGCTGCTGATGGATCATGCGCAGCGGGTCCTTGTCCTCGAATGGCTTGCGGCTGGCTGCCCATTCGTAGAACACCGCGCCGAGCGCATAGAGGTCTGAACGCTGATCGGCTGTGTGGCTCGTGCGGCCGGTGAGCTCCGGCGCCACGGTCGCGGCCCCGTGCGCGTCGCGCAGGACGCGATGTTCGTGCCAGACGCCCCTGGCGGCCTGGAGCATCCGATCGACGAGCGCAATCAATGAAGGATTCATCGATGAGCCCGATGAGGCGAGAGCGCGTTGCTCAGGTGCTCGAAAGTAGCGGGTATGGCGTCGATGAGCACTTCGCTTCGGTATGAGAGTCACTCGGAAGTTCGACGCTAGCACGCACATGCAACCGCCACCAGCGCCACCGCCCACCCCTATACCGAAGCATAGGAGCGCACGTCCTTGTCACTTCGGCAGTGGCGTTGGAAGCGTGAAGTAGACGGTGGTGCCCTGGTCCGGGCGCGAGTCAGCCCAGATTCGGCCGCCGTGTCGCTCCACGATGCGCCCGACACTCACGAGGCCTACTCCGCCTCCTGGGAAGTCAGCCGAGTCGTGCAGTCGCTGGAACTGGCGGAACAGGTTTCCCGCATTTGCTGCGTCGAAGCCGCAGCCGGAATCGCGAACAAAGAAGACAGCTTCGCCCGTCGGTCCCATGTTCGAGCCGACTGTGATGGCTGCTGCACTCTCCCGTCCAGTGAACTTCCATGCGTTGTCGAGCAATTCGCGAAACGCCGTTCTTACCAGCGCACGGTCGCCTGAGGCACGAAGGCCGTCCTGGACACTGGTTGACACATTGCGGCCCGGATGCCTGTCGCGCAGGTCGGCCATCAATTCGGACACGATGCGCGTCAAGTCGAGCGATTCGCGTGACATGTCTGCGGTGGCAATCGACGACAGCGACAGGACGCCGTCTATCAGCTGCTCTCCGCTGCGTGCGCCGCTTCGCAGTTGTTCCAGGTATTGCGCTACCTTGTCGCCGCGATGGCCGCGCAGCTCCTGCGACAGGAGCGCGCTGAGCGCGCCGATCGAAATGAGCGGCGTACGCAGACTTTGCGAGACACTTTTGGCGACGATCTCCAGCTCATGGTTGCGCCGGCGCAACTCCGTTGCCACATCCTGGACTTCGTGCAGGAGCCGCTCAAGATGTGCAAGATGGGTCGCGGCCTGGTCAGTCAGCCGGCGCTTTGCAACCAGTGCGCGCGCCAGTTGCGTCACCTCGATCGGGTCGAAGGGCTTCTTCAGAACGAGGAGGCGGTCCGGTGCCCCAAGACGCCCCAGCGCCTGCTCCAGCGGGTTGTCTGAATACGCAGTGCAAATGACTACTTGCAGCTGGTCATCTTCGCGCCAGAGTTCCTCGATAGTTCGCACACCGTCCCAGCCTGCAGGCATGCGCATGTCAACAAATGCCAGCGCGTAAGGACGCCCCTCGACGGCCGCAGCCCTCAGCAGTCGCAGACCCTCTTCGCCGCTCGACGCACAGTCAAGCTCAAATGTCGATCGCGGCGCTGAGGTAGCGCCAAAAAGTACACCTTCGGCTTCATCAAGGGAAACAGAACTGCGCGACGGTGCCAGCACCTTGCGAAAGTCTTCGTGGATCGACGGCATGTCGTCGATCAGCAAGATGCGGTTGAAAAGCTTAGTCATCACGGGGTCCACAAGCAGTTATAACAATTTAGCCTTTCGTGAGACACAACGGCCAGCCCAGCGCACCCTATACAAACAGGTGAGGTACGCGGGTATCGATACTAAAGTCTTGGCCCAATACCTTGTCTGCTTCGCCTCGCATGCCCAAAATGGACCAACAGGGAGTGAACCCGGGGGCACGCAAGGCAGTTCAAGCGGTGAGCCCGCCGTTCATTGGCGGACGTGGTGAATGGTCAGTTGTTTTCCGTGCCAGCATCCGGATCGTGTCCGGATCGCGCAATCCATTGCTGCGGTCCAGGAGTCCACGAGCACCGCAGCACTCATCGCAAGCATGATGGCGCTTGGCCTTGTTGCGCAATTGCAGCAAGGCTTTGGCTTTACGGCGCTCGCATGGCAAATCGTGATGGGCACCTTTGCCTGCGTGACCCTTGCCGGCCCGACGCGCGTGCGCCGGCTTGCCCCACCCACCAGCGTCTCGCCCAGGCAAATCCGGATCTGGACGATCTGCGCCGCGATTGTCGGCTCGTGCTGGGCGCTCGGCATGCTCGGTTGGGCACTGCATGCCCCACAACAACTGGTGCTGGTGGCTATTGCCGTATCCGTGACATACACGGTGCACGCAGTCGCCAGCTGCTTTTTTGCTCCGGTCGCGGTGCTTGCGTTCGCGGCACCGTTGCTGGCGGCTGCGACCGCGGCCGCACTCCTGACACTCGATGGATCCGTGCGGCAGATCACCCTGGTGCTGATCGCAATACATGCATGGGCCGCCATGCGGCTGCTCATGAAGAACTGGACGCGCTTTGCGCAGTTGATCGATCGGGAGGTCGATCGCGGCCGGTTGTCATCGATGTTGCACGAGCAAAAGGAAATCGCCGAGCGTGCAGTGCACCTCAAGACGCGTTTCCTGGCGTCTGCAAGCCACGACCTGCGCCAGCCAATGCACGCAATTTCCCTGTACCTCGATGGCCTGGCTGAGTTGGATCTACCTGAGAACATCCGGCCCGTGATCAACGACGCACGCGTGTGCGCGCACGACATGAACGACATGTTCCGTTCGCTGCTCGACATGTCGCGCCTGGACGCCCAGCAGGCCGTACCGACGCTAAGTACCTTCAGCATTGGCCCTGTAATGTCGCGTGTCGAAAAAGAGTTCTCGCCGCTCGCGAGTTCGCGTGGAGTCCGGCTCAAAGTCCGCCCTTGCACAGATCACGTCTACAGCGATCCGGTGATGGTGGAGCGCATTGCACTCAACTTCGTGAGCAATGCTGTGCGGCACACCACCAGCGGCCGGATTCTGGTCGCTTGCCGCGTACGCGGGCGGTCTTTGCGCCTGGCGGTCTACGACACGGGCCGCGGCATCCCACAATCTGAGCAGCAGGCGATCTTCGAAGAGTTTCGCCAGCTCGATGCACCTCAGACGCGCGACCCGTCGGGCGGCGGTCTCGGGCTGGGTCTGGCTATTGTGCGGCGCCTCGCGCAGGCGCTCAGGCTGCCGGTCACCGTGCGCTCGACACCGGGCCGCGGTTCGATGTTTGCCGTTGATCTGCCCTTGGTGCATGTCTCGCGCGCCGGGCCGCAACCACTCTCTGCCACATCGCGGCTTGCCGGACGGCTGGTCGTCATCGTCGATGACGAACCCTCTATCCTTCTTGCTGCAACCTTCATACTACAGACGGCGGGCTGTACCGTGATCAGCGCGAGATCAAGCGACGAAGCGATGAAGTCCCTGACAGGCAGCGTCCGCGTGCCCGACTTCATCATTTGCGACTACGAATTGCACGACAGCCACAACGGCGCCGATGTGATCCGCATGCTGCGCGAAGAATTCAACCACGACATTCCGGCCCTGCTGGTCACGGGCAACACCGCCGGTGGCGAGGCCGGCGAGTCGGCCATGGAACTTGGCATCAAGGTGCTGCACAAACCCTTGGAAGCCTCGGTGTTGAAGCAATCTCTTGAGGAACTTTTAGCTAACGAAGGAGCCATGAAATGAACAAGACCGTATTGGTAGTGGACGACCATCCGCTGTTTCGCCGGGCCCTCGTTGGCCTGGTCCAGGAGTCGCCAGCGTGCGGCGAAGTCCTAGCGGCGTCCAGCGCCGAGGAAGGCCTGCAGAGGCTGCGCGAGTCGAAGGTGGATCTCATCTTGCTGGACCTGGGGTTGCCAGGTGCTGCCGGGGTGGACGCGATCAGCCTGTTCCGGCGCACATCCAACGCCAACATCGTGGTTGTTTCAGCGTCGGAGCACCGGCAGGAAATCGCTGCCGCGACCAAGGCTGGCGCCATCGCCGTTGTGTCCAAGAGCGTGTCAATGGAAACCCTCAAGGACGTCGTGCATCGCGCCTTGACCGACACACTGCCTGAGCAGAAATGGATACGCCCGGTCGGCTCCCTGGTTCTTGGCGATGGTGTCGGCCGCACCCTCACCGTGCGGCAGCAGGAAATTGCCACGCTCCTGATGGAAGGGCATTCCAACAAGGAAATCGGCATGCGCCTTTCGCTGGCCGAAATCACTGTCAAGACTCACCTGACGGCCATCTTCCGCCTGCTCGGCGTCGTCAACCGGACCCAGGCCGTCGTGGCGATCCGCAGACTGGGCATCGACTACAGCGCCGGGACGTCGGTCGCACACGACTCGCACCCTGCCTGAGCCGCGGGCGCCTGCGCCGCCGCCCGGACGGCGCGGTGAGACAATTGCGGCCATGAGCGCCGTCTGGATCGAACCTGAAGTCACCCCGCTTGCAAAAGAACGCAAGATCGAGCGCGAGTCGCACAAGCTCGAAAAGCGCCTGTGCCGCCTGATGGGCCAGGCCATCGTCGACTTCAACATGATCGAAGAAGGCGACAAGGTCATGGTGTGCGTCTCGGGCGGCAAGGACAGCTACGGCATGCTGGACATCCTGCTGAAGATGCAGCAGCGCGCGCCCATCGACTTCGAGATCGTTGCCGTCAACCTCGACCAGAAACAGCCGGGCTTTCCCGAACACATCCTGCCCGAGTACCTCGCCAAGCTCGGCGTGAAGTTCCACATCGAAAACCAGGACACCTATTCAATCGTCAAGGACAAGATCGCTCCCGGCAAGACGATGTGCAGCCTGTGCTCGCGCTTGCGTCGCGGCATCCTCTACCGTGTTGCCGATGAGCTGGGCGCCACCAAGATCGCGCTCGGCCACCATCGCGACGACATCCTGCAGACGTTCTTCCTGAACATGTTCTTCGGCGGCAAGCTCAAGGGCATGCCGGCCAAACTCGTCAGCGACGACGGCAAGCACGTGGTGATCCGCCCGCTGGCTTATGTCACCGAAAAGGATCTCGCCCGCTGGGCCGACGAGAAAAAATTCCCGATCATCCCGTGCACGCTTTGCGGCAGCCAGGAGAACCTGCAGCGCAAACAGGTGGCGGCCATGCTGCATGAATGGGAGCGCAAGCATCCCGGCCGGGTTGAATCAATGTTCACGGCCTTGCAAAACGTGGTGCCGTCCCACCTTGCCGATGGAACGCTCTTCGATTTCAAGGGTCTGACTGCAGATGGTGTGGCCAACGATGACGGCGACAAGGCGTTCGATCCGCTCGAATTTCCTGCTTCCCCCACGCTGCCAGGCCTGCAAATCGTCAAGATCTGAACGCGGGGCACGTCGGCCTCGCACACCGGGGTACGCGTCATGAAGCAGTTTTCGTTTCCATCGGTCGGGGCTGTGGCGCTTGTTGCGGCCTTGCTGTCCGGCTGCGCCACCAGCATCACAGTCGACAGCCAGGTCCAGGCCTTCTCCAGCCTCACGGCTGTCCCAGCGCCTGCAACCTACAAATTTGACCGCCTGCCGTCCATGCAGGAGCCCGGCCAGGCCCGGGTCGAAGCGATGGCGGACCCGGCGCTGCACAAGGCCGGGTTCCGGCGCGACGACGCGGCGGCTCGCTACGCGATCCAGGTCACGGGCCGCGTGCAAAGGATTGTGTCGCCGTGGGCCGACCCATGGGCGGGCCCGATGTTCGGCGGCTTCGGTTGGGCACACCGCCGCGGCGGGCGTTTCGGCTTCGGCATGGACGTCGAATCGCCCTGGTATCACCGCGAGGCTGCGGTCATCGTGCGCGAGGCGGCAGGCAACAAGGTGGTATTCGAATCGCACGCCGTTCATGACGGCCCGTGGATGGACAACACCATGGTGTTCCCGGCCATGTTCGAGGCCGCGCTGGCGGGGTTCCCGCAGCCGCCTGCCGGCGCGCGGCGGGTGGACATCACCATCGCGCCAGCCCAATCCCAGTGAGCCATTGACTGAGCCGTTCACAGTTGGGAACGCTTTCAGCTCGCTAATCGCCCCGCGCCTTCCTAGAATGAGGGCTTGGAACCCACCCGCATCATTGCCGTTCGCCATGGCGAAACAGCCTGGAACGTCGACTCGCGCATCCAGGGCCAGACCGACATCAGCTTGAACGACACGGGCCGCTGGCAAGCCAGGCGCGTCGGTGCAGCACTTGCCGGCGAGCCCATCACCGCCGTTTATTCCAGCGACCTTGGCCGTGCCCACCAGACAGCGGCGCAGATTGCCGAAGTCGCAAAAATCCCCGTCGTGGCCCACGAAGGCCTGCGCGAACGCTGCTTCGGCATGTTCGAAGGCAAGACCTTCGACGAGATTCACCAGACCTGGCCCGATCACGCGCACAGCTGGCGCAAACGCGTTCCCGAGTGGGAGCCGCCCGAGGGCGGTGAGTCGCTGCTCGCGTTGCGCGAGCGCGTGTCGCGCACGATGCACGAGCTGGCGTCACGCCACCCTGGCGAGCAGATCGTCGTGGTGGCCCATGGCGGCGTGCTCGATGCGCTCTACCGCATAGCAACGGGCCAGGAAGTCAATTCACCGCGCACATGGGAGCTTCCCAATGGCGCAATCAACCGCCTGCTCTGGACACCAGACGGTTTTACGCTCGTTGGCTGGTCCGATACCCAACACCTCGACGATGAAGCTGCCGACGAAAACACCAGTTTCTGAAACGTTGCTCGCCCTTGTGGGCCGCAGCGTCAACGACATCGACACGCCGGCGCTTGTGGTGGACATCGACGCCATGACTCGCAACATCGCGCGCATGGCCGAATTCGCCCGCAAGCACAACGTGCGCTGGCGGCCCCACGCGAAGATGCACAAGAGCTCTGCGCTGGCCCGTCTGCAAATGCAGGCGGGCGCGATCGGCGTCTGCGTGCAGAAAACGTCTGAAGCCGAAGCGATGGTGGCCGGCGGCGTCAATGACATCTACATCAGCAACGAAGTCATCGCGCCGTCCAAGCTCGCGCGAGTGGCGGCGCTGGCCCACATGGTCAGCGCGGAAGGCTGCAAGCTGGCCATCGCCGTGGACAGCCTGGAAGGCGTGGAGCGACTTGCTGCCGCAATGAGCGTCGCGCGCTCGCAGCACACGGGCAACAGCGCCGTCATCGACGTCTTTGTCGAGCTCGATGTCGGCCAGGGGCGCTGCGGCCTGCCACCAGGCCCTGCTGCCGTCGCGCTCGTCCATGAAATCCGCAAGCACCCTGCCCTGCGCTTCGCGGGCCTGCAGGCGTACCACGGCAAGGCGCAGCACCTTCGCACGCCCAAGGAGCGGCGCGACACGATCGCTGTGGTCGTTGAAGACGTTCTGCACACGCGCAAGCTGATCGAGACCGAAGGCGTGCCCGTCGAATTGATCACCGGCGCCGGCACGGGCAGCATGGTGTGCGAAGCCGCGAGCGGCCTCTACGGTGAGTTGCAGGCAGGCTCGTTCATGTTCATGGACGCCGACTATGCGGCCAACGAGCGCGACCCCGCCCAGCCGCAGTTCGAACATGCGCTGTTCGTCAAGACACAGGTCATGAGCTCACACCTGACGCACGCCGTCTGCGATGCGGGCCACAAGAGCCACGCTATCGACTCGGGCATGCCGCGCGTGGTCGCGTTCGACCCGGACGCAGAGCTGGACTACAGCAACGGTGGCGACGAACACGGCATCCTGCGGCCGGCGGGTGGCAGCCAGCGGGTGCCGTCGATTGGCCGATTCCTGTGGCTCATCCCCGGCCACTGCGATCCGACGGTCAACCTCTACGACGTGATGATCGGTGTGACAGGCGGCTTGAAAAACGGCGTCGTCGACAAAATCATCAGGGTTGACGCCAGAGGCGCCGCAACCTGAGAGCGCGACAATCGCTCGCATGAGCCCGAGCCAGATCATCGTCCTCGCGACGCCCGTTTTCTTCGGGCTGATCGCCATCGAACTCGCGGTCGGCTACAAGCGACAGCGCAACACCTACCGGCTCAACGATGCGATGAACAGCATCGGCCTGGGCATGCTGAGTCAGGTGAGCGCCGTGTTCACGCGCCTGTTCCGCGTCACGATCTACGCGTGGATCTACAGCCTGGTGGCGCTGTGGCACAACGAATCGTTCTGGCTCTCGTGGTACGGATGGCTGCTCGCGCTGGTGTTCTACGACTTCTGCTACTACTGGCTGCATCGCGCGGGCCACGAGTCGGCGCTGTTCTGGGCGGCGCATGTCGTGCATCACCAGAGCCAGGACTACAACCTCTCCACAGCGCTGCGGCAAACCAGCTCGGGTGCGTTGTTCGGCTGGATCTTTTATGTGCCGATGGCGCTGGCCGGCGTGCCGCCATTGGTATTCGGCGTGGTGGCCCTTGTCGATTTGCTCTACCAGTTCTGGGTGCACACCGAGCACGTCGGCAAGCTCGGATGGTTCGACCGCTGGTTCTGCTCGCCCTCGAACCATCGTGTGCATCACGCGGTGAACGACGGCTATCTTGATCGCAACTACGGCGGCGTGCTGATCATCTGGGACCGCCTCTTCGGCAGCTTCAAGGAAGAAGGCGAGCAATGTGTGTACGGCACGCGCAGCCCGCTCAACAGCTGGGACCCGCTGTGGTCCAACGGCGAAGTCTATTGGGCGCTCGCCAAAGACTCGTGGCACGCGCGCAGCTGGAAAGACAAGCTGCTCGTCTGGTTCAAGCCGCCTGGCTGGCGCCCTGCCGATGTCGCGGCGCGCTTTCCGAAAGACCCGTTCGACATCAACAAGGTCGAACGATTTCATCCGCCAGTTGAAAAATCCGTCGCGTGGTTCGGCGCCGTGCAGTTCGCCCTCGTGCTGGGTGGCGTCGCCGCCTTCTTGTGGAATGCCGACACGATGCCGCTGTCGCAATCGTCGGTGTGGCTTGCCGTACTCACGGCCTCGTTGTGGGCGATCGGCGGCGTGATGCAGGGGCGCCTCACGGTGATGGAAGTTTTGCTGGTCGAGGCGTGCGCACTCGCGGCAGCGACAGGCGCGGAAAATCTCGTCGAACTGCACCGCGTCTTCAAGCCGCTCGCGATGCTGCTTGCCGTCGCATGCGTCAATGAGAGGCTGCAAATGTTGAAGTCAGGCGGGCGATTCGCCTGGCTGCTAGTCGCAGGCCTGGTGTTCTCGCTCATTGGCGATTGCTTCCTGATGTTCCCGGGCTATTTCATCCCTGGCCTTGTCGCGTTTCTCACCGCGCACATGTTCTACATCGCGCTGTTCCGCCAGGGCATGCCGTGGTTTCCGAGCAAGCGTGCGTTGGCGATCACGCTGGGCTTCGGCGCGGCGATGTATGCGTTTCTGTACAACGGCCTCAACCCCGTGCTGAAGATCGCAGTCGCCGCCTATGTCATCGTGATCGCGTTGATGGCCGCACAGGCGATTGGTCGCGCAACGGTGCTGCGCGACAAGCAATCAGTCGCAGTCGCCATCGGTGCGTGCTTTTTCATGCTGAGCGATTCGCTGCTGGCAACCAACCGGTTTGCGATGCAGTTCCCGATGGCGCAGTTCTTCGTGCTGGCGACGTACTACGTTGCGCAGGTGTTGATCGCGTCGAATTCATCGCTTGGTGCTGTCGTTGCGGGCTCTGTTAAAGCTTCCAACCTTGCGCCGGTTGGTGGACAAAGCCGGCAGTTGATGTAGCTGCTCTAGCTTGTCGCGTTCTGGGAGGGGGCGCGGCCTCCATTTCTTTCGGGGGTGGGCTGCAGTAGAGCGATCAACAACTCAGTCCGCGAACAACTCACCCGCGTTCTTGGGCGGCACCACACCCAGGTGACGATAGGCAGCAGCCGTAGCAATACGCCCGCGCGGCGTACGCTGCAGGAACCCCTGCTGAATCAGGTACGGCTCGATCACGTCTTCGATCGTGTCACGCTCCTCACCGATGCTCGCTGCAATATTGTCGAGACCCACCGGCCCGCCGTCAAAACGATGCACCACCGCTTCGAGCAACTTGCGGTCCATCACGTCGAAGCCCTGCGGATCGACATCGAGCATCGCGAGCGCCTTGTGCGCGATGTCTTGCGAAATATGGCCCGTGCCCTTCACGTCGGCATAGTCGCGCACACGGCGCAGCAGACGGTTCGCAATACGCGGCGTGCCGCGCGAACGGCGCGCGATCTCGAAACCGCCCTCTTCATCCATCGGCGCATTGAGCAGCTTCGCGCTGCGCCGCACGATATGGGCGAGCTCTTCAGTGGAATAAAACTCCAGCCGCGCGACGATGCCGAAACGGTCTCGCAACGGGTTCGTCAACATGCCTGCACGCGTGGTGGCACCGACGAGCGTGAACGGCTGCAAGTCGAGCTTGATCGAGCGTGCGGCCGGGCCCTCGCCGATCATGATGTCGATCTGGTAGTCCTCCAGCGCGGGATACAGGATTTCTTCGACGACGGGCGACAAGCGATGAATCTCGTCGATGAAGAGCACGTCGTTCTTCTCAAGGTTCGTGAGCAGCGCCGCCAGGTCCTTCGGTTTTTCCAGCACGGGGCCGGAAGTCTGGCGCATGTTCACGCCCAGCTCGTGCGCAATGATGTGCGACAGCGTTGTCTTGCCCAGCCCAGGCGGGCCAAATAACAGCACATGGTCCATCGCCTCGCTGCGCTTTCTGGCAGCGCCGATGAAAATTTCAAGCTGCTCTCGAATCTTGGGCTGGCCGACATACTCGTGCAGCAGCTTGGGGCGCAACGCGCGCTCAATCGCCTCTTCGTTCGGCGAAGCAGGCGCTGCCGACACCACCCTGTTGGGCGGCGGCATGTCGAAGTCGTCGGTCTTGATCGTCATCGCAGAGCTTATTTCGCCAACGCCTTCAGCGCGTACTTGATGCCTTCACTCACGCCGATGTCTTTGGGCAGTGACTTCAGTGAGAGCTGCGCTTCCTTGTCGCTGTAGCCCAGCGCAACGAGCGCCTGCAGGATGTCGGTCTGCGCATCACTGGTCGCCGCATTCGATGCGTTGCCCAAGTCGGCGCCGAACTTGCCCTTGAGTTCGAGCAGCAGCCGCTCGGCCGTCTTCTTGCCGATGCCGGGCACCTTCACGAGCCGGCCTGCATCCTGCGCTGTCACAGCCTGCGCAATATCGCCAACGCTCATGCCCGACAACACCGACAGCGCCGTGCGCGGCCCCACACCCGAAATCTTGATGAGCAAGCGGAAAGCTTCGCGCTCGGCACTGCTGCCAAAGCCATAAAGAATCTGCGCGTCTTCACGCACCACAAAATGCGTGAGCAGGCTAACTTTGTCGCCAACCGCCGGCAGGTTGTAGAACGTGCTCATCGGCACATCGACTTCATAGCCAACGCCGTGGCAGTCCACCAGCACCTGCGGCGGGTTCTTCTCGGCGAGCACGCCAGTCAATCGTCCAATCACGCGGGCAATCCAGTCAGGGGTTCACAAGGCCGCGGCGGGCCGCTTCGAGCGCGGCTTCCGCGCGCGAAGACACATTGAGCTTGCGGTAAATCTGCTTGATGTAGTCGGCAATCGTGTGACGTGACAAGCCGAACTGCTGCGCGATCTCGGGCAGGGTGTAGCCCTTGGCCACGCGTTGCAGCACTTCGGTTTCGCGGTCCGTCAGGCGCACGACTTCCTCGATCTGCTGCGACAGCTGCACGCGGCGCTGGCCGGCTCCGGCGAAGTGGCCGAGCACGCGCCGCGCGATGGGCGGCGACAACGGCGGCTCGCCCTGCGTCATGCGGATCAGCTGCGCAACGAGCGTGTCCTGCGGCTGCTCCTTGAGCAGATAGCCAAAGGCGCCAGCCTGAAGCGCGGGGAAGAGGTGGTCGTCGTCGTCGTAGATCGTCACGACCACCGGCAGGGCCATCGGCTGGTGCTGGCGCAGCGCGCCGACCACATCGATGCCGCTGCCGTCGGGCAGGCCCAGGTCAATCAGGGCGAGGTCAAATGCTGCTTGCCGGATAGCGCCCAGCGCTTCATCGCGCCTGGCAACCGACGTGACACGCAGCTCGGGGAAGGCTGCGCGTGCCGTGTCACCAAGCCATACCCGTATTTCCGGCAGGTCCTCGACGATCAGTGCACTTTGCATGGCTTCGATGGTAGCGGATACGCATGGGCCAACAGCCCTCAGGCAACGGGCTCAGCCACGCCATCGAGCGGAATGCGCACTTCAACACGTGCGCCGCCCATGTCTGACACGCCAAAGCCATGCTTGCCGCCGAGCTGCCGGGCGCGCCGCTCGATGCCCGGCAGGCCCAGTCCAGCGCCGCCAGCCGCGCCCGCCATGCCCCGGCCATCGTCCTCGATGCGAGCCAGCACCGCACCACCGGCGAATTCGACCACCACCTTGCAACGGGCGCCGCCGCTGTGCCGGATCACGTTCGACACTGATTCGCGCAGCACTTTCGACAGCTGCAGGTGCAGCCGCGGCGTCAAGACAAGCCCGGCCGGCGGATCCTGCGCATGCCACTCGACGTCAAAGCCTGCGCCCTGCAAGCGAGTCACCAGCTCCGAGCGCCAGTCGGCCAATGCGACTTCTGCGGCGACGGGCTTGCCCGCCATGCCGCGCACGCTCTGGCGCATCTCGTCCAGCGCCTGCCGCGCCAGGCCCGAGGTGCCATCGGCGGCGCCGACCTGCACCATCGTCAACAGCCGCGCGCCCAGGTCGTCGTGCAAGTCAGACGCGATGCGCAAGCGTTCCTCGTCAACGGCGTGCTGCGTCTGCCGCTGCTGGGCAAGGCCGTGGTCGAGCAGGCGCCACATCTGGTCGGCGACGCGGGCGTGGTCTTTGGTAAACAGCTGCCTGCCACCCTGGGCGAGCGTGAGCAACCACACACGCTGGCCACCGACATCAGGCACCTGCAGCTGCCGCCCCTCATCGAGAACGGCCACGCCGGCTCCGGCGTCACCTGCCGGGCGCTCTACGCTTGCCATCGCCTGCGGTGCGAACACGCGCTCCAGCAGCGACTGCCAGGCCCGCCCCGCCGCCCGCTCGCCTTGCAGCCCGGCGTTGACGGCGCCGATCAGGTCCGGCACGAATGCCTGCATCTCGGGCCGTGCCGATGTGCGCAGGCGCGCAAGCAGCCACTGCCGCGCCGGAAAGTAGAGCCAGCCGATCACGATCAGCGTCACCGCGATGGCCGCGCCTGCATCGACGCGCAGCAGCGCCACCAGCGCGAGGTCACCCAGCACGATCAACGTACCGCCCAGGTACCACAGCACCAGCGGCACCCACCAGCGCTCCAGCTCGAAAAGATTGGCGCGGCCCACCGACACCATCAGCCCCACATAGAGCAGCGGGACCGACACCCAGCGATAACTCGTGCTGATGCCCTGCGCGCCGTAGACGAGCGACACGAGGAACGCATACATCACGATGCTCACCGCCACCACCATCGACGCGCCCAGCCACCGGCCTGCGGCGCGATGGACCGGATCGCTGCGATTGGCAAAGCCCTGGCGCAGTGCGAGCGCGACGAGACTCGCGGTGGCAACAACCAGCCAGAGCTTGTAGCGCAGCGCCTGGCTGTCCGGCCACTGCACGATGTTCAGCACCACCAGTGCGGCCAGAAGAGCGCCACTTGCGCGGGTCCACATCGCCGCACGCCGCAGCGGCGTCGGGTAGTGCAGCATCAGCATGCAGAAAGCCCATGCGGCGGCCAGCGATGTGCATCGCACAAAGGTCTGGCCGGCTTCGGCAAACCACGGCGGCAGCAGCCACAGCCGGCCCGTCACGATCGACACTTCCGACAGGGCCAGCAGCGCCATCACGCTGGCCACCGCCAGGAATCGCGCACCCGCGTTGCCCCAGCGATAGAGCCCGACGCCCACACCGACCACGAACGGAATGACGCCGCACAGCAACGGCACCCAGTACAGCCAGCCCAACTCGGCGAGCGAGCGATTGCGCACCTCGCGCCGCGACCAGCTGCCGTCCGCCAGTTGCACTTCCACCGCTTCACCGCGGTCACGCGCGCCATCGAGCAACGCCCACGCCTGCTGCTGCAGCACGAAGAACCTGTCGAGGTCCTCCTGGCGTGAGAGCATCGACGGCGCTTCGACGGCCACGAGACTATCCAGGCGCAACGCTTGCGCATCGGGCGCGCCGGCCAGCCGCAACGCGAGCACGCGCTCATCGGCGTCGTTGCGCGAGGAAATCTTGACCGCTCGCGACGGGCTGTAAGCCAGCAAACCTTCGCCCTGCGGGTCCGACACGAAGCGCTTGCCCAGGCTCGGCTCCGACATCGCGATCGACACCGACAGCAACACCCAGCACGCGAGGAACAACAGGCTCGCGGCAAGCCATCGCGCGCGCCGCCCGCCCGGCATATCCGTCACACTGACCATCATTGAATTGCGTCCTTACTGATCTGTGAGGCGAGTGGCACCTCGGCGCGCAGCATCACGCCGCCCATGTCTGCGCGGCCCAAGGTGAAGCTGCCATCGAGCAGGCGAATGCGCCGCTCGATGCCGGGCAGCCCATTGCCGTGGTCGCCCTTCGGTTTGGTGTCGCCGATGCCGTGACCATCGTCACTGACCTCCAGCTGGATACGCCCGCCATCGCACGCGATCCGCACGCGGCAGGTGCTGGCGGCGCTGTGGCGAATCACATTCGATACCGCCTCGCGCAAGACCCGCGTGAGTTGTACATGGGTGCGTGCAGGCAACGTGAGGTCGGCCGGCGGATCGTCGGCTTGCCACTGCACTTGCAAGCCGGCGGCAGCCAGCCGCGTGACGGCCTCGGCACGCCAGTCGGCAAAGACGTTGGCAGCCAGCGCTGCGTCGCCCGTGAGGCCGCGCACCGAAAGACGCATCTCGTCGAGCGCCTGCCGCGCCATGCCGGCAACGCGGTCAGACCCGCTTGCCTGCGCAATCGTCAGCAGCTTGGCGCCCAGGTCGTCGTGCAAGTCCGAGGCGATTCGCTGGCGCTCTTGCCGCGCGCCGCGGTCGAATGCTTCATTCGACTCCAGGCCCTGCTTCACCAGGCCGGATATTTCCGTGGCGCGGCGCAAGTCGGCCGGGTTGAACAGGCGTGCACCGCGCTCGGGCAATTCGAGCTGCAGCATCTCGAGCGGGCCGCAGGCAGGCACCACGAGCACGCGGCCTTCCTCGGCAATGCCTTGGGCGATCGGCTCGTGGGTGAGCGCGGGGCTGCCAGCCCCCGCCGCGATCATGCGAGAGGGCTGGAACAACGTGTCCCATAGCTGGCGCCACTTCTGGTTGAGCACCGCGCGCTCGCTCTGGCCATGCGTGACGATCTCCAGAATCTGCGGCAGTACATCGCGCGTGCCCGGCAGCGCGCCTTGCGACATGCGACGCCACACGAGCTGGCGCAGCGGAAAGTAAAGCCACCCCGCCACAGCCAGCGACAGCGCAATGGCGTTCTCGGAGCCGATATCGAGCGTCACGATCAGTGCGAGGTCGAGCGCTATCACCAGCATGCCCCCCAGGAACCAAAGCCAGGCGCGCGGCCACCATGCCTCCAGCTGGAAGATGCCGACACGCGTGACCATCGGCACGAGCCCGAGAAAAATCAGCGCCACCGTTCCAAGCCCGTAGTTCTGCGGCACGTCCACCACCCGGCCCGTCGCGCCGAAGGCGTAGGCGATGAAGGTGGTGGAAAGGCCCATCACCAGCAGCAGCGCAAACCACTTGAGCTGCGCGCGCTGGCCCGCATCGTCGCGGCAGGCGCGCCACTGCATCAGCAGGATGACCCACAGCAGCAGCGCCATCAGCACGATGGGCATGCGAAACGCGATCGAAATCGTCGGCACCCAGCGCCCGACTTCAGCTGCGGCCGACACCAGCGCGACGACCACCAGCGCCCAGGGCATCCAGTTGCCGCCCAGCCTGCGCGGGTGCAGCCACAGCAGCGTGCACAGCCCCGCCTGCGTCATGAACGAGCCGATGTGCGACGCGACGTGCAGTTCGGGCCACCCCTGCGGCGGCTGAGTGAGCAGCCGCGCGCCCCACGTCGACGTACACAACATGCCGAACGCGTAGCCGGCGCTTGCCACGAGGTAGCACCAGCTTGCGCTCGAAGCAGGGCGGTACACCCAGATCGCCAGGCCTACGGACAGCGACAGCAAGGCAACCACCCACGGAAACCAGAAGCGCGGCCCCAGCTCGTCAATGCCACGTGCATGAGGTGTGGCGGTGGTGATGCCGCCCTCGTGCTCGATCTCCACTGCTGGCGAATGAACAATGCGCCACAGCTGTTGCTGGGCAGCGAAGAATGCGTCTTGCGTCTCGTAGTCGTTGTGAATGCCCGCACTCTCGATCACGATCTGCGGTGTCAGGTCCACGGCCAGCTTTTCTGCGGAGCTTGTGGTCGCAGAAATGCGCGTCACGCCGCGCAGTCGGGGCGGCGAGGCAGACTCCGTTGCCTGTGCGACGACCTCACCGTTCGAGCCTGCGGCAAAGCGCCAGCCCAGCGACGGCTCAGACAGCGCGCGGTAGAGGCTGCCCACGGCGCACAGCGCCAGTAACACCGAGGCAAGGGCCAGCCGCCACGTGCGGTTTGGGCCGACAATCAGTGTTGCACCCCCAGCAATTTGAAAGCCCATCCCTTGATTCTGCGTCATTCGTTCACACCACCCAACAACACTCGCCTGACTCATTTGTGCGGCCCGATGGACGAACACTTGCGCACGATCGAGCTGGCATTGCAGGTGAAGATCGCGCATCGTCATGAGCAGTTCAAGGTCGATGGCCACAAGGCCAGGGCCGAACGCGCGATGGAGATGCTGCAGGCCATGTACGAGATGGCCGCGCGGCCCATCCCGGCAGATCGTGTGCAGCTGATGCTCGCAGGCGACGAAGCGATGGCCACAGGCCCTGAGGGCGAAGCGGTCCTGCACACGCGGCGCAGCGACCTGAAAGCGCGCACACCCATGCAGAGCGTGTACCTGGACAACATTGCCAATCACGACATCACCTTCGGCATCGGCCCGGCGGGCACGGGCAAGACCTACCTGGCTGTTGCGTGCGCTGTCGATGCACTAGAGCGCAGTGCGGTGCAGAAGATCGTGCTCACGCGGCCTGCAGTGGAAGCGGGCGAAAAGCTCGGGTTCCTGCCCGGCGACCTCACGCAGAAGGTCGATCCGTACCTGCGCCCGCTGTACGACGCGCTCTACGAGCTGATGGGTTTCGACAAAGTCGTGAAAGCCTTCGAGCGGCAGACGCTGGAGATCGCGCCGCTTGCCTTCATGCGCGGCCGCACGCTGAACAACGCCTTCGTGATCCTCGACGAGGCGCAGAACACCACACCCGAGCAGATGAAGATGTTCCTCACGCGCATCGGCTTCGGCGCGAAAGCCGTGGTGACGGGTGATGTGAGTCAGATCGACTTGCCCAAGGGCCAGCTGTCGGGGCTGATCGAGGCCGAGTACATCCTGCGCCGCGTCAAGGGCATCGCGCACACGCGATTCACGAGTGCTGATGTGGTGCGGCACCCGCTGGTTGCGCGCATCGTGGACGCCTACGATGCAGCACGCAAGAAGGAAGCACGCTGACATCATGCAACTGACGCTCGACCTCGTGCTGCAGTTCGGCAGCTTTCCCGGCATGGCACAACACCGGGCGTTGCTGCGCAAGGCAAAGGTGGCTTCGTGGATCGAACCCGCGCTGCGCCATCCGGGCGAGATTGCGGTGCGCATCGTCGGCGACGACGAGGCGCGCGCACTCAACCTGCAATACCGCCACAAGGACTACGCGACCAACATCCTCACTTTCGACTACGCGCACGACGCATGGGTTGAAGCGGACCTGGTGCTCTGCGGCCCGGTGATCGAACGCGAAGCAAAAGAGCAGCGCAAATCACTCGAAGAGCATTACGCACACATGCTCGTGCACGGTGCGCTGCATGCGCAGGGATACGACCATGAGACCAGCGAGCGTGACGCGCTGGAGATGGAAGCGCTGGAGATTCTGCTGCTGGGTGCGCTGGGGTTTCGCAACCCTTATTGACCAGCGCCATGCACTCCGTGCCGGGTGTTCAGCGAATCGTCATCGGGATGGTCACTGGCCCGTCATTGACGAGATGCACTTTCATGTCGGCACCGAATTCGCCAGTGGCCACCACCGGGTGCACACTTCGCGCCTGCTGCACGAAGTAGTCGTACAAGCGGCGCCCGTCGTCAGGCGCGGCGGCGTTGGTGAAGCTCGGCCGGTTGCCGCCTGACACATCAGCCGCCAGCGTGAACTGGCTGACGACGAGCAAACCGCCCTGAACATCCTGCACGCTGCGATTCATCTTGCCGGCTTCGTCGCTGAAGATGCGCAGCTTCAGGATCTTGGCGAGCAGCTTGTCGGCCTGCGCTTCGCTGTCGCCCTTCTCGGCGCACACCAGCAGCAGCAGGCCGGCGCCGATTTCACCGATGGTGGCGCCGTTCACCATCACACGTGCTTGGCTCACTCGCTGCACGACGCTGATCACAGAATGTCCTTGCCGTCGTCGAAGTGCGCCTCGACATCGCTGGGCAGCAACTGGATCGTCGCGCGCAGGCCGGGCACGGCACTCATGAGTTCCTGCTCGACAGTGGTGCGAAGTGCGGCCGCGCGCCCGAGCGTCCAGCTGGCAGGCATGTGCATATGCATGTCAACGAAGCGGCGCTTGCCGGAGCGGCGTGTCGTGATGTGGTCAAAGCGGATCGTGTGGTGATCAAAGTTGGCCAGCGAGGCTTCGATCTGCAGCTGCACTTCCGGCTCCACGGCTTCGTCCATCAGCCCCTGCGAGGACTTCCACATCAGCGCCGCGCCTTCGCGCACGATGTTCAGCGCAACCGCGATCGCCACGGCGGCGTCGAGCCAGCCCCACGAGGTGATCCACACCAGCACCACGCCGACGACCACACCGGCGGATGTCCAGACGTCGGTGATCAAGTGCCTCGCATCGCCTTCGAGCGCAATCGAGCGGTGCAGGCGAGATGACTGAAGCATCGCCCAGGCCAGCGCGCCATTGAGCGCGCTGCTCAGCACGGAGAGCACCAGGCCCATACCGAGTTGCTCGATGGGATGCGGCGTGATCAGCCGCTGCACTGCGGCCCAGACGATGCCGAGCGCGGCCACGATGATGAGCAGGCCCTCAAAACCCGACGAAAAATATTCGGCCTTGTGGTGCCCGTAGGGATGGTCCGCATCGGCCGGGCGGTGCGCGATCGTGACCATCACCAGCGCAAAAATCGCGCTGGCCAGATTCACGAACGACTCCATCGCATCGGAGAGCAGGCTGACTGAACCGGTGATCCACCATGCCGCGGTCTTCAGTGCGATCGTGAGGATCGCCACGACGATGGACGCGCGCAGCAAGGCTTGCGGTGACGCGCGTGCGATGCTCGTGAAAAATGACATCCGCGCATTGTGCAGGCGCCGCGACCCGAACGTGAGGCGCCGCCCAAAAGCAGACAACCCATCAGGGTGCGTGCAAGAATCCGCCCCATGCGTCATTGGCTCATGCGTCACGGCATCTGGATCGCTGCCTGGCTGGCAGCCACCCTTGCGGGTAGCGCGCTGCTGGCGCAAGCCGAGCTTTCGCGCCTGCGCGAAGCCTTCGAGACCGATGCGCGCATTGCGCACCGGCTGCTCAGCCAGCGGGCTGTCCAGCATGAGGCGGTACTTGCCACGCTCGCATTGCTGCAACCCGCGGCGGCGAGCGATCCAGCCGAGCAGCGCCTGGCCTCTGTCTATCCGCAAATTGTGGCCGTGCAGCGGCGCGACGGCGATGCGCAGTGGCCCGACGCCGCCCTGCTCTCGGCCGAAACCTTGTCCCTGTCGAAGCGAAAGCCCGTGCTCGCCGACAGCGACCTGGCTCGTGGCCGCTATCGCATCCTGCTGGCGGGTCAGCCGTCGTCGTTTGCGCTCACGCTGGATGTGCGCGCTGCCGTGCCCTGGAACGAATGGCCCATGCCGGCAGACAAGAGCCCGGTGCGCGTGGTGCTGGAGCAGTCGGGCCAGCGCTTCGTGCTGCAGCCTGGCCTGGTCGAGGAATCACCCTGGCGGTTCGACTTCAGCAAGCACCTGGCCGCCGAAAGCCAGCCGTTTGAGCTGGTCGCCACGCGCAGTGTCGGCTGGGAAGCGCTGCCGTGGTTGTGGATGCTCACGCTGGCCGCCGCAGCGGCCGTGGTGCTGGCGGTGCTTCGATCATTGCAGCGCCAACGCGCGGAGCGCTCGCGCGCTGAGGAGCTGCTGCGCCTGGGCCAGGTCGCGCGGCTCAACGGTATGGGCGAGCTGGCCGCAGGCATGGCGCACGAATTGAACCAGCCGCTCACCGGCGTACTGGCAAATACCCAGGCTGCCCAGCGCCTGCTCGATGAAGACCCGCCCGACTTGTCCACGGCACGGTGGGCGATGGAGCAGGCCGTGCAGCAGGGCAAGCGCGCCTCGGAAGTCGTGGGGCGCATGCGGCGTGCGGTGAGTCGCCCCGACGCAGCCGCGCAGTCGCAATCGGTCGCGCTGCAAGACGCCGTGCGCAATGCGTTCTACCTGCTCGAGCCTGAGTTCACGCGCCACCAGGTGACGCCGCGGCTCACGGGCGTGTCGTCGCCGGTGATGGTGCACGCCGAACCCGTAGCGCTCGAACAGATCATCCACAACCTGCTCGTCAATGCGCTGCAGGCGCTCGATCAAGTGCCCGTGGCGGAGCGCGAACTGGCCGTGAAGGTCGATTCGGGCAGCGGCGCGGGCAAGCTGACGATTGCAGACTCAGGCCCAGGCATTCCCGCAGACGTCCTGCCGCGCGTGTTTGAACCCTTCTTCACGACGCGCGAGAACGGGCTTGGCCTGGGCCTGAGCCTGTGCGAGAGCCTGGCGAGCTCAATGGGCGGCCGGCTCGATGCATCGCACCGGTCGCCGCGCGGCGCCGTGTTCCGTCTTGCGTTGCCGCTGGCAAAAGCATGAGCGTCGCGACTGCCAGCGGGCCGCTCTCGCCACTCGTCCACTTGATCGACGACGATGAGGCCGTGCGCGCAGGCCTGTCGCTGCTGATCGGCACCGTGGGCCTGCGCGTGCAAACGTGGAGCGACCCGCAAGCATTTCTCTCGGAGTTCGACCGGCACAGCATCGGCGCCATCGTGATGGATGTGCGGATGCCCGGCGTGAGCGGCCTCACCGTGCTCGACACGTTGATGGCGCAGGGCGTGGACCAGCCGGTGATCATGCTCACCGGGCACGGCACGGTTGAGATGTGCCGTCGCGCTTTCAAGTCGGGCGCGGCGGAGTTCCTGGAAAAGCCTGTGGACGATGAGGTGCTGATCGAGGCATTGCAGTCGGCTGTGCGCCAGCACGTGCGCTCGCGCGAACGCCTCTCGGCGGACCGGCAGGCGCGCGAGCGCTACGCGCAGCTGTCGCAGCGCGAGCGCGAAGTGCTGGGCCTGATCGTGGCGGGGCTGACCAACAAGGAGATCGGTCGCGCGCTCACACTGTCGCCACGTACGGTGGAGACGCACCGGGCCAACCTTTTCGCCAAGCTCGAAGCGCCCTCGCTGGCCCAGCTGATCCGGCGCTATGGCTCGCTCGTCGAGGGCGATGACACTGCGTAGTTCTACGGAGCGCGCGGCGTAGCGCTACGAATTCACGCGGGCGCTGTCAGTTTCTACAGTTGCCATCACGGTTGAACAGGACCGGCTCACAACGAAAGACCCCGCACCATGCAAACTCTCCGCCCCATTTGCGCCATTGCGCTCAGCCTCATCGCCGCTGCCGCCAACGCACAGGCCGTTCGCACCGAAAAAACGATGTCACTGTCGCTGGCCAACCAGATCGCCGCCGAGTCCGTCGCTGCTTGCGCCGCGAACGGCTATGCCGTCACGGCAACCGTGGTTGACCGTGCCGGCACCGTGCGCGCGGTTCAGCGCGGCGACAACGCCGGCCCGCACACGATCGCGGCCAGTTTCGGCAAGGCATTCACATCGGCATCTGCGCGCAACAACACGCTTGCCATGATGGAAGGCGCGCAGAAGAACCCGGCTGCAGCAAACCTCGTGAACATCCCCGGCTTTCTGCTGCTTGGCGGCGGCGTGCCCGTGAAGGTCGGCAACGACACGATCGGCGCCGTGGGTGTCGGCGGTGCGCCGGGTGGCCATCTCGATGAGCAATGCGCCGTTGCAGCGATTGCCAAGGTGAGCGATCTGCTCAAGTGATGATGAACAAGTCGTCATGGCTGGCGCTTTTGCTCATGTCGGCGATGGGCGTCGCGCCAGTTCCGGCTGCGGCGCAGACAGCGCCTTCGGCAAGCGAGGCCGCCGCGTACAGCGGCCTGCATGCGGCGGCACACAAGGGCGATGTCACGCGTATCGAAGCACTTGCCGCGTCGCGAGCCGACTTGAATGCGCGCGATGCCAACGGCCGCACGCCATTGCATGTCGCGACGTTTGCGAAGCAGCGCGAGGCGATCCGCGCGCTGGTCAAGGCAGGAGCCGGCATCGACTTGCTCGACAAGGACCGCTACGACGGCGTGACCATCGCCGCAGTTGCCGACGATGAGGAAACGCTGCGCACGTTGCTGGCCCTCGGCGCCAGTGCGAAGCAGGTGACGAGCCGCTACGACGGCACTGCGCTCATTGCGGCTGCCCATCTGGGGCACGACGGCGTCGTGCGACAGCTGATAGCCGCGCACGCGCCGCTCGACCACGTGAACAACCTGCACTGGACGGCGGTGATCGAATCCATCGTGCTGGGCAATGGCGGCGCCCGGCATCAGGCAACGCTGAAAGCGCTGGTGGATGCGGGCGCGAACTTGCAGCTGACGGACCGCAGCGGGCAAACGCCCCTGCAGCTGGCCCGCGCGAGGGGCTATGCCGCGATGGTGACGATGCTGGAGCGAGCCGGCGCGAAGTGATCCAGCGCGCGGCGCTTCAGCTCAGCGTCACCCTTGCAAACTTGCGCTTGCCGACTTGCACGACATACGTGCCGGCCGGCAGTTTCAAACCTTTGTCGCTGACGACGGCCGAATCGACACGCACGCCGCCACCATCGATCAGGCGGTTGGCTTCGCTGCCGGAAGGCGCGAGGCCCGCCTGCTTCAGCAACGCGCCGATGCCCAGCGGTGCACCTGACAACGCCACATCAGGAATCTCATCGGGCACGCCGCCCTTGCTGCGATTGATGAAGTCCTGCTCTGCTGCGTCGGCCGCCTGCGCGCTGTGAAAGCGCGAGGTGATTTCCTTGGCGAGCATGACCTTCGCATCTTTGGGGTTGCGGCCGCCCTCGATTTCTTTCTTCAGCGTCGCGATCTCGGCTTCGCCCCTGAAGCTCACGAGCGTGTACCAGCGCCACATCAGTTCGTCGGAGATCGACAGGACTTTGGCAAACATCGTGTTCGCGTCTTCCGTGATGCCGATGTAGTTGTTCTTGCTCTTGGACATCTTCTCGACGCCATCCAGCCCTTCGAGCAGCGGCATGGTCAGGATGCACTGCGGCTCCTGGCCGTATTCCTGCTGCAGGTGCCGGCCCATCAGCAGGTTGAACTTCTGGTCGGTGCCGCCGAGCTCCAGGTCGCTCTTGAGCGCGACGGAGTCGTAGCCCTGCATCAGCGGGTAGAGAAACTCATGCACGCTGATGGAGGTGCCCGCATGGAAGCGCTCATGGAAGTCGTTGCGCTCCATCATTCGCGCAACGGTGTATTTGGCTGCGAGCTGGATCATGCCGCGTGCGCCCAGCGGGTCGCTCCATTCGCTGTTGTAGCGGACCTCGGCTTTGCTCACATCGAGCACGACGCGCAGCTGGTCGAAATACGTCTTGGCATTGGCCTCGATCTGCTCGCGCGTGAGCGGCGGGCGCGTCGAATTGCGGCCGGAAGGGTCACCGATGGTGGTAGTGAAATCCCCAATCAGCGGAATGACGGTGTGGCCCAAGTCTTGCAACTGGCGCATCTTGTTGAACACAACAGTATGGCCAAGATGAATGTCAGGCGCCGTCGGGTCCAGGCCGAACTTGATTCGCAGCGGCGTCTTCGTCGCCTCGGCGCGGGCGAGTTTTTGAATCCATTCTTCTGCAGGGATAAGCTCTTCGACCCCACGCAGCGTGACGGCGAGGGCCTCGCGCACACGGTCGGTCACGGGATATTGGGTCACGGCGGGCTGGTTCATGAAGATTTGAAGGCGGGGCGGCATGCTTCGATGCGCCACTGCCAGTGTTCTGTATGCTCGCCTGATTCTAGTTCCCGCGTTTTCACCTCAGGCTTGCCCCGTTGTGTAACCGTAGGGAACCGCCTACGCTCATGTAGGATCAAGCAGATCACCCCCCAAGGATGCGATTGTTGAAAAACGGCCTTATTGCCGCTCGTGACAGGCTTTTGTCTCACGCGGCCCACTTACTCGAACATCACCCGAAGCACGTCACGGCCGCACTGGCCGCATTGATGCTGTTTGGCGGTGGCGGTGCATTCGCGGTGGCCGCGATCGATGCCGAACCCGACCGCGTCACCGTGCGCCAGGTGCTCGAGTCCGTCGAACCCCTGCCCGTGCTGGAGCAGCCCCGTGCACTCGATGCGCCATCGCTGAACCTGTACCGCACCGAAACCACGCGCGCGACCGATACCGTCGAGACTCTGCTCTCGCGCCTGGGCGTCAACGATGCCGGGGCAGCTGCGTATTTGCGCTCAAACCCCGTCGTGCGGACGCAGGTGCTGGGACGTGCGGGCAGACTCATCACCGCCGAGGCGACGGCAGATCACGCGCTGGTGAAGATCACGGCACGCTGGGCGCCCACGGATGATGGCCAGTTCAAGCGGCTCGTCGTCGAGCGCCTGGGCAGCGACCAGTTCATCTCCCGCCTGGAAACTGCGCCGCTCACGGCGTCCACGCGGCTGAGCAGTGCCACGGTACGTTCATCCCTTTTTGGTGCCGCAGACGACGCCGGCATTCCGGATGCTGTCGTGAGCCAGGTCGTTGAAATCTTCTCAAGCCAGATCGACTTCTCGCGCCAGTTGAAAGTCGGCGACCGCTTCAACGTCGTCTACGAAACCCTGGAGGCCGACGGTGAAGCGATGCGCACGGGCCGCGTGCTGTCGGTCGACTTCCTGAACAACGGCAAGAACTACCAGGCCATGTGGTACGAAGAGCCGGGGCGCAAGGGCAGCTACTACAGCCTCGACGGCAGGAGCCTGTCCACTTCGTACCTGGCCTCTCCGATGGAGTTCTCGCGTGTGACCAGCAGCTTCGCCATGCGCCTGCATCCCATCCTCAACCAATGGAAGGCTCACCTGGGCGTGGACTATGGCGCTGCCATCGGCACGCCGGTGCGCGTGATCGGCGACGGCGTTGTCGGTTTTGCCGGTGTGAAAAATGGCTTTGGCAACGTGATCATCGTGCGCCACAACGCGACCGACGAGACCGTCTATGCGCACCTGAGCCGCCTCGACGTGCGGGCAGGCCAGTCGGTCACTCAGGGCCAGCGTATCGGCGCTGTGGGCATGACAGGCTGGGCGACCGGGCCGCACCTGCACTTTGAGTACCGGGTCAATGGCATCCACCAGGACCCCACCGCCATGGCGCGTCGCAGCGTCGCAGCAGAGATCTCGGCGCAAGCGATGCCCGCCTTCAGGCTGTCCGCGAAGGCCATGAATGCCCAGCTGCAGGCCGCGCCTTCAGCGACCGTCGCACGCATGCAGTAAGACACCGCGGCCAGGGCTGGGTCGCGGCTAACATCGCGGCATGCCTGAACTATTCATCGGCCTGATGTCCGGTACGTCACTCGACGGCGTGGACGGGGTACTGGCCGACTTCGCATCCAGTCCCGCGCGGGTCCTCGGCCATGCGAGCGCTGACTTCACCGCCTCCCTGCGCGCCGAATTGCTGGCATTGAATTCGGCGGGCGCAGATGAGCTTCATCGCGCAGCGTTAGCCGCAAACGCATTGATGCACGTGTACGCGGATGTCGTGCACAGCCTGCTGCGCAATGCCGATGTGCCGGCGTCTGGCGTCATCGCGATCGGCGCCCACGGACAGACTGTCCGCCATCGCCCGCAGGAATTCGACGGGACGGGCTATACCTTGCAGCTCTCACAGCCTGCCCTGCTGGCAGAACTGACCGGCATCGATGTCGTGGCGGATTTTCGAAGCCGGGATGTGGCTGCCGGCGGTCAAGGGGCACCGCTGGCACCGTTCTTTCACCAATCGTGGTTCGGCCGTGAGGACGCCAACGTCGGCGTGTTGAACATCGGCGGAATCTCGAACCTCACGCTGCTGCAGCCCGGCCAGCCGACGATTGGCTTTGATTGCGGGCCAGGCAATTCGTTGATGGACGCGTGG
Organism: Caenimonas koreensis DSM 17982; assembly: GCF_009646335.1. Lineage (GTDB taxonomy): Bacteria > Pseudomonadota > Gammaproteobacteria > Burkholderiales > Burkholderiaceae_C > Ramlibacter > Ramlibacter koreensis. The sequence continues at coordinate 56,536 of NZ_WJBU01000006.1, read as the reverse complement.
TGCCTGCAGCACCAAGGCTCGCCGTACGACGCACAGGGCCGATGGGCGGCGTCAGGACGCGTCATCCCCCAATTGCTGGCCCTGCTGCTGGATGAGCCGTTTTTTCGCAAGGCGCCGCCCAAGAGCACCGGGCGCGATCTGTTCAACATGCCGTGGCTGGCCGCGCGGCTCTCAACGTTTGGCATGGCCGCGCCCGGCGATATACAGGCAACCCTTGCCGAGCTGACGGCGCTTGCCTGCGCCAATGACGTCAAGCGCCTTGACGCGCATTTGCGCGAGGTGATCGTCTGCGGCGGCGGCGCACGCAATACGTTCCTGATGCAGCGGTTGCAGGCGCTGCTGCCGCAAGCTCAAGTAATTCCGAGCGACGCGCGGGGGTTGCCGCCGCTGCAAGTCGAGGCGACCGCATTTGCCTGGCTGGCTCGAAAGACTGTGCGGCGTGAAGCATTGGCACTTGAAAGCACAACGGGCGCCCGAGGCGCCCGCGTTCTGGGATGCATCTACCCGCGGTAGATGCAGGAAGCTAAGCCGCTCAGTTACGCCGAGAAGCTGGAACCGCAGCCGCACGTGCTGGTCGCGTTCGGGTTCTTGATGACAAACTGCGCACCCTGCAAGTCTTCCTTGTAGTCGATCTCTGCACCGTTGAGGTACTGGTAGCTCATCGCGTCGATCAGCAGCGAGACGCCGTTCTTGGTCATCACCGTGTCGTCTTCGTTCGTGATTTCGTCGAACGTGAAGCCGTACTGGAAGCCAGAGCACCCGCCACCCTGGACAAACACCCGCAGCTTCAGCTCGGGGTTGCCTTCTTCGGCAATCAAGTCCGCAACCTTGGCTGCCGCGCTGTCGGTAAAGACCAGCGGAGGGGGCATTTCGGTTTCGATGTTTTCGGCGACTGCGCTCATTGAAAGCTCCGGGAAAGACTCAGTTCATCGAATACTACAGCGAATCGCTCGGGAATACACTCAGGCTGTCTTTGTCGCCAATTTGAGTAGGGGCTTTTCATCGCTCTCGATGGGCTCCAGCTTGCCGGCAATGATGGCGCCCTGGTGCATTTCGAGCGCGCGGTACTTCACATCCCCTTCAATGCGCGCCTTGGGCTGCAGTTCGAGCAGCTCGGTGGCATGAACGGGGCCTCGCACGGTGCCGTTGATGATCACGTGGTCGGAGTGGATAGCGCCCCGGACCACGGCCGATTCGGAGATGACAAGAATGCTCGGCTGCTGGCTGTTGCTGGTGATGTCGCCGCAAATCTCACCATCGACGCGAAGCCCTTCAGCGAATGTCAGATTGCCGTCAATGCGGCTGCCCTGTGCGATGAGGCTCTTGATGGGCGGCTGGGCTTTTTTACCGAACATGACGACCTCACTTGATTGAGCTGACCGCTGGGATTCCTAGAGCTTGATGCTCTGTACGGTGCGAGTCGCCGTGCCCTCCACCAGCTTGGCGGACACGTTTTTTACCACGGCTTGGGGCGGCAGATCGATCATTCCTTCAATCCGGCGGTACTGGCGAAACTGCAAACCCTGCGCGCCGCCGGGCATTTCCATGGTCCAGGGCTTGCCAGCCAACGTGCCCGAAAGGCTGAGTTCGAGTTTTCCCCGAAATTCCGCGGCGTTGCGCGCAGGCTGCATCAGCAGAACCTGCCACTTCAGTTGGGTGCCACCCATGACTTCGGCGTGCAGCCCGCGGATGGCGACGCCATCGCTGCCCGTGCTGGGAATCAGCTTCTCGAAGAACCCCAGGTCATCGCGTAGCGCCTGGTTTTCGGACTCAAGTGCCTTGATTTGCGTGGCAAGTCGCTCGCGCGCCGTTTTCTCTGCCGTGATCAGGCTGCCCGATGTATTGAGCACTGACTGCGCCTGGTCGCGCTCAGCACGCAGCTTCTCGACGTCGGCGCGCAGCCTGACGAGCTCTTCCTTGGCGCCTGTGTCGAGGCCGGCGATGCTCTTGCCAAACTCAAAGGCCCACAGGCTGATCGCGCCGCAGAAACCCAAAACGATTGCAACAACCGCCCAGCGCAGCGGCCAGGGCATGGCGCTGCGCACGGCCATTCGTGGCGCGCTGATCGTCAAACGTCGACGAAGGAGCTTGAAGCGCATCTGAGCAGTATGAGGTCAAAAGAAAAAGCCGCAGCAAGCGAACTTGTGCGGCTTTGTCCCTGCAAGTAAAGAAAAACGTATTAGCGCTTGCTGAACTGCTTGCGGCGGCGGGCAGAGTGCAGGCCGACCTTCTTGCGTTCGACTTCGCGCGCGTCACGCGTCACGAAACCGGCTTGCGACAGCGCGGGCTTGAGCGATGCGTCGTAGTCGATCAGGGCGCGGGTGATGCCGTGGCGGGTTGCGCCAGCTTGACCCGACTCACCACCACCGTGCACGTTGACCTTGATGTCGAACGTTTCGACATGGTTGGTCAGGAACAGGGGTTGCTTGACGATCATGATCGAGGTTTGACGGCCGAAGAACTCTTCGATGTCCTTGTCGTTCACCGTGATCTTGCCGGTGCCCTTTTTCATGAACACGCGGGCGACGCTGGACTTGCGGCGGCCCGTGCCATTGTTCCAATCACCGATCATTTCGAGGCTCCCGGGAGTTCAAGCACTTTAGGTTGCTGTGCGGTGTGCGGGTGCTCTGCGCCGCCGTACACCTTGAGCTTCTTGATCATGGCGTAACCGAGCGGGCCCTTGGGCAGCATGCCCTTGACAGCCTTCTCGAGCGCGCGGCCGGGGTGCTTGGCCTGCATGTCGCGGAAGTTGGTGGCAGTGATACCGCCCGGGTAGCCGGAGTGGCGGTAGTAAATCTTGTCGAGCGGCTTGGCGCCGGTGACACGCAGCTGCGCTGCATTGATGACGACGATGAAGTCGCCAGTATCGACGTGAGGCGTGTAAATGGCCTTGTGTTTGCCGCGCAAACGGAGAGCAACTTCGCTGGCTACTCGTCCGAGGACCTTATCGGTCGCGTCAATCACAAACCACTCGTGCGTCACGTCAGCGGGTTTTGCGCTGAACGTTTTCATGAGCTATCTTTCGATGGGTTTGGAAGGGCTCTTTTCCACGGTCGGCGTTCCTCTGACGGGAATCTCTTAGGTGGGGTACCAGAATGATTCTGGTCTCTGACGCGGAGCCACAAGGCGCTGCAGAGCCCTCAATTATACGAAGTTCTCTGCCCGGCGCGTTAACATCTGTGCATGTACAGCTACCGCCACGGCTTCCATGCCGGCAACCACGCCGACGTCCTGAAGCACGCGATGCTGATCGCGATCCTCAAGCACCTCACCCAGAAGGACGCGGCCCTGACGGTCGTCGACACGCATGCGGGCGCTGGCCTGTACCGGCTCGACGGCGACTATGCCGGCACCTCGGGCGAGGCTGAGGACGGCGTCGTCAAGCTCTTCACTGCGCTTGCCCCGCCCGGCTCTGCAAAGCCCGCTATCGAAGATGTAGCACCCCTCATCCAGGACTACATGGAGCTCATCGCCGAGTTCAATCCGCAAGGAACACTAAAGATTTATCCCGGCTCGCCGTTCGTCGTCCAGAAGCTCTTGCGAACCGAGGCGCGCGACAAGCTCAAGCTGTTCGAAATGCACCCGACGGACAGCAAGGCGCTGGCCGCAAACATCGCCCAGCTGAACGCCGGCCGCCAGATTGCGGGCGCCCGGCAAGACGGCTTTGAAGGCCTGAAGGCATTCCTGCCCCCGCCGTCACGCCGCGGATTGGTCCTGATCGACCCGAGTTACGAGATCAAGAGCGACTACGCCAAGGTGGCCACCTGCATCCAGGACAGCCTCAAGCGCTTTCCCACAGGCACGTACGCTGTCTGGTATCCGGTGATCCCACGGCCAGAAGCGCATGACCTGCCGCGCCGGTTGAAGACGCTATCCAACCAGGCTGGCAAGCCATGGCTGCACGCAACACTCGCTATCGGCCAGGATGAGGCGCGCAATGTGCCCGGCGAAGAAGCGCGTGGACAAGGCCTGACGGCCAGCGGCATGTTCATCGTGAACCCGCCGCATACGCTCAAAGCCGCCCTCACACAGGCGCTGCCCCAGCTCGTGAAGGTGCTCGGTCGAGGCCGCGGGCAAGGCCACACGCTGGAATCGGGCGGCTGAAGAAAGCGCGGCGCGGTGCAGCACCACCTGGCCCAGGTCAACGTTGCCTATGCGCTCGGCGCGCAGGACGACCCTGTCATGGCAGGTTTCAATGCCCAACTCGACGAGATCAATTCGCTGGCAGACGCAAGTCCGGGCTTTGTGTGGCGCTACATGTCCGACTCACGCGATGCGGGGCAGCGCGAGTTCGCCGATCCTCTTGTGCTCTTCAACATGACGGTGTGGCAAACCATGGAAGCGCTGCACGCATTCGCGTACAAAACCAACCACGGCAAGGTTTTCGCGGCTCGCAAAAGCTGGTTCGGCGACTGGAAGTCATGCGTGTCGCGCGTGGTCGAACTCGGCGAAGGCGTACCGCCGGTCGTCCTGTGGTGGGTTGAGGCCGGACATCACCCCACCGTCGCCGAAGCGATTGAAAAGCTGCGCCTGCTGGGCCGCAACGGCCCGAGCGCTGACGCGTTCACTTTCAAGCAAGCCTTCACCGCGGACGGTAGGCAGCTCGAGCGCTAAAGACGGCTTAGACGCCCAGGCGCTTGCAGATCTCGACGGTCGCACCTGCCTGGTTCATCGTGTAGAAGTGCATGGACGGCGCGCCACCGGCCCGCATCCGCTCGCACAGGTCCGTCACCACATCCAGGCCGAACGACTTGATCGAAGCCGTGTCGTCACCAAAGCTTTGCAGCCGCAAGCGAATCCACCTGGGAATCTCGGCACCGCAAGCGTCGGAAAAACGCATGAGCTGCGTCGAGCTCGCAATCGGCATGATCCCCGGAATGATGGGTACGTTGACGCCCGCCTTCTTCGCTTCATCGACAAAGCGGAAGTACGCGTCAGCGTTGAAGAAATACTGCGTGATGGCCGAGTCCGCACCAGCATGCACTTTCGTGGCAAAAGCCTGCAGGTCGCTTTCAGGCGACTTTGCCTGCGGATGCACTTCGGGATAGCAGGCGACCTCGATATGAAAGTCGCGGCCCGTTTCCTCGCGAATGAAGCTGATCAGGTCGCTCGCGTAGTGAAATTCGCCGCCGATACCAAAGCCGCTCGGCATATCGCCGCGCAGGGCCACCAGGCGCCTGACGCCCATGGCCTTCAAGTTCGCCAGCTCTTCGCGCACCCGGGCGCGCGTGGCACCAATGCATGACAGGTGCGACGCCGCATCGACACCCTCTTGCAGGATCTCGCCGACAGTTTCGAACGTGCCCTTTTGCGTCGAGCCACCCGCGCCGTAAGTCACGGAACAGAACTCGGGCTTGAGCTGGTACAGGACTTTGCGCGCATCGCGCAGCTTGGCCGCGCCTTCAGGCGTCTTGGGCGGAAAAAATTCAAGGCTGATGGGAAGCGTCATGACAAGGCCCCAGTGGCGTTGTTATTTCTGTGCGTGGATGAAGAACTCTCGATTGCCGTCGCCACCGTCGATGGGGCTGTCGAACCAGCTTCGCACTTGCAGGCCGAGATCGGTGCAACACGTGCGGATGCGGTTCTCCACGAACGCGTAGAGCGACGTGTCCGTCACGATCCCGCGTTTGCCGACCTGGCCCGGCTGCAACTCGAACTGCGGCTTGGCCAGCATGAGCAGATGGCCGCCCGGCTTGAGCAGAGGCACGATCGCCGGCAACACCAGCGTCATCGAGATAAATGAAAGATCGCCGACGATCAGATCGAAATCCTCGCCGGCTTGCTCTGCAGTGAGCTCGCGCGCATTGACCTTTTCGATCACCACCACGCGTTCGTCGTTTCGCAGGCTGTCGTGCAATTGCGCTTGCCCAACGTCGACACCAACCACTTGCGCGGCGCCGTGTTGCAGCAGGCAGTCCGTAAACCCGCCGGTGGACTGGCCGACGTCGAGGCACACCCAGCCTGCCGGATCAATCCCCGCAGCCTTAAGCGCACCCTCGAGCTTCAGCCCGCCACGCGACACATACCGCGACTCGGACGCATCGAGCAGCTCGATCTCTGCTTCCAGCGGAACGTCGTCGCCATTCTTGGCAACGGTCTTCCACTCGCCTCGATCAAGCCAGCGCACGCCCGATGCAATCAGGCGCTGCGCCTGCGACCGCGACGACGCGAGGCCGCGCTCGACAAGGAGTTGATCGACTCGCAATCAGTAGCGATACGTGTCGGGCTTGTACGGGCCGGTCTTGGGCACGCCGATGTACTCGGCCTGCTCTTCGGTCAGCTCGGTCAGCATCGCGCCGACTTTCTTCAGGTGCAGGCGCGCCACCTTTTCGTCGAGGTGCTTGGGCAGCACATAGACCTGGCCGGCGGCATACGAATCCGGGCGCGTGAACAGCTCGATCTGCGCGATCACCTGGTTGGTGAACGACGAGCTCATCACGAAGCTCGGGTGGCCCGTGCCGCAGCCCAGGTTCACGAGGCGTCCGCGCGCCAGCAGGATGATCTTCTTGCCGTCCGGGAAGATCACGTGATCGACCTGCGGCTTGATCTCTTCCCACTGGTAACCCTCGATCGAGGCGATGTCGATTTCGTTGTCGAAGTGGCCGATGTTGCAGACGATCGCCTGGTCCTTCATCTTCTCCATGTGCTCATGGCGGATCACGTGCTTGTTGCCCGTGCTCGTCACGAAGATGTCGGCCTTGTCGGCGGCGTATTCCATCGTCACGACCTTGTAGCCTTCCATGGCGGCTTGCAGGGCGTTGATGGGGTCGATTTCAGTGACCCACACCTGGGCGGACAGCGCACGCAGCGCCTGTGCCGAGCCCTTGCCCACGTCGCCGTAGCCGGCCACGCAAGCAACCTTGCCTGCAATCATCACGTCGGTGGCGCGCTTGATGCCGTCCACCAGCGATTCACGGCAGCCGTACAGGTTGTCGAACTTGCTCTTGGTGACCGAGTCGTTCACGTTGATCGCGCGGAACAGCAGCGTGCCCTTGGCGCTCATTTCCTTCAGGCGGTGAACGCCCGTCGTCGTTTCTTCCGTCACGCCGATGATCTGCGCGGACTTGCGGCTGTACCACGTCGGGTCTTGCGCGAGCTTGGCCCTGATCGAGGCGAACAGGCACGTTTCTTCTTCGCCCTTGGGGTTTGCGATGAGCGATGCGTCCTTCTCGGCGCGCTTGCCCAGGTGCATGAGCAGCGTGGCGTCGCCGCCGTCGTCCAGGATCATGTTCGGGCCTTCGCCCTCAGAGCCCTTGGCGCCGAATTCGAAGATGCGGTGCGTGTAGTCCCAGTAGTCGGCGAGCGACTCGCCCTTGATTGCAAACACCGGTGTGCCGGCTGCGGCGATAGCGGCAGCGGCGTGGTCTTGTGTCGAGTAGATGTTGCACGAAGCCCAGCGCACTTGCGCGCCCAGTGCCTGCAGCGTCTCGATGAGCACTGCCGTCTGGATGGTCATGTGCAGCGAACCGGTGATGCGCGCGCCCTTCAGCGGCTGCGACTTCGCGAATTCTTCGCGCACGGCAACCAGGCCGGGCATCTCGGTTTCGGCGATGCGGATTTCCTTACGGCCCCAGTCGGCAAGCGACAGGTCGGCAATGGCGTGGTCGTGGATGGGTTTGAGAACGGCGTTCATGTGTGGCTCCAGAGCTTTGAATGGATCAGCCACTGCACCATGAAAGGGGAATCTGGAACTCACCTCACAGGAACAGTGGGTGAGCGTCGTTGCGTAGGTCCGAGCCTCACACCTTGTGGTGCTGCAACGCTCCTCGGATGCGCGAATTGTACCCACGAGCCGCAGCCCCCGCTAGACTCGGGTCATGCATCGCCTCGTACTCATCCTGGTTGCGTGGCTTCTCACTGCGGCGGCCATCGCGCAGCCGGTCGTGCCCGCGCCTGCCGCACCCCCCGTCACCGTCGACACACGAGCAGAATGCCTCGCGCTCGGCGGCGCGTGGCTGGCGAGCCGGCAATCATGGATGGCCGTGTGCCAGGTACCGTGGGGGCGGGACGACTGCTTCCATCTTGGCGGCGGCTGGACGCCCAACAGCGCCATTTCTGCCGGCGGCTTTTGCACCGCGCAGATTTCCGAGCGCGCCACGGCACGCCAATGCACCGATTCCGGTGGCACCTGGGGGCCGCCCGGCTCCACGATGCCCTACTGCCAGCCCAATACCGTCCGCGCCAAGCCGCCCGTGAAGAAAGCGTCCGACGCCAACCGCGCGTGCGATGGCCAGGCCGACTGCATCTACGGCTGTATCTACAAAGGCCCGCCCGTCGTGATTGGCGCGCGCGTGCAAGGCGTCTGCCGCGCGACCAATCAGGTCGAAGGCTGCGATGCGATGGTGGAGTCCGCACGCTATGTCGGCTCCATATGTAAACGATGACTGCAACCAACCCTTCTGCCTCCCCTCCCATTGAACCGATGCTCGCCAAAGTAGCGCAGGAACTTCCTGCCAGCGAGGGCTTCCTGTTCGAACCGAAGTGGGACGGCCTGCGCGCCCTCGTGTTCTCCAACAAGGACGGCATCTACATCCAGGGCCGCGACAAGAAGCCGCTGAACCGCTACTTCCCCGAGCTCGAGCGCGCCCTGTTCGAAGTGCTGCCCAAAGGCTGCGTGCTCGACGGCGAGATCGTCGTTTCGGGCGACAAGGGCCTGGACTTCGACGCCCTCCAGGCGCGCATCCACCCCTCCACCACCCGCGTCGCGCTGCTCGCCAAGAAAACACCCGCCTCGTTCGTCGCGTTCGACCTGCTGTGCGCAGGTGGCAAGAGCACGATGGCCCTGCCGCAGGCGCAGCGGCGCGTGCGCCTCGAACGCTTCCTCGCTGCCGCGAAGCCGCCGCTGTACCTCACGCCCATGACGCGAGACCGCGCCGTGGCTCAGGACTGGCTCGACCGCTTTGAGGGCGCCGGCCTCGACGGCGTGATGGCCAAGCCCGAAGCACTGCCGTACACGCCAGCCAAACGCGCGTTGTTCAAGATCAAGCATGAGCGCACCGCCGATTGCGTCGTCGCCGGATTCCGCTTCTACAAGGATCGCGAAGACGCCGTTGGCTCATTGCTTCTGGGCCTGTACGACGAACTTGGCGTGCTGCAGCACATGGGCAGCGCCTCGACGTTCACGATGGAGCAGCGCGTCGCCCTGCTCGAAGAACTCGCGCCGCTGCGCAAAGACGCCTTGAAGAACCACCCGTGGGCCAATTGGGGCGAGCCGCAGGCGCATGAAGAAGAGCGGCAGCCCGGCGTACGAAGCCGGTCAGCGGCCGGCAAAGACCTGCGCTGGGAAGCACTGCGGCCCGAGCGCGCCGCCGAGGTGAAATACGACCAGCTGCAAGGCGACCGCTTCCGCAATGCGGCCACCTTCGTGCGCTGGCGCGACGACAAGCCTGCGGCGCAATGCCGCTATGGCCAGCTTGAAACCGTGGGCGCGGCAGAGCTGCAGGCAATGTTCACGGCTCGCAGCAACAAGCGCTGAGGTCGACGCGGCTGTAGCCGTCCAGTGTCCATGCGCTGCGCAGGCTCGAGAAGGCCGAGACTTGGCGCAGCGCCAGAACAACAGAAATACTAACCTTTGCGTATTTGAAATACGCAAAGGTTAGTATTTCTTGCTTGGGAGTTCATAGAATGCTAACTTTTCCGTATCTGAAACACGGAAAAGTTGTAAATGCCCCTTCATCTCGTCGGCGAGACCATCGACAAGACCCGTAGCCACTATCTGGCCGAGACGGGCAAGCTCGTCCAGTTGATGCGCGGCATCTATGTCGATGCCGCCGACGACATCGATCAGACCGTTCTTGCCCATGCCGTGCGCATCGGCCGCTATCTCTATCCCAATGCTTACCTCTCGGCGGCCAGTGCCGTTCTGCTGGGGCCGACCCGCGACGGCCGCCTTTATCTGACCGGGCCACGCGTGCAACGCACGCGCCTGCGAGCACTGGAAATCGTTCAGAACAGAGCTCCGGCCAAGCCCGCACTCGCTTCGGCCACCGTTGCAGACAGCCTGGGCGAGTTCACCGTCAATGTCTCCTCGATCCGCCAGAGGTTCCTTGAAGCTTTTCGCCTGCGCAGCGAACATGCCGCGTCCATCGATGCGGCCACGCGAGAGGCCATCGCCGCCCGCCTTGCCCTGGAGTACGGCGGCGCGAATGCCGCAAGCGACGCCGTATGGGCGCTGGCCCGTGAAAACGACTGGTATCGCGAAGGCGAAGGGGCAGAAAAGTACCTGCTACGCGGCCAGTCAATTGCGACCGCGCGCAACGAGGCCGCGTTCGCGTTGACCGTGGCATGGCACGGTCAGCCCATCGGCACTCTCGCGCATGACGGCTTTGAATGGCGATGGTCGCAGGCCGACAGCGGCGTGCGTATGCCATCAGTCATCCGTCAGACGATGCCGGGCCGACTGCCGCCCTTCGTGGTGTCACTGCTGCCAGAAGGCTGGTTGGAAAGCGTCCTCCACGAGCGCGACGAACGAGCCCTGCTTCGCTCCGGCAGGCGCTACATGTCCAACGTCACGATGGCAGAGAGCGCAAATGAACTTGCCGTCCTGCCGCTCGATGTCATCGCGACGCCGCTTGCCACACATACAGCAGACGGGGTGTTCACAGGCACCTATCTCGGGCCTGGGCGCAGCGCAATGGAGCAAGACTTCGAGCGCAACCTCGCCACGATTTATGAACGTGCCGATACGCCGCGCCTGTCTGGCGTACAGATCAAGGCGCCGATGACGCTCGACCCGCACGGCAGGCTCTCGCCAAGCATCGGTACACCGTTCACGCACATCCTCAAGCCCGCAGGAACCAGCGGCTTCGAGGCATTGCCGCTGGTCGAGTGGATCGGCCTGAACCTGGCGAGGCAAGCCGGGTTCGCGGTACCGGAAAACGCACTGGTCGCAATGCCAGACGGCATGCCGCCAGCGCTTCTTGTCGAGCGGTTCGACATTCGCGCAAGCGCGGATGATCATCGCCTGCTGGCGATGGAAGACCTATGCTCGGTGCTCGATCTCTCGCCCGAGGCCAAGTACGACGGCACCATCGAACGTGTGGCGCGCGCACTCCGGGGCCAGTCCACGTCGCCCGAAGAAGATCTCCTGATTCTCATGAAGCGCGTCGTGTTCGCCTGGCTCATTGCCGACGGCGACATGCACCTCAAGAACATGGCAATTCTGAAAACCGCTGAACCCGGCGATCCGGCTTTCCGCAGCGTTCGCCTTGCGCCCGTGTATGACACGTTGACAACGCGCGTCTTCCCACGCCTTGAACACGATCGGATGGCGCTGAAGCTCAACGGCAAGGACGAACGGCTCAGGCGGACCGACTTCCTCGCGGTCTCTGCGATAGCCGGACTTCGGGCATCGGACACCAACGCGGCGATCGACGACGTTCGAGAAAGGATGCGGGCTGCCGTTGCCACGATCGCGCTGCCCACGCTCGTCCACTACGGGCCAGCCGGCGAAGATGCTGTTACACGGACGCTTGAGATATGCCGCGATCGGATTGCCGCGTTCGTGTGACCTGGTGACTGGGCGGCACAATACGGAGTTTGCAGCCGTGCCATAACCGCGCTGCCGCCAGTCTCCGGAGTCTTCCCCTTGTCCGCCTCGCCCTCCTTCGCCCCGTTCGCCGCCGAAACCCGGCGCCGCCGCACCTTCGCCATCATTTCCCACCCCGACGCGGGTAAAACCACGCTGACGGAAAAGCTGCTGCTGTTCTCTGGCGCGATCCAGATCGCGGGCTCGGTCAAGGCACGCAAGGCCACGCGCCACGCAACGTCTGACTGGATGGAAATCGAGAAGCAGCGCGGCATCTCGGTCGCCTCATCGGTGATGCAGATGCTCTACCGCGACCACGTCATCAACCTGCTCGACACACCCGGCCACAAGGATTTCTCTGAAGACACTTACCGCGTGCTCACCGCCGTCGATTCGGCGCTGATGGTGATCGACGCGGCCAATGGCGTCGAAGCACAGACGCGCCGCCTCATCGAAGTCTGCCGCCAGCGCAACACCCCCATCATCACGTTCGTCAACAAGATGGACCGTGAGGTGCGCGAGCCGCTCGACATCCTCGATGAAGTCGAGCGCGAACTGGGCATGCCGTGCGTGCCAATGACATGGCCCGTCGGCCAGGGCAAGTCGTTCGGCGGCATCATGAACCTGCGCACGAAAGCGATGACGGTGTTCGACTCCGGCCAGGAACGCCTGCCGCAAGACTTCGAAACGATTCCGCTGGCCGACCGCAGCAACCTCATCGCACGCTTCGGCAGCGAATTCGAAACCGCCGAACAAAGCATGGAACTCGCCATCGGCGCCTCGCCCGAATGGGACCATGCAGCGTTCCTCGCCGGCAAGCAGACGCCCGTGTTCTTCGGCTCCGGCGTGAACAACTTCGGCGTGATGGAAGTGCTGGATGCGCTCGTCGATCTCGCGCCCTCGCCGCGTTCGCGCATGAGCCACCTCACGACCGGCGGGCAAACCGTCACGAAAGAAATCCAGCCCGAAGACGAGAACTTTGCAGGCGTCGTGTTCAAGGTGCAAGCCAACATGGACGCGAACCACCGCGACCGCATCGCCTTCGTTCGAATGGCCTCGGGCAAGTACGTGCCCGGCAAGAAGCTGAAAGTGCAGCGCACAGGCAAGGAGCTGCGTCCGACTTCCGTCGTCACGTTCCTCTCACAACGGCGCGAAGCGGTCGATGAAGCGTATGCTGGCGACATCATCGGCTTCACTACCCACGGCGGTGTGCAGCTCGGCGACACCATCACCGATGGCGCCAACCTGCAATTCACCGGACTGCCCTTCTTCGCGCCAGAGCTTTTCACCACGGTGATCCTGCGCAACCCGCTGCGCACCAAGCAGCTGCAGCAAGGCCTTGCTCAGCTTGGCGAAGAAGGCGCGATCCAGGTGTTCCGTCCGCAGATGGGCGGCTCCATGTTGCTCGGCGCGGTCGGCCAACTCCAGTTCGAAGTCGTGCAACATCGCTTGAAGTCGGAATACGACGCCGACGTGAAACTCGAAAGCTCGCAGTACACCGGCGCACGCTGGATCACAGCCGACACACCCGCCGAACTGCGCGCCTTCACAGACGCCTATCCGCAGCGCATGGCGCTCGACGCAGCGGACACGCTCGCCTTCCTCTGCACGTCGCCCTACGACGTGCGGCTCGCACAAGAGCGCTTCCCGAAGATCCACTTCCATCCGCTGCGCGAGCACGCCGGCCTGGCGCTGCACAACAACTGATTCGCACCATGCTGCAGCTTGCCGGGTGGCCCGAAGCCGATCGCAAGAACATCGTCGGCGTCTTCACCGACATCGACGACACATTGACGACGGAAGGCGTCGTGACGGGCGACGCATTGCAGGCACTGGCTGACCTGAAGGCAGCGGGCATCGTCGTCATCCCGATCACGGGCAGGCCTGTTGGATGGAGCGAGCCGTTCGCGCTGCAATGGCCTGTCGATGCGATCGTGGCGGAGAACGGCGCCATGGCGCTTGTGGGCGACGGTGCCGGCCAGCTCAGGAAGATTTACCAGCAAGACGAAGACCTGCGCGCCAGCAATTACGCACGGATGCAGGAAGTCGCGGCGCGCATCATGGCCGAAGTGCCCGGCGCCATGCTCTCGCGCGACAGCCCGGGCCGCGAAACCGACATTGCCATCGACCACAGCGAGTACACCCACCTGCCCGAGGCGCTCATTGCACACGTCGTGCAGCTGATGCAACTCGAGGGCATGAACGCCACCGTGAGCTCGATTCACGTCAACGGCTGGTACGGCGACCACAACAAGCTTGCAGGCGCGCGCTGGATCGTTCGCGAGCTCTTCCACCGGGAACTCGACGACGAGATCGATCGATGGGTCTATGTCGGCGACTCAACCAACGACGTGCTCATGTTCGAGCACTTCCCGCACAGCATTGGTGTTGCGAACATTCGCCGCTTTGAATCGCAGCTGACGCATCCGCCGCGGTACATCACACCCTCACCGCGCGGTGCGGGGTTTGCAGAAGTCGCACAGGCGGTTGTCGCAGCCTCGTCGCTGCGCAGCTGATCCGCGATCGGGCGCCGGTGCGCTAGTTCGTCTTCATCAAGCCCAGTTTTTCCACGAGCGCCTTCTCGGTGGCAAACGTGTCCTGCGCAAACTTGGTGTACCCGGCCGTGCTCATGTACATCGGCAGCATGTCGTAGCGGTTCAGCGCGGCGACGTAGGTCGGGTCTTCCATCGCCTTCTTGAACGCGTCGTGCAACTTCGCGACGACTTCTGGTGGCGTGCCGCGCGGTGCACCAATGCCAAATGGCGAGTTCTGCACGATGTCGATGCCAAGCTCTTTCAACGTCGGCGCATCGGGGAACTTGGGCAGGCGCTTTTCGCCCCACACGTTCAACACGCGCACCTTGCCAGCGTCCACCAGCGGCGCCCAGCCTGTCGAGTCAGAGCCGGCCATCAGTTGCCCACCCATCAGCGCCTGGTTCAACTCCGCATTGCCCTTGTACGGAATGTGATTGAGCTGCAGCCCGAGCTTTTGCGCGATCAACTCCGTGGTCAGGTGCGGGCTGGTCAACACACCCGTCGAGCCATAACTCAGCTTGCCCGGATTGGCCTTGGCGTACGCCACAAAGTCGGCCCAGTTCTTGATGGGCCCATCCGTCGGCGCGACCATGCCAAATGCGTAGCCAGTGACGTTGATGATGTAGCTGATGTCCTTGATCGGGTCCCACGTGAGCTTTGTCGTGTACGGCAGGCGGAACACGCCAAGCGGAATCTGCGCGAGCGTGTAGCCATCGGGCGGCGATATCTGCAAGGCTTGCGCCGGAAGCGTGCCGCCCGCACCTGCCTTGTTCTCGACGACCACTTGCTGCCCCAGGATCTTCGACGCGTTGTCGGCGAGCGAGCGCATCGTGATGTCGGTCGGCCCGCCTGCGGGAAAGGCAATGATCAGCTTGATCGGCTTGGCCGGATACGACTGTGCGAAAGCGGTGAGCGACGGCGCGGCCACTGTGGCGGCGGCGAACTGGATGAGGTGTCTGCGCTGCATGAGGCTTCCTTGCGATGCAAATGGATGCGCCATTGAAACGCAGCCCGCAAAAAGCTCAATCGGGTTTCACACTAGCCAGTCGCGCGCGTGACGCGGCGCACAATGGCCGGGCTGACAGACCCTTCATCGACCCACCCGCCCGAACCACCGTGACCAACACCCATCGCCCTGCCCTGCTGCTCACTGGCCACATCACGCCGCACCCGCCGCTCGAAGCGCAGCTCATGGCCGCATTCGATTGCCATGTGCTTGCAGACGAAGCCGATCCTGCCGCGTTCATCGCGCGCGAAGGCAGCCGCTATCCCGTGCTCGTCACATCCGGCAAGAACGGTGCGAACGCCGACCTGATCGCATCGCTCAAAGGCCTGAAGGCCATCGCACATTTCGGTGTGGGTTATGACAACGTCGACGTGGCAGCTGCGTCGAAACAAGGCGTCGTCGTGAGCAACACGCCTGACGTGCTGAACGACTGTGTCGCCGACCTGGCAATGGGCCTGTTGATCGACACCGTGCGCGGGTTGAGCGCATCGGAGCGGTTCGTGCGCCGCGGCGACTGGCTCAAGGGCAACTTCAGGCTGACATCGCGTGTCAGCGGCAAGAAGCTCGGCATTGCGGGCCTGGGCCGCATCGGCCGCACGATCGCGAAGCGCGCATCGGGCTTTGACATGGCCATCCGCTACTACTCGCGCAATCCCGTTGCAGGCGTCACGTTCCAGCACGAAAAATCGCTGGTCGAGTTGGCGAAGTGGTGCGACGTGCTCATGGTCGTCGTCTCGGGCGGTCCTGCCACGAAGCACCTCGTGTCCGCCGAAGTCATCGAAGCGCTCGGCCCGCAAAGCTTCCTCGTGAACGTGTCGCGCGGCAGCGTGGTCGATGAAGAGGCGCTGATCCGCGCGCTGAAAGACAAACAAATCGCCGGCGCCGGCCTCGACGTTTTCGCCGACGAGCCGAGGGTGCCGGCGGCACTCATGGAATTCGACAACGTCGTGCTCCTGCCCCACATGGCGAGCGGCACACACGAAACCCGCAAGGCCATGGGCGACCTGGTGTTCGCGAACGTGCAGTCGTTTTTCGAAACCGGCAAGCTCGTGACGCCCGTTCCCGCGTAGTGCCACCGGGGCCACCAGCGCCACCGGAGCGGGCATTTCGCTCAGCGCGCCAGCACCGCCTTCAGCGCAATGCCGGTGTTGGTCTTCTTCGCCACCACCTGTTCGGGCGTCGCTGCTGCCACCACCTTGCCGCCGCTGTTGCCGCCCTCCGGCCCCAGGTCGATCACCCAGTCGGCCTCGGCGATCACATCAAGGTCGTGCTCGATCACGATCACGCTGTGGCCACCATCGACCAGCCGGTGCAGCACCTTCGACAGCTTCTCGACGTCGGCCATGTGCAGCCCCACCGTCGGCTCATCCAGCACATACAGCGTGTGCGGCGGCTTCACGCCGCGCCGCGTGATGTCGTCGCGCACCTTCGACAGCTCAGTCACCAGCTTGATGCGCTGCGCCTCGCCGCCTGAGAGCGCGGGCGAAGGCTGCCCCAGCGTCAGGTAGCCCAGCCCCACATCCTTGAGCAACTGCAGCGGATGGCTGATGTTCGTCATCGCGGCGAAGAACTCCACCGCCTCATCGACTTCCATCTGCAGCACATCGCCGATGCTCTTGCCGCGCCACGTCACGGCCAGCGTTTCCGGGTTGAAGCGAGCGCCGTGACACGACTCACACGGCACCTTCACATCTGGCAAGAAGCTCATGCCGATCGTGCGCATGCCCTGGCCCTCGCACGTGGGGCAGCGGCCCTCGCCGGTGTTGAACGAGAAGCGGCCCGGGCCATAGCCGCGCGCCTTCGCTTCGAGCGTGTCGGCAAAGAGCCGGCGCACTGTGTCCCAGAAGCCGATGTAGGTGGCAGGGCACGAACGCGGCGTCTTGCCGATGGGCGTCTGGTCCACTTCCAGCACCCGGTCGACCATCTGGTAGCCATCGAGCGACTTGCAGCCCACCCACGCCGGGTGCTTGCCCTTGTCGTCCGCCTCGCGGCCCGCCTTGGTCATGCGCTGCTGCACGATGGCCTGCACGTTGTGCAGCAACACATCGCGCGCGAGTGTCGATTTGCCAGAGCCGGAAACACCGGTCACGGCAACCAGTCGCGTCAGCGGCACATCAACATCGACTTGCTGCAAGTTGTGCAAGTCAGCGCCGCGCAGCAAAAGCTTCGGTGTGTCGCTCGCGATAGCGCGGCGCGCCTTCGCCGGATGCTTCATCGCATGCAGCAGGTAGCGGCCCGTCACAGATTCATCGACAGCTGAAATATCCGCTGCCGATCCTTGCGCCACGATCCGGCCACCCCGCTTGCCCGCACTCGGCCCGATGTCGATGATGTGATCGGCACGGCGAATCGTTTCTTCGTCGTGCTCGACCACGACCAGCGTGTTGCCCTTGTCGCCCAGCTTGTGCAGCGCGTTCAGCAGCACCTGGTTGTCGCGCGCGTGCAGGCCGATGGTCGGCTCATCGAGCACATAGCAAACGCCTTGCAGGTTCGACCCGAGCTGCGCAGCCAGGCGAATGCGCTGCGCTTCACCGCCCGAGAGCGTCGGTGCACCACGGTCCAGCGTGAGGTAGTTCAGCCCCACCTCTTCAAGAAACTCGAGCCGGCTGCGAATCTCCGGAATCAGGTCACGCGCCACGCCTTCTTCACGCAAAGTGAGCACGCCCTTGACCTGCAGGCTCTCTATCCAGCGGCGCACTTCCACGACCGACAGCGCTGCGATATCGGCGATACCCGTCTTGTCGAACATCACGTTGCGCGCCTGCAGGTTCAGCCGCGAGCCCTTGCATGTGGGGCACGCTTCATCGGCCACATCTTCCACTTCAGGCTCGGCGAATGTTTGCTCGCGGCCCTTGTCCGCGTCGTCGCGAATCGTGTCGTCGTATGCCTTGCGCTGGTCCTTCGTCAAGCGCACGCCTGTGCCGACGCAATCAGGGCACCAGCCATGCTTGCTGTTGTACGAGAACAGCCGCGGATCAAGCTCCGGATAGCTCGTGCTGCACACCGGGCACGCTCGCTTGACCGAATACACCTCGACCTTGCCGATGTGCTGATGCCTGTCGCCGTTCGCCATCGCACCGCGCAGCCCATCGAGCGGTGCAAGCACATGCAGCACACCCTTGCCGTGTTCAAGCGCTTCAGTGAGCTTGGCGCGCAGCAGCCCCTCAGTCGCGGCAGAGATGACCAGGTCGCACACCGGCAATTCAATCGTGTGCTCCTTGAAGCGATCGATACGCGGAAAGCCCGTCGTCGGCAGGAAGTTGCCATCCACACGCAGATGCGTGTAGCCGCGCGGACGCGCCCAGTCGGCCAGCTCGGTGTACACACCCTTGCGGTTGATCACCAGCGGCGCGAGCAAGCCTATGTGCTGGCCCTTGTACTTGCGCATCAGCTGCGCGGCGATGCTGTCGGGCGTTTGCGGGCGCACTTCGGCACCGTCGTTCACGCAGTGCTGCACGCCGAGCTTGACGTAGAGCAGCCGCAGGAAGTGCCACACCTCCGTCGTCGTGCCCACCGTCGATTTGCGGCCGCCGCGCGACAGCCGCTGCTCGATCGCCACCGTCGGCGGAATGCCATACACCGCATCCACCTCAGGCCGTCCTGCTGGCTGCACGATGCTGCGCGCATACGCGTTCAGCGATTCAAGATAGCGGCGCTGGCCTTCGTTGAAAAGAATGTCGAACGCGAGCGTCGACTTGCCCGAGCCCGACACACCCGTCACCACCGTGAAGCGGTTGTGCGGAATATCGACCGAGAGCGATTTCAGGTTGTGTTCGCGCGCATTCACGATCTGGATCGCCTTCGGCGGTTGAGCGTTGGGCGTTGAGCGATGGGCGTAAGGCACGCGCGCCTCTTCCACGCCCAACGCCGCACGCTCAACGCCCAACCCCAGAGTCGAGTCGTACTCACGCAAAGCCTTGGCCGTGTGGGACGTCGCATGCAGGCGCACCTCTTCCGGTGTGCCCTCGACAACGATGAACCCGCCCGCCTCGCCGCCTTCGGGGCCAAGATCAATCAACCAGTCGGCAGCGCGAATCACATCGAGGTTATGTTCGATCACGATGACGGAATTGCCGCCTTCCAGCAGGCGCCGCATCGCGCGCATCAGCTTGGCGATGTCGTCGAAGTGCAAGCCCGTCGTCGGCTCGTCGAACATGAACATCGTGCCGCGCGTGGCCGTCGGCTGCCTGCTCTTTGAAGAGCGCCCGCCTGCCTGCGCGAGAAAACCCGCGAGCTTGAGCCGCTGCGACTCGCCGCCCGAGAGCGTGGGCACCGGCTGGCCCAGCTTCACGTACTCAAGGCCGACATCGACGATGGGCTGCAGCGCGCGGATCACATCGCGGTCATTCGCAAAGAGCGCCGCCGCTTCACTCACCGTGAGGTCGAGTACGTCCGCCACGTTCATCACGCGGCCCGCTATCGCCCCCATCGCATGCCGCTCGATCGTCACTTCCAGAATTTCGGGGCGGTAGCGCTTGCCATCACAGTCCGGGCAGCGCAGGTACACGTCGGAGAGGAACTGCATCTCGACGTGCTCAAAACCCGAACCGCCGCACGTCGGGCAGCGGCCATCGCCCGAGTTGAAGCTGAACTTCGAACCCGTATAGCCGCGCTGCTTTGCCAGCGGCGACGTCGCGAAGATTTCGCGAATCGTGTCCCACGCGCCCACGTAGCTCACCGGGTTCGAGCGCGCCGTCTTGCCGATGGGCGACTGGTCGACAAACACCACATCGCCCAGATGGTCCGCACCCAGCAGCCTGTCGTGCACGCCCGGTGTGTCTGTCGATTTGCCGAAGTGGCGCAGCAACGCAGGCGCCAGGATGTCCTGTATCAGCGACGACTTGCCCGAGCCGGAAACACCCGTCACGCACACCAGCCGCTGCAGTGGAAACTCCACCGTCACGTTTTGCAGGTTGTGTTCGCGCGCGCCTTCAAGGATCAGGCGCGGCGTTGCTTGCGTCACCGCGCGCTTGAACCCCATGCCGACGTGTTTGCGCGCACCCAGGTAAGCGCCCGTGAGTGTGTCGGCATTTCGCAGGTTGTTCGTCGTGCCATCGAACACAATCTGCCCGCCCTTCTCGCCCGGGCCTGGCCCCATGTCGATGATGCGGTCGGCAGCGAGCATGACCGCCGGGTCGTGCTCGACCACCACCAGCGTATTGCCCGCATCACGCAGGCGCTTCATCGCTTCGGTGATGCGGTTCATGTCGCGCGGGTGCAGGCCGATGCTGGGCTCATCGAGCACGAACAGCGTGTTCACAAGTGATGTGCCAAGCGCCGTGGTCAAGTTGATGCGCTGCACCTCACCGCCCGACAACGTGCGGCTTTGCCTGTCGAGTGTGAGGTAGCCGATGCCGACATCGACGAGGTACTTCAAGCGCGTCGTGATCTCTTCAAAGAGAAGCTTCAGTGCCTGTTGCTCTCCATGCCTTGCTCCTTCCCCCTCTGGGGGAAGGCCGATCCGGCCGAAGAAGTTGCGCAGCTTGTCGATCGGCAACAGCATCAGGTCGTGCAGGCACAGGCCCGGCAGCGCTTCCAGTTGCTCGCGCGTCCAGTCCACACCCACTGGCATGAACCGCTTGGCCGGCGCCAGCACGGCATCGGCGTCTTCCTTCGTGCCGATGCGCCACAGCAGGCTCTCGGTCTTCAGGCGTGCGCCACCGCACGTTTCGCACGGCGTGTAACTGCGGTACTTCGACAGCAGCACGCGAATGTGCATCTTGTACGCCTTGCTCTCCAGGTACTGGAAGAAGCGCTTGATGCCGTACCACTGCTTGTTCCAGTTGCCTTCCTTGTAGGTGGGCGTGCCGTTGATCACCCAGCCCTTCTGTTCGGCGGTGAGCTTGTACCAGGGCGTGTCGCGCGGAATGCCTGCCGTCTCGGCGTGGCGCATCAGGTCGTCCTGCGCTTCGGCCCATGCGGGGGTTTGAATCGTCTTGATCGCGCCGGCGCGCAGCGTGAGTTTGTCGTTGGGAATGACCAGGCCGTAATCCACGCCAATCACGCGCCCAAAACCGCGACACGCCTCGCACGCACCCACGGCAGAGTTGAACGAAAACATCGACGGGATAGGGTCGGTGTAACGCGTGTCGCTCTCGGGGCAATGCAGGCCGGTGGAGAACTTCCAGATCTCCTGCGCGCCTTCGTCGCCCGCATAAATGCTCATGCGCCCCGCGCCGCGCTTGAGCGCGACCTCAATCGCCTCGACCGCGCGCGCGCGCTCGGTTGCGTGCAGCCTGAACCGGTCCGCCACCACATCGAGCACTTTGCGCGGGCCGGTGGGCGTTGCCACTTCGCGCTCGGCCTGCACACGCGTGAAGCCGCTGGCGGCCAGCCACTGCTCCAGCTCTTCCTTCGTCGTCGCCAATGGCAGCTCAACAGGGAATGTCACGACGAGCCGCGGGTCGGCGCCTTGCGTGCGCGACATCAACTCCGCATAAATCGAATCCGGCGAATCGTGGCGCACCGGCAGCGCTGTCTTCTTGTCGAACAGCTGGGCAGCGCGTGCGAACAGCAGCTTGAGGTGATCGTTGAGCTCCGTCATCGTGCCGACGGTTGAGCGCGACGAGCGCACCGGGTTCGTCTGGTCGATCGCAATGGCGGGCGGCACCCCTTCGACCCGGTCCACCGCCGGCTTGTCCATGCGGTCCAGGAACTGCCGCGCATAGGCAGAGAACGTTTCGACGTAGCGGCGCTGGCCTTCGGCGTACAGCGTGTCGAACACCAGGCTCGATTTGCCTGAGCCGCTGGGCCCGGTCACCACCGTCAGCTCACCTGTTCGCAGGTCGAGGTCGAGGTTCTTGAGGTTGTGTTGCCTGGCGCCGCGGATGCGGATCAGTCCCTGGGTCATACGGAAGGTGCTTTCTGGAGGTGGCCGAACATTCTAGGGACCAACCATCGCCAGCTTCTGTCATGTGGTTTTCCACAACGTAATTCCCACAGCTGCGCAGCAGGAACTGGCAGCTATGCTTTTTCGCTAAAAGTACTACAGGAGACATCACATGAAACACTGGTATCACGCTGTTGCCGCACTCGCTTTGTCGTGCCTGCTCGCTCCTGCCTACTCGCAGATCGTCATCGGCCAGACGGTCGGCGTCAGCGGGCCTGTTGCCGCTACCGTCAAGGAAGCAGTGGCGGGCGCGCGCCTGTATATCGACAGCGTGAATGCCAAGGGCGGCATCAGGGGCGAGAAGATTGAACTGCTCACGCTCGACGACCGTTTTGACGTGAAGCAGGCCGTCGAGAACGCACGCATCCTGATCGAAGAGAAGAACGTGGTCGCGCTCTTCATGAATCGCGGCACGCCGCACACCGAAGCCATCATGCCGCTGCTTGAAAAGCACGACATCGCATTGATCGCGCCTTCAACGGGCGCAATGCTGCTGCACAACCCGGTCAAGCGCCACATCTTCAACGTGCGGTCGTCCTACCAGCGTGAGGCCGAGAAGGCGGTCGATCACCTGTTCTCGCTGGGCATCAACCGCATCGCGATCGTGCACGTCGACGACTCGTTCGGCCGCGATGGGCTGGAGGGCTCGAACAAGGGTTTCGTCAAGGCCAAGGTCGCGCCCGTCACCATCCTGAAAGCCGATCGCGACAAGCCCGACTACACCACCATCGTGCCGCCCATCGTCGCTGCCAACGCGCAGGCCGTCGTGTGGATCGGCTCCGGCACCGCCGTCTCGGAAGGCGTGAAAGCGTTGCGTGCTGCAGGCTCGGCCGCGCAGGTCGTCACGCTGTCCAACAACGCGTCCGGAGGCTTCATCAAGTCGCTGGGCGATGCGAGCCGCGGGGTGATCGTCACGCAGGTGTTCCCGTACGAGCGCTCGTACAGCTACCCGTTCGTGCAGGAAGTGATTGCAGCGGCCAAGGCCAAAGGCATGGGCGATGTGTCGCCGGCCACGCTGGAAGGGTTTGCCGCCGCGAAAGTGATGGTCGAAGCGGTCAGGCGTGCGTCGCCCAAACCTACGCGCGAGAAAATTCTTTCAGCGCTGGAGAAGATGGACCGGTTCGACCTGGGTGGCCTCGTCGTGGGCTACAGCACCACCGACCACACGGGCCTGGACTTCGCAGACCTGTCGATCATCGGCAGCGACGGCCGGTTCAGGCGCTGACGCGGCGCCCGTCTCAGTGCTTGGCGCCCGAAGCGGCGGGCTGCACAGTCTCGGTACCGTGCTTTTCGCCGCTCATGTCGACCTTGTCGCCGGCCTTGAAGATGACGAACAGGGCGATGGCCGCAAAGACGACAAATCCGATGGCAAGCTTGAGCATGAAAGTCTCCTTCAAATTGTGGGGGTCGCGCGCATTGTTGGACTGCTGCCTGACCCGGCACTGACGCCGCTCTATCCAGGCTGTCGGCAATGGCGCACACGCCCCATCCGTTCAGGCCGACAGCAGCAGGCACAGGGCAGCGCCGAACATGGGCTTTTGCAAATGCACGCGAAGGAAGAACCCATGAGCAACGACCAGACCCGACCATTCCATGAAGCCCTGTGGGACCTGATCAAGGACATCCGCTTTCCAATGTTTGTCCATCGTCATCTGGGCGGCATGCTGCACGCCCATCCGCTCACGATGCAGAACAGGACCTTGAAGGCAGGCGATCCGCTGTACTTCTTCGTGTCGAAAAAGAGTGAACTCGGCCAGCGGCTTCTGGTCGATGGCGGTGTGTGCGTCGCCTTCGCCGAGCCGAAGGACGATGTGTACGTGTCCATCTCCGGCCACGCCAGTGTGAGCGAGGACATGGGCAAGAAGAAGGAGCTTTTCAACGCCATGAGCAAGGCCTGGTTTCCCGGCGGTGTCGAAGACCCGGACCTGGAACTCGTCGAAGTGGCGATGGAGCATGCCGAGTTCTGGGACGTCAAGGAAAGCAAGATGACGCAGCTGCTCAAAATGGCGACGGCAGCCGTCACGGGCAAGCAGCCGGAACTCGGTGAGCACCGCGAGATGGACACCGCCCAGTAGGGCGCGAGCGTCAGTCTCGCCCGGTACGGGGCTTGCGATTCACAGCACCGCCCCCGACATCGGCGATGACTAATGGGCCCTGGGCCCAGGCACACCGAGAAACAGGCTCACCGCAAAGCCGCCTTCCACACCAGGTGCAGGCTCGATCGTGAGCCTGCCTTTGTGTGCTCGTGCCACAAGGGCAGCAAGCTTGAGGCCGAGACCGCCTGATTCGCTCGATACCGTTTGATCCAGTGCGGCCTGCAGCGCCGCGCGACGCGCGTCGCTCACGCCCGGGCCGTTGTCGCGCAGCGTCAGCGTCTGTCCGCCTTCACTGGCACTGCAACTCACCCAGCACTCGCGCGCACCATGCCGCACGCAGTTGTCCAGCAAGTTGGCCAGTGCACCCGCGAGCAAATTGGCATCGCCCCTGAGCTTGCAGTCTGCATCGACATGCACCACCAGGGCCTCGACCTGCATCAGCGCGACCAACCGCGCGACGTCGATGTCTTCCAGCTGCAGCTGCTCACCGCTGCGAAACAACGTGAGCAATGACGTGACAACCCGCTTGAGCCGGTTGACCGATTCGCGCGCGAGCTCCAGCCGCGGCTGCGCGCCCGGTGGCGCCTCTTTCATAGCGAGCGCCAGCTGCACTTCCATCCCGGCGAGCGGCGTCCGCAGTGCATGCGCTGCATGCGCGGAAAAGGCCTGCTCTCGCTCGACGCGCGCTGCCAGGCGCTGCCCGAGCTCCCTGATCGCCTCGCGGATATCGACAAACTCCTCGCGCGCGGCGGGCGGCAAGTCCGTCTCCGTGCGCATCGGGTCATACGCCTTGACCTGCAGCGACATGTCCTGCACCACCGACATTGCGCGAACAATGCGCCTTCGCAGCCAGAGCGCGAAGGCCAAACCCACCAGCAGCACAGCCGCTCCAACGACGGCAATGACTTCATAGCGCGACTCGGCGCGGTCGGTGCCGGGCTGCCCGACGTAGAGGGCCTGGCCCGGCGTGGGCAACTCAAGGGCGTAGACGCGCCAGTCCGGCGCTGCATTGCTGAAGCCGGCGACAAATCGCGGCAGCAAAGGCGTCGTCGGTGCTTTGTGAGACCGCAGCACCACGGCCTGGCGTTCATCGACGATCTGCCACACCAGCCCCTCGTCATGCAGCGGTGCGGGCATGCTGCTGCCTGCGGCCAGCGGCAAGTCGTTGCCTCGCAGCATCAGGATTCCGTAGAGCACCTCGGCAGACTCCTGCAGGGCACCGTCCATCAGGTCGTCCACCTGCCGGCTCACGCCGATCACCACGGTCAGGAACACGGCCACGACCCAGCCCATGCTGACGACCGTCAGCGCCTTGAGCAGTTCGCGGCGCAGCGAAGGCAGGCGCGGTGTGCTGCTCGTCATGACGGAATCCGGTAGCCCAGGCCGCGTACCGTCTGCACGATGTCGCGCCCGAGCTTGCGCCGCAGGTTGAACACATGCACCTCCAGCGAATTGCTGGAGGCCTCGCCCTCAAAGCCAGTCAGCAACGCATCCAGATCGGACTTGGACACCACACGCCCCGAGCGCGTGACCAGCGCATCGAGCAGGCCCCACTCGCGGGCCGTCAGGTCCACAGCCACGCCGGCGCGCCACACGGCACGGGCCGACGAATCGATCTCCACATCGCCAATGCGCCGTCGCGGCACGCCCTGTGCACCCACACGCCGCCGCACGGCGCGAATACGCGCTGCCAGCTCTTCGGGCTCGAACGGTTTGACCAGGTAGTCGTCGGCGCCGCTGTCCAGCCCCTTGATGCGGTCGGAGAGCAGGTCGCGCGCGGTGAGAACGAGGATGGGCGTGGTAACGCCTTTGTCACGCAACTGCCGCACCCACTCCACGCCCGAGCCGTCGGGCAGCTGCCAGTCCACGAGCAGGGCGTCGTAAGGCTCGCTCGCCACGGTGCGCGCATCCACCAGCAGCGTGAACCAGTCCACGAGGTGACCCTCAATGCGAAGGTAGTCGCGCAGGCCCGCACCCAGAATCACGTCGTCTTCGAGCAGCAGCAGCCTCATGGGTGCATTGTCGCCGCGCTTCATTCGGCCTTCAGCCGCGCGCTGCAGAATTTGCGGATGCAAAACGAGTACCTGGCGATTTATGGCGCGTTCGCTGCCGCCGGCGTTGCGCTGCATGTGTTCATGCGGCGCCGGCGCGAACGCAAGGCCGCCGCGGCGCACGAGGCCGCCACCCTGGCCGGGCTGAACGAGCCTGCATCGCTGCATCCCGTGGTGAATGCGTCGCGCTGCATTGGCTCGGGAGGCTGCGTGAAGGCCTGCCCCGAAGAGGCGCTGGGCATCGTCAACGGGCGCGCAGTGCTCGTGAATGCCGCATCGTGCATCGGCCATGGCGCCTGCCGCGCGGCATGCCCGGTCGAGGCGATCACACTGGTGTTCGGCACTGAAAGGCGCGGTGTCGACATACCGACCGTGTCGCCCGATTTCGAGAGCAATGTGCCGGGCATCTTCATCGCCGGTGAACTCGGCGGCATGGGCCTGATCCGCAAAGCTGCAGAGCAAGGCAAGCAGGCGATTGCGGCCATCAGGCGGCGCAAAGCCGCGCCCGGCGAGCTCGATGTGGTGATCGTGGGCGCAGGCCCCGCGGGCATTTCGGCGGGCCTCGCAGCCAAGGAGCACGGCCTTCGCTTCCGGCTGATCGAGCAGGAAGACTCGCTGGGCGGCACCGTGTCGCACTACCCGCGCAACAAGATCGCGATGACCGCGCCGATCAAGCTCGCGCTGGTGGGCACGGTGCGCATGACCGCCATCTCGAAAGAGCGGCTGATTGCCTTCTGGAACCGCGTGGTGGGCGACACAGCGCTTGAACTGCATTTTCGCGAGCGGATGGAGCGCGTGGAGCGCGATGGCGACAGCTTTGTCGTGCACACGAGTGCGGGCCAGTGGCGCACGCGTTCCGTGCTGCTGGCCATCGGCCGCCGCGGCACGCCGCGCACGCTGGGCGTGGCGGGCGAAGACCTGCAAAAAGTTGTCTACCGCCTGGTGGACCCGGAGCAATACGCGGGCATGGCGGTGCTGGTGGTGGGGGGCGGCGACAGCGCGCTCGAAGCGGCGGTTGCCGTTGCAGCGCAACCCAACACGCGCGTCACGCTGTCTTATCGCGGGGCGGCATTCAACCGCGTCAAGCAGGCCAACCGTCAGGCACTCGACGAGGCGGTGCGCGAGGGGCGCATCGACCTGCAGCTGGAAACGCAGGTCGACGCAATCACACCCACTGAAGTCACGCTGCGCGGCGCAGGCCAGCCTGTCGTGCTGCCCAATGAAGCCGTGATCGTGTGCGCAGGCGGCATCTTGCCGGTCGCGCTGCTGCAGCAAATGGGAATCGAATTCCAGACCAAGCACGGCAGCGCCTGAAGCATCGCCGCGCCAGGGCACGGCGGCGCTATTGCTTCGCAGGCCGTGCGGCAGAAGCAAAGCCGGCAGTGGAAAGCGCTGTGGTCAGCGGGCCTTTCGGTGCGGCTGCGGCAGAGCCATCTGCCACCACGGCAGGCTGGCCGCTTTGCCTGCGCGCATCGTCCAGCCCGGCGCGGGCCTGCTTGACGAGTTCGCTCTCCGGCGGGCCGAATTGCACGACGCGCGTCCAGTGCGTGATGGCCAGTGCGTAGTCCTGCCGGTCGAATGCTTCCGTGCCTGCGAGCAGCAGCGCCTTGGGCTGGTTCGGATCGACAGCCAGCGCCTGCTTCACCCACGACATCGGCTCACCTGCCAGGCGCCGGCCTTGCTGCAGCGCCAGTTCATCCGCGTAGTCGGCCAGCAGCGCGGCATCGTCCTTGCGCAAGGCCACGGCCTTGGCATAGGCAGCGAGCGCATCGCCATGCCGCCCGAGGTTGGCGTAGGAGCGCGCAAGCATCGCCCAGCCTTCGGCATCGGCCGGCTGCGCCTTCAGCCTGTCGGCCAGCGCCTGCACCATCGAAGCCATGGCGTCGTTGCCCAAGGGGTGCGGTGCGGTGGGGCCGCCGGCTGCGGCAGAGGCAGCGACAGGCGTGGACTGAGAGCCGGAGGACGCGTTCGGCGCAGCTGCCCACCAGTAGCCCGCGCCGCCAGCCGCGAACGCGAAGAGCGCAATGCCGATCAAGAGGCCGCGCGATGCACCTTTGCCATCAGGTGCCGGGGTGGGCGCTGGCGTCCCGGCTAGCGGCGCACTGGGCGGCTGGTCGGATGGCGCGGCGGTGTTGGCATCAACCGCTGGAGCGGGCTTGGCCAGCACGAGCGCCACGATGGCCTTCTCGAGTTCGGCGCGGGCGCTGCCGTGGCCGTCGGCAGAGAGCATGCCGGCCTGGTGCAATTCATCGAGTTGCTGGATGCCTCGTCGCAGGTTCAGGAGTTCGTCGTTCATGGATGGATGTGTGTGTGGACTCGAGAGGTCAGGCGCTCAGATGTCATAGCGGAAGCCGAAGTAATAGAACGTGCGCCGCGACGTTTCAGTGCGCGTCGGGCCCGCGATGTTGCTGAACTCCAGGCTCAGCTCCGACTCGAGCGACAGCTTGGCCGTGGGGCGATACGTCACGCGCATGCCCGGCGCCCAGCGGCGTGTGCGCGTGTCGGTGGAATCGGTCTGCTGGTAGATACGCAACGATGGCTCGAGCTGCCACGCCTGCGCTATCGTTGACGAGTTGTTGTACTGCAGCAGCGTGCCCTTGTACGTCGGCGCCTTGAGCTGGTTGAACACCAGCACGTGCGTGTCGCGCGAGGAATAGAGATTGGTGGCGATCACTTGCGCGCCCACGCTCCAGATGTTGCCGGTACCGGGCTGGCCGCTGGGCAGGATGTCCGGCACGGGCAAAAGCTCACCGATGTTCGTGAGCCGGATGTCCGCGCCGATCTGCCAGTTGGGCGAGAGCGGATGCGTCACGCCGACCATCGCCTGCGTGCTGTAGGCGGTCGTGTCTTTCACCTGCTGGCGCAAGAGGGACACGCTCTGCACCGCCAGCAAATCCTGCAGCCGTGTCGCCTGTGCAGCGAGCACCGGGTTCTGGAAGAACAGGCTGTTGCCCAGCATCAGCATCGGCGTCGCGCGGCGGTCATACAGCACGTTGACCACGGTGTTGTCCGCCGACTGCCATGTGCCTTGCACCGACGCGATGTTCAAGCCGCCCAGGATCGTGTCGTAGTCGAGGATCGACGATGCAGACAGCCCGCCCATCTGCAGGCGCATTTCGTTGCCGATGGCGCGGCGGTCCGTCTGGCCGTCGATGCGCTGCTCGATCACGTACAGGCTGCCGCCCAGGTTGCTCGTGAGCGCGTCGGCGTCGATGGACGCGCCGTAGAACGAGCGCCTGCTGTCCAGCAATTTGTCCGTCGGCTGGCCCGCCACGGCGTTCAGCCGCCACTTGGGCGCAAAACGCCAGCTCGCCTGCACGCCGTCGAAGCGGCCCATCACGCCGCCGCCCGTGGGCGACTGGCGGCCCAGGCGAACGCTCAAGCCGGGCGACTGCAGGCGGTAGTCCACATAAAACGCGGACAGCTTGTTCTTGCTCTTGTCG
Source organism: Caenimonas koreensis DSM 17982 (assembly GCF_009646335.1). Taxonomy (GTDB): domain Bacteria; phylum Pseudomonadota; class Gammaproteobacteria; order Burkholderiales; family Burkholderiaceae_C; genus Ramlibacter; species Ramlibacter koreensis. The sequence continues at coordinate 26,990 of NZ_WJBU01000006.1, read as the reverse complement.
TTGCGCAGCAAGTCGGCGCTGTACGTGTCGCGCAGCACAAAACGCAAGTCACTGTCGGCGTCCTTGCGGCGCCAGTTCAAGTCCACGCTCGACAGGATCTGGCTCTGGTCGGTGCCGGAGAGCGATGCGTCTGACACAAGTGTGGGCAGACCACCCAGCGCCGAGTCCTGGAACTCCTGCGTGCGCGACTTCGACTGGCCGCCGTAGTAGTACGTGGCGACAGACCCCGTCACCGTGGTCGTCACCGCAGGTGCCGCCGCTGCTTCAGCAGCCGCTACCGGTGCAGGTGGCGCGAGCGTGAGCAATGCTTCGCGAGCGCGAAGCGCACCGGGGCCAGTCGGATAGAGCTTGAGATACGTCTCGAATTCAACACGTGCGCGCTGCGGATCACCTTCGCGCCAGCGCGCCACGGCAATCAGCTCTTGCGCATCCTGGCTGGAGGCCGTGGCTGGCTGGGCGAGCAACTGTTCCAGCAAGTCAACTGCCACTGCATAGTCGGCGCGCTCCACGGCTTGACGAGCCTGTGCAAGCAGTGCCTGCGCACGCGCTTCTGCTTCCGAGGAGCCGACTGCTGCAGTGCCTGACGGTGCGGGCAACACGCCCGCCTTGTCGTCGCGCACGGGCGCGCCGGCGGCGCCGCTTGTGGCGGGCACCATCGCACCCCTGTCACGCAGCACGATCTCGATGCTGCGGTTGCCCTGGCCTGCGCGCGCCGTGAAAGGCGTGTTGCCCGTCAAGCGCAGCACCAACCTGCGGCTGCGCTCGGCCGTGCCCACCGTCTCGTCTGTCATCACGACAAATGGCGCAGCCGATCCGGCAGGAATGCGCCGTTCCGTCGGCAGGAAGTTGATGGTCTCTGGCGTGGGCAGCACGTCGTAATACACATGACCCAGGTCGCCACTGCCGGTGGCCAGCGTGCGCAGGTATTGCACTGGCGTGACGAAGCGCACCTGCAGCACTGCGTCATTGCCGACGCGGCGCAGTTCAACGTCGTCGACCAGTTGGGCGTGCGCACTGGCGGTGACGAGCGATGCGGCGATGACCGCCAGGCGAAAGAGATGGGTAGTGACCGGTTTCATGGATCGTGCTTGTGGAACGTTGCGATTCGGTGGCAGGCGGGTCAGTCCCACGAGCTGTAGGCGGCGCCCTTGTTGCCCAGCGGGCGATGGCAGCCGGCGGTGGAGCAATCGGTGGGCACCGGCGTGGTGGTGCGGTGCGTCAGCGACATGCGCGACATGGAGCCGAGGTAGTTCGTGCCCGTGGCATGGCAGCCCTTGCACCAGCCCGCGCCGCTGCCCTGGCTGCCGTTGTGGTTCATGCGCTGCGCCCACGAAGAGGTCGACGTGTGGCACGAATTGCATTCCATCACCGCGCCATTGAGCAGCTGCGATTCGGGAATGTGGTTGACCGGCTTGGCCGTTGCGCCTTGCGATGTGTACGCGCCGCTGTGGCAGGTCTTGCACTGCCCCGACACAGCAACGCTCGTGTGCAACTTGCCGTTCGCCCAGCTGGCGTAGCCGGACTTGTGGCAGGTGCTGCAATTCGCGGTGCTCAGGCCGGCAATGGTGAGGTACGGAATGTGCGCTGCAGGCTTGCCATCGGCCGGCGGGAACGCGCCTGAGTGGCAGCTCGCGCAATCGACGACAGACACCTGCGTGTGGTTCCACTTGGTGGGCTTCCACGCCGTGGTCGCATGGCAAGAAATGCAATTGGTTGCGGCCACCGGGATGTGTGTGGCGCTCTTGCCCGTCGCCGTGCTGCCGTTGTGGCAGCTGGAGCAATTCGTCGCCACCGTGAACGTGCTGTGATCCACCTTGGCGCCAGTCCACTGGCTGGTGGACTTGTGGCAGTTCTCGCAAACGGTCTGGCCCACGTGCACGGTGGTGTTGGGCTTGATCGCGGCGTGGCATGTGGCGCACTGCGACGAGATCGACACGCTCGTGTGCACGCGCGCCGGCGTCCAAGCCGCATAGCCAGCCTTGTGGCACGTGTCGCAATTGGACGCGGCGAGCACCGCAACGGCCTGGTACGGAATGTGGCTGGCAGACTTGCCGTCAGCAGGCGGGAACGCACCCGAGTGGCACGTCGCGCACTGGCCCGTGACGATCACTTGCGTGTGGTTCCACTTGGTCGGCTTCCAGCCCGTTGTGGCGTGGCACGCGATGCAGTTGGTGGCACCCACCGGAATGTGCGTGGCGCTCTTGCCGGTGGCAGCGCTGCCGTTGTGGCAGGTGGAGCAGTTGGTCGCGACAGTGAACGTGCTGTGATCGACCTTCGCGCTCGACCATGTGCTGGTCGACTTGTGGCAGGTCTCGCACACCGTCTGGCCGGTGTGGATCGCTGTCGCCGGTTTGACCGACGCGTGGCACGTGGCGCATTGCGCGACGACCGACACGTTCGTGTGCAGCTTCGCGGGCGTCCATGACGTGTAGCCCGCCTTGTGGCACGTGTCGCAATTGGCGGCACCCAGCCCCGCAACGCTCTGGTACGGCGTGTGCGTGGCGGACTTGCCGTCTGCCGGCGGGAACGCGCCCGTGTGGCAGGTTGCGCACTGGTTGGTGACCACCAGCTGCGTGTGATTCCACGACGTCGGCTTCCAGCCGCTGGTGGAGTGGCAGCTGATGCAGTTGGTGGCACCCACCGGAATGTGCGTCGCGCTCTTGCCTGTGGCGGCGCTGCCGTTGTGGCAGGTCGCGCAGTTGGTCGCGACAGTGAACGTGCTGTGATCGACCTTTGCGCTCGACCACGTGCTGGTCGACTTGTGGCAGGTCTCGCACACCGTCTGGCCGGCGTGGATCGCCGTGGCGGGCTTGACCGACGCGTGGCACGTGGCACATTGCGCGACGACGGACACGTTCGTGTGCAGCTTCGCGGGCGTCCATGATGTGTAGCCCGCCTTGTGGCAGGTATCGCAATTCGCCGAGGCCAGGCCCGCAACGCTCTGGTAAGGCGTGTGGTTGGAAGGCTTGCCATCCGCTGGCGGGAACGCGCCTGTATGGCAGGTTGCGCACTGGTTCGACACCACCAGCTGCGTGTGATTCCACGACGTCGGCTTCCAGCCGCTGGTGGAGTGGCAGGTGATGCAGTTCGTCGCCGCCACCGGAATATGCGTGGCGCTCTTGCCCGTGGCGGCGCTGCCGTTGTGGCACGTTGCGCAATTCGTCGCGGCGTTGAACAGGCTGTGGTCCACCTTGCCAGCCGACCAGGTCGTCGTGGACTTGTGGCAGTTCTCGCAGACGGTCTGGCCCGTGTGGATCGCCGTGGCGGGCTTGACCGACGCGTGGCACGTGGCGCACTGCGCGACGATGGAGACGCTGGTGTGCAGCTTCGCCGGCGTCCATGATGTGTAGCCCGCCTTGTGGCACGTATCGCAGTTTGCTGAGCCCAGACCCGCGACGCTCTGGTACGGCGTGTGTGTGGCCGACTTGCCATCCGCCGGTGGGAACGCACCGGTGTGGCACGTCGCGCACTGGTTGCTCACCGTCAGCTGCGTGTGATTCCACGACGTCGGCTTCCAGCCGCTGGTGGAGTGGCAGGTGATGCAGTTCGTCGCGCCGACAGGAATGTGCGTCGCGCTCTTGCCGGTGGCGGCGCTGCCGTTGTGGCAGCTCGCGCAATTGGTCGACGCGTTGAACAGGCCGTGGTCCACCTTGCCAGCCGACCAGGTCGTCGTCGACTTGTGGCAGTTCTCGCAAACAGTCTGGCCGGTGTGGATCGCCGTGCCGGGCTTGATCGCCGCATGGCACGTCGCACACTGCGCCACGATGGAGACGCTGGTGTGCAGCTTCGCCGGCGTCCACGACACATAGCCCGCCTTGTGGCACGTATCGCAATTCGCCGATGACAGACCCGACACGCTCTGGTACAGCGTGTGCGTGGCCGACTTACCGTCCGCGGGCGGGAACGCACCGGTGTGGCACGTCGCGCACTGATTGCTCACCGTCAGCTGCGTGTGATTCCACGAGCTCGGCTTCCAGCCGCTGGTCGCGTGGCAAGTCAGGCAATTGGTTGAGCCCGACGGGATGTGCGTCGCGCTCTTGCCGGTAGCGGCGCTGCCGTTGTGGCAGCTCGCGCAGTTGGTCGACGCATTGAACGCCGAGTGATCCACCTTGCCCGCCGACCACGTCGTCGTGGACTTGTGGCAGTTCTCGCAGGTCGTCTGGCCGTTGTGGATCGCCGTGCTCGGCTTGGTGGCTGCATGGCACGTCGCGCACTGCGACAGGATCGCGACGCTGGTGTGCAGCTTGGCAGGCGTCCACGACACATAGCCCGCCTTGTGGCACGAATCGCAGTTGGCCGACGACAGCGCCGAGACGTTCTGGTACGGTGTGTGCGTGGCCGACTTGCCATCCGCTGGCGGGAACGTGCCTGTGTGGCACGTCGCGCACTGGTTCGACACCGTGAGCTGCGTGTGATTCCACGAGCTCGGCTTCCACGCACTGGTGGTGTGGCAAGTCAGGCAATTGGTCGAGCCCGACGGCATGTGCGTCGCATTCTTGCCGGTCGCTGCGGTGCCGTTGTGGCAGCTCGCGCAATTGGTGGACGCGTTGAAGATGCTGTGGTCGACCTTGGCGCCCGTCCACGCCGTCGTGGACTTGTGGCACGTCTCGCAAACGGTCTGGCCCGAGTGAATCGCCGTATTGGGCTTGGCCGCCGCGTGGCACGTGGCGCACTGGCCGCTCACAGTCACGCTCGTGTGCAGCTTGGCTGGCGTCCATGCAGCAAAGCCGGCCTTGTGGCAGCTGTCGCAGCTGGCTTGCGAGATGCCTGCCACCGATTGATACGGTGTGTGTGTGGCCGGCTTGCCGGTGGCCTTCTGCCCATCGTGGCAGCTGGCGCAGCTGCCAGGGCTGACGCCCACGTGATTGAAGCCGCTCGCCGGCTTCCATGCCGTGGTGCGGTGACACGTGTCGCACGTGGCCGACGTTGCCAGATGCCCAGCGGGTTTGCCACTGGCCTGCACGCCGTTGTGGCATGTCTGGCAGCTGCCGGTGGCCACGCCCGTGTGGTTCATCTTCGCGCCGGTGAAGGTGCGGGTCGTGTGGCAGGTGTCGCACGTCTGTTGCGAGGGCAGGTGATCGGCTGGCTTGACGACATTGAGCCGCGCAAAGCGCGCACCGCTCACGTGGCACGACTCGCAATCGCGCGGCGTGCCCTTGAACACGCCGCCGATGTGGCAGCTCTCGCACTTCGCATCTTTGTGCGCGCCCGTCAGCGCGTAGCCAGTGCGCAGGTGATCGAACTCGGTGGTGCCGGCTGCGTGTGCCGGTAACGCGATGAAGCACGCTGCGAGCACCAGCAGCCATGCCAGCATGTGCAGCCACGTGTTGCGTGATACAGCCGTCGTTTTCATGGGCGGCTCGCACCCGGCTGCGAGAGCGCCGGCTGGTTGATGATCTGCTTCCAGCGGGCGGGCTGGTGGCACTGCTCGCAACGCGCCCCAAAGCTGCGGTCATGCACGTCGTCCTTGGCATGGCACGACACGCACGTGGTCTGCAATGCCGCTGTCTTGCGGCCTGTGGGCGCTGGCAAGGTATGGCACGCGATGCAGCGAACCTTGGCATGGCCGCCAGCAAGCGCATAGCTCGTCTGCCTGTCGTGATCGAAACGCCAGAGCCGCCAGTCGCGTGTGTTGTGGCAGCTCTCGCAGGCCACGCCCAGGCTCGCCTTGTGCACATCCTGCTTCTGGTGGCAACTGCCACAGTCGCGCGGCGCATCACGATAGCGCGGGCTCTGGTGGCACGACTTGCACGCAACGGGCGCATGCGCCCCGGTCAACGCGAAGCGCGCGCGCGAGTGGTCGTAGCGCACGCCCGTCCAGCGCTGCTCGCCGTGGCAGCTTGCGCAGTCCGTGCCCAGCTGGGCCTCATGCTTGTCGTCCTTGCGGTGGCAGTCCACGCAGGCCCTTGGAATGTCGCGATAACTGCGTAAGTCCTTGTGGCACGACTTGCAGGCAAGCGTTGGTGCAGCATGTGCCTCGCGCAGCGGAAAGCGCGTACGCGCATGGTTGAAGCGCGTGGCCTTCCAGTCACTCTCGGTATGGCAGTCAGCGCAGCGCTCGCCCAGACTGGCCTGGTGCTTGTCGTCTTTGCGGTGGCAGCCAATGCAGGTGCTGGGCGCTTCCTTGTAAACCGCCGTGGTGTGGCAGTCTTTGCAGGCCGTCTTCGCGTGGCGGCCCAGCAGTGCAAAGTTCGTGCGGTCATGGTCGAAGCGCTGCGACTCTTTCCAGCCACGCTCGCTGTGGCAGCGCACGCAGTCCTGGCCGAGCGAGCCCTTGTGCGTGTCGTCCTTGCGGTGGCAGTCAATGCACGCACTGCCCGTTTTTTCTTTGTAGAGCGTGCCGGTGTGGCAGCTTGTGCATCGCACATCGCGGTGTTTGGCCACCAGTGCATAGCGCGTGTCCGTGTCGTGGCGGAAGGTGATCTGCGGCCAGCGCTGGGTGTTGTGGCAGCTCTCGCACTTCTCGCCGAAACGGGCCTTGTGCTTGTCTTCCTTCAGGTGGCAGCCCACGCAGGCCTTCGGCGCCTCCTTGTAGTCGCGCGTCTTGTGGCACGACTCGCAGCGCGCCTTGTTGTGCGCACCCGTCAGGGCAAAGCGCGTCACACTGTGATCAAACCGCGTCTCGCGCCAGCTGCGCTCGTCGTGGCAATTGGCGCAGCCGGTGCCCAGCGATGCCTTGTGCACGTCGTCCTTGCGGTGGCAGGCATTGCATTCCTGCGGCGCGGCGCTGAATTTTTGCTGCGGCTGGTGGCACTTGCCGCAATCCGTCTCGCGATGCTTGCCCCGCAGCACGTAGTCGGTCTGCTGGTGGTCGAAGGCGCGCTTGTCGAATTCGGCGATCTTCATGTCACGCCCGCGGTGGTCGGTGTGGCAGCTGCGGCACGCCTGCGGCTTCTGGCGGCCGTGCATGCCGGTGCGCTGCGCCAGGTCGCGCCCGATGTCCTTGTGGCAGTCGGCACACAGGCGGTCTTGCGCCTGCCGGTCGAAGCGCACATGGCAGCTCTTGCAGCTGTCGTCCCACTTCGCATGGCTCTTGACCAGCGGGCCCGGCGAGAGCACCGATTCGACGTTCTGCGCCATGGCCTGCGACGAGGCCAGCCACGCAAGCACCCACAGGCCGACACGCACCAGGCGCATGAGGGCGTGTTTCATCGGGCGGGTCAATATGCATGTACCGCGACAACGTGGGCGATGGCGCTGGCCACCATCACGTACACAAAGGGCACGTGCAAGACGTGCCACAGCGAGAACAGGCGCACAGCGCCCTGGAACTGCGCCACGCGCTGCACGACCTGCAGGTAGTCCTGCATGGCGCGCTTTTGGCTGCGGTACTCGTGGCGTGCAGCAGCATGGCTGGTGGACTGCCGGCGTGCGCGCTCGCGGATGGCGGCTTTCAGCTCGCTCGCGCAATGCGCCTCGAGCCAGCGCCGGCGCAACGGCACGAGCGTGAAGGCGCGCAGGTGTCGCGCCATGCCGGGCGGGCCCGCCAGCGCATAGCGTTCGAAGGCCAGGAGCTCGCTTTCCACGTTGCGTGTGTCAGACAGCGCAGCGTGGACGCTGTCGTGCCTGAGGCCGAGCGCATGCTGCAAGTGCGACATCGACTGCCGCTCGCCGTTGAGCCCCCGGTGCACATGCAGGTACAGAAATCGCCCCACCACACCGCTCGCGCCTACGACGAGCATGCTGTAGAGGGCAACGCCCGCATTGAGCGAGCCCACACGAAAGGTGGAGTGCACAAGGATCAACAGCGGCCCGCCGATTCCCAGCACCATGTGCACCGCAAACCACCACTTCGCAGCGCCCAGCCGCGCCATGAAACGAACCCGTTTGCGCAGTGGATACGCAAACAGCAGCACCATCAGCACACCACCGGCCACGCCGATCCAGTAGCCCGCGTCAGACCCCGCACGCAGGCCCGTGGAACGCACCAGCAGCCATGCGAAGACGACTGCCAGCGCGATGCCCAGGTAGATCGTGCCGGCTGCCCATGAACGCCTGGCGGGCTCGGGGCCGTTCACGATGACAGTAGGTATGAGCGTGGCGGACATCGGTGATGGCAATGGGCAAGCTGGCGTTGCGTCGAGTCTCTGAGGACGGCCTGGCTCATGCATTAAGCGTGTAAGCGGATGTCCAGGCCGCCACTGGCGCTGGCTCGCCATGTGCTGCCTGCAGGAACGCTGCCGCGCTCATCGGTGCAAGGCCTGCGGCGTCCTTACATTCAAAAACGCATGACTCAATTTCTCGCAGGTTGCGTGGGATGCGGCTGGCCATGGGCGCCATCGTTGAGCCCCAGCCTTAAGCGCAGATGAAGCAACTTCATTTGCGCTTAAGCAAGCGCCGCGACGCTGGCGGGCGTGACTGCGACCGCTGCTTCGACCGATGCCTCATGCGTTCTGGTGCTTGCCGGCGATTCGCCGTGGGGGCCGCAGGTCGCCAGCCTGCTGCAGCGGCGCGGCTGGCGCGTCGAATTCAAGCCGCCGGATGAAGCTGCCGCAGCGCTCCAGGCGGGGCAGCATTCGCTCGCCGTTCTCGACACCGGCGCCGGCGCACCAGGCTGGCAGCCACTGCTCGGCGCCTGCAGTGCACTGGCCCCGCGTCCTTTGCTATTGGTGCTGTGCACCCCTGCCGAGGTGTACGACGTGCTGCGCGCACCCGAGCGGCCGCATGCCTATGGGCGCAAGCCCGCGTCAGCTGAACAGGTTGTGTCGTGGATAGAGGCACTGGCGCGCGGCATGGGCAGCAATCTCGACGCATGCCTGGTGGCCGACGAAATCGCGCTGGACCCGCTGGCACGCTGCGTTTACCTGCCAGGCTCGGCCGTGGAGCTGCCCAAGCGCGAATTTGACTTGCTGCACCTGCTGATGTCCCGGCGCGGCCAGGTTGTGACGCGCGACGAATCCACACGCCATCTCTACCGCTGGGGGCAGGACATCAGCAGCAACGCGGTCGATGTGCACATCCACGCGTTGCGCCGGCGCTTCTCGCGGCTGGCCATTCGCACAGTACGCGGCCAGGGGTACGTGTTGGGCTAGCGCGGGCGCACGAGCCCTGCTGCAACGCGCGCAGCCTCGTCCCACGCAGTACCGTTGAACCAGTCGTCACCTTGCAGGTAAGCGCGCAGCATCGGCAGCGCGTCGAAGCCCCAGAAGTGTTTGGCATCCACCACGCAGGTGGGCACGCCGAACAGGTCAGCGCTGATGGCGCCTTCGGTGTTGGCTTTCAACTCGTTCTTCACGTCGTCACTGGATGGATCGCGCTTTGGGTTGAGCGCAGCTTTCAGTGCGTCGAATCGCTGCGCATCGCTCGCGTCCGCACCACCGCGCCACACATGGCGAAAAATCGTCTCGCACACGTAGCGGTTGGCAAGCCCGTTGTCGCCGCAAGCCACAGCGAGCCGGAGCAACGCAAGCGGGTTGAACGGATGGGCCGCGGGCATCTGCAGCTCGATGCCGTTCGCGTGCGCGAGCCACAGCACTTGCCGGTACGTCCAGTCGCGCTTGCCGGCAATCTCCGCAGGCCCGAGCTGGCCGTGATGCTTGAGCAAACCGGCAAACAGCACCGGCCGGTAGTCCACGCTGTAGCTCAGGCCTTCGAGTGCTTGCGGCAACTTCTCGAAAGCGAGATGTGCGTAAGGCGAGATGAAGTCGAGATAGAACGTGATGTGCTTCATGGCTCTTGGGCGCTCGCGTCCAGGCGGATGCCGATCAGTTTCCACACGCTGCGCTTTTCATCGTCGCCCATGCGGCCCCATGCAGCGATCTCGTCGATGGTGCGCATGCAGCCTTCGCAAAAATCAGTCGCAGGGTCCATGCGGCAGACCGAGAGGCACGGCGAAGGCACTTCAGCCACCAGGCCGGCATCCACGAGCCGCACCTGCTTGGCCAGGAATGTGGCTGCGCTCACGCGGCAGCGCCTGGTTGCTGCGTGACATCGGCCACGGGCGCGCCTGTGAGGCTCTCAAGATCGTGCGGGCGCAGCTGGAACACGCCATGCGGATGGCCCGCTGCCGCCCAGATCACGTCGAAGCGAAAAAGCTCCTTGTCGATCAGCGTGACGCAGGGCTGCGCATGCGCCACTGGCGACACACCACCAATCGAAAAGCCCGTGCGCGCCTTCACAAAATCAGCATCGGCACGCCCGAGCTTGCCGCCGTTGCCCACCAGCGCCTCGACCTTCTTCTCATCGACGCGCCTGTCGCCAGACGTGATGACCAGCACCGCCGCGTCGTCCAGCTTGCGACGAAAAATGATGCTCTTGGCGATCTGCCCCAGGCCCACGCCCAGTGCGTCTGCCGCCTGCTGCGCTGTGCGCGCGGCGTCGTCGAGCATCACGGGCGGGTTGGGGTGGCCGCTGGCCTGCAGCGCCTTCGCTACGCGTTGCACGCCTTCGGGCAATGCACTCAATTCAGCTCCACACATGGCTATTGCGCCCGCTTGTTCAGGATGGCCGTCGATGCGCGCGAGTTTGGCTTGCGCTGCAGGAAGTCGCTGATGTACTTGCCTGCGTCGATGAGCTTGTCGAGATCAATGCCGGTTTCAATGCCCATGCCATGCAGCATGTACACGACGTCTTCGGTCGCGACATTGCCTGTCGCACCCTTGGCGTACGGGCAGCCGCCCAGCCCGGCAGACGACGTGTCGTACTGCCACACGCCCATCTCCAGCGTGGCCAGCGTGTTGCCCAGCGCCTGGCCGTACGTGTCGTGAAAGTGGCCCGAGATGTCGTCGATGCCATAGTGCTTCAACGCTGCTTCCATCGCGCGCTGCACCTTCACCGGTGTGCCAACGCCGATCGTGTCAGCCACGCCAATGTGCTGCACGCCGATCTGCTTCATCAGCCGCGCGACCAGCTCCACGCGCTCAGGGGCCACTTCGCCCTCGTAAGGGCAGCCGACTGCGCATGAGATCGCGCCGCGCACAAAGATGTTGTTGGCCTTTGCTGCCTCCACCACCGGCGCAAAGCGCTCGATGCTTTCCTCGATCGAGCAGTTGATGTTGCGCTGGCTGAACGCCTCGCTTGCCGCACCGAACACGACGATTTCGTCGGGCCTGGACGCAAGCGCTGCTTCAAAGCCCTTCATGTTCGGCGTCAGCACGGAATAGCGCACGCCCGGTTTGCGCTGTATGCCTGCCATCACCTCGGCGTTGTCCGCCATTTGCGGCACCCACTTGGGCGAGACGAAGCTGGTCACTTCGATCTCTGTCAGGCCTGCGTCCTGCAGGCGATGCACCAGGCCGATCTTGATTTCGGCAGGCACGGGGGATTTTTCGTTTTGCAGGCCATCGCGCGGGCCGACATCGACGATCTTGACTTTGCTGGGCAGCTTCATGGCGTCAGTATCCTCTGAGCCGGTCAACCACGCCGGCAATGGGTTCTCCCCGCTCGAACGCGCGCAGCTTGCGCGCGATCTGAGCCACCGTTTCGTCACGCAGCGTACGTGCGGAGGTGTGGGGTGTCACAGTGATTTTGGGGTGTTTCCAGAAGGCGTGCCCTGCAGGCAAAGGCTCGGTGCGAAACACATCGAGCGCCGCGCCTGCAAGGTGGCCGCTGTCCAGCAGCGCGACCAGGTCTTCATCCACCAGATGCGCACCGCGTGCAACGTTGATCACGTAGCCGCCGGGCTGCAGGAGCGAGAGCGTCTGGCTGTTCATGATGTCGCGCGTCTCGTCGGTCAGCGGCAGCAGGCACACGAGGATGCGCGTGGCGCGCAGGAAATCGTTGAACTGCTCATGACCGGTGAAGCTGCGTACGCCCGGCACGTCTTTGGGTGTGCGGCTCCAGCCGAGCACGGGGTAGTCAAACTGCGCGACCGCCTGCGCCACGCGTTTGCCCAGCACGCCCAGCCCCATCACGCCGACCGGGAACTCATCGCGAGGCCGCGGCTTGCGAAACTCCCACGCGCCGCGGCGAATGTCTTCTTCATAGCGATCAAGCTCACGCACGTGCCGCGTGATTGCGTGAACGACAAACTCCGCCATCTGCGCTGCCATGCCGCCATCGTCGATGCGAACGATCATCACATCGGCAGGAATGCGCAGCTTCAGCAGCGCATCAACGCCTGCACCGATGTTGAAGATGCCCTTGAGTGCGGACTGCTCGTCAATGAACTGCTGCGGTGGAGCCCACACCACAGCGTAGTCGGCCAGCGGATCACCGCTCTTCCACTCGGTGACCGTGGATTGCGGCAACTCTGTGCGCAACGCTTGAACCCACGGATCGGCTTTGCTGCCGGTGCCGCAAAAAGTGATTCGCATGTTTAGGCGGCGATTTTCAAAAGCTCCGCACCTTCCGACACCTGGTCGCCCGGCGCATACATCAGCTCAGCCACGACGCCATCAGCGGGCGCGGCAATGGTGTGCTCCATCTTCATTGCCTCCATCACGGCGAGTGCCTGGCCCTTGGTGACCTTGTCGCCCGCCTTCACGGCAAACGACACGACCTTGCCCGGCATCGGCGCTGTGAGCCGGCCGCCCTCGGCCTGCGCCTCGCCCGCGTGGGCGAGCAAGTCGATGGCGACGATCTGCGTCGCGCCTTGGGGCGTGAACACATAGTCGGTCTCGCCATTGGCATACACCGAGGCAAGGGCGCGTTGGCCGGCGAACTGCAGGTCGATGCCGCCCTCGCCGCTTGAGAAGCGCAACGCGCCCGACACATCGCCCACGGTGAGCGTCAATGCGCCATCGTGCAAATACGCGAGTTCCGCCTTGACATGCTCACCCTTGAACTCGAACTCGAAGCGGCGCGCGTTGATGCCATGCGAGCGCCAGCCATCGCGTCGGCTGAACGGGTCCGCACCTTCCTTCGCTTTTTCGTTGAGCAGCGTCTGCGCCACGGCTGCGGCCGCTGCCAGGGGCAGGCCGACCTCCTCCTGCTTGAACAACACATCCTGCTCGCGCGGGATGAGCGCCGTATCAAGATCCGCCGTTTCGAACGAGCGGCTCTTGACCACATGCCGCAGGAACTGCACGTTGGTGCTGATGCCGACGATATGCGTTTGCGCCAACGCTTCATCAAGCCGCGCCAGCGCCTGCTCGCGCGTGCTGCCGTGCACGATCAGCTTCGCGATCATCGAGTCGTAGAAGGGCGAGATCACATCGCCTTCGCCAAAGCCGGTATCGATGCGCACAGGTGCGGCGTCATGAAGGCGCTCGGCATCCGCATTGCGGCGGAACGCAACGTGTGCGGGCCAGCGAGCCACATCGAGGCGGCCCGTGGCAGGCAAAAAATTGTTGTCCGGGTTCTCGGCGCAGATGCGCGCCTCGATCGCGTGGCCGCCTATCTTCAGCTCGTCCTGCAGCATGGGCAGGCGCTCGCCGTCGGCCACGCGCAGCTGCCACTCAACCAGATCGAGGCCGGTGATCGCTTCCGTCACGGGGTGCTCCACTTGCAGGCGCGTGTTCATCTCCATGAAGAAGAAGTTCATCTCGCCCGCGCGCTGCTCCACGATGAATTCGACCGTGCCCGCGCCGACGTAGTCCACCGCGCGCGCCGCCGCCACGGCCGCTTCGCCCATCTGCTTGCGCATGGCCTCGGTCATGCCGGGTGCGGGCGCTTCTTCCAGCACCTTCTGGTGGCGCCGCTGCACGGAGCAATCGCGCTCGAAGAGATACACGTAGTTGCCATGCGTGTCGCCGAACACCTGGATCTCGATATGGCGTGGGCGCTGCACATACTTTTCGATCAGCACGGCGTCGTCGCCGAAGCTGTTGATCGCTTCGCGCTTGCACGAGGCAAGCGCGGCATCAAAGTCTGCTGCGTTTTCCACAGCACGCATTCCCTTGCCGCCACCGCCTGCACTGGCCTTGATCAGCACCGGGTAGCCAATGCGGTCGGCTTCGCCCTTGAGCATGGCTGCGTCTTGCCCTGCACCGTGATAACCGGGCACGAGCGGCACACCAGCGCGCTCCATGAGTTGCTTCGATTCGGCCTTGAGCCCCATCGCCTGGATCGCAGACGCGGGCGGGCCGATGAAGACAAGGCCCGCTGCCTTGCACGCCGCCGCAAACTCTTCGTTCTCTGAGAGAAAGCCGTAGCCGGGATGCACAGCTTGCGCGCCCGTGGCATTGGCCGCTTCGATGATGCGCTCCCAGCGCAGGTAGCTGTCCTTGGGTGAGCTGCCGCCGATGTGCACGGCTTCATCGCAGGCCTTCACGTGGCGGGCCTGCGCGTCGGCGTCGGAATACACCGCAACGGTGCGGATGCCCAAACGCTTGCAGGTGGCTGCAACCCGGCAGGCGATCTCGCCGCGATTGGCAATCAGAATCTTCTTGAACATGTCTCAGACTTCCTTGTGGGGAGGCAGGGGCGCCGGCATGCGGCCGGACAGGAAAGCGCGCACGCGCGTGATGACGAGCCGCAGGAATTTCACAAGCACGACCATCAGCAGCACGGCAATGGCGAGCGTGAGTACAAGTGCAATCGCAAACACCGCCGGATGCGCCGCAGCGAGCCACAGCATGAAGACGACAAAGCCGTCTTCAAGCAGCGACACACCGATATTGGAAAACGGCTCGGGCGATGTGTTTACCGCGGCGCGCGTTGTCAGCTTGGCAGCGTGGCTCGTTGCAGCGAGGCTGCCGCCCAGCAGCGCCGCGACCCAGGTCATCGCGTCGCCATCCGCGCCCAGCGCGCCGGCTGCGAGCGCTGCGCCTGCTGGAATGCGGATCACGGTATGGACCACGTCCCACAGTGAATCCACGAAGGGAATCTTGTCGGCGAAAAATTCAACAAAGCACATGAAGCCGCTGGCTGCGAGCACGCCCGGGTGCTGCAGCATGCGCAGGCCATGCGGCAAGTCGATCCAGCCCATGTAGCCCGCCGCGCCCACGAGGAACACCGCCGCATAAAGCCGGATGCCACTGGCCCAGCCTAGCGCGGCTGCCAGCGCGAGCAGTTGCGGCGTGTCGATCAGGTGACGAAACGGTTCCATGCGTCGCGCGCCCTTGCGGTTACGGCAGCAGCCAGTTCGGCTTGCGCTTGCCGAGGAACGACTGCACGCCTTCGCGCCCTTCATCGCTCACGCGGATGTCGGCAATGACTTGTGCGGTGCGCTCGATGAGGCCCGAGGTGATGTCGTGGCCGGCGACGTCATGTACGAGTTGCTTGCACGCCTTCATTGCCATCGGCCCGTTCTGCACGAGCAGTTGCGCGAGCTCATGCACCTTGGCGTCGAGCTGGTCGGCCTTGACCACTTCATGCACAAAGCCGATGCGCAGCGCCTCTGCCGCACTGAACCGCTCAGCCGTGAGGAAGTAACGGTGCGCGGCGCGCGCGCCCATCGCACGAATGACATACGGGCTGATCGTGGCGGGTACAAGGCCCAGGCGAACTTCACTCAGGCAGTACTGCGCTGTGTCCACCGACACCGCCATGTCGCACGCCGCCACCAGCCCCGTGCCGCCCGCATACACATCACCCTGCACGCGCGCGATGGTCGGCTTGGGGCACGAATAGACCACGCGCAGCATGCGGGCAAGCGCCTGCGCATCGGCGAGGTTTTCGTCGTGCGTGTACGTGGCCATGCGCTTCATCCAGTTGAGGTCTGCGCCTGCGCAAAAGGCGGGGCCGTTGCCGGCGAGCACGATGCAGCGCACTTCGGGCCGTTCGGCGAGTGCCATGAAAACAGCCGTCAGCTCGGCGATGACTTCGTCGTTGAACGCATTGCGCACGTCAGGCCGGTTGAGCGTGACCGTTGCGATAGCGTCGTTGACGACCAGGAGCAGGTGATGCATGGCGCGGGTCAGGGTTTGGCTGCAGGCGAGGCGCTGGTGGCGTCGCCCGGTGTCACATTGCCCGCTTCGGTCGTGCCTGCAAGTTCAGCGGCAGCGAGCTCGCCGAACTTGTCGTACATGATCGACATGCGGATGGCTTCAAGGCTGCCGGCCATGCCGCCGCCCGAGTAAGTGGCGCTGACCTTGTATGCATGCAGCTGCGAGCCGCGCTCGTCGAAGACGCGAACATAACCGTCGATAAAGTCAGTGCCTGCCAGGAACTGGAATGCAGCTGCAGCCAGCGTGTCGCGCACCTTGAAGGCCTCGACCGTCACTTCCACGCGGTTCTTCGCATCGGTATTCATGAGCTTCGCCGTTTGCAGGCGCCGGCGCACGTTGTCGCCCAGCTCGAGCGGGCTGAAGCTGAATTGCGAGCTGTACTGCGGGTTGTCGTTCAGCAGCAACTTGGCGTTATCCGACATCACCACATCGACAGACCGGTAGGTCATGCCTTGCAGGCGCTGCGTGCCGCCCGCCGATTCGCGCTGGATGGTGCCAGAGCAACCTGCAAGCAGCAGGCTCAGCATCAGCGCCACCATGGAAATGACACGGGTCATGTTTGCCCCTTTCGTGAGCAGTTTTGTGAATCGCGAATGACAGCACAACGGCGCGCCATTGTCAGTACCGTTTGGCGGCTTCTTCGAGCATGACTTCGGTGGCGCCGCCGCCAATGGCCAGCACACGCGCGTCGCGCCAGAGCCGCTCGATGGGCGTCTCGCGCATGTAGCCCATGCCACCGTGGAACTGCTGGCAGGCCTGCACCACCTCGTTCACCAGCTCGCCCGTGAGCGCCTTGAGCAGCGACACGTCCTGCACGATGTCGTGGCCCTGTGTGACGCGCCAGGCACAGTGGTACATGAACTGGCGCGCCGCCCGCGTCTTGGCGTCGAGCATCGCGATGCGCTGGCGGATCGTCTGCTTGTCCCACAGCGTGGAGCCGAATGCTTCGCGCTGCTTGACGTATTGGAGCGTGAGTTCCAGCGCGCGCTGGCAGTGGCCCACAGCCATTGCAGCGAGTGCAATCCGCTCCGTCTGGAAATTCTTCATCACCGAGTAAAAGCCCTTGCCCTCCTCGCCCAGCAAGTTGGCTGCGGGGATGCGCACGTTGTCGAAGATCAGTTCGGCGGTGTCAGACGACAGCCAGCCCGACTTCTTCAAGGCGCGGCCTACGGTGAAACCCGGCGTGCCCTTCTCGACGATGAACATCGACACTTCGCGCTTGCCCGGCCCGCTCTTGGCGGCGACGAAATACAGGTCGGCATGCACGCCATTGGTGATGAACATCTTGGTGCCGTTGAGCACCCAGTCGTCGCCATCACGCCGGGCCGTGGTGCGGATGCCGGCGACGTCAGAGCCCGCGCCCGGCTCGGTGATGCCCACAGCCGTGATCAATTCACCTGCGATCACCTTGCGCAAGTACTTGTCTTTTTGCGCGGGCGAGCCTGCGTGGTGCAGGTGGGGGCTGGCCATGTCGGTGTGGACCAGCACCGTGATGATGAAGCCCGCATACGTCGATTGCGACAACGCTTCTGCAAACACCAGGTTGGTCATCGCGTCGGCCTCGGCGCCGCCATACGCGCCCTCGTACATCAACCCGAACAGGCCGGCGCTGCCCATGCGCCGCAGCACATCGCGCGGAACCATGCCCGCCTCCTCCCACTTGTCGGCATGCGGCTCGACTTCGCGGGCGATGAACTTCGCGACCTGGTCGCGCAGCAGTTCGTGGTCGGGATTGGTGTAGATGCTGTCCATGCGTGCCTCATTGCCTCGGGAGAGAAGGAAGGCTAGCGCGTTGCTCATGACCGTCGAACAAACCTTGCATCGACGCGCGTAGCTGCGCACTCCACTCGACGGCTTCCTTCTCGTCGGTGAATTCCTTTGTCGGCACAAAGGCACGGACCCAGCCGAAACCATCGCGGCCATAGCGCGTATAGAAAATCTCGTAGAGGGGGCCATCAATCTTGAGTGACCGGGCGTTCAGCCACCTCCGGGCCTGCGAATACAGCGGATCGTCGAGAGATCCAACGAGATGGCGATCACGCCGGAAGATCTTGATGCAATCAGGAAAATCTCGTGAAGGGGCAAATTCTTCCCTGTGAAATTCACTCGCGGGCGCACAAGCGTTGGAAGACCATTGGGGCATCGTAATGTTGTTGTCCCAAATCATGAAGGCGACAGACCACCGCGCCGCATCTGCTTCGATGTGGGTCGCATACGCCTGATAGGACTTGGCAACGTCCTGGCCCCTATTGTTCACGGGCCCGCCCGTATCTGCCGCCAAGCTCCAGTTGGTACCGGGTAGCCGGATGAATCGGCCGCGGATGTCCAGTTCGCCCACGCGCAATGAGACGGCGGGCTGCGCGTCGGCCGCCATTGCGTTGGTAGCCGCCGTGGCATTGACACCAAACGTACGATCCCGCTCGCGGACGACTTCGCGCAGGCGACTGGTCACTGCCAGTGCTGCTTCCAACGGCAGGCCCGCAGATATCAGCAACTTGCGCTCCCCAGTCCAGAGCTCGATATTCTTCTCGATGTCGGCCGCCCGGGCGGCGCTCAATGGTCGCGTACGGCCATAAGTAGGCCCGCTGAAGACGCCCGACTCTGCGGTCAACTTCTTCATGATGACAAGATAGGCAAGCGGCTCGACACCCATCTGCACCAGGGTGCGCATTGCAAGACGGTCCGCGGCAATCAGTTGCTGATCGGTTGCAGGGCTTAGTCCGCTCTCGCGGTTCTCTCCCAATGTCACCAACGAGCCCAGGACGGCCTCTGCAAGCATCTTGCCCCGTTCGCGATTCTTGGAGAAGCCCAATGCCACTTGCGCCGCTTCGTGCGCCAACACTACCTTGGCCTCCAACGCGTCAAGCCCCTTCATGAAGGGGGCCGTAAGAAAGACCATGGCCCCGTCCGAGTCCGCATACATGTACTGGCTGTCGAAAACGTGCAAGCGCATCGCGCATACGCGCACCAGCCGAACGGGAATCTCCGAAGTCTGGCCGTTTCTGCGCACGGTGCGGGTCACGACCGGATTTTCGGAATACCGCTTCTCGCGCTCGTCTGCGAGCCGCTTTGCCGTTTCGGAAGCGGACTCTCTAGTGGGGGTGCCCTGATTAGTTTCCTCAGTGCGCTTGGCCGGAACAATGAAGTCGCCCTGTTTCAGTCCTGCATGGCCTGACGGGGATCCCGGTCGATTGGCGACCACGACAAAGTCGCCGGCTTCGGCTTCCGGAAAGCGGGTCTTGATGGCTGCATTGCTTTGCCCAATCGACTTCACCAACCGTTCGCTGCCCTGCGGCCGGCCCATGATTTCGAAACTGGAACCGTCGTTCCAGCCTTTCCCATCTTCCCGGCAGGCTGGGTGCAAAGCATAGGAAAGCTGGAAGAGAACGTCGTCCAGCGGTGCTGATTCGATCCGTAGTTCGATGCGCCGCTCCATTGGCACGATCAGAGGTATCGCGCCGCTCGCCGAGGCACTTGCAGCTAGTGCCATTGCGGGTAGCGCGGCGCGCAGCACCCAGACAGACAAGAGCGGATTCTTCATATCGTTCAATGCAGGGCCTGCAGGCCGCGCAATTCCTCGAAGGCATCGAAATCGCGGTCGCGGTGCAGCAGCACATAGCCGCGTTCGATGCAAAACGTCGCGAGCAACACATCGATGGAATTTCGGATCGTGATGCCCGTGGAGCGGAGGCTGCGGTAGTGCGCTGCTGCGCGTTGGGCAAGTGCCTGCCCGCCTGTGGATTCGATGGTCAACGACAGCATCAATTTCTCGGCCTGCAGGAAGTCACGCTCATGGCGAAAACCACGCAGCACTTCGTAGAGGACCAGGTCCGGCACGATGAGCGGCGCCTCGCCGCGCGCCAGCAATTGCCGCAGGACCGATTGCTGCGGCGTGTCCGCACCGTTGAAGAAGTCGATCCACACGCCCGAATCAACGACGACCATGGGGCTTCTTCCTGGTCGCAGTGCTCTTGGCAGCCAACTCCTTCGCCGTTGGCTCGCGCAGCACCAATGGCGGTGCCGGTGTGTGAGGCGGATAGACAAGCCCGCCGGGCTCGTCATCGCCGTCCCACTGGAGCTTGCCTTCCCACTTCAGGATCTCGCGGTAAGCGGCTTGCCGGGCGAGCAAGGCAAGGCCAGCCTCGACTGCCTCTTTCTTGGTCTTGAAGTGCCCAGCGCGCATGGCGCCTTCCATGAGGGCATCGTCAATATCGATATTGGTGCGCATGATGTGTAGAAAGTTAAGTTTTCATACACACTATACATCACATCCGGAACACGCCGAACTTCGGCTCGCCGATCGGCGCATTGAGCGACGCCGACAAGCCCAGCGCCAGCACGCGGCGCGTATCGGCGGGGTCGATCACGCCGTCGTCCCACAGGCGCGCGCTCGCGTAATACGGATGCGACTGGTGCGCGAACTGGTCGAGCAACGGTTGCTTGAAAGCTGCTTCTTCATCAGCGCTCCACTGGCCGCCCTTGCCTTCGATGCCATCCCGCTTCACGGTGGCAAGCACGCTGGCCGCCTGCTCGCCGCCCATCACCGAGATGCGCGCGTTCGGCCACATCCACAGAAAGCGCGGCGAATAGGCGCGGCCACACATGCCGTAATTGCCCGCACCAAAACTGCCGCCGATGATGATGGTGAACTTGGGTACGCTGGCCGTGGCCACAGCCGTGACCATCTTCGCGCCGTGCCGTGCAATGCCCTCGGCCTCGTATTTGCGGCCCACCATGAAGCCGGTGATGTTCTGCAGGAACACGAGCGGCGTCTTGCGATGGCAGCACAGCTCGATGAAGTGCGCGGCCTTCTGGGCCGACTCGGAAAACAGGATGCCGTTGTTGGCGATGATGCCCACGGGCATGCCTTCAATGTGCGCAAAGCCGCATACCAGCGTCGTGCCGTAGCGCTGCTTGAATTCATGGAACTGCGAGCCATCGACGATGCGCGCAATGATCTCGCGCACATCGAACGGCTTGCGTGCGTCGGTCGGGATCACGCCGTACAGCTCCTTCGGATCAAACTTCGGGGCAACGGGCTCGCGCGTTTCGACAGGCAGTTCTTTCGACCGATTCAACGTCGCCACAGCTTGCCGCGCCAGGGCCAGCGCGTGCATGTCGTTTTGCGCGAGATGGTCCGCCACGCCCGACAGGCGCGTGTGCACATCGCCGCCGCCCAGGTCTTCAGCTGACACGATTTCGCCGATGGCGGCTTTGACCAGCGGCGGGCCGCCCAGGAAGATCGTGCCCTGGTTCTTGACGATGATGGTCTCGTCGCTCATCGCGGGCACATACGCACCGCCGGCAGTGCACGAGCCCATCACCACCGCGATTTGCGCGATGCCCTGCGCGGACATGTTCGCCTGGTTGTAGAAGATGCGGCCGAAATGATCGCGGTCGGGAAACACCTCGTCCTGGTTGGGCAGGTTGGCGCCGCCTGAATCGACGAGGTAGATGCACGGCAGGTGGTTCTGCTGCGCCACTTCCTGCGCACGAAGGTGCTTCTTGACCGTCATCGGGTAATAGGTGCCGCCTTTGACGGTGGCGTCGTTGCACACAATGAGGCAGTCGCGCCCGCTCACGCGGCCAATACCGGCGATCACGCCGGCGCAAGGCGCGTCGCCGTTGTACATGCCGTGCGCGGCCAGCGGGGACAGTTCAAGAAAAGGTGTGCCGGGGTCCAGCAGCATCTGCACCCGCTCACGTGGCAGCAGTTTGCCGCGCGACACATGGCGGGCACGGGCTGTTTCGCCGCCGCCTGCAGCCGCCTTGGCAACTTGCACGTTCAGGTCATCAACCAGCGCGCGCATGGCGGCAGCGTTGGCCTGGAAGTCGGCAGAGCGGGGGTTGAGTTGTGTCTCCAGGGCGGGCATGGGTGGCGTCCTCGTTCTTGTCGTGCCACATCCTAGCGCGCCGGTTGTCCACAAGCAGTCAAGCAGGTTGCAATTCCTGCCACTTTCATGCGGCCATGTGCTCCACAATGCGCCCATGAAGTCCGCACCCCTGCCCGCCAACGAGCCTGAAAGGCTGCAAGCCGTCCGCGCCTCGTACTGCGCTTATGCGCCGCGCGAAGAGCGTTTTGACCGCATCACGCGCACACTGCAGCGGCTCCTGCACGTGCCCATCGCCATGGTGACCATTGTTGAGGAGGACGAGCAGTGGTTCCGCTCGGTGCAGGGGCTGGACGTTGACCACACCGCCCGCGACATCTCGTTTTGCGGCCATGCAGTGGCCATGCGACGGCCGCTCGTGATCAAGGACACGTGGGAAGACCCTGACTTCCTGGACAACCCGCTGGTCACCGGCCCGCCGGGCATCCGCTCTTATATCGGCTGGCCGCTGCAGATCGCGCCGCAGCTTTTTGCGGGCACGCTGTGCGCCATCGACACGATTCCCCGCACGTTCAGCCGCGCCGAGATGGAAGGCATCATTGACCTGGCCCGCATCGCCGAATCCGAACTGCGCGCCAGCGCCGCATCCAGCCTGCAAAAGACGATGCTGATGAACCTCGACATGGTGCAGCGCCGCCATGCGCTCGACCCGGTCACGGGCTGCTGGCGGCCGCGCGCCTTTCGCAAGCTGCTGGCCATGGGGGTGGAGCAGGCACGCGCCGAAGGCAGCCAGCTCGCGCTGGTGCAGCTGCGCTGCACGGGGCTGGAAGACGCCGTGATTGCGCTGCACGCGAGCAACCCGGATATACCGCTCGCCGTCCTGGCGCAGCTGCTGCGCAGCCGCATGCCCGCAGAGGCGATCCTCACGCACATGACGGGCTCGGTGTTCAGCGCGCTCTACAACGCGCCGTCGGTGTGGTACCTCGAAGAAATGCTGCGCCCGCTGCTTGAAAAAACCGCGACAGCCACGATGCCCGATGGCGTCACGCTCACATTCGGCATCGAGCCGGCGATGGTGCGCCTGTCGGAGCTCAGCCCGCAAGCCGATGCCGCGGCGATGTGGGCGGCCTGCGTTTCACAGGCGGCATGAAGGCACCCGCGGCCGCAACACCCATGGCGTTCGCATGCGCCATCGCGGCCGCGATGCGCCGCGACGGCCGCAGCCCGGATGCCGCACTCAAGCTCGCGGCGATCACGCCCGCACAGCTGCAAAAGCCCGACTTGCGCATCACCGCCCACCAGATGGAGGTGTTGTCCGGTGCCGCGATGCAGGCGCTGGATGATGAGGCACTGGGTGCCTTCAGCCGCAAACTGCCGTGGGGCAGCTACGGCATGCTCGCGCGCGCGTCGCTGACCTCGCCCAACCTGGGTGTGGCACTCAAGCGATGGTGCCGCCACCACGCGCTGATCGCGGGTGACGTGAAGCTCGAACTGGTGGCGACTGCGACGAGCGCGACCATCACCGTGACCGGGGAGCCTGTCGCGCCAGCCGCGCAGCGTGAGTTCAGCCTGGTGCACTTGCTGCGCAACGTTCACGGGCTGGCCTGCTGGTACATCGACTCGCGCATTCCGCTGCAGGGCGCGAGCTTTCCGTTTGCAGCGCCGCCGCATGCCGACGCGTACGTTCACATGTTCCCTGGCGGGCCGCTGAAGTTCGGCGCTGACCACGCATCGATTCGCTTCGACGCGCGCTACCTGGCGTTGCCGCTGCGCCGTGACGAGAAGGCGTTGCAGCAGATGCTGCAACGCGCGCTGCCGCTCACGGTGCTGCAATACCGGCGCGACCGGCTGCTGGTGCAACAGGTGCGGCACGCGCTGCTCGCCGAGCCTGCGCGGTCGCGCAGCGCAGACGACATTGCGGCTGCACTGCACATGTCCACACGCACCTTGCACCGGCAGCTGAAAGAAGAAGGCGCGAGCCTGCAGCAGCTCAAGGACGAGGTGCGGCTGGAGGGCGCGAAAGATTTGCTGCATCGCAGCCGCAAGCCGGTGAAGCAGGTAGCAGCAGCAGTGGGTTTTGCGAGCGAGAAGAGCTTTATCCGCGCGTTTCGGGAATGGACGGGGACGACGCCTGCGGCATTTCGGGATGACCGGCCTTCGACGTAGCCGCGTCCAGCACAGGTCTGAGG
This sequence comes from Caenimonas koreensis DSM 17982, assembly GCF_009646335.1. GTDB lineage: Bacteria > Pseudomonadota > Gammaproteobacteria > Burkholderiales > Burkholderiaceae_C > Ramlibacter > Ramlibacter koreensis. Next base: position 3,200 of record NZ_WJBU01000006.1, on the reverse strand, counting down.
CAGGCCACGTGTCCAGCCTATCGATAGCTTTGAATCTTGGTGGAAAGCGCTTCAAGCAACGGTGCCAAATGCTGAAACATCAGAGGCAAAGCCTGGTCGCTATCAGCAACAGCCGATCTAACGAATTCGTAGTCGTCGATCAAACTTCCTACGTGGTCAGGCGTGGGTGTATGGGCCATGTCAAAGCGAACCTCTTCCGGCAAGGTCCAATAGAGATTTTTATCCAGCTCAACAGAGGCAATGCCCAGATCGTTGAGGATGAAGCTGAAGATGCGATCACAGGCCAACCGAAGGTCTTCGATTTGAACGGTCTTACTTTCCATTTTTTCCTGACACATTTTCAGCTCACGCTTCCAGTTGCGTTTGCGCGCGATACCGTAGGGCTTACGCACTGAGGACGCCTCCTACGGCATCATTTTTCGAAAGCCCTCTGGGATCGATGACGACGTGTCTGTCAATAAAGGGCGCTTCTTCAGATTCGAACAGCGACTTCTAGTTTGTAAGTATCGCGGCGATTTTTCAGCGGTAACTACGTGCGATGAATATAGACACCAAGCTCAGAAGCTTTACCGAAGTGCACTTTGCCTGCTCCGAATGGGGATATGAAGAACCCATCATTGTCCGACTCATCCGCAACTGCCACGAGAAGCTCCGCAAGCATTCTCAGAGCGTCGACCGAGCCTTCTATCAGAACGGTCGACGGCGATTGATTGTCGTCATCCAAGAGCCGTACAACGAGGCCTACAGACTTTTCAGAGTAGCGCTCACAAATTTCATCGGTCTTCATCTACATCTCCACAATCGGCGTTTCAAAACTTCCGCTTTGGGCGTCCATCGTCCCACACATCACGGTTGCGGCGACCCTTTTCGTAGTCTTTTCGGTCTCCATAGACCTCCCAATGGTCTTTGTGAAGTTTGTCTTTTTCCCAGATCTCCCCAGTTTTCTTGTTGCGCTTTCCACTGGCGCCTCTTATGAATTCGAAATCGTCAGGGTTGGTGGTTGGCGTATTTTCACGGTCCGGCTCACACAGCATTTGAACAATGTGCAGTGGCACACTGATGAATGGGGGTAGCACCAAATCGGGCAAGTTGATTCCAGGTGTGTAAGTGAGTCGACCAGGTTCTGTGGGATCAATAGGTCGCGGAGAGGAGTTTGGCGTCGGAATTGGCGCGGGAATTGGTAAGCCACCCGGCCCTGGCACGGGCATCAATGCCTGTAAGCCCGACGGGTCCGCGTTAGTTAGCGGCGCGTTGCCAACATAGCCGAATCCATTGATGCCCCCATGCAGTCCAGTCAAGTCAAATTGCCAATACCTTCCAAGCTTCGGACCGTACAGCCGATGCCAGTTGTAGAACAGCCCCGTCTCCGCATCGAAGTACTGCCCCGGGAACCGCAGGTTCATCTCGATAGGCTTGCTTGCCTTGAGCAACACTGGCTGATTCGTGATCGCCTGCTTCGGGTTTGGCGTCGCTTGCAGCACTCCCGTTGGCGTGTTGTTGCCGAACGCTGAATAGGGCCACTGCCACACCGGTTTGTTGGCTTCGTCGGTGATCAGTCTTGGCGTGCCGAGGTGGTCCGCGTGCACTGCGTAGAACTTGCCGTTGCGGTACATACCCACTGGCAATGCCTGGCCGTCTTGCGTCGGCAGCCAGATGTATTCCGTGCGTCCTTTGCCCACTGCGCTTCCGTTGTCGTACTCGCCCAGCATCGCCCATGCGGGGATGGCGCCGTCGCCGTAAACGTATGCCGTGCCAAGGCCTGCACCTGTTGTCGCGCTGCTGCTGGTGAACAGCCAGCCGAACGACTTCTTGAGCCAGGCGATGAAGCCTGCGTCCAGCGTCGTTTCATTCGGCAGCGTTTGTTCGGCTTGCGTGACGCTCTTGAACACCCGCTGGCCCATGGCGTTGGTCAGATAGACCACTCGTGCGGCTTCGCCGTCTTTGCTGACGGTCACTTTGGCGAGTCGGTTCGCCGCGTCGTAGTCGAACTCTCGCAGGCCATCACTGGTCATCGATCCGTTCGCGTTGACGATGTAGTTCACCGGCGCTGTCACCACGCTCTTGACCTTGCCGTTGCTCATGGTGGTGAGCGTCTGCGTGAAGCCGAGCAGCCGGTTGCTGTCGCCATCCATCAACGACACCTGGCTTGTGGTGCTGGCTGCGTCTTGCTCGGTGAACTGGCCGTCGATATCCGTATCGCTGGTGGTCTTGTCGATGGACGTGAGGCGGTTGGAGTTGGCGTCGTAGGTGTAGTTGGTGCTCGCGCCTGCTCGGGTGAAGGAAGTGAGGCGGTCGCGGTTGTCGTAGCCAGCGGTCCAGGTCAGTGGCGTGCGGTACAGCTCCAGCGTCGTGGTGCGTAGCGCCCACAGCTCTTGCGTGATGCTGGTGATGCGGCCTGCCGCGTCGTAGCCGTAGCTTGAGAACTCGGTGGCCGTCATGCGGCCATCTGTGTCGAAGGTGCGGGCTGCGTTGTCGCCGGTGCTCCACGTCCATGATTGCGGCTGGCCGAGCGCGTTGTGCGTGAGGCTGCTGATGAACGGGATCGTGGGCTTGGGCTTGCGGGCGGTGCCGGGCTCGCGAACAGATACGCCTGTGATGCGGCCTGCTGTGCGCTGGTAGGTCACTGCAAGGCCGCTGGGGTAGGTCATGCCTGCGAGCTCTCCGGCTGCGTAGCTGTAGGTCACTGTGTAGCGGCTCGGCGTGGCTGGGTTGTCCAGCACGGTGGAGGTCTTGCTGGTGATGCGGCCCTGCGCATCGCGCACGAAGACGAGTGAACCCGTCTTGTCGCTGATGCTGGCCAGATACCCCGTCTTGTTGCTGTCCCACTCGAACTGTTGGGCGGGTTCGTTGCCGTGGCGAATTTCTGTGGGGCGGCCCAAGGCGTCGCGGGTGATTGCCGTTTTGACGCCCTTGGCATCGGTACTTGCGATCACATTGCCTGCGGCGTCGTGCTCGTAGGTGACGTTGCCGCCGTCGGCGCTGGTCTGGCGCTTCACATCGCCCAAGGCGTTCTGCTCGTAGCCGGTCTGCACGCCCTTGGGGTCGGTGACTCGCGTGAGCTGGTCCGACGCGTTCCAGTCTGTGGTCACGCTCGCGCTGTCGGGCAGGGTCGTGCGAACTGGGCGGCTCAGGCCGTCGAGCGTTTGGGCTGTTGTTTGCTGCAAGGGGTCGGTTACCGATACCGGCTCGCCGTTGGCGTT
>NZ_WJBU01000005.1 GCF_009646335.1 Caenimonas koreensis DSM 17982 | reverse complement strand
TTGACGTCGGTGGGCAACTGGAGCACGCCTTCTCTTACGTGAATGCCAACGTCGATGACGTAGCGAGCGTGACCGACGGCGCAGGCCAGACCACCACATTCAGCTACGACACGCGAGGCAACCAGCAATCGCAGCGCGATGCAGCGGGCAACACCATCGAGCGCACGTACAACGCGAACAACACGCTCAAGACGGAGACCGTGTATCACGTGGCCGCGAGCACGCAAGGCCCGGTGACACCAGCAGCCGCACCAGCCACCACCAACTACATCTACAACGCAACTAAACCGGCCGAGCTGCGCTTCGTCGTCTCTGCGCAGGGTCGAGTGACTGAATATCAGACGGTGAAGATGCCGGGCGCTGTGGGCAGCGTCGGGCCGACGACGATCTTTGTTTACGACCAGTCAACGTATACGGGCGCGATCACTGAGACAGCACTGGCCGCGTGGGCGCAGACCCAGCCCGTCGAAGGCATCATGCGCACCGACCTGAGCTATGACGCGCGGGGGCAGCTGGAGTCGAAGACGACGTATGTAGGCGTGGACGCACTTCGAGCAGGTCTGGCTGCAGGCAAGACCACTACCAGCTACACGTACACGACACAAGGCTTGGTGTGGACGACAACCCAACCCGGTGCGACGGGATCAACCTCAGGCGTGACCACGAACGTGTACGACGGCCTGGGCCGCCTGCTGCAGGTGACGAATGCGCTGGGCGAAGTCACGCTCACGAGCTACGACGACGCGCTGATGCAAACCAAGGTGAAGCTGGCGAACAACCAGACGAGCATCAGCACCACAGATCGCGCAGGTAATGTGCTGAGTGTTTACAACACAAACGCAGCGCTGGCGAACCTGGGGACGACGCAGTACGCGTATGACAAGGACGACCGCTTGGTCATGACGACGGATGCGACAGGCGTTCGCACCTTCAAGGTCTATGACACGCAGGGACGGTTAGCCGGTGAAGTAGATGGTGATGGCACGCTGGTCGAATACATGTACGACGCGGCGGACCGGCTCTCGCGCACGGTCAAGTACACGACGGCGGTAGTCCTCACGAAGCTGGTGGATGCAGCAGGCAATGCCCTGGCTCCCGTCATCGACACGATCCGCCCGGCAGCCTTGACGTTGACGGATCAAAGCACGTGGCGCGCCTATGACGCTGCCGGGCGACTGGTCAAGACCGTCAGCGCCGAGGGCTCAGTCGTCGAGTTCACGTACGACGGTGCGTCGCTGCTACTGTCAACCAAGGAATACGCCACGCGCCTGACGGCCACTCAAATGGCCGCTCTGGGCAACAAGCCCTTGCCCTCTGCCATTGCGCCCACACCCGACCTGCTGAGCGACCGCGTCACGCGCAACTTCTACGACGCAGACAACCTGCTCATTGGCACGCTCGACGCAGCTGGCTACGTCACACAGATGACCTACGACGCGGCGGGCCAGCTGGTGCAGACCAAGCGCTCGTACAACCTGACTCCCACTGCGCAGCGAGCCACAGGCACGCTCGCCGCATTAGTCACAGGCGCGGGCGCCAGCACCCAAGACGAAACCACGATGTACTTGCGCGACGGCAAGGGTCAGCTCATCGCGCAAGTCGATGCCAATAAAAACTACACCGAATACGGCTACGACCTCGCGGGCCGTCAAACCTCGACCACGCGTTACGTCAAGAAGGTCACCAGCACATTCACCTGGTCATCCAAGCTGAGCGACTTCAAGCCAGCCGCCACTGCCGGCCAGGACCTGACGACGAGCCTGAGCTACGACGCGCTGGGCCGCTGCACGCAAGAACTTGATGCAAGCGGCACCAAGACCGAGCACACGTACAACACGCTGGGCCTGCTCACGCAAACAAAAACCTCGGTGGGCCTGACGAATGAACGCGTCGCCGTCACGCTCGCCTACGACGACCTGGGCCGCCTCATTGCAGAGACCACCGCAGACGGCCGCACCCTCACGCACGCCTACGACCTCGCAGGCCGGCGCATCAGCACCACTGATGGCGCGGGCAACAAAACCCTGTTCTTCTACGACCCAGAAAATCGCCTGGTCTACACGGTGGATGCCACCGGCGGCGTGAGCGAGATCGACTACGACACGCTGGACAACAAGCTCGCTGAGATCCGCTACACGCAGAAGAGGGCAACGGCCGACGTGCTCGCCACGCTCAGCGGCGGCCTGGTGAATGTGGCGGGCGCTGCCGCGCTCGTGAGCAGCTTGCAGACCGCAGGGCAAGACGCGCGCATTGACTACAAGTACCTGCGCGATGGGCGCGTCTCGTCGACCAAGGATGCCAACGGCAACACGACGTATTACCACTACAACGCGTTCGGCGACACCCTCGGCTCGGTCGACGGTGCAGGCAACGTGCAGTACAGCGCGTATGACGCCAATGGGCGAGAGGTACAAACCACGCGCCTTGCCAAAACCATCGCAGGCGTCACCGCAACAACGACGCTCGCAGAAGTGACCCAACGCATCGCCGCTGTGATGGGCGACGCGGGCGACCAGACGATCTACCGCGTCTATGACATGGACGGCCGCCTCACGGCAACGGTCAACGGCTTGAACGAGGCAGAGCGCTTCTGGTACGACGGCAACGGCAATGTCATTGAGCGCCGTGCCTATGTCAATCGTGTGGCTGCGGGCTGGACGCCCACCAACCTCGTCACGACGGACCACGTGGACGACCGCCGCACGCGCACGATGTACGACAGCTTCAACCGCGCGATCTACACGGTGGACGGTGCGGGCGCGGTGACGACATTCCAATACGACCTGGACGGCAACCTCACGCAGCAGCGCATGTACGCCAAGGCCATTGACCCGGCCACGTTCAACGGCACGACACAGGTCATTCCCGGCGCAGCGGCGACGACGCCAGACGCCATCACCACATACACCTACGACTCAGACAACCGCCTGATCTGGAGCGTGGACGGGGTAGGCGGCGTCACACGCCGCTACTACGACAAGGACGGCAACGTCACGCAGCTGGTTCAATTCGCCACAGCTATCACACCGGGCACGAGCGTGGCGCTAGCAGCGGTGAACTCTACGTATGCGAGCTCTGGCAAGGACCGCATCACCAACTACACGTATGACGCGGCGGGCCGGCAGATCTACGCCGTTGATTCGCTCGGCACCATCACCGGCACCGTGTACGACAAGGCGGGCAACATCACGGCGAGCATCCAGTACGCCAAGCTTGGCGCAGCACCCGCCCCGGGCGTGCCGCGGGCGCAGGGCACTCCTGCTGAAGACGGCAACGACCGCATCACGCGCATGGCGTACGACGCAGCGAACCGGCTCGTGTTCACCGTGGACGCGACCGGCGCAGTCGCAGAGCGCAGTTATGACGGCGCGGGCAATGTGAAGAGCATCACGCAGTACGCGAACGTGATCGACGCTGCGAAGTTCAATGCGTTGAGCAAGACGGCCACGTGCGACGAGATCAACGCGGCGCTGGTGAAAACATCAACGGCGAACCGCGTGCAGGCGCAAACGTTCGACAAGGCGAACCGAATCGCTACGACGACCGACGGCGCGGGTCACATCACGAGCTATGCCTATGACGGCCTGAACCGCTCGACTGCCATCACGGACAGCGGCGCAGGCATCACCGCGCGAACGACGACATACACCTACGACGGCGCGGGCCGCACAAGCAGCGTGACCGACGCGCTCGGCCAAACCGAGCGCTACACCTATGACGGCGTGGGCAACAAACTCACGTTCCAGAATAAACGCAATGCGATCTGGACGTACGAGTACGACGCTGCAGGCCGCCTGACCGACGAGTACACGCCCAGCGTGGACGTCACCAGCGTCACGAGCGGTCTGGTGATGACGACGGCTGCACGCGTGATCCGCACGACCAACACCTATGACGCGGCAGGTAATTTGCTCTCGCGTACCGAGGCAGTGGGCCGGCCCGAGCAACGCACGACGAGCTATGAGTACGACGCACTGGGCAGGCAGATCCGCACGCGCTTCCCGAACGTGGCCGTGTACGTGGCCGAGACTGACGCAGCGATTGCGGTGAACGGGCAGAGCAACGTAGCCACGCGAACAGATGCAGCCGTCGCAGGCGGCATCTACACCGAGACCACTTACGACGCATTGGGCAACGCCATCCGCAACCGCGATGTGGGTGGTGCGCTCAGCTACAAGGTGTATGACCAGCTTGGGCGAGTGACGTACGACGTCGACGCGATGCGCTACGTGACCGGTTACACGCTCGATGTGTTCGGCGGCACAACGACCCTCACGCGCTATGCCAACGCGATGACGCTCACGGGCACCGAGACGTCGCTTAACACTGCGGACATGACCAGCGCCAAGCTCGTCAAAGACAGCGCCGCAGATCGCGTGCTGCTCACAACCTACGACCGCATGGGCCGCGTGGACTCGGTGACAGAGCCCACCGTCGATGTGTTCGACCCTGAAGCCACAGGCGCCGCGCAGTACTACCGGGCCGGCGCCCTGACCGACAACTTCTACAACGCCTTCGGCGAGCTGATCCAGGTTGCGCGCTTCAAGAGCGCAGGCACGGCGAGCACAGCCGCCTACAACCAGTTCAACTATTACGACAACGCGGGCCGCCTGACGGCCACCGTCGATGGCGCGAACTACCTCACGACCAACTCGTATGACGTGTTGGGCAATGTGACGCAAACCACTGAGTACGCCAAAGCGCTGACGGGCACGATCACTGCAGCGACCAAGCCCGCAGCACCGCCAACGAGCACAACCGACCGCACCACCACCTTCGAGTACGACAGCCTCAACCGCAAGAAAACAGAAACGCGCCTGAACGTCGAAGTGACGGACCAGGACACGTTCGTGACCAGCAGCACGAACGTGGTCACGCGCTACGGCTACGACGCGACGGGCAACGTCGTCACGACAGAAACCGCAGACGGCGTCACAGGCAATTACTACGACTTGCTGGGCCGCATCACTGCCGTGACCAAACCGGTGCGTGCAGGAGAAACCTCGGGGACGATCACGCCGCTGACCGTCTACAAGCGCGACATATACGGCAATGCCGTCGTGCAGATCGACTACGCAAACGGCACTGCGGTGGTGGCAAACCCTTCTGCTGCAGACGCAGTGAACGACCGCACGAGTTACTCCTTCTTCGACATCGACGGCCATGCCACGCGCACCGTCGATGCAAATGGTGCCGACCGCTACGCGTCTTACGACGTGTACGGCCGCGTCGTGAAGCAGTGGCAAACACTCGGGACAGGCACTGCATCGGCGACCATCTTCCACGCCTACAAATACGACGCCCTCGGCCGCCTCACACGCGACATCACGCCCACCAACAACGCCGTCGATAGCGCAGTCGTCAGCACCGACATCAAGTACAACGCCTTCGGTGACATCATCGCCAAGGGCGTGAACGGCAACACCAGCGAGTACTACGACTACGACAAGGCAGGCCGCCTGTGGCGCACGAATGCTGACAATGGTGTTGCGACCATCTTCCTCTACGACCGCCTGGGCAATCGCACCGCACAAATCCAGAGCTCGGGCGCTGCGTACAACGACGCGGACCTCAGGGCAGCCGGCGTCACCGCAGCAAGCGCTGCCGCCGACACTTCACTGCGCCGCACCAACACCCGCTACGACGCGCTGGGCCGCGTCTTGCAGCAGTCGCGTATCGCGCCCGGTAGCGTGACTGCCACCGTCAATCAAACCTACGACCGTTGGGGCAACGTGCTCACCATCAGCGACGCGCGCAATTCGCTCTGGGTCACCCGCTACGAGTACAACGCGAATAGTCAACTCACCCGCCAGTACGTGCCCAATGACGCAGGCGCTGCGCAACTGTCGAGCGTTGTGTACTACGACAAGATGGGCCGACAAGTCGGCGTGCGCGAGTACATCAATGCCACGACAAGCAACCTCAACCGCATGCGCTACGACACGCAGGGCAACCTGGTTGAAGAGCGCCATGCCGATGGCGGCATCGTCGCCAACAGCTTCAACGTGTTCGGCGAGCGAACCACCAACATTGACGCGGAAGGCAACAAGACCACCTACACGTACAACAAGGCGGGCTTGCAGACCTCGACAACCCACTGGGGCAAGTCGTTGGGTGGCGGTGCGTACTCCGGCTTCACCATCTACACCGCGAGCCACAACACACTCGACTTGACGGTCCAGCTCACCCAGACGACGGGCAACATCACCGAGTCCACCGGATGGGACCTTGCCGGCCGCATGACCAGCCAGACCAACGGCGCGGGCAACGTCACGCGTTACACCTACGATCTGCGCGGCAACGTCACCAGCGTCACGCTGCCCACCGGCACCAAACAATCAACGTCCACCTACGACAGCCGAGACCGCAAGACCAGCGACACCGATGCGCTGGGCAGCATCACCAAGTGGAGCTACGACTACTTCGGCCATGTGCTCAGCCACACCGACATTGGCGAAGCGCGGTACGAGTACAAGTACGACAACGCCATGCAGATGAAGTCGCAGACCAACACACGCGGCCAGAGCCTGCTGTATGGCTACGACGGCGCAGGCCAGATGACCCAAGTCGTCGATACGGCCAACGGCATGCAGACGACTGACTACACGTACGACCTCTCGGGCCACAAGCTGAGCGAGCACGTGGCCGTAACGCAAAACGGCTCGCGCATCACCGTGCAAGACAACCACATGAGCTACGACAGCCTGGGCAGGTTGCGCTGGATGGCCGACGACCACATTCAGGCGCGCATGGACTACGACCTGGTGGGCAACCGCACGAGCGTCACCACGCACGTGGTGAACACCGTGGGCATGACCGATGAGGTCACCGACACCGCGCGCTACTACCAGTACGACGCGATGAACCGCATGACGGTGGTTGATGGCAACGATGCCACTGGCCTGATTCTGCCGTCGCAGGGCCATGAGATCACCTACGACAAGAACGGCAACCGCCTGACGGACCGTACGGGCGGCAAGCAGATCACGAAGATCGTCACCAGTCATAAGGCAAATGGCGAGGATCTGTACGGCTACATCGCCGGCAACGGCATCGCCACCGAAAAATATACCTACGACGGCTTAAACCGCCTGGCCACCATCAGCCGCGACGACGGCGAACTGATCAACGACCCTGGCACCACCTGGCTGCTGATCGACAAACGCCAGTACGACGCGGCCAGCCGCGTCACGCGCACGGGCGGGCTGGGCGATCTGCCCAAGGACTACCTCAAGGTTCTGTATGGCAAGGATGCCAACGAGAACCCGCTCGCCGGCAACGGCTCGCAGCAGCGCGAAAGCTCGTACAACGCCAACGGCCAGTTGATCGTGCAGGAAGTGACCGGCTACAACAACACCGCCGGATACAGCACGTTCAACAACGCCATCGACGCGGCGGGCAACATCACGCAGTACAAGGTCAAGACGGGCAGCGTGACGAACACGTATGACACCACGCTCGTCAAACTCGAAGGCTACAAAGAGGCCAGCGTCAAAGGTACGAGTACGTACCTCGAACCCGGCTCCACCACCAGCACCTACGACACGAACGGCTACCTGAAGTCAGTCGATTCGACGCTGGATGCAGATGACAGAACGTTCATCAACGACGTGCGTGGCCAAGTGCTCGCCACACAGCAAGGCACGCGCCTGCTGCGCGAATTCATCGTCAATGGTGAAGTGCTCGCGCAATACGGCCAGGGCGTGGACCGCGTGACCGCGCGAGACAAAGACGGCAACCCGATCTTCAACGACAACATCGCGGACTTCCAGCTGGGGTACAAGTCCATCACGCCGAGCTACCCGAATGCATCACCGGGCACGTACACGGTGCAAACGGGCGACACACTTCGCTCCATCGCGCAAAGCGCGTACGGCGACAGCAAGCGCTGGTACCAGATCGCTGAGGCCAACGGCATCAGCAGCGATGCGCAGCTGCGCGTGGGCGTGTCGCTGAACCTGCCGAACCTGGTGGGCACGAGCCACAACGATGCGGGTACCTTTGCGCTGTACGACCCGAGCAAGATCGTGGGCGATACGTCGCCGTACCTCGCGCTGCCGCCACAGCCGAGCGATAACTTCTTTGCGCAGGTGTTGATGATGGCGGTGGCGGTACTCGTGGCCGTGTACACGGCGGGTGCTGCGGCGCAACTCCTCAGCGTGACTGCGCCAGCAACAGCGGGCGGCGCGGCGGCGGGCACGGTTGCTGCCACGATGGAGCTGGGTGGCGCCGTGTTTGCGGGCACCGCTACAGGCACCGCAGCCAGCACACTAGGAGCAGGTGCCAGCGTGTTCGCTGCAGGCGCCATTGGTGCAGCCGCAGGCTCGGTTGCGAGCCAGCTGGTTGGAATTGCAGCAGGTTTGCAGAACAGGCTTGACTGGAAGGGTGTGGCGCTCTCTGCCATCGGCGGTGGTGTGGGCGCAGCACTGCCACCCGGCCCGACCATGACCACAGCCGTGCTGCGCGCAGTGGAGACGAGCGCGCTGACGCAAGGAATCGCGGTGGTGACGGGGCTGCAGAAGAGCTTTAACTGGAAGGGCGTTGCGGCGAGTGCTGCTGGAGCCGCAGTTGGGAAGTTGGCAAGTGACTCCTTCAAGTCGGCAGCGGATACGTTTGGCGCGCGGCTGATGACTGGCATGGCGGCTGGCGCGACGGCTGCTGCGTTCAGGGGTGGAAGGGTGAGCGTGCAGCAGGTGGCCGTCGACGCGTTCGGAAACAGTATTGGCGCAAGCCTCGCATACGGCTCAAGCAGTGCGCAATCGGACCTGGCCACGGGCGACTTCACGCGAGCAGATCGAGCTAACGATCCCTACTCAATGGGTTACCAAAATGCGCGTGGCGACATCATTAGCAATGCGGAGCAACTGGCGCGAGTGATGGACGCTGGCCCCATGCTCGCCGATGCCTCCAGCGTCTTGCGCCTGAGTCAGGGTGGCACCACGGCTGGTGACGAGGAGTACTACGGCAACATCATCAACGCGCTGAAGGCGCGAGATGCACAGAAACAAGCGGCGAGTGCCAGCTACCGGGCCGCTGAAGCGCAGGCCACGACAAACTTGTATGCGAGCGGCGCAGGCAACGTTCGCGAGACAACAGGTCTGGGCCAAGATGTGTGGATTCCGCACGATGGCGGCGGCACGCTCGTTGGACAACGCATGACAGCGGCCGAAGCGGCTGCGTTCGACGCTGGACAGGACTCGGCCATCAAGCAAATCTACGATGGCACGAACGACAACCTGCGTGGCTTGGTAGAGAACGCACAAGACCAGTATGTGCAGAACGGCGCGCAGAGCAACGGGTGGCGATATGGCTTGAATGCAGCTGGGTACGTGGCGAGTGAGTTCTTCCCCCGTAGTGTTGGTCAAGCGGCGTTCGATGCGATAGGCGGGCCAGTGATTGGTCGAGCTGTGGGCTGGGGTACGGGTGTGGCTGTCAACGCCTTCCCGGTGTTAGGGCGTGAGGTGGGGTCATTCGCTGGAAGGGCCGCAGAGCAAGCGGCTACGCGCGCGCGCGTATTGAGCAATATTGCAGACACACGTGCCGGTAACGCGGCATCGAAATTTGAAATTCATTTAGCGCGCACCGATCAGGTTCGCTGGGGGTATGGGGCCGATGAATGGAGGCTGACAACGCTGAAGGCGGGCGATCGTGTAATAGGGGGGCTACCTGGGCAGTCGTCCTATTACACTTCTGCCGCAACGCTTGAAGCGAGCAAGGGCAGCCGAGCGACTCTATTCCAAAGTTTGCAAGTTGCGCGACATCCCGAACTTGGCTACAGGCCGATGGTGGGGGAGTATGAGGTGGTCAAATCTGCAACTGTGCCGACAGGAGTGACTACGGCCAATCCTGGACATGGGTCAGGCGGCGGAGACCAATTCTTCATACGACACTTCCAAGCTTCGCTGAAGCTGATTAGGCAAATTCCTTTGGGGCAGTAAGCATGACCAAGAAAACTCTCTCTTCTGCAATTGATAGGGCTGTACAAATCGCCGTGGAACATGGCAATGACATCGCTGAAATCTCAGAGGGTTGGACAAAGGTCCGACAAGTGATCCATATGCGCGACCCCCTTAGTGATGATGTGCGTGCGCGGATTGCGGGCAACTCGGAGCTTCGGCATTGGCTGGTGACGCCGACTCCGCACAACAAGGCAGAGGAAGGCTTCACTTGTGATCGGGACCAGGTGGCACTAACCTTCCCGCGCCAATACCAATGAAACGCGAAGAACTGGAATCAAAGCTCACCGCACTTGACGTGAAGCCGAACAGTTACTCACTCGGCAGCATTCGGCACAGCGACTGCGTGTGCGAGGTGGATGATGGAGGCCGCTCGAAGGTGTACTACGTTGAACGTGACAAGCCGGACGAATTGGGAGTCTTCGACGCTGTGGAAACCGCGTATGACTTCGTATATGCGATCTTCTGCAACTGGATGGGCGTGAAGGCCTAAGGATCGAGAAAAGTCTCTCTCGATCACTTCAACGAGAAAACACTCCGCCAACTCCTTAGCCGCTAAGGGCTGGAGTTCCATCAAGCACGAGCGTCGCGACTGCGGCCCTTCGTTCACCAGATCGCCGAGGCCAACGGCATCGGCAGCGATGCGCAGCTGCGCGTAGGCGTATCGCTGAACCTGCCGAACCTGGTGGACACGAGCCACAACGATGCAGGCACCTTCGCGCTGTACGACCCGAGCAAGATCGTGGGCGATACGTCGCCGTACCTCGCGCTGCCGCCGCAGCCGAGCGATAACTTCTTCGGGCAGGTGTTGATGATGGCAGTGGCGCTCTATGTGTCGCTCTATCTGGGGCCACAGACACTGTCTGCGGTCGAAGCCGTTATCGGCAAGACAACCGCCGCAACAGTTATCGCTGGCGCGGCCTCGGCCGCGGCGGGGAGCGTTGCGTCGCAAGCGTTGGGCGTTGCCACCGGCGTGCAGGACAAGTTCAACTGGAAGAGCGTAGGCGCGAGCCTCGTGTCGGGTGGCGTGAGCGCCGGCATCAATGGCATCACCGGACTCGACGGCGTCAACGTTGGCAAGCCGGTCAACCTGGGCGATTCGATCTTCAACAACGTGATCGGCAAAGCCGTGCTCGCCAACGGCATCACGCAAGGAGTGGGAATTGCGACCGGTCTGCAGCGCTCGTTCAACTGGAATTCAGTCACTGCATCGGCGGTGGGTGCGGGCGTCGGAGCCGCAGTAGGCCGCGAGCTTGGCGATGGGTTTGGAGGCCGATTGGCTACGGGGTTGATTGCGGGTACGGCCACAGCAGTGATGCGCGGTGGGCGAATCAGTGCGCAGCAAATTGCCGTCGACGCGTTTGGCCAAGTGCTGGGCCAATCGATCGCATATGGGTCGAGCGGCAGCAGCAACCCGGTGAGCGGTTACGGCTATCGCAATGAGATGGACAAGGCCAGCGACGCGTATAACCCTTCGCACCAGTACGAGTACCGCAACGAGATGGATCGGACAAGCGATAACTACAACCCGGCCGGTGAGTACGCCTATCGAAATGGCTCAGACATTCAAAGCGATACGGCGTGGGAAAGACGTATAAATGCCGCGATCCTTGGCGCGAAGCACCCAGACTACGCAGCAGAGATAGCCACACAAAGCAGGCAAAGCCATGCTCGTGTTGCGAATGACAGCGCGAGAGAACTGCAGCGCGAAGGCACGCGCTTGGCCGAATTGGCGCGTGACATTCGCTACGACCCGGCGGCCATGCTGCGCTTGCGGCCTCAGGCCCAAGGCGCGTATGCCTCGCAGTCGGCGCAGACCTACCTGAGCGCGTGGGATGGCAAGTCGGGCGTGTATGCGGACGCAACACCGCATCCGTTTTACGACACGTTCCAGTATGGTGTTGCCAAGAGCTTGCCCGATGCGGCTGCGACAATCGCAGCGCCTGAGATGCTGGCAGCCAAAGCGGCGCCGTTGCTAGGCAGCATGCTCGGCAAGCTGGGGCTTTTGACTGCAAGAACTGATGTTGGTGTTGCAACGGGCACCGCATCCAGAGTGCTGAGCGCCGACACCGCTGCGTCGGTAAACCAGGCGCGCATTGCTGCGGGAGACTTGCCCTCGTGGCTCAACGGAACGATCGTTACGCACGAGATCGTGCCAATTGGCACGCGTTACAACATGGTGGTTAGCGAGGGCCAAGCGGCAGCGCTGATGGAAGGCAAGCAGGTCTTCGGCGGCTTCGCCACACCCGGGCAGGTGACCACGCAAGCCTTCGCACGGGATAAGCTGGTTATCCTCGACCAATTCAAAGCCGATGTGTCACGTGTCGTCACTGTAGAAACGACGGCACCGCAATTGGTGAATCGTGGTTTGACCGGTCCGCTCGAGACGTACTCCGGTGGAGTTGAGCAGGTGCAGTTCTTGGGTGCGAGAAATCTGCGTGTGGTTGAACAGCCTCGTGTGTTGCGTTAGGAGGATCAGATATGCACAGCGTAAAGGACTTCGTAAAACTCCGTCGAGATGGCAAGGCCATTCCCGAAGCGATGACTGTTGATCAGATGATTGAGCAAGGATGGACGCCCGAGAAGGTGATCGAGGCGAGATGGCTCTTTGATGAGCGCCCGGTAGTGCTCACAAACAGGTTCGGCTTGCTCGCAAAAGTCTTGCCGCAACGCGACGGCATTGCTGTGATTGTCGATCACGACGACACGGCGATGAACAACGAACTGAGGGTGGTCAACGCCGACGGCACGGTGCGCTTCGTGCTTGCCAACCATCAGCAAATCAACGGCCGCGATCAGGCTGGCGCATTTGCATGGTTCGAGCCGAGTCGGACAAAGGTGTCAAGTGCGTTTGGTGTGGTGTTCCAGGCGCCGACTGGCAGCAGCATGTGGCAACTGGATGTAGATGCGGATGATGGGCGCGTGCTGGCTGCATACGAGGCGCGATAGAGCAAGGCATGAGCGTGGCCGATGTCGCAGACCAAGTGAAGGCCTTGGGCTTGCCGACAAAGTGCGACGAGCTGCTGCTGTGGTCGGGCGTGGATGATCAGGGCCTCCATGTACGGCTCTGCGAGTTCCCCTTGTCAGTCGCGCGTAGGCAGTCGATCAATCACGCCCCTTGCGCTGATGTGCGAAGCGTGGGAATCAGAGTGATTGATTGACCGCTGACCTTGAAGTCACACGGCCCCGGTGGTGTTCATAGCGCAGCCGCCTCCCGGCATACACTGGCAAATATTGACCAATGAGAACATGCACCAATGCCGTTTCTAGACTGGGTAAACAAGAGTCGCGCCAAAGAGGCCACTCGGGCGGTGCCCTATCACTTGTTGCAGCAAGAGGGGGCGTTTGGCGAGCCCGCTGACAACTTGCTCATTCAGGGCGACAACCTGCTTGCCCTGAAAGCGCTGATTCCGTTTTACGCGGGCCGGGTGAAGTGTATTTTCATTGACCCACCCTACAACACGCAAAGCGCGTTTGAGCATTACGACGACAAGCTGGAGCACAGTCAATGGCTGTCGATGATGTACCCCCGGCTGGTGGTGCTTCGTGACTTACTGTCGGAGGATGGCAGTATTTGGGTAACGATCGACGACAACGAAGCCCATTACCTCAAAGTTTTGATGGATGAAGTTTTTGGTCGTAGACGTTTCATCGCCAACTGTGTTTGGCAGAAGCGGTACGCTCGAGATAACAACGCAGCTATCGGCAGCTCGCATGACCATCTGTTGGTGTATGCAACGAATCAGGATCAGTTTAGGACGAGTAGGAATCTTGTAGAGATTGATGACAAGACTCGCGCGGCCTATCGGAACGCCAATAATGACCCGAAAGGCCCATGGCGCCTCGTTCCGATGAATGGCGCTGGACTTCGCCCGAATCAACAGTATCCAATTCGCACACCTTCAGGAAAGACGATCTATCCCCCGGAGGGCCGGCACTGGTCTGTACTGGAGGACAAGTTCAAAGCACTCGTTGCCGAGGGCAGGGTCTCTTTCGGTAAGAACGCAGACTCAGCACCGGGCTTGATCCGTTACATAAGTGAAGTCCAAGGATTGGTTCCATGGTCTTGGTGGCCGCATGATGAAGTTGGCAACAACGATCAGGCCAAGAAAGAAATTCACGAGCTATTTGGGACTGCCAACGCATTTGACACGCCAAAGCCTGAGCGGCTCATTCAACGAATTTTGCACATTGCCACTTCGCCAGGTGACCTGATCCTTGATAGTTTTCTCGGCTCCGGCACCACCGCGGCTGTAGCCCACAAGATGGGCCGCCGCTACATCGGCATCGAAATGGGCGAGCACGCCCGCACCCACTGCCTGCCCCGATTGCAGAAGGTCATCAATGGTGAGCAGGGCGGCATCAGTGCCGCAGTGGGTTGGCAGGGCGGCGGCGGCTTCCGCTTCTGCACCTTGGGTGATCCCGCTTTTGACGATCATGGCCGCATCAGCGCCGATGTGAAGTTCGCCACGCTAGCCGCTTACGTCTGGCATTTCGAGACTGGTGAACCAGGGCATCAAGCATTCGACAAGCCGCTACTTGGTGTCCACAACGGCACCGCCTACTACCTGCTATTCAACGGCATCTTGGGTGACCGTCGCCCAGCAGGCGGCAATGTTCTGACGCATGCCGTGCTGAAAGCAATCAACGAAGTGTTCCCGCACGGCGGGCCGAAGGTGGTCTATGGCGAAATGTCTCGGTTAGGCGCATCGCGCCTCGCCGCCGAGGGCGTCACGTTCAAGCAGGTTCCCTATGACATCAAGATGCGTTGAGCAGCGAAAGCAACCCACATGCTGACCCTCAAAGCCTACCAACAGAGCGCCCTTGCGGTTCTGACTCAGTTCCTGACGGACACTCGCAGCAAGCCGGTGGCGGATGCCTATGCCGCAATCCTTGCCGGTCAAAACCGCACAGGCGAGGCCCACCAGGCATTGTTTGGCGACGTCCCATGCGTGTGCCTGCGCGTGCCGACAGGCGGTGGCAAAACCATCATGGCGGCGCACGCTGTGGCTATGGCTGGCAAGGCCGTGCTGGATAGCGATGCGCCCATTGCTTTGTGGCTCACGCCCTCAGACACCATTCGCACGCAGACGCTTGAAGCACTTGCCAATGCGCGCCACCCTTATCGGCAGGCGCTGGCGCAGTATTTTGGTGACCGCGTGCGCGTGTGCGACTTGGAGAGTTTGCAAACCATCAGCCCGCAGGATGTCGGCAAGTCGGCCATCGTGGTCGTGGCAACGATCCAGTCATTCAATGTCACCGATACGGCCAAGCGCAACGTGTATTCGTTTTTTGAGGAACTCGCACCGCACTTCGACAATCTGCCGTCGCATCTGGCCACAGGTTTGGAGACGGTGAAGGAAGCCGACCTGCTGACGCAGCCGTTCTTGACTACACAGGACTTGGGGCGGGTGAAGTATTCAGTGGCCAACTGGATGAACTTGCAGCGCCCCATCGTCATCGTGGACGAAGCGCACAACAATCGCACGGACCGATTTTTCAAGTCGCTCGGCCGCGTCAATCCGAGCTGCGTCATTGAAATGACGGCGACGCCCGTACCAGGCAACAACGTGCTGTATCACGTCGCCGCTGCTGAGCTCAAGGCCGAGCAGATGATCAAACTCCCCATCGTGCTGGCCGAGCATCCACAAGGCTGGCGCGATTGTCTGCGTGATGCCGTGTTGACGCGCGACCGCCTGGAGGTGGCCGCACAGCGTGAGCCGGACTACGTGCGCCCTATCGCGTTGGTGCAGGCCATGCCGATCAACGGTGAAGCGACGGTGGCCGTGGTGCGCGCGCACATGATCGAGCAGGAGAACATTCCTGCAGATCAGATCGCCGTTGCCACTGGCACGCAGAAGGAGTTGGATGGCATCAACCTGTTTGACCCAGCCTGCACCGTTCGCTACGTCATTACCGTTGAGGCCCTGAAAGAGGGCTGGGACTGCTCGTTTGCCTACGTGCTGGTCAGCCTTCAATCAGTCAACTCATCCAAGGACGTTGAACAGTTGCTGGGGCGTGTGCTGCGCATGCCGTACGCAAAGAATCGCGTACAGGAATCGCTGAACAGGGCCTACGCCCACATCGTGGCCGATAACTTCGCACAGGCGGCTGCCACGCTCAAAGACCGCATGGTGCAGAACATGGGCTTTGAGAAGCTGGAAACAGCTTCGCTGATCATTCCGCAACCGCAGCCGTTGCTCCTGGCGGGTGGCGAAGGCGGCGCACCAACCTTGAATCGAGCTGGCTACCCGGCGATGCCAGTCTTGCCGGATTGCCACATTGACCTGCCGCAAGTGCCTGACATCCAGCATTGGCCCGATGAACTCAGGCAGGTCGTACAGGTCCTGCAGACCACGCAAGGCGCCACTGTTTTGCTCAAGGGTGAAGTCAGCAGTGAGATATTGGCCCAAGCTGAGGTGTTCATCAGCAACGCAATGCCAGCAAAGGCACGCGAAAAAGTCAAAGAACAATTCGATGCTCACCGGGCCGTGCGCCAAGCCATGCGTGCACCGTCGCAGTTAGGTTTGGACTTTGCAGCCATCCCGCAGCTGTGCCTCGATCTGGACGGGCACCTTGAAGTGGTGGAGCGCGAAACTCTATCTAGCCTGGGCGACTGGAGCCTGCTTGACCATCAGGTGCAACTGGCAGGGTTCACCATTACCGAGACGGTCAATTCGTTCGAGATTGATGTCAACGGCGCGAAGGTAACTTACCGGCACACCGATGCACAGCTACTGCTGCTCAACGAGACAGTGAGCCACACAAGCCAGCAAGATTTGATCCGGTGGCTGGACGTGGAGGTGCGTCAGAGCGATATCGGGCAAGCGCAAATGCAAGCGTATTTGGTCAAGATGGTGACGCACTTGATCGCAGATAGAAAACTCACTTTGACAGCGCTTGTTCGCGCCCGATTCCAGTTGGCGCAAGCGCTGGTCAAAGAGGTTGCACGGCTGCGCCAGATGGCAATGGCGCGCGGCTTTCAAGGCCGACTCGGTGACATGGCGGTGCCGGGTGTTGAAGATCTGGCGCACTACAGCTTTCACTATCAACCAGGGCAATACCCGGCACGGCTGATGTATCAAGGCTCGTACGAGTTTTCAAAGCACTTCTACCCTGCCATTCACGATCTTCGTGAAAAGACACAAGCTGGAGTTGAGACCGAAGAGTTCCGCTGTGCGCGCGCTATCGACGCACATGTCAAGGTAAAGCAGTGGGTGCGCAATATCGAGCGGCAGGAAAAGTTCTCGTTCTGGCTTCCAACAGCGACCGACTACTTCTATCCCGACTTTGTTGCCGAGTTGGTCGATGGCCGTGTGCTGGCCGTTGAGTACAAAGGCGAGCCGTACCGAACCAATGACGACTCGCGTGAGAAGCAGCAAGTAGGCCATCAATGGGAGCAGTCGAGCGGTGGCCGCTGTCTCTTTTTATTCGCAGTCGAACGTGACCATGATGGACGAGACGTTGCTCAGCAAATTGCACAGAAGATAGGTTGAAGCGGCGAATAGCCTGATCGGCTGACGCTCGCAGCAGCGTCACGAACACGTACGACACGACGCTCGTCGAACTCGAAGGCTACAAAGAGGCCAGCGTCAAAGGTACGAGCACGTACCTCGAACCGGGTTCCACCACCAGCACCTACGACACGAACGGCTACCTGAAGTCAGTCGATTCGACGCTCGATGCAGACGACCGAACCTTCATCAACGACGTGCGCGGGCAGGTGCTGGCCGTGCAACAAGGCACACGCCTGCTGCGCGAATTCATCGTCAATGGCGAAGTGCTCGCGCAGTACGGCCAGGGCGTGGACCGCGTCACGGCGCGCGACAAAGACGGCAACCCGATCTTCAACGACAACATCGCGGACTTCCAGCTGGGGTACAAGTCCATCACGCCGAGCTACCCCAATGCCTCACCGGGCACATACACGGTGCAGACGGGCGACACGCTGCGGAGCATCGCGCAAAGCGCCTACGGTGACAGCAAACGCTGGTACCAGATCGCGGAGGCCAACGGTATCGCAAGCGATGCGCAGCTGCGCGTAGGCGTCTCGCTGAACCTGCCGAACCTGGTGGGCACGAGCCACAACGATGCGGGCACCTTCGCGCTGTACGACCCGAGCAAGATCGTGGGCGATACATCGCCCTACCTTGCGTTGCCGCCGCAGCCGAGTGACAACTTCTTTGCGCAGGTGTTGATGATGGCGGTGGCGATCCTGGTGTCTGTGTACACGGCAGGTGCGGTGGGGCAACTGCTGAGCGTGGCTGCGCCAACAACGGCAGGCGGTGCAGCAGCGGGCACGCTTGCAGCCACGATGGAGGTGGGTGGCGCCGTGTTCGCGGGCACTGCTACGGGCACCGGTGCCAGCGTGGTTGCTGCAGGTGCCATTGGTGCAGCAGCAGGCTCGGTTGCGAGCCAGCTGGTTGGCATGGCAGCAGGTTTGCAGAACAAGCTTGACTGGAAGGGCGTGGCGCTCGCAGCCATCGGCGGTGGTGTGGGCGCAGCACTGCCACCCGGCCCGACCATGACCACAGCAGTGCTGCGCGCCGTGCAGACGAGCGCGCTGACGCAAGGAATCGCGGTGGTGACGGGGCTGCAGAAGAGCTTTAACTGGAAGGGGGTTGCGGCCAGTGCAGTGGGTGCCGGAGTAGGAGCGGCAGTGGGCCGCGAGCTTGGCGACGGCTTCGCAGGCCGACTGGCTACGGGGTTGATCGCGGGTGCAGCCACGGCGGTGATGCGCGGTGGGCGAATCAGTGCGCAGCAAATTGCTGTCGACGCGTTCGGTAATGCTCTGGGCTTGTCAATTGCCGAAGGTGCGACTGGAAGTCGCAATCCCGTTAGCGGCTATGACTATCGCAATGAGATGGACAGGGCGAGCGACGCCTACAACCCTGCGCATCAGTACGACTATCGAAACCAGATGGATCTGGCAAGCGACAACTACAACGCCGTGTATGCCGCTGACTATCGCAACGAGATGGATAGAGCGAGCGACAACTACAACCCCGCAACCGAGTACAAGTATCGAAACGGAAGTGACATAGCAAGTGACCATGCGGCCGTGGTGCGCGTAGCCGCGGCAAAGAGGCAAAGTGCCGCCCGACTTGCACGTGAGTCATTGAGTGAGAAGACGCGTGAGCTGAATCGACTCTCGGCGTTCGCGCAGTACGCTAGCGCAGCGGCTTCACCCGTACAGAGTCAAGTTGCACTCGGCGGTGCGTGCCTGACTCCTGCGGCACAGGCTGGCCGCTATGGCTCACCCGGTCAGTACGTGTCTGCTTACGACCCAGCAGCTGGCCGCGCTGCTGCGGCTCGCAACAACGCGCTACTCAACTTCCTTGGCGGCCAAGACAAGATGGCAATTGGCGGCCTCATCGCCAGCGGCGCTTCGATTTGGTCTGGGGGCGATGTACAGGTTGCCTCGGCGGTTACCGACTTGGTTGGGCCACTTGATAGTTTGTTTGCTCCGATGGGGGGTGGCGCGTCGCGGGCGAGTTCGGCTAGTGGATCGCGGAGATTCGGTGGAACCAACCGCGCTAGTGGTGCGCTAAGCGACGCGCAAATGGAGAGCCTGGCGCGCCAAGCATTTTCGGAGCAAGCTTCATGGAAGCCCTCCAGCAGACAAGGTGACGAGCTGTACAACCACGCGTTCAACCGGCACCCATCACTGGCGACGACGGAGGCGGGGGTGATCAGTCCAGCAAAATACGATGCAAGCGCCAGACTGAATATTGTCAATCCGGAGAGCGAGATACACGCTTTGGGAGGGACGCGATATGCTGCCTTCAATCAAGGTACCGGCCAGATGACTGTGTTCTCGTTCGAAGGTGGGGGCGGCCTCGCTGCTGGCCGGCCCACAATTCATAGCTACTACATTCCTTTGCGCAATGCCATGACCACAGGAACTCCATTCAACTCGCAAGGTACAGTCAACTTGCGCGATATTTGGCCGAGGTAAAGACATGTCAAGACCATTTCATGAAGTGATCTCTGAGCTCAAGTTTCTTCGACTAACCCTCTTGCCTCCCTACTGTGAAAACTTGGATGAGGACGAAAGAGACGTTGACGACTATCAGAGCTATTTCGCGACCAATCTGAACCGCTGCAAAGAGGACGCAAGGAGCTATTTGAATGGCCTGAGTCATCTGAGAAGCCGAACCGATGAAGTAGCTATAGCGGAACTGCTGACGGCTCGATCGCGCTTCGCCGAATCGTTTCCCTTCTGTTCGGATGAGTTGGCCGACACTTCCGAACAGTCAAGAAAGCAATACGACGAGCTAATGATCGCGGCGTACTTGAAGGATGCAATGAACGGGTTTCTTGAAGACGCTTTGAGCCGCTACGTTTCGCTCCTGAACGACGTTTCCGACGAGACCAGTTCCCGGCGTGCATGAATGGCTTGGTGACCCACAAAACGGAAAGCCTGTGCGGGTGTCCTTGATGCAAACAAGTTCGGGCGATTCTGTTTGATTCTTTCAAGGCTACAACTCAATTGTTAGGAGTCCTTGATGGGTCGGTACTTGTTCGGCGAATGTCCGATTTGTAGACAAGGTCAGCTTTTGGCTGTAAAGCCCCAGGCAAGCGACCTCATAGTTATGTGCGACGACTGCGAATCGCAGTGGAAGGATCCACAAGGCGCGCAGTCATTTGAGAAGGCGTTGAATGTCGAAGTGCATAACGTGAGGGAAGCCACTACTTCTGAGGTTGAGGCGGCTGGCTGGGGAACTTTTGCAGTCGGCTAACGCACTCGCTCAAAGCGCAGCCGTGCGTGGGGCGTCGGGAATTGGTGAATGATGTGATGGTGGCGGGGCGAGGGTGGACTGCATGCTCCGCTCTTAGTTGAGTTCCTTCCAGCGCCTTGGCGAATTCTTGACCTCGTTGTCGGATCGATACGGTGATGTTGCACGAGAAGCTGGTACAAGTAATTGCTGAAAAATTCGTTTCCTCGCACGATCAGCACGGGTTCGATCTTCGGTTCGCCCTAACAATGCGGGACGATCGGCGGCCAAAAGAATGGTCTGTCGTGTTCGACGTCTTTACTCCGAGCGGCGACCTGCTTGATGGGCCGGTCGTTGTCATCGTGAGTGATGAGACGAACGAAGCCCGATTTCTTTGACCAAATCGATTCAGACTTGTGCAATTCCACACTGACGGTCGTACCTACAAGGCAGTACGCATCACTGGTCCCACCCACAACTTTCTTGGCATCGAGTTTGCGGAGTCTGATGATCGGGGCGCCCTGGTCGTAGAACCTTTGCAACTCAATGCAAATGAACCCGTTAGCCTAAGTCCCGATGAAGTGCGGCAGTGGGTTCTCGAGGGTGTACGGGAGGCGAATGAAGAGCTAGGTGCTGCCTACTGCTTGCGCCGCATCACCTTCGTGGCAAGCGACTCCCCGCCAGCAGAGGTGTACCGGTTGCTGGCGAAGCGAATAGCACTTCGGCTGCATGCCCAACCTCTTGCTTTCAACGGGGTTGAGCAATAGGCCGAGTCCGTGCGCTTCACGCCCGCGCGCGGCGACGCGCAGATGCGCCTTTGCGCAGACCGTCGAAGTCTTGTGACCTGCCCCCATGTGCCGTACCAACTGAATTGAGAAAGTAAGGGCTACGCGTGCGGCGTCTGCCCCAGCCCCTACCGCCCCACCGGATGCAACCTCAGCACCGGCCACCCACGCGCTAACGCCAGCGCGGCCAGCCGCGGATCGGGGTCGACGGCAACCGGCTCATCCACGGCTTCGAGCAATGCCAGGTCGTTCATCGAATCGCTGTACGCCGTGCTGCGGAAGTTGTCCAGCGTATGGCCGCGTGCCGCAAGCCAATGCTCCAGCCGCCACACTTTGCCCTCACGCATGTTGAGCGTGCCTTCGGTGCGGCCCGTAAAAACCTCTGCATCAACTTGCGCTTCGGTCGCGATCAGGTGCTCGATGCCAAAGTGCTGCGCTGTCAGCTCGGTGATGAAGCGGTTGGTCGCCGTGGTCATCACCACCAAATCACCTTCACGGCGATGGCTCTGCACCAGCTGCATCGCGGCCACGGGAATGCGCGGAATGATTTCCTTCGCGAGGAACTCACGGCGCAGTGGCTCCCACTGCTCGCGCGTACGGCCTTCGAGTGTGCTCACGTAAAAGCCCGCGAATGCTTCCGCGCTCACGGTGCCGGCCTTGTACTGCGCCTCCATCTCTGCATTGCGTGGCGCAAACGTTGCGCGGTCGAGAATGCCGCGCGCCATGAGGAAGTCGCACCAGAGCACGTCGCTGTCGCCAGACAGCAGCGTGTGGTCCAGATCGAAAAGGACGAGGCCGGGCAGGCTCATGAACTGGCGTTCGCTCAGGAACGCAGATGCCAGGCACGCGGCCGCGTGAAGGCCTGTATGCCGTAGGTAGACAACGTCAGGCCCACGCCCGAGTCACCAAAACCGCTCCATGGCAGGCGCGGGCTCACGCGGTCGCAGCAGTTCCAGTAGAGGCTGCCTGCGTTGACTTGCGACAGCAGCGTCTGCGCGCGCGCAGCATCAGGCGTGTACACGCCCGCCGTGAGGCCGTAGCGCGTGTCGTTCATCAGGCGAATGGCCTCCTCGTCGCCCGATACTTTCTGGATGCCGATGATCGGGCCGAAGCTTTCTTCGCGCATCAACTCCATGTCGTGATTGACGTTGGAAAACACGGTGGGTGCGAACCAGTTGCCAGGGCCGGGCAGGCGCGCACCGCCGACCAGCAGCGTCGCGCCCTTGGCTTTTGCGTCGGCCACTTGCGCATCGAGCACGTCGAGTTGCGGCGCACGCGTGATCGCGCCGATGTACGTCTCGTCGCTCATCGGGTCGCCGGCCTTGAAGCCTTTGACGGTCTGCACGAATGCTTCAACGAAAGCATCGTGAATCTTCTCGTGCACATAAATGCGCTCGACAGAGCAGCAGCTCTGGCCCGTGTTGTACATCGCGCCATCGGCGAGGGACTCGGCAGCGGCCCTCGGGTCTGCGTCGTCGCACACATACGTCGGGTCTTTGCCGCCGAGTTCGAGCTGCAGCTTGATGAAGCGCGAGCCCACACCGCGTGCGATGCGCGCGCCAGTTGCATACGAGCCGGTGAAGAACAGGCCCGCGATGTTCTGTTCCAGCAGTGCAGCGCCCACATCGCCTGCGCCAACGAGTGTGGTGAATACATCTTTCGGCACGCCTGCTTCATGCAAGAGCCTGCCTATTTCCAGGCCCGTCATCGTGGCGAATTCCGATGGCTTGTAGAGCACCGCGTTGCCCGTGAGCAGCGCAGGCACGATCACGTTGCAGCCAACAAACCACGGGTAGTTCCACGCCGAGATATTGCCGATCACGCCCAGCGGCACGTGCTCGATGCGCTCTTTCATGCCGGCTTCGTCGTACACCGTTTCGGTGGCCATCGTCGGCTCGACGAGGCCGTTGAAAAAGTCGAGCCGGCCCAAAAGCCCGTTCAATTCATTGCGCGACATCTTGATGGGCTTGCCGGTCTCGCGCGTCATCGTTGCTGCAAGCTGCTCAAGATCGCGCACGATACCCTGGCGAAAGCGGTCGATACAGGCTCTGCGTTCGGCGAGCGGTCGCGCGGCCCAGGCAGGTTGTGCGGCATGCGTGGCGCGGGCTTTCGCGGCGACTGAGGCTGCGTCGTCCGCAGGCAAGTCGGTGATCTTCTCGCCGGTCGCGGGGTTGTAGATGGAAAGGGTGGTCATGGTGTCGTTGGCTTGTGATGCTGGGCAGCGCTTGCTGCCGCCAGAAAGTCCTGCAGCAGCGCTGCGTCGTCAATCGTGTCGGTGCCTGCGCGATGGAACTCCGGGTGCCACTGCACGGCGGCCATGAAGGGCCTGGCCGTGTCGCTGCGGCGAATCGCTTCGACGATGCCATCGTGGTCGCTCACTGCCTCCACATCGAAGCCCGGCGCCAGGTCTTTCACGGCCTGGTGATGGATGCTGTTGACCTTGGCGCGCCGCAGTTGCGGATACAGCTGCGCGAGCCGCGTGCCGGGCTTGATGTCAACGTGATGGAAGTTGTTGTCATACACCGCTGCATCGCGATGCGGCAATGCCTGCGGCAACTGCGTTGGAATGTCCTGGTACAGCGTGCCGCCGTATGCAACGTTGAGCAACTGCAAGCCGCGGCACACGCCAAACACCGGCTTGCCCGCACGCTCGAACGCGGTGACCAGCGCTATCTCGTACTCGTCGCGGATCTTGTCGCCCGACCACTTGTCTTGCAGCGGCTGCTCGCCATACGTCAATGGCGACACATCAGCGCCGCCGTGCAGCACCAGGCCGTCGAGCCACTGCGCATAGTGATCGAGCGTGACGTCGCCGCGCTGCGTGGCACCGGTGGGGCTTGGAATCATCACGGCCAGCGCACCCGTGGACATGACCCAGTGCGCGATTGACTGCTCTACATACTGCAGCGTCTTGCCGGTGAAGAGCGCGCGCGTCGGGTCGGCGTGCATGAAGCACGCGGAGATGCCGATCTTCAACCGCTGCATCACAGGGCCTGCTGGAACAGCCGCTCAAAGTCAGCTGATGTGCAAGGGCGTGGATTCGTCTGGTGGCAAATGTCGGCAGTGGCGATCTCGACCATGCGCGGGAACTGCGCTTTCGTGACGCCGTGATCGGCGAGCCGGCCCTTGATGCCAATGCTTTCTTTCAGCGCCTGCAGCCACGCGACAAACGCCTTTCCGCCGCCTTGCACGCCGCACACGTGCGCCAGTTCGTCAAACTTTTGCGGCACAGCTTCGTAGTTCCACGCAAGCACCGTGTCGATCATCAGCGCATTCGCCAGGCCGTGATGCATGTCGCACACCGCGCCGAGCGCATGCGCGCACGAGTGCACGGCGCCCAAGTCTTTCTGGAAGGCAATCGCGCCCATCATCGACGACATCATCATGTCGCTGCGCGCTTCGATGTTCGATGGCTCATGCACAGCCTTGAACAAAGACCGCGCCGCAATGCGCGTGCCTTCCAGCGCGATGCCGTCGCACAGCGGGTGATACGCGGGCGACAGGTAACTCTCGATGTTGTGCGTGAGCGCGTCCATGCCTGTTGCGGCCGTCACGTGTGCGGGCAAGGCGAGCGTGAGTTCCGGATCGGCGAACACGATCTTCGCGAGCACCTTGGGCGAGAACACGATTCGCTTGAGGTGCGTGTCGTCTTCGCTGATCACGGAAGAGCGGCCCACTTCCGAGCCTGTGCCTGATGTGGTGGGCATCGCAACAAAGTACGGCAACTCGTTGACGATGGGCCGCACCTGCGGGTGATCCCACACGTAATTGAGGATGTCGCCCTCGTGCGTGGCTGCCACACCCACAACCTTGGCAACATCGAGCGCTGCGCCGCCGCCAAAGCCGATCACGCAGTCGGCGTTGTGCGCCTTGAAGGCATCGGCGCCCTTCATCACCTGGCTGGCCGTCGGGTTGCCGAACACGCCTGCGTACACAGCCACGTCAAGCCCCTGCAGGTGCGACTGGAACTCTGCAAGCACGGGCAGCGCGCCCAGCGCCTTGTCCGTGACGATCAGCGGCCGCTTGAAGCCGCGACCCAGAAGGTGCTTCGCCACTTCACGGCGCGCGCCCGCGCCAAATCGGATGGGTGTAGGAAAGTTGAAGCCTGAGATGCTCATGGTGTGGACGGGTTAAGTTCGATGTACATGTGGTTCTTGCCGAAGAGGCGACCTTCGACCTTGATCGCCCGCGGCTCGATGCCGAACGAGCGAAAGCCTGCTCTTTCGTAGAGGTTGGTGGCAACGGTGTTGCCCTCGGTGACGGTAAGCACGACGACTTCGAGCCCGATAGCGCGTGCGTGGTCAAGCAACACATCCACCAGCGCGCGGCCCATGCCGGTGCCGAAGAATTCCTGCGCGACATACATGCCGATCATCGTGGCCTTGTGCCGGCTCTTGGCGCGCCGCTCGCGCTCCATGCCGACCATGCCGCACAGCTGCTCACCCTGCAAGGCACCCCAGAAGATCATGTGTTCCGAGCTGAGGCGAACTTCCCACGCCTCAATAGGCTGCTTCTGGTCTTCCTCGAAGCTCGACGTGAATGCCTCGGGGAATTCCCACAGCGCGCGCATGCGCAATGCGCGATAGGCCGGTGCGTCGTCAGGGCCGAGGCGGCGTATCTCCATCACGGCCTCGTCAAACGGTAAATCATCAACGCCGCGCGTATCGCTCCGCGCTCGATGGAGGCGATCTCCAGGTCTTCATCATCGGTATGCGCGCCCGTGCCGTACGCGCCGAGGCCATCCATGCCGGTGGTGTAGGGCGCGACGTGCTGCACGTCGCCTGCGCCGCGCATGGCCGGGTCGTCGGCCTTGACCGGGCCGAGGCCCGCGTCTTCGCTGGCTTTCGAATAGGCCAGCAGCAGCTTCGTGCCCGCGTCGGTAGGCGGCATGGGCGGATAGCCATCGCGAAACTCTATCGTTGCGCTCGTGCCGGGCAGGCTCGCCGCCACGATCTGGCGCATGCGCTGCTTCACGCGATCGCCCTGCTCGGGCGTGAGAAAGCGCATATCGCCCTCAGCACGAAACTCCCGCGCGATTACGTTCGACTTGCCAAACGCCGTGCCCGTTGCCGTGTCGGATGCGTACTTGGTGTCGGTGCCGCCAAACACGGCGCCAACGTTGAAGGTGAGATTGGGCTCGATCAACTGCTGGCGGAAAGCGTCGAGGATGCGCGCGCCTTCGTAAATGGCGCCAAAGCCCGAGCGCTCGGAGAACACGCCCATCGAATGCCCCGCCTTGCCGCGCACGACCAGCGTCCAGCCACCTGATGAGCGCCGCGTGATCACAGCCGTGGTCTGGCCCTCGTGCCGGCCCGAGCCTTCGAACGACAGCGCGTAGTCAGACCGTTTGGCCGCCGCGATCATGGATGCGCGCGCGGTTTCACGCGGCGAGCCGGTGCGCTCTTCATCGCCGGTGAGCACGACTTCAATGCGCGCCGTGTCAAGCGCGCCCACGCTCTTGAGCGCGCGCAGAGCCTCGATCATGATCACGTCGCCGCCCTTCATGTCGTTCACGCCCTGGCCGCGCACCTTGTCGCCGCGCTGCTCCCACAAGGGCACCGAGCTTGACGGCTCGAACACGGTGTCGAGGTGGCCAAGCAGCAGCAAGCGCTTGCCGGCCGAGCCTTCATGCACCGCCAGCAGGTGGCCGCCGCGCTTCATGGAAGCAGGCATTTCGTCCCACTGCGTCTTGAAGCCCAGCTCGTCGAATTCCTTGCGGTAAATCGCGCCGACCTCGCGCACACCTTGCGCATTCAACGTGCCGCTGTTGATGCGAACGCTGCGCTCCAGCAGTTCGAGCGCCGCCGGCGAGCGCTGCTTGACGGCGGTGACGATGCGCTGTTCCGTATCCGTGAGCTGCGCGTGTACGCCACCAACGAACACCAGGAAGCCAACGGCCAATACCAGGGCAGCCCTGGAACCGGCTTTGCCGGGCCAGTGGCTGCGCCCCCTTGAGGGGGAGGCGCCGCAGGCGCTTCGGGGGTGGGCCAACCCGTTCATATGATTTCTAGATAGCGCTTCAATTCCCAATCGGTCACGCCATCCAGCCACTGCCTGTACTCCCAGTCACGCGTCGCAGCGTAGTGATCGACAAACGTGTCACCCAGCATCTCGCGCGCGATCTTCGAGCGCTGGAAGATCTGGTTGGTTTCATGCAGCGTGCGTGGCGCGCGTGGAATGTGTTCAGCGCCCTGGTTTGTGCCGGTGATCGGCGGTGCGGTGAGCTTCAAGCCCTTCTCAACGCCGTAGATACCCGCCGCAATCAAAGCGGCCATCGCGAGATACGGATTCACGTCGGCGCCCGGGCAGCGCGTTTCAAGCCGCGTCGATTTCACGCCGCCCGTGATCACGCGGAAACTCGCCGTGCGGTTGTCGATGCCCCATGTCGGCTTCACGGGCGCCCAGAAGCCATCGACCAGGCGCTTGTAGCTGTTGATGGTCGGCCAGAACATCGGCGCGAATTCCATCAGGCACAGCACTTGCCCGGCCAGATAGCTCTCGAAGAGCTTGCTCATCTTGCGCGGGCTCTTCGCGTCGTAGAACTGGTTGGTCTTGCCGTCGGACAGGCTTTGATGGATGTGGCCGCTGCAGCCGGGCAGCTTCGCATTCCACTTCGCCATGAAGCTGGGCATGATGCCGAAGCGCGAGCCGATCTCCTTCGCGCCCGTCTTGAACAGCACGGCGCGGTCAGCCTGTTCCAGCGCTTCTGAAAAGCCGAGCGCCGCTTCGTAAACGCCCGGCCCCGTTTCGGTGTGCAGGCCTTCGATGGGCACGCGGAAGGCCAGCATCTCGTCCATCAGCGCATTGAAGAACTCGCGGTTCTGGTTCACGCGCAAGAGCGAATAGCCGAACATGCCGGGCGTCAGCGTCTGGGGGTTCACGCCTTCTTTCGCGGCCCAGCTCTGCGGTGTTTCCAGAAAGTTGAACCACTCGTATTCCATGCCGGTGAACACCTGGAAGCCGAGCTTTTCAGCGCGCTTCAACACGCGCTTCAAAGTCTGGCGCGGGCACACCGGGTAGGGCGATCCATCCGCGTTGACGAATTCGCCCAGGAAGAAGTCAACGCCGCCGTCCCACGGCACATTGCGGTGGGTGTTCAGGTCGAGCCGGGCGAGTGCATCGGGAAATCCATGCTGCCAGCCGGTGACCTGTGTGTTGTCGTAGCACTGGTCCGACGAGTCCCAGCCGAACACCACGTCGCAAAAGCCGAAGCCGTTGTCGGCCGCGCCTTCGAACTTGTCTTTGTGCAGGTACTTGCCGCGCAGCACACCATCGATGTCGCTGCACGCTACCTTGACTTTGCTGGCGCCGCGCTTGCGGATGGCGGCGAGTGCGGGGTGGACTTTGGTTGCCATCTTGTGTGTCTCCTGCAGGTGCGTGATGGTGCTTGAGCGATCAGATCGCCGGCTCGCCCGAAGCTATGCCCATGTCTTCCAGCGCCAGCGCCACTGCGTTCACGGCCTGTTCCATTTCATTGGGGCCGATCGCACCGATGCAGCCTACGCGAAATGTCTCGACCTGTGTGAGCTTGCCCGGGTACAGGATGAAGCCGCGTTGCCGCGCCGCGTTGTAGAACGTCTTGAAGTCGTAGCGCGCATCGCCGGGCGCGTTGAAGGTAACGATGATCGGCGCCTGGATCGACGGGTCCAGAAACGGCATGAAGCCCAGCCGTGCCATGCCGTCGATCAACGTGTGGTAATTGCTGGTGTAGCGCGCCAGGCGCGCAGGCTGGCCGCCTTCTTCCTCGAACTGCGCCACGGCTTCGGCCAGCGCCACCACCACGTGCGTGGGCGGCGTGAAGCGCCACTGGCCCGTCTTTTCCATGTACGTGTACTGGTCGTGCAGGTCCATCGCGAGCGACTGGCTGTTGCCCGCACGTCCATCGAGGATCGCCTTGCGCAGGAACACGAAGCCCATGCCCGGCACGCCTTCCAGGCACTTGCCGCTGGCGGCGATCAAAGCGTCGAAGCGAACCTCACGCGCATCAATGGGCAGCGCGCCGAATGAACTCATCGCATCGACGATCAGGCCCTTGTCGTAGCGCGCGCAGACTTCGGCCACCGCTTCAAGCGGGTTCCACACACCGGCACCCGTTTCGCAATGAATCAGCACGACGTGCGTGATGCTGGCGTCGGCCTTCAGCTTGTCCTCAAGCGCAGCGGGCGAGACTTGTGCGGCTTCATCGAACGGCATCAGCGTACAGTTGCGGCCCATCAACGATGTGAGGCGCGCGGCGCGCTTGCAGTAAGCGCCGTTGTCGAGCACGAGCACATGGCCATCGCGCGGCACCACGGTTGCCACTGCCGCCTCTACGCTGAACGTGCCGCTGCCTTGTAACGGCACGACGACATGCGTCTCGTCGCCATGAACGACTTTGAGCAGGCTGGCCCGCAGCTTCGCCGTGACGGCATTGAAGTCGCTGTCCCACGAGCCCCAGTCGCGCAGCATGGCGAGCTTGGTGCGCAGTGTCGTGGTCAGTGGCCCGGGGGTCAGGAGGATCTTGTCGCGGTCCATGGATTTGTCTCTTCGGTTGTCTCTTCGGTTGTCTCTTGTCTCTTCAGCGCTATTTATCGGTGCCTCGCCAGGCCTGCGTGCGGCGGTTGACCCACCACGCCAGCGCCATGAAGAACAGCATGGCGATGCTCGATGCAACGGCGATCAGCACCGCCATGGCTGCGGCCGCGCCGATCTCGCCGGCTTCATCAAGATTCAGGATCGCGATCGACGCCACCTTTGTTTCGGGCGAATACAGGAACACGACGGCGGAAATCGTCGTCATTGCATTGATGAAGAAGTAGCGCGCAATGTCCACCAGCGCGGGCGTGCAGATCGGCAGCGTCACGCGCCAGAACGTCTTGAAGAACGGCACTTTCAACGACGCACTCACCGCTTCGAATTCGCCGTCGAGCGACTTCAGCGCCGTTACCGCTGTGAGGTGGCCCGTTGTATAGAAGTGGACGATCGTGCAGAGCGTGAGCAGGGCTACGGTGTGATACAGGCCATTGAGCGGATTGCGCGGCTCGTTGAAGAAGAAGATGTAGCCCAGGCCCAGCACCAGGCCGGGCACGGCCATGGGCAGCATGGCGAGCATCTTCACGATGGAGCGCAGGCCCGCCATGCCCTTGGTTTTTTCCAGCAGGTAGGCGCCCGTGAAAACCAGCGCCGTGCCAAAGAAGGCAGTGCCCGCCGCCATCTTCAAGCTGTTGAGAAAGCCAACGCCGACTTCCGCATCGACCAGGCCCATCACATAGTGCCGCAGGCTCGGCGACAGGTTGTAGGGCCAAAAGCTCGCGAATGAAGCAAACACGGCCATGCCCAGCATCGCCAGCATCAGGAATGCGACGAGGCAGCAATAGAGCGTCATCACCGCGTCGTACTTTGCATTGCGCTTGGGGCGATATGGAATCGCTCGTGCTGTGAGCATGGCCGTCTGGCGGCGGCTCACGTAGCTGTCGACACCGAACGTGATCACGGCGGGCGCCAGCAGCAGGATCGCGACGACAGCGCCCTTGGCAAAGTCTTGCTGGCCAATGACGAGCTTGAACACATCCGTTGCCAGCACATTGAAGCTGCCGCCAATCACCTTCGGTATGCCGAAGTCCGTAATGACCAGTGTGAAGGTGACGAGCGCCGCAGAGATCAAGCCGTACTTTGCGCCGGGCAAGGTGATCGTGAAGAACTTGCGCGACGCGCTCGTTCCCATTGCGTCGGCTGCTTCATACAAGCGCGCATCCGACAGGCTCAGCGCCGTGATCAAGATCATCAGCGCATGCGGAAACACCGCGAAACACTCCGCGATGACGATGCCTGGCGCGCCATAGATCTCGTTCCAGCCCAACGCCGCCATCCAGCTCTTGAACACGCCCTGGTTGCCGAACCAGTAGATCAGCGAAATAGCCGACAGCAGCGAAGGTGCCAATAACGGAATGAGCGTGATGCCGCGAAACAGTGGCTTGAACGGCATGCGTGAGCGCGTGAGCGCATAGGCGAAGCCAAAGGCCAGCGGCACGGCAATCACCGTCACCATGGCCGACACCCAGATGCTGTTCCACAGGCTGGTGAGCAGCGCCGGTGTCTGCGCGTATTCAATGAAGTTCGCAAGGCCTGCGAAGTCGCCGCTCTTGTCCTGCAGGGCCTGCATAAGGATGGACAGCAGCGGCAGCGCAAGGAAGGCCGTGAGCGCGAGCGCGACGAGGAGCAGCGCGATATGAGCTATGCGGTCGGTCCAGTGCGCGGATTGCTTCACGGGCTGCGCGGCAGCTGCAGGTAACACCGCTGCCATCAGAACACCTTGATGCGCTCGGGCAGCAGCTTGAGCTTCAGCGGTGAGCCGACCTCCAGCGATTGCTCGGAGAGGAAATTGAGCGACAGGTACACCGTGAGCGTGTTGGCGTCCAGCGCGGGCGCGGCCACTTTCACGTGGCAGTACGAGCCGAGGAACTCGATCTTCTCGATGCGCGCGTCGAACACATGCGCATCGCCCTCGTTGATTGGGCGCGCCAGCACGTCTTCGGGCCGCAGGTAGATGCGCGCATCACGATCAGGGCCGTCGCACGGCAAGCTCAGCGTGCCGAAGTGCATGGCGCCCGAGCGCACACGCACAGCAATGGTGTTGACCTTGCCGACAAAGTCCGCAACGAAAGGCGAGGCGGGCTCGCGATAGATCTCCATCGGCGTGCCGACCTGCTCGATAGCGCCGTGATTCATGACGACGATACGATCAGCCACCGACAACGCTTCTTCCTGGTCGTGCGTGACCATGATGGTGGTCACGCCCACCTTCTGTTGCAGCGCCCGGATTTCCTGGCGCAACCGCACGCGCTCCAGCGCATCGAGTGCAGACAACGGCTCATCGAGCAGCAGCAGGCTTGGCGACGTGGCGAGTGCACGCGCGAGGGCAATGCGCTGCTGCTGGCCGCCCGACAACTGCGCAGGATATTTGCCTTCGCTGCCGGGCAGGCCGACGAGCTTGACGAGCTCGCTCACGCGCCTGGCAATCTCTGCGCGTGGCGTCTTGCGATTGACGAGGCCGTAGGCCACGTTGTCCGCCACAGTGAGATTTGGAAAGAGCGCGTAGCTCTGGAAGACGATGCCGTAGTCACGCTGCGCGGGCGGCAGGCGCGAGATGTCCACGCCGCCTTGCCACACCTCGCCGGAGGTCTGCACCTCCAGCCCCGCGATGATGCGCAGCAGCGTGGTCTTGCCGCAGCCCGAAGGCCCGAGGAAGCAGACGAATTCGCCCTTGCGGATGGCCAGGTCGATGTCGCGCAAGGCCGTGAACGCGCCGAACTCCTTGCGGACGTGGCGCAGGTCGAGAAACAAGTCTTCAGTCAAGCGGCTACCCAGAGGATGTCATGCCGGGCTCGAACCGGCATCCAGCGGCAGCGGCTTTGCAGGCGCACCACTGGATTGCGGGTCAGGCCCGCAATGACAGTGGTTTACTTCCTTGCTTCGCTCTTGGAGTCGTAGCGCTTCATCCATTCGGCAAGGATGCGCTCACGGTTGTCAGCTGCCCAGATGAAGTCCATCTTGACCAGGCGCTGCTCGTAGTCCTTCGGCACGTTGGCCAGCGGCGGCGCGACGCCCGGTTGCGCGGTGATGGCGAAGTTCTTGCCGTACAGCAGCATCGCGTCTTTGCTCGATGCCCAGTCGGCGAGCTTCTTCGCAGCGTCAAGTTTCTTGGTGCCCTTGTGGATCGCGAACGCTTCGAGGTCCCAGCCGAGGCCTTCCTTCGGGAACACGAGATCAATCGGTGCGCCCTTGGCCTTGTTGCTGTTGCCGCGGTATTCGAACGAGATGCCCATCACGTATTCACCGGACGACGCCATGTTGCAGGGCTTGGAGCCTGAGTGCGTGTACTGCGCAATGTTCTCGTGCAGCGCGTCCATGAACTTCCAGCCGCCGCCCTTGCCCTTGTCGTCACCGAACAGGGTGAGCCACGCCGTCACATCGAAGTAGCCCGTGCCGCTCGATGCCGGGTTGGGCATCACGATCTGGCCCTTGTAGATCGGCTTGGTGAGGTCTTTCCACGTCTCGGGCTTGGGCAGGTTCTTCTTGCCCGCTTCCACCGTGTTGAAGCACACCGTCGCGCCCCACACGTCCATGCCCCACCAGGCGGGCACCTTCCGCTTGTCGCGGTACTGGCTCATGATCGCGTCGAGGTTCAGCGGCGCATAGGGCTCGAGCATGCCGTTCTTGTCGAGCAGCGCAAGGCTGGACGCTGCCACGCCCATCACCACGTCGGCCTGCGGATTGTTCTTCTCGGCCAGCAGCTTGGCGGTGATGACGCCCGTCGAATCACGCACCCACTTGATTTCAATGTCGGGGTTGGTTTTGTTGAAGCCTTCCTGGTAGGCCTTGATCTGGTCGGTTTCGAGTGCCGTGTAAACCAGCAGCTGCGTCTTCTGCGCGAAGGCAAAGCCGGCGCTGGCCACCAGGCTCAGGCCAAGAAGAATTTTCGGGACCACGGATTTCGGTACAAGACTCATGCGCATGCTGATGACTCCTCAAGGACAAAAGGTTTCGAGATTGCGGTACCCGGGTGACAGCGCTGTGACAACGGGCCTTGAACATCCCGCCCGTGTAGTCCGCGCCCGTCTTTGGCTCTTCGAAAATCATTTGACGCTGAGCTACCGTTCATGTCAATTGTTTTTTGCAGATTGTTGACAATCTGGCATTTGCTGCTCTAATTGCGAGCATGAACGCCGTTCCTCACCCCACGATCGCACTGCTTCAAAGCAGCTCGCTCACTACCGTGGTGCAGCAGGAGATCGAGCGCGCCATCCTGCAAGGCGAATACGCGCCGGGCAGCAAACTGACTGAGGCCGACCTGGCGCAAAAGCTGGGCGTCTCGCGCGGGCCGGTGCGCGAGGCATTTCGCATGCTCGACGAAGCAGGCCTGGTGCGTACCGAAAAAAATCGCGGCGTGTTCGTGCGCGATATCCCGATTGATGAAGCGGTGGAGATTTTCGACCTGCGCGCGTCGATGGATGAACTGGTCGGCCGCAAGCTCGCCGCGAACATCACGCCTGCGCAGTTGAAGGAAATCCGCGCGCTGGTCGATGCTATGGAAAAGGCCGTCAAGGCTGAAGATGCCTACAACTACCACTTGCTGAACCTGAAGTTCCATGACCGGCTGGTCGAGATGGCGGGCAACAGCAAGCTCACGGCGATCTACCGCAAGCTGATCAAAGAGCTGTCGCTCTTTCGCCGGTTGAACCTGGCCGATGGCTGGCTGCTGCCGATCTCTGCGAACGAGCACCGGCAGATCCTCAAGGCCATCGCGTCGGGTGACCAGGACGCCGCTGGCCGCGCGATGTTTGATCACGCCATGGACAGCAAGGAGCGCACGATCGACAACGATCTGCGCCGCCAGGCGAGGGCCACTGAGGGCGCCGCCTCCAAACATGCGAAAGCCGAACATGCTGAACGTTAACCACCGCAGCTACAAGCTGCCCACACGGCCCACGGTCGTGGTCTGTGTCGATGGCTGCGAGCCCGACTATCTGGCGCAAGCCGTTGCCACGGGCCACATGCCGTGGCTCAAGCGCGCGCTAGCCGAAGGCACAGGCATCGTTGCCGACTGTGTCGTGCCCACCTTCACCAATCCGAACAACCTGTCGATCGTGACGGGTGCGCCGCCTTCGGTGCATGGCATCTGCGGCAACTACCTGTTCGACGTGGCAAGCGGCACGGAAGTGATGATGAACGACCCGAAGTGGCTGCGCGCGCCCACGCTGCTCGCCGCACTGGCCGATGCCGGCAAGAAAGTGTGCGTGATCACGGCGAAAGACAAGCTGCGCCGGCTGCTCGGCCACAAGATGAAAGGCATCTGCTTTTCGTCGGAGAAATCGAACGATGTGTCGATGGAAGAAAACGGCATTGCCGATGTGCTGTCCATCGTCGGCTTGCCCGTGCCAGATGTGTACAGCGCGGCGTTGTCTGAATTCGTGTTTGCCGCAGGCGTGAAGCTGATGCAGCGCGAGCGGCCTGATGTGATGTATCTCTCCACCACCGACTACGTGCAGCACAAGCACGCACCGGGCACTGAAGGCGCGAACGCGTTTTATTCGATGATGGACGGCTACCTGTCGCAGCTCGACGAGCTGGGCTGCGTGATCGCGCTTACAGCCGACCACGGCATGAACGCAAAGGTTGCGATGGATGGCCAGCCCGATGTGATCTACCTGCAGGACTGGTTCGACGCGCAGCTGGGCGCTGGTGTGGCACGTGTGATCTTGCCGATCACCGATCCGTACGTGGTGCACCACGGCGCACTGGGCTCTTTCGCCACTGCGTATTTGCCTGCTGGCTCTGATGTGGGCGCTGTGATCGCCAGCATGAAAAAGATCAAGGGCATGGAAGCCGTGTACAGCCGCGAGGAGGCCGCCGCGCATTTCGAATTGCCGGCTGATCGCATTGGCGATGTCGTGTGCGTATCAGAGCGCTTCACTGTGATTGGCACCGCCGCGAGTCGCCACGATCTGTCAGGGCTGGATGCACCGCTGCGCTCGCACGGCGGCGTGAGCGAGCAGCGTGTGCCATTGATCCTCAATCGCAAGTTGCCGGGCCTGGACATGACGCGGCGCTTTCGCAACTTCGACGCCTTTGACCTGGCGCTGAACTATGCGCAGTGAGTTCATTCGCGAGCATCAGCTCGATGCAATGCGCATTGCGGGGCAGAAGGTGGGAGCAGGGCGCGATCGCGTCATCGAAGTGTTCAACCCGTACACGAGCGAGCGTATCGGCACGGTGCCAAAGGCAACGCTCGAAGAAGTGCGCGGGGCGTTTGCCACAGCGCATGCGTACAAGCCGACGCTCACACGCTACGAACGCGCTGCCATCCTGAACAAGGCTGCGGCGCTGATCCGCGAGCGGCTTGGCGACATCTCGCAGCTCATCACCGCCGAGTCAGGCCTGTGCCTGAAAGATTCGCTGTATGAAGCCGGCCGCGTGAGCGACGTGCTGCTCTTTGGCGCGACGGAAGCATTGAAGGACGACGGCCAGATCTTCAGCTGCGACCTCACGCCGCACGGCAAGAAGCGGCGCGTGTACACGCAGCGCTCGCCGCTGCTGGGTGTGATCAGCGCCATCACGCCGTTCAACCACCCCATGAACCAGGTGGCGCACAAGGTGGTGCCCAGCATCGCGACGAACAACCGCATGGTGCTCAAGCCGTCGGAAAAGGTGCCGTTTTCTGCTATCTACTTCGCCGACCTGCTTTATGAAGCGGGCCTGCCGCCCGAGATGCTGAGCGTTGTCACGGGCGATCCACGCGAGATCGCCGATGAACTCATCACCAACGAGCACGTCGATCTGGTGACCTTCACCGGCGGCGTTTCCATCGGCAAGTACATCGCCTCCAAGGCAGGCTACCGCCGCGTGGTCCTGGAGCTGGGTGGCAACGACCCGATCATCGTGATGGAAGACGCCGATCTCGACGAAGCCTCGAGCCTCGCCGTGCAAGGCTCGTACAAAAATTCGGGCCAGCGCTGCACAGCCATCAAGCGCATGCTGGTGCATGAAGCCGTGGCACAACGCTTTACCGACTTGGTGGTGGACAAAACGCGCGCCTGGAAATTCGGCGACCCGCAAGACAAGTCCAGTGACATGGGCACGGTGATTGACGAAGAAGCTGCGAAGCTGTTCGAATCGCGCGTCAATGAAGCGGTGTCACAGGGTGCCAAATTGCTCGCAGGCAATCAACGCAGCGGCGCGTTGTATTCGCCCACCGTGCTGGCCAGCGTGCGCCCTGAGACGACGCTCGTGCGCGAAGAGACCTTCGGGCCCGTCTCGCCGATCATCACGTTTCGCAACATCGACGAAGCCATCGCGATTTCGAATGGCACGGCGTACGGTTTGTCGAGCGCGGTGTGCACCAATCGGCTCGACTACATTACCCGCTTCGTTGCCGATCTGCATGTCGGCTCCGTGAATGTGCGCGAGGTGCCGGGCTACCGGCTGGAGCTCACGCCGTTCGGTGGCATCAAGGACTCCGGCCTGGGCTACAAGGAAGGCGTGCAGGAGGCGATGAAGAGTTTTACCAATCTGAAGACCTATTCGCTGCCCTGGCAGTGAGCTCCTGGGACGCGCTGCCGTGGCACTGACCCTTCACGACATTGAACAGCTCTTTGCGCAGCGCGGCGGTGAACGCTACAGCGGCGAAGACGTGACACAACTCGAACACGCATTGCAAAGCGCCAAGCTGGCCGAGGACGCCGGTGCCGACGACGCGCTGGTGACCGCGGCGCTTCTTCATGACCTGGGGCACCTGCTGCACGACCTGGGCGGCACGCCTTCGATGCAGGGCATCGACGACATCCATCAATACCGTGCGCTGCCATTCCTGCGCGGGCAGTTCGGCGCGAACGTGATCGACCCGATCCGGCTGCATGTCGATGCCAAGCGCTACCTGTGCGCTGTGCAGCCGGGCTACTTCGCAGCATTGTCCGAAGACTCTAAGCGCTCGCTTGCATTGCAAGGCGGCATCTACACCGAAGGGCAGGCGCAGTCCTTCATCGGCCAGGAGGGCGCGTTGCGGGCCGTGCAACTGCGCGTGTGGGACGACATGGCCAAGGTGCAGGGTTTGCAGACGCCGGCGCTTGCGCACTTCCTGCAACGGGCGGCGCGCTGCTCGCTGTCATCCACGCCGGCTGGCGCATGACCCTGACCTGGCCCCTTGTCGGGGCGGTGTTGTTTGGCGCGTTGCTGCACGCAAGCTGGAACGCGCTCGTCAAGTCAAGCAGTGACAAGGCGCTCGATACGGCGGTGATTCACCTCGCGGGCTCGGTGCTTGCCATCCCGCTGGTTCTGGTTGTCGGCTGGCCGCCCGCCGAGGCGTGGCCGTATGTGATCGCCTCGCTCACCATCCATATCGCGTACTACATTGCCCTCACCGGTGCCTACAACCACGGCGATCTCGGCCTGACGTATCCGCTGATGCGCGGCACGGCGCCGCTGCTCGTTGCTTTGTCGGCCTCATTCACGCTCGGTGAAACGCTGTCGCCGCTCGCGTGGGCGGGCGTGTTGGGCGTGAGCTGTGGTGTGCTCACGCTGGGCTTGTCGCGCCACGCGCTCGATTCGCCCCGCGCGGTTGGTTTTGCGCTGGCCAATGCCGTGGTGATTGCGCTCTACACGGTGGTCGATGGGCTGGGTGTGCGTGCCAGCGGTCACGCGCTGCAATATGTCGCAACGCTGTTCGTGCTCGACGGCTGGCCCTTTGCGATTCTTGTGTTCATGCGACGTGGTCCGCGCGTCGCCATTCCCTATGCAAAAGCCAGGTGGCCCGTGGCCTCGATGGCGGCACTCGCGTCGTTTGGCTCCTACGGCATTGCACTGTGGGCGATGACGCGTGCGCCCGTCGCCACCATCGCCGCGCTGCGCGAAACGTCGGTGCTGTTCGCGGCGCTTCTTGGCGTCGTGTTCCTCAAGGAGGCCTTCAACGTGCGCCGCGCCATCGGCACGGCAACGATCGTGGCGGGCGTGATGGCGCTGCGAATGGGGTAATTTGGCCAACCGTCGATATACTGAAATTCATGGCATTCGTCTCGTACACGCGCAACTTCGAAGATGTTTACCTGAACCGCGTGTTCGGCAACATCGCCCAGGGCTTTTTCGTCGATGTCGGGGCGCACTACCCGGTGATCGACAGCAACACCTACGGTTTGTACAAGCGGGGCTGGCGCGGCATCGCGATCGAGCCGCTGCCCGAATGCGCGCCCGACTGGGCGCGGTTTCGCCGCAACGACATCTACATTGCTGCGGCAGCGGGCAACACCAGCGGCAACGTGACGTTCTTCCAGTTTGAAGGCCGCTCGCAGAACGCAACCACTTCCGCCGAGACGGTGCGCGACTTCCAGGCGCTGGGCGTGCCCGCCACATCCGTCACGGTGCCGATGGTCACGCTCGATGAAGTGCTAGCCAAGCACCGCCCGCAGGGCCCGATTCATGTCATCAGCATCGACGTGGAAGGTGCGGAGAAAGCAGTGCTCGAAGGCATCGACCTGAACAAGCACCGCCCCTGGCTCATCATGCTCGAGAGCGTGCTGCCGGGCAGGCCGATTCCCAACTACGCAGGCTGGGAGCCGCTGCTGCTGGAGCGCGGCTACGAGTTCGTTTACTTCGACGCCGTCAATCGCTACTACCTGGCACGCGAGCAGATCGAGCTCAAGCGCTACTTCCAGTTTCCGCCGAACGTGTGGGACAACTTCGTCGACTACCGCATCGACGCGATGATGCAGCAACTCGCAGCCACGCAGGCCGAGCTCGCTGCCCTGAAGCAACCCAAACCATAAGAGGCACGCGATGCTGACGGTGAACCAGGCACGGATCGTCATCGTCGGCGGCGGCATCGCGGGTTGCTCCGTCGCGTATCACCTCGCCAAGCTGGGCATCACCGACGTGCTGCTGCTCGAACAGGGCAAGCTCACCAGCGGCACGACGTGGCACGCGGCGGGCCTGGTGGGGCAGATGCGGCCCAACCGCTCGATGACGCAGATGAGCAAATACGGCATCGAGCTGTATGCCACGCTCGAAGCGGAAACAGGGCTGGCGACCGGATGGAAGCAATGCGGCAGCGTGAACGTCGCGAAGACGCCCGAGCGCATGCAGGTGCTGCGCAAGCAGCTCGCGATGGCGCGCGCCTTCGGCGTTGAGTGCCACGAGATTTCGCCTGCCGAGGCGCTGGAGAAGTACCCGATTCTTCGCATCGACGATCTGCAAGGTGCGCTGTGGCTGCCCGGCGATGGCAAGGCAAACCCGGCTGACTTGTGCATGTCGCTTGCGAAGGGTGCGCGCAACCGCGGCGTGAAGATCGTCGAGGACATTGAAGTCACGGGCGTGTTGTCAGAGAACGGCCGCGTGACCGGTGTGCGCACGGCGCAGGGCGACGTGAAGTGCGAAACAGTGGTGAACTGCGGCGGCCAGTGGGCGCGGCAGTTCGGCGCACTGGCGGGCGTGAACGTTCCGCTGTTTTCAGCAGAGCATTTCTACATCGTCACAGGGCAGATTCCCGGCGTGCATCCGATGCTGCCCGTGATGCGCGACCCTGATGGCTTCATCTACTACAAGGAAGAAGTGGGCGGGCTGGTGATGGGCGGCTTCGAGCCGAAGGCCAAGCCGTGGAAGGTTGATCCGATACCGGGCAGCTTCCAGTTCCAGTTGCTCGACGAAGACTGGGACCAATTCGAGATTTTGATGAACAACGCGATGCATCGCACACCCTGCCTCCAGACGGCGGAAGTGAAGATGCTGCTCAACGGCCCCGAGAGCTTCACGCCCGACGGCAACTTTATCCTCGGCGAGGCGCCGGAGCTGCGCAATTATTTTGTGTGCGCAGGCTTCAATTCCGCAGGCATTGCGAACAGCGGCGGCGCAGGGCGGCTGATGGCGGAATGGATTGCAGGTGGCGAGCCGAGCACCGACGTGTGGGAAGTGGACATTCGCCGCTTTGCGCCATTCACCGGCAATCGCAAGGCACTGGCCGAGCGCACCGGCGAGACGCTGGGCCTGCACTATGCGATGCGCTGGCCGCGGCAGGAGCTGGAGACGGCGCGACCACTGCGCACGTCGCCGCTCTATGACTTGCTTGCGGCCAAGGGCGCAGAGTTCGGCAGCAAGAACGGCTGGGAGCGAGCGAATTACTTCCGGCCAGAAGGCGCGACGCGACCCGACCACACACTTGCCACGCCTGGCTGGTTGCCATGGATGATTGAAGAGCAACGCGCCACACGCGAAGCCGTTGCGATCTACGACCA
Source organism: Caenimonas koreensis DSM 17982 (assembly GCF_009646335.1). Taxonomy (GTDB): domain Bacteria; phylum Pseudomonadota; class Gammaproteobacteria; order Burkholderiales; family Burkholderiaceae_C; genus Ramlibacter; species Ramlibacter koreensis. The sequence goes on along the minus strand of NZ_WJBU01000005.1, from coordinate 295,727 downwards.
GACCTCGTTTTCAAAACTGCTGCTGCAAGGCAACGATGCGCTGGCCGTGCTGCAGCGCCTGTGCGCGAACGAGATGGACGTTGCACTCAACCGCATGGTCTATACGCCGATGCTCAACGAGCGCGGCGGCCTCGAGAGCGACCTAACGGTGATGCGGCTCGCGGCAGACCGCTTCCTCATCATCACCGGCTCTGCGCAGGCCACGCGTGATGCGGACTGGATCCATCGCCACATCACTGCAGGCGAACACGCCTTCCTCACTGACGTGTCGCCGATGTACTGCGTGTTCGGCGTGATGGGCCCGAACGCGCGCGAGTTGCTCGCACGCGTGAGCCCCGATGACTTGTCACCACAGGGCCTGAAGTTTTCATGGACGAAAGAGATCGACTTGGGCCTCGCACGCGTGCGCGCTGCGCGCATGAGCTATGTGGGCGGGCCGGGGTTCGAGCTGTATGTGCCCGTTGAGATGGCGCGGCATGTGTACCTCGCGCTATGCGAAGCGGGCGCTGATCTGGGCCTGCGCGATGCGGGCTACTACGCGCTGGACGCACTGCGTGTCGAACAGGGCCGGCGCGCCTGGGGTGCTGAACTCGGGCCGGATGAATCGCCGTGGGAAGCAGGCCTTGCGTTCAGCGTGAAGCTCGACAAGGCCGCGCCCTTCATCGGCCGCGAGGCCTTGCGCGCCAGCCAGGGCCAGCCCTTGCGCAAGAAGCTCGTGACGCTGCTGTTGCCGCCCGATGTGTACGCATGGGGCGGCGAGACGATCATGATGAATGGCCAACCCGTTGGCGAGATTTCATCGGTCGGCTACAGCCCGCTCGCGGGCGCATGCGTTGCGCTCGGCTACGTGCGTGGCGCATGCGCGAACGAGCCGCATGCAGGGACGCCCGCGCAGATCAAGCTGTGGGGCCAGGACCATGCAGTGACACTGCATGATCGCTGGCCGCCCGTTTAGGGTCGAGTTGATCGACTTGCGCCAGCTCGACGAGCTGTTCCCGAACTATGCCGGATAGGGCGTCTTGCGATTGGCCCTGTGGAACACCTTCTTCCTAGAGTGAAGGTGTCCGCGAAAGGGGGGGCAAGGTCAGTCCGCTGAACTGTCTCGGTTAAGGGATACGTGAAATAGGGGCAAGCTCAGTTTTTTTAGATATACCTTCTGCCTGCTCAACAAGGTTACGACTCTGAATACCAGCGGTGATCTGAATACTTATCGGGGATGGATTCGATTTCTGTCGGATCAATACCTGCTCGCTCCAAATCATCAAACCACTTGTCCCGTAGCGACGATGGCAATCGAGTGCCACACCATGGGCAAAAGTGCAGCTCGTGAAAGCTCGTGCCACCATCAAGCACTTGGATTCCATATTCCCTGAATTTCGGAACGAAGTGCACGGGCACGGTCGGGTCAGCAATCGCTGCTGCCATTGCTGCACAGCAATGAGTGGGAGATGTCATAAGTTATCTTTCTACCTGGGACGGCTGGCTTTGTCGGCTTGCCTGTTGCCGGATTCGCTGACCCAAGAGCGAAATCGGACTCTGACCCCAATTCTTCGAAATCGGACTCTGACCCCAATTCTTCACAATTCTTCACTCTCAGCTTTAGGCGGCTGGTACGGGCTGCAGGTGGCCCTTTATAGATTGCGAGAGAAGAACGCGGACGTTGGCACCTACTACGGCTGCCTCTTTATCGCACCACGAATATCCGCAGCGATGACCTTCTCCAAATGCGCAATTTCATTCCCTAAAGCATCTGAATTGAATTGCGACCAGACGCTGACCGTGTGAAGTCCTTCATGTTCACCTAGACGAGTGGCCACTTCAAATATCTTCTTGCCACCATACATGTACACGGCAATATGACCAACTCTACTTTCGACAAACGACAAGGGAATCAGAAGGTCATACAGTTTTTCGTCATCGGCCGTATTGCACTCGTTTTCGACTCGATCCCAGTACGCGGCCATCCACGAACACCATCCACCACAAGGGATGAGCCCCTCAATACCTACAACGGATGGGGGACCTATTACGAGCTTTTCCAAGTCCCTCAAGTTTTCTAAAAAATTCCCCGGGTGAGTTGCGGGAATAATGAGATGCGTTAGCCCTTCCTGATGCAGCCATATCTCTGCAACGGCAAACACAAAGTCAGGGCCATGATGATCAAATCGTTTTGTTAAATCTACAGACGATTGCACATCGACGCGTACTTCGATCGAGAAACTCGCAAAGCTGAAGCAATAGAACCCAATGCTCGCATCTTTCATTTCGCCCCCGGCTTTCTTGGCCACTTCGGAAAGCCAGCATCACGCCCCGCTCTCCATTGTTCAGCCGTCAATTCACGCTGATAGACAACATATCCATGCCAATACTTGACACATTTTCGCTCGTCCGTACGTTGCCTCCGAAACATAACGATTTGACCGGTCAGACCGTCATACCCAAGTTTCCAATCGCCTGTGCCAATCGCATTTTGCAAGGCTAGTTCCGGATTGGATGGCTCGGCTCCACGATTCCCGATTTGGGTTGACCCATGTTTTGGTGTATCGCGACCAACGTCGTAGACGTCTGTGTATGAAGAACAGCAGTTATCAGTATTCGAAGTGTTTCCTGAAGGTGTGTACGTATCCGTCTTAGGGTCATAACCCCCGCGTCCACCACCCGCACCGGTATTGGGCATTGGTGGCGGCAGAGGCATTGGCCCCCAAGGTGTAGGAACAGCCTGCAACCCCATCGGATCGCTAAGGCTCAGAGGACTTGCCGCGACGTACCCGTACGTGTTGATGCCGCCGTCAAGCCCGGTCGGGTCACTTTGGATGTACCGCCCACCCTTGTCGCTGTAGTAACGATTCCAGTTGTAGAACAGCCCCGTCTCCGCATCAAAGTACTGCCCCGGGAACCGCAAATTCATCTCGATAGGCTTGCTTGCCTTTAACAGCACTGGCTGATTCGTAATCGCCTGCTTCGGGTTTGGTGTCGCTTGCAGCACTCCCGTCGGCGTGTTGTTGCCGAAGGCTGAATACGGCCACTGCCAGACTGGCTTGTTCGCTTCATCCGTGATCAGTCTTGGCGTGCCGAGGTGATCTGCGTGCACCGCGTAGAACTTGCCGTTGCGGTACATGCCCACGGGCAATGCCTGGCCGTCTTGCGTCGGCAGCCAGATGTACTCCGTTCTGCCTTTGCCCACTGCGCTTCCGTTGTCATACTCGCCCAGCATCGCCCAGGCGGGGATCGGGCCATCGCCGTAAACGTATGCCGTGCCTAGGCCTGCACCGGTTGTTGTCGGTGTCGTGAACAGCCAGCCGAACGACTTCTTGAGCCAGGCGATGAAGCCCGCGTCCAGCGTCGTTTCATTCGGCAGCGTTTGTTCGGCTTGCGGGACGCTCTTGAACACACGCTGGCCCATCGCGTTGGTGAGATACACAACTCTTGCGGCTTCGCCGTCTTTGCTGACCGTCACTTTGGCGAGTCGGTTCGCCGCGTCGTAGTCGAACTCTCGCAGGCCATCGCTCGTCATTGATCCGTTCGCGTTGACGATGTAGTTCACGGGCGCGGTCACTACGCTCTTGACCTTGCCGTTGCTCATGGTGGTCAGTGTTTGCGTGAAGCCGAGCAGCCGGTTGCTGTCGCCATCCATCAACGACACCTGGCTTGTGGTGCTGGCTGCGTCTTGCTCGGTGAACTGGCCGTCTATGTCCGTGTCGCTGGTGGTCTTGTCGATGGACGTGAGGCGGTTGGAGTTGGCGTCGTAGGTGTAGTTGGTGCTCGCGCCTGCTCGGGTGAAGGAAGTGAGGCGGTCGCGGTTGTCGTAGCCGACAGTCCAGGTCAGGGGCGTGCGGTACAGCTCCAGCGTCGTGGTGCGTTGCGCCCACAGCTCTTGCGTAATGCTGGTGATGCGGCCTGCCGCGTCGTAGCCGTAGCTTGAGAACTCGGTGGCCGTCATGCGGCCATCTGTGTCGAAGGCGCGTGCTGCGGTGTCGCCGGTGCTCCACGTCCATGATTGCGGCTGGTCGAGCGCGTTGTGCGTGAGGCTGCTGATGAACGGGATCGTGGGCTTGGGTTTGCGAGCGGTTCCTGGCTCGCGCACGGTCACGCCTGTGATGCGGCCTGCCGTGCGCTGGTAGCTCACTGCAAGGCCGCTGGGGTAGGTCATGCCTGCGAGCTCTCCGGCTGCGTAGCTGTAGGTCACCGTGTAGCTGCTGGGCGTGGTGGGGTTGTCCTGCACCGTGGATGTCTTGCTGGTGATGCGGCCCTGCGCATCGCGCACGAAGACGAGTGAACCCGTCTTGTCGCTGATGCTGGCCAGATACCCTGTCTTGTTGCTGTCCCATTCGAACTGCTGGGCCGGCTCGCTGCCGTAGCGGATTTCTGTAGGGCGGCCGAGGGCGTCGCGGGTGATGACCGTTCTGATGCCTTTGGCATCGGTGCTTGCGATCACATTGCCTGCGGCGTCGTGCTCGTAGGTGACGTTGCCGCCATCAGCGCTGGTCTGGCGCTTCACATCGCCCAAGGCGTTTTGCTCGTAGCCGGTCTTCACGCCCTTGGGGTCGGTAACTTGTGTGAGCTGGTCTAACGCGTTCCAGTCGGTCGTCACGCTCGCGCTGTCGGGCATGGTGGTGCGAACTGGGCGGCTCAGGCCGTCGAGCGATTGGGCTGTTGTTTGCTGCAGGGGGTCCGTGACCGATACCGGCTCGCCGTTGGCGTTGTAGCCCAGCTGCGTGGTCTGGCCTTGCGCGCCGGTCAGAGCACGTACACGGTTGAAGCTGTCGATGAGCTTGCCGGTTTGCAGCGCGAGGTTGCCGTTGGCGTCCAGCACTCGTTCGCTGACGCGGTTGCCTGCGGCGTCCAACTCATACTGGATCGTCGCGCCGAGGTTGTCGGCGATCGTGCGAAGGCGTTGTGCGGCGTCGTATTGGTAGCTCTGGCTATAGCCGTTGGGCAGCTGCACATTGGTCAGCAGGCCAAGTGCGTTGTACTGATAGCTCGTGGTTTCGCCGCCTTGCATGACGCTGGTCATGCGACCGCGTGCGTCGTACACGTAGGTCGTTACAAGACCACTGGGCTCGGTTTGACTCAGCACACGGCCTGCGCCGTCGTGGGTGTACGTGGTCTCGTGGCCTGCCGGATTCTTGACTGAGCGTTGGTTACCAACGCTGTCATAGCCATAGCGCCAGACGCCGCCGTTGGCGTCTGTCATCGTGGCGACCAATCCGTTGCTCGTATAGCTCCAGCGTGTGGTGCGCGATGCGCCACTGGCCGTGTCGGTCACGGTCTCACTCAGCGTGTTGCCCTGCGCGTCGTACTCGTACGCGGTCGTGCGGCCTGCTTCGGTGATGAGCGTGGGCAGGCGGAATGTGGGGTGCCACTGCGTTGTGCGCGTTTGGGCTTCGGGGCGTCCTGCCGCACGCGTGGTGGACAGGTTCAGCACGCGTGCTGTGTCCCACGTATACGTGGTCTGCACGCCGGTGAAGTCAGTCTCGGACTGCGGCAGGTGCAGTGGCCCGAAGCCGGTGCTTGCTGTGCGGTTGCCGTCGAACGAGCCGTTTGTGCCGGCCAGCCGGATCTGGCCATCGCCGCCGTGCCACGTGTAGGTGCGCGGGTTGCCGAGCGGGTCGTTCACCTGTGCGCTGGACTGGAAGAGGTTCGAGTTCACCGCGCCCGTAGTGAGCGTGCCGACTGCCGTGGTGCCACCCGAGTAGGTCACGCTGAAGCTGCCAGCTGCGCCCGCATGTTGGGTGCTCACTGCACGGCCTGTGTCGTCGTAGCTGAAGGTGGCATAGGTCGTGTTGGTTTCATCCACGATGCCTGTCAGCGCCCACGGCCAGCGCGTGTCGTTGTATTGATAGCTGCGCGTAACGTTGCCTGCGAAGGTCGCTGTGACCAGGCGGCCCATGCTGTCATAGCCGTAGCTGATCTGCTGGCCATCCGGCGCTGTGACACCAACGAGCTTGCCTTGCGCGCTGTAGGCGAACTGCAAACGCCGGCCGAATGCGTTGGTGACCGACTGAAGGCGATCGGCCGCATACGCCATGCTCATCGTCCATCCATTGCGCTGCGTGATCGACAGGAGCTTGCCTGCCGTATCAAAGCGCCAACGCGATTCGTCTGATGCTCGCGTGTACGTCAGGCCCGCTGCATCTTCTGCAAGCGTGTCTTTGTAGTTGTCTGCCACCCAACCGCCAGTTGCTGCGCGTTTGAACAGCACCTTGCGCCCATCGCCAAAGCGGATGTGGCTGTCTGCATCGCCCTTGAACGCCGTCGCTGCGTAGTCGTGGCTCCACATCGGGCCCATGCCTGCATCGGTGTTGTACAGACTACGGTAGTGCCGCACCAACGACAGGGGATGTGCGCCGCTGTCGAGCCAATCGGATTCGTCTTGCAGCTTCTCGCCGGTGGCGGGTTGGATCGGGTTCCCAACACCGCCGCACAGGTCGCACGATTGCACGATGATCTGCTTGGTTGCGGGGCTCGCGCAGCCGTCACACGTGCCCGTCAACGTATCGGTCGTGGCCTTGTACGGCGGCACGTACGTGAAGTTGAATTCGCCTGCGCCGTTGGTGGTGCCTGTTGCAGTCGCTCCGCCAGTGATGGTGACGGTGACACTGCGCCCACTTACTGGCGCACCATTGCTCGTCACCTTCGCTGTCTGCGCGAGCACCGGCCCCGCAATCAACGCCTTGGTGCTGCTCGCGCCAATCAACTCAATGCGGTACGGTGCCACTTCGCAGCGCTGCGTCTGCTCGTTCCACGACTGGCCTACCGGGCATGCGCATGTTGCGTCGGCCTTGATGAGGGAGCCGCCCGCGCAGTCGCAGCCCGGGCCGTAGATGCTTGTGCCCCACGGCTGGCGTACAAGCGGGTTGCCGCTGGGCTGCACGTCCAGCGCAGCGAAATCCAACAGGACGTTCGCGCCCACACCGCCTACGTAATCGGGCCGAATGGTGGGATTGGAGAACTCGCACGATGTCACTTCCGATCCGGCCACGCACGACCACGTGTGGGCACCCCCCAAGTGCAGGGAGTGACTGCGCGCGAAACGTTTGCAGGCTTCCTGGATGGCCGCGTACGCACCTTGCACAATCATCGGCGGTGAACATTCCGGTCCACCCCAGATCTGGTCGGCCTGCACGTAACACATGGGTGCGGGGGCTGGCCCGCCAAACTGCATGGGCTGCTGCGCAGGTGCAATGCCCGACACAACGAACACAAGCGCGATGACGCAGCGCAACGCGGTGGCCACTGCCACGCTCACGGTTTTCTTCACCGTCCACTCCCTGAACACTTTTTGATGCGCGGACTATAGCGGCTCTTGAAGAGCTGGATCAACTTGGCTGATTTCGCAGCTCTCGCGAAGCTGACATTCAGCAACAGCTGCCACCGCACGACCTGCTCCATCACGCGGTATGGTCGCCAGCCTTCTCCAGACTTTCATTCGCTAAAACTACATCGGGTGTAACACCAAGCTGCGGCGCCGTGCCGGCGGGCGTACGATGGTCGTCCGGTTTTCTTCCCTGAACAGGAGAATGCGATGCCAACACCCACGGATATCGCCTCGGTGCGCACGATGGCCCTCGTTGGCCCGGCGACAGCGGGCAAGACGAGCCTGGTGGAGGCGCTGCTCTGGAAGGCCGGCGCGACAGGCACGCCCGGCAGTGTGGAGCGCGGAACGACCGTCAGCGACTTCGATCCGCTTGAGCGCAAGGCGCAGCGATCGCTCAACTCGTCCATCGTCAACCTGCGCCACGGCGGCGTGCACGCCTATGTGATCGACACGCCGGGCGCGCCGGACTTTCTCGGCCAGTCGCTGCCCGCGCTGGAAGCGGTGGAGACGGCGGCCATCGTGATCAGCGCGACAACCGGTGTGGAGCCCATGGCCGCACGCATGATGCACTGGGCCGCGCAGCGCGAGCGCGACCGCATCATCATCGTCAACAAGATCGACGCAGCAGGCGTCAACCTGCAAGCGCTGGTGGCCGACATTCAAGCCGCCTTCGGCAAGGAATGCCTGCCGCTGAACTTGCCCGCACAGGGCGGCAGCAAAGTGGTCGATTGCTTTTTCAACCTGGCGCAGGATGACGCGCAGACCGATTTTTCATCAGTCGCTGCAGCGCACCGCGCACTGGTGGAGCAGGTGGTGGAAGTGGACGCTGCTTTCGTCGAGCGCTACCTCAACGATGGCGATGTGGACCCGCAGGAGCTGCACGCGCCTCTGGAGCAGGCGCTGCGCGAAGGGCACCTGATTCCAATCTGCTTCGTCTCGGCGCGCACGGGTGCGGGCGTGGCGGAATTGCTCGACGTGATCGCACGCCTGTTGCCCGACCCGACCGAGAGCAACCCGCCGCAGTTCCTCCATGGTGAGGGCGCGAGTGCCAAGCCGCTCTACGCCGCGCCGGATTTGAACAAGCATGTGCTCGCACATGTTTTCAAGATCACGCAGGACCCGTATGTCGGAAAGATGGGTGTGATCCGCGTGCACCAGGGCACGCTCACGCGCGACAGCCAGCTATATGTCGGCGATGCGCGGCGGCCCTTCAAGGTCGGGCATCTCTTCTCGTTGCACGGCAAGGAATTCAAGGAGATCGCGAAGGCCGTGCCGGGCGACTTGTGTGCCATCGCCAAGGTGGAAGAGCTTCACTTCGACGCCGTGCTGCACGACGCGGCAGAAGACGACCACATTCACCTGATGCCGCTGGAGTTTCCCGTGCCCGTGCACGGGCTGGCGATTGAGCCCAAGCGGCGCGGCGATGAGCAGCGGCTGCACGACATCCTGCAAAAGCTGGTGAGCGAAGACCCGTGCCTGCGGCTCGAACATGTGGCGCAGACGAACGAGACGGTGGTGTACGGCCTGGGCGACTTGCACTTGCGCACATTGCTCGAACGCCTCGCCGACGTGCACAAGTGCGAGGTGACCACGCGCCCGCCACGCATCGCTTATCGCGAAACGATTTCCGTTGCCGCTGAAGGCCACCATCGCCACAAGAAGCAGACGGGTGGCGCAGGGCAGTTCGGCGAAGTGTTCCTCAAGGTCGAGCCACTGCCGCGTGGTGCGGGATTTGAATTTGTCGACCAGGTCAAGGGCGGCGCGATTCCGTACAACCTCATGCCCGCCGTCGAGAAGGGCGTGCGGCTGGCGCTGGAGTCCGGCGTGATCGCGGGCTACCCGGTGGTGGACCTGCGCGTGATCGTCTATGACGGCAAGCACCACACGGTGGACAGCAAGGAGATCGCTTTCATCCAGGCGGGCAAGAAGGCGGTGATCGCTGCCGTGCAGGCCGCGCGGCCCAGCGTGCTGGAGCCGATCGTTCATGTCGAGATCGCTGCGCCGCAGGACCACATCGGCGACATCACGGGCGATCTCGCGTCGCGGCGCGGGCAAGTCAGCGGCACCGCGACGGTTGCCAGTGGCCTTGCGGTGCTGGCGCAGGCGCCTTTGTCGGAGCTGGCGAGCTACCAGTCGCGCCTGAATGCGCTGACGGGCGGACAAGGGCGCTACACGCTGGCGTTCAGCCACTACGAGCCGGTGCCGCCTTCGGTGCAGGCGCTGCTCGTCTCGCAGTTCCGCATCAAGGACGACGCCTAGGGCGCTTTCGCTGCTTGCGGTGCGATCTGCGGTGCGTTATGCGGTGCGTTTTGCGGTGCGTTCTGCGGCAGCGCCGTCAGCCGCAGGTGGTATTCGAGCGCGGTGGTCAACTCGGTCTTCAAGTTGGTGCGCTGCTGCGCCACGGCGATGCGAAACGTCAGGTCCTGCCCCGCTGCGTAGGCCTTCAGCACGCCTTCGGATACCTGGGCATACAGCCTGGCGCGCCAGTCTTCGGGAATGTGGCTCAGGCCCTTGAGACGCGCAATGTCCAGCTTGACGTTGCAGTACAGCTGGTTGAGCGCAGCATTCAGGCGCACGCTCTTGACGGTGTAGTTCTGCGTGCGCAGCCCGACGTCATGAGCGGCGATCTGCAGGAGTTCACCCGGAAACGGCGCCAGCTTCACGCCCAGCATGTCCAGCCGCCTGTACAGGTCGACGTCCTCCTCGCCGTAGCCTTGCAGCACGGCGTCATAGCCACCGATGGCGCGGAAGTCTTCCACATGGCAGATGCACATGCCCGAAGCGTCGATCGATCGCGGGCTGGGCCGATAGAAAAACCCTCGCTGGAGCAGCGGCCGCACACGGTCGGCGAAATCAGGTGCGAGCCGGTTGTCGGCGTCGACAAAGCACAGCCACTGCGCGTTGGCGGCCTGCACGCCGAGGTTGCGTGCGCGGGCGATCTCGAAGTGCGGCTTGTCGTGCACGCGCACGACCGTGACTTGCGGATGATTCGCTGCGACCCAGTCTGCCGTGCCATCCGGGCAGTCGTAGTCCACCACGACGGTGCCGGCACCTGGCTGTGCGATGAACGTCGGCAGCGCGTCTTTCAGGTGCGCCAGCCGGCCGCGGCAGGTCGTGATGAAGCAAAGGTCAGTCATGGTGCGTCGTCGCAGCGCGTTGCAAGCGCGCGATGGCAGGGGTCAGGGTGTTTCTTTGGCCAGGCCGAGCAGCTTGCGAACGTCACCAGCCGGCATGCCATACATGTCTGCAAATTCGGCGACCGTCTTGCCGCTGGATTCGAAGGCGCGGCGAAGTGCTTCGGCACGCGCGTGCTTCTCGCGAATGTCGGCGAACGCCGCATCGAGCGCGGCGAGCGTTGCGTCGTCCTTGGGGCTCACCCGCGCTTCGTAGTCGTCGCGTGACAGGCCGCTCGCCTCGATCGCGGCGACCAGCCGCTCGCGCACCCATGCGCTTGCGTCCTTGCCACGAGCGCTGCGGCGGCGGCCGATTTCCATGATGGCGTGATGCACGTGCTCGGGCGCGATGTCTTCCACACGATTTGCATCAAGGTCGTGGCGTGCATGGCCGGCTGCCACGGCTTCAAGATACCGGGTGGAACGCGTGTGCAGGCCCAGCGCAACCTTGAGGTCATCCTTGGCGAAGTCGCCCGGGTGGCGCTCCATCAGGTCATGGAACACGCCGAGCTTGAGCGGCAAAAAGCGTGCGCCAAACATCTTCGGATACAGCTGGAACAGGCGCTCGAGCACTTGCTGCGCAGGGCGTGGCGACTTCGCGCCGGCGGGCGGTTGGGCAGGTGGCTGGACAGCCGCTGGGGCTGCTTCTTCGGGGGGCATTTCGGAATGCGTGGCGGTTTCTGACATGGCGTGACTGTACGCAAATTCGGCCGGGCACAAGCCCGCGGGCGATCGCGGGCAAAATTGCGCTCATGAAAATCGCCAAAGACACCGTGGTGACCTTGCGCTACAAGGTCGCCGAACTCACCGGCAAGCTCATCGAGGAAAGCCGCGAGCCCATGGTTTACCTGCACGGCGGGTATGACAACACGCTGCCCGCCATCGAACAGGCGCTCGACGGCCATGAGGCCGGCTTCGAGGTGCAGCTGTCACTGCAGCCCGAAGACGCTTTCGGCGTGCGCGACGAATCGCTGGTGCGCACCATCCCGAAGAAAGAGTTTCCGCCGGGCGTGAAGGTCGGCGGCCAGCTCGAAGGCCGCACCGATGGCGGCGACCCGCATGTGTTCCACGTGATGAAGATCAAGGGCGACACGGTGCATCTCGACGGCAACCATCCGCTCGCAGGCAAGGCGCTGAAGTTCTACCTGAAGGTGGTCAGCGTGCGAATGGCCAGCGGTGAAGAGATCGCCCACCGCCACGTGCATGGTGAGCACGGGCACCATCACTGAGGCCGGCTTGCCGCCTGCTGCAGCGGCACAGCCACCGTAAAGGTTGCGCCGTGGCCGCGGCCGGCGCTGTAGGGCGTGAGCTTGCCGCCCATCTCCATGGCCGCCAGTGCGCTGCTGTGCAGGCCAAAGCCATGGCCGAACTGGCGAGTCGTGAAGCCGTGTGCCAGCACGCGCTCCAGGTTCTCGCTCGCAATGCCTTCGCCGCTGTCCTTCACCCACATCAGCAGGACGGGCGGCTCGCCTGGCTCCACGTGCGCGCTTAGCTCCAGCGTCCTGTCGGCTTCGGGCACCCCTTCCATCGCCTGCGTGGCATTGACGATCAGATTCACAAGGATTTGTAGCAGGCGCGGGCGATCCAGCAGGAGAGCAGGAATCTCTTCATCACTTTGAATGACCTGACAGCCGGCGCGCGCTATGGCCTGAGCGCACACGCGCACGGCCTCGTCCATGATCTCGCGCGGGCGCACCAGCTCGACAAAGCCGGACTGCCCCGCTTCTGACTGCTGCGTCGCGATGACGTGTGTGATGTGGTCAACGCTGTGCGTCAGCCTGTCAAGGTCGCCGAGCACCTGCTCACGCTCTTCGGCCAGCGCATGCTCCAGACCATTGAGGTAGGGCATCAGGGCGGAGCCTCTCGGGTCGATTTCCATGAAGGCGCTCAGGTCGCTGCGATGTTCATTCATCAACGCGACCACGTGGGACAAGCCTTGGAGGCGCGAGTGGGTCACTGTGCGCCGCACGATGCTCGCCGACACGCTGACGCTGTTGAGCACGTTGCCGACGTTGTGCAGGACGTTGTTGGCCACCTCCGCTTTGCCTGCGCGCCGCGCAGTCGCCACGAGTTGCGCCTGCGTCTGCTGCAGCTCCCGCGTGCGGGCTTCCACGCGCCGCTCCATTTCGTCGTAGAGCGCCGCATTGGCCAGCGAGACCGCCAATTGGCCAGCAATGAGCATCACGGTGTCGAGGCCGTCTGTGTTGAACGCAGCACGGCCGTCGCGGTTCTCCAGCACCAGCAGGGCGCGCGGGCCGCCCTGGGCGGAAATTGGCACCACCAGCAGCGAACACTGATGGACATTGGCGAAATAGGGGTCGCGCGCAAAGCGGTCGTCAGCCAGTGCGTCTTCCACCAACAGCGGCTGGCCGGTGCGACGTGCGTAGTCAATCACCGAGCGCGCCAGCAAGCCGTCGCGCGCCGCATCGCTGGCTGCCATTGGCGCATGACCGGGCGAGAGCAGTTCCCAACGGTCTTCGTTCCATGACAGCAGCTGCACGTGCGTCGCCCCGGTCAACGCGGCCAGGACTTCATGAACGCGCGCACTCAGCCCGCCCAGGCTTGTTTCATAGCTGAGCGCCTGGGAGGCGCGCAGCACACCCAGCAGGTCGAGCGCCATCGACGGCGTGGACAGACTGCCGCTACGCAAAGACGCTCGCGCGGGCAGCGCGTCTTGCGCGATGGGTCTGCCAGCAGATGCCGGCGCGCCCGGCTCGCCCTGCATCTGCAACACCTTGGCCGAAGCACCCCATGCGCCGTACAGGTCGCGCGCTTGCACGAGCCAATGCGTGCCTGTCTGCCGCCACGCCTGCGCCAGGTGGAAGCGCCCCATGCGTTCAGTGATCAACGCCTCGTGCCAGGGCCTGCGCTGCGATCGCACTTGCGAGAGCGCTGACTCGAACCCGGCGACGGCTGCGAGCATGTCCCCGTGGGCCCACGCCTCTTCGGCCTGCACCAGTGCAAGCAGGTGCTGGTAGTTGTCCGGCTGGTCTTGCGCGCGCGCGGCGAGCCACTCGCGGCATTGCGCCAACTGCGCTGGTGCATCAGGCGCTGCCAGCGAGCGCTGCAGGCGCCACGCAAGTGCCAGCGCGCGCAGGAAGTGCGCATGCACGGTGATGTAGAAGCCGGGCACGCTGTCCAGCAGGGGCATGGCTGCGGCCGTGCACTCGTCAAGCTTGTCTGTGTCGCCCCAGATCGCCGCGGCGATGGCGCGCCGCAAGAGGAAGGTGATCCGCATGACCGGCATGGAGGCCGCGTCTTCGAGGAACGCAGCCTCTGAAAAGCCTGCGTCGTTGAAAGTGCCGGGGCTGGTGGTTTCGCCGCGCAGGCAACGCAGCAGCTGCCGCTCAACGCCGATCAGCGTGGCCGCCAGGTGATTGGCCGCGCGCGCGCACAGCGCCAGCCCGGCCTCGATGTCGGCGGCGTAGCTGGCCAGCGATGGCGCGCATTCGCGCGCGACTTCGTTGGTCACGCCGTAGGTAAAGCAGCAAAAGGAGATATCGCCAAAGCGCGCGAATCCGTCGCGTGTTTGCAGCGCATGCTGCGCCGTGATGGCGAGCGGCTCAAACCAGTGGCTGGCGCTGATCGCGAATGCGTGGCGCGCTTCAGAGGTCTCCGGCTCGAAGCCGTGCGCCTGCCCGACCTCGAGCACGTAGCGCGCAATATCAAAGCCGCAGCGCCAGTCGCCGCGCAGGGGGATCAACACCATGCTGGCGCGGCTGAGCGCGACCATGAGCGCGGGGCTCGGCCCGTGGGCGCTCCACAGGCGCTGCGCCTCGAGCAGCAGCCACACCAGCGTTTTCTCTTCCATGAGAAAGCACGCCGGCGGGAACAGCCGGCTCAGGATATTTGCCAGGCCCAGCACCCGCCGGTCTGTGGTCGGCGAACGCGGCGCGTTCGCGGCTGCGCGCTCCCGCGCGACCCAGTTGCTCAGCTCGTCCAGGCCCTGTCGTGATCCGGCGTCGTCAGCGCCAATGAACACCGGCCCGCGCAGGCGCCTCAACAGCTCGAAGCCCATGTCGATGGCCTCGCGGATGCGCCCGCGCATATACACACTGCGCATCTGCAGGCAGGTGGGCTCAACCAGCGCCGCAGGCTCGATCCGCTCTGTGAGCATCTCGCGCCAGAGGCGATCATGAAGGCTGTCGGCATCTGCGAGCTGGCCCTGCGCGTAGAAGGCCGCATGCCAGGCAATGTCGATCTCGCAGCGCAAGGCAACGTCGGCATGCGGCTGCGCATCGAGCAGCGCTGCGGCCGCGGCCAGATACCGCCCCGCGTGGTCAGGCACGGCATTGCGCAGCAGCTGCCTGCCGCTGTGAAGCAGCAGGTTTGCCGCGGCAGTCATTTCACCGGCATCGCTCAACGCGCCTGCACAGGCGAGGTACTGCTGCGCCGCTTGTGAACGCGTCGACGCATTAGCAGCCAGCCTGCGCGCCAGGGTCAGCTGCAACGAAGACTGCCGTGCGGCATCGAGTCGCTCCCAAACGGCTTGCTGCACGCGGTCATGCCGGAACTGCACGAACGGCTGCTCGCTCATGTCGAGTGACAGCAGCCCATCGTCCAGGGGCGCCTGCAGGCACTCGCGCAGCTCGTGCGCCGTGGCGTCCAGCGCGGCTGCCAGCACTTCAAGCGACACGGTCGCGCCAATGCAGCTCATGCACTCGAGCAGCGCTATCGACTGTGGCGGCAAGCGCGCGATGCGAACTGCGAGCAAGTCAATAACGCTGCTGCGGCCTGCAAAGCGCCTGATCGACTCACCCTGCCAGGTCCATCCGTTCGACTCGAGCCGCAGCAGCCCTTCGCCGCGTAGCGCGTTGACAATTTCTACCGTGTCGAAGGGGTTGCCGGCGCTCAGTTCGCAAACCTCACCGGCCAGCGCAAGGGCGGGCTCGGGCGCAAGCCGCAGCATGGCCTGGAGCATCTCGCCGACTTCGGCGTTGGCCAGGGGGTGCAAGCGGATGAGCTCAAGCCGCGCGCCATCGCTTGCTTGCAGCTTCAGCATTTCTGCCAGCGGGTGCGGCGCAACGACGTCCTCACCGCGATAGGTACCCACCATGAGCAGGCCGCGTAACGAGGGCTCGTTCACCAGCCTGTCGAACACGCGCAGCGACAGCGCGTCTGCCCACTGCATATCCTCGAACACCATGACGAGCGGCTGCGTCGCCGAGACGATGGCCGCCAGCAAGTCCACATGGGCTTGCACGAGCCTTGTGGACAGCTGGTGCGGCTCCGCGCCGCCGGACTCGGGCTGCGGCCCCAGCAGCAGTTCAAACTCGGGCAACAGGCGCGTCAACATGCCTGCCGCATGGCCCACGGACTGCAGAACGCGCTCGCGCAGTGCAGCACCCTCGTCACCGGCCCGCGCCAGAAGAAGGCTGCCAAGCTGGCGCAGCGCGTGGTTCAGCGCATCAGCGCCCGCGCTCTGCGCGCGGTGCTGGTCGAATTTGCCGGATATATAAAGCCCGCCTGCTGCGCCGGCCATCCGGCGCAGCGCCTGGATCAATGCGGTCTTGCCGGTGCCTGCAGCACCTTCAATGAGAAGCCCATGCACCCGCCCCTCGATAGAGCCGGCGAGCACCTCATGCAGCCGGGCCAGCTCGCTGCTGCGGCCAACGAGTTGCGGCGGTGCCAGCAAGCGCGCGGGAAAGTCGCGCTCGCCCAGATCAAAAACTTGCAGCTCATGGCCTGCTTGCGCCTGCAGGCGAAGCAAATCGTGCAACAGGCCGCTGGCGCTCTGGTAGCGCTCGTTCGGTGACTTCGCGAGCAGCCGCATCACGATGTCCGACAACATGCGCGGCACCGTTGGTTCTCGCTCAGTCGGCGCTGCCGGCTGGCCCACGAGGTGGCCCTGAATCAGCTGCAGTGCATCGTCACCCTCAAAAGGCAACACGCCGGTGGCCATTTCGTAGAGCGTGACGCCCAGCGCGTACAAGTCCGCACGGTAATCCACGACGCGGCCGGTGCGGCCCGTTTGTTCCGGTGCGATATAGGCCAGCGTGCCGACCAGCAAGTTCTCTTGCGCTGGCGGCGCCTCGGCATCGAAAGGCACGGCGAGATCGAAATCAATGAGCACGGGCTCGCCGCCGGGCGACAGCATGATGTTCGCGGGGTTGATGTCGCGATGAATGACGCCCGCCCTGTGAACATCGCTGAGGATTTGCGCCAGGCGCGCACCGATCGCGAGCACGCGCGTCACGTCGAGCCGCCGCCGGGCCATCGCCTGCGCCAGCGATTGCGAGCCGCAGTCTTGCAGCAGCAGCGAGCCCTGGGCTGGCGGCTGTGCGGCCAATTGCACGATGCCGGCAATGCCCACCAGGCGCGCCAGCATCGCGGCTTCAATCTTCCAGCGCTGGGCAGCAGCCGGGCCGAGGTACAGCTTGCCAACGAGGTCCTGCGACGAAGCGGCATGACGAACGCGAACGATGCGTGTCGTCGCGCTGGCGTGAATGGGCTGCACCCCAGCGTCAAAATCAATTTCCACTCGGGAAGCCGCTGGCCTGATTGGAAACATTCAATGCTCGGAATGGAGGTAAATATGAGTTTAGCCCTGCCTCCGGTGCCCGCGCCTGCGCAATGCGGCACATTGAGCCGCTCGCGAGCGAGACTGTTGCGCTGCGGACAACATTGCGTCACGCTGGCGCACACTTCAAGATCGCTACGCCGCCCCCATCTTGACTCAATGACCACCATGACGACCCCCATGACGACCACCCCCTCGCCCGTGCTGGGCGTTCTGCCCTTGGGCTTTCCCTGGGCGACGCAGGACCCGTTCCTGTTTTGCGCGTATCACGATGATGCGTACCCGAAGGGCAATGCCGACATGGGCCCGCAGGACTCGCTGGCGGGGCGCGACATTGGCCAGGACTTCAGCCGCAAGGACGGCTGGAGCATGTACCACGGCGAGACAGTGCCGGGCTTTCCGGCGCATCCGCATCGCGGTTTTGAGACCGTGACGGTGGTGCGCAAGGGGCTGATCGACCACAGCGATTCACTGGGCGCGAAGGCGCGCTTCGGCCAGGGCGATGCGCAGTGGGTCACGGCCGGGCAAGGCATCGTCCATTCAGAGATGTTCCCCCTGCTCGACAGCGAGCGCGAGAACCCGCTGGAGCTCTTCCAGATCTGGCTGAACCTGCCCGCGAAGAACAAGATGGTGCCGCCGCATTTCACGATGCTGTGGTCAGCGGACATGCCGCGGCTGGTCACGCATGACGAAGCGGGCCGCCAGACGGATGTGCTGACAGTTGCAGGTCAACTCGAAGGCGCTGATGCACCGCTGCCGCCGCCGCCCGACTCATGGGCCGCGCAGCCTGAAGCCGACGTGGCGATCTGGACCATTCGCATGGCGCCGGGTGCGCGCTGGACGCTGCCTGCCGCCAAGGGCCATGGCACGCGGCGCACGCTGTACTTCTTCAAGGGTGCGAGCGTGACCATAGGCGGCACAGCAGTGCAGTCGTCAAACGCGATCGAGCTGCGCGGGGATGTTGCTGCCGAATTGGTGAACGGCGACGTGGAAGGCGAATTTTTGCTGCTGCAAGGCAAGCCGATTGCCGAGCCGGTCGCGCAGTACGGCCCGTTCGTGATGAACACGCAGGCCGAGATCATGCAGGCGATGCAGGACTATCGGCGCACGCAGTTTGGCGGCTGGCCATTTGGTGACAGCGCGCCCAACCACGGGCGCGACCCGAAGCGGTTTGCAGTGCATCCGGATGGGCGTGAGGAAGTGCCTGCCTGATTTTTCGCGTGGCGGGAACTTTTCCTGCGTCCCGGCGCAATAAGAAGGAAGGGCGCCGCCGGCGACCCGTCTGGAAGTCAAGCTGATGCCCTGGGGCCCCCGCCCGTTATCTCCCTGTGCCGAACTCGTTGCCCGCGTGGCAGCGGGGGACCGCGACGCGCTGGGCCTCGTCTACCGCGCCGAGGCGGGCGAGATCTACCGCTTTGCGCTCGCCATGTGCGGCAACCCGGCGTGGTCGGCCGACGCCACGCAGGATGCATTCATTGAACTCGCCGAGGGTGCGGGCGCCTACGACCCGGCACGCGGGCCGCTGCGCGCGTGGCTGTGCGGCATCGCACGGCACCGGCTGCTTGCCCGCTGGCGCGAATCAGTGCCCTCACTCGAGTTCGACGTGGCAGACGACGACGAGGCACACGAGCGCAACGGCGACACGCATGTGCCGGCGCCCGAAGTCGAACTCGCCCGCTCGCAGGACACGGCTGCACTGTGGCGGGCGATCCGCGAATTGCCGCTCGGGTTTCGCGAAGCCATCGTGCTCGTGGACCTGCAGGAGCGCCCCTATGCCGAAGCCGCGCAAATCGCCGGCGTCGAACTGAACACCTTGCGCACCCGCGTGCACCGCGGCCGGCAACGCCTCGCGCAAGCGCTCGCCCCCGCCATGAAGGCACTGACATGAACGACACACCTGCCCCGGCACCATTTGCCCCTGCACAGCTTGCCCATGCCATGAGGCTGGCCGCTGCCGAGCTGAACGCGCATACGCCACCGGCGACGTTGCTGCCCGCCATCGAACGCGCCCTGGACAGCCGCCAGCGCAAACCCGCGAGGCCTGCCTCACGTCTGGGCGCCTGGCTCGGCTGGTCGGTCTTTGGCAAGGCGTTCGCGGGCACGGCGTGCGCCGCACTGTGCGTGATGCTGCTGGTGAATTCACTCGATCCGGTGCAGGGCGTGCCAGCTGCTGCTGAAGGCAGCTTCGTCGCTGTCGCGGCCGACGCTTCGCAGCCCGGCGCCGCCTGGCTGGTGCCCACCGAGATGTCGCAAGCCCGGCTGGTCGGCCTGGGCCTGCCCTATGACCCCACGCGCGCCGGTGAGCGTACACCCGCTCAGGTGCTGGTGCAGGACGGCGGCGCCGTGCTGGCCGTGCGCGTGATGCAGTGATGAAGGAGACCGCCATGACAAAGACACACCCCCACCACACCCTCTGGCGCGGCACCGCAGCGGCCGTCACGCTGCTCTGCGCCGCTGCCACGCAGGCGCAGACTCCTGTCGATTCGCAGGTACAAATGCTGGGCGGGCCGATGCGCCACGACATGCTCTTCATGGCCGGCGCACAGCTCGAGCGCGAGCGCGTCGTGCAGAACGCGCCGTACTGCGCGGACGCAGTGCATGAAAGCGTGCAGTCGCTCGTGGACGGCAACCGCATCGTGCAGCGGCAGGCGTCGCGCCAGTGCCGCGATGGTCAGGGCCGCACGCGCCAGGAGGTGATGGGCCCGGGTGGGCGCCGCAATGTCTTTGTGCGCGACCCGGTCGCCCACGAGAGCTGGATGCTCGACCTGGAGGGCAAGCGCGCCGTTCGCCTCGATGCGCCGCGCCGCACGGGCGGCGGCGCCGACACCGAGCCGTCAGCGACGATGCTCGAGCGCCTGCTCGGCCTGGGGCGGGACCTGCGCGAGCGCCTGCGCCCGGGCAAGGCGCCGGCCGCTGCGCCACCGCCTGACCCCGCCTCCTCGCAGCCGGAGCCGGTGCGCATCGCCATCCCCGGCGCGATGGGCGATGGGCCGCCGCCGCCACGCATGTTTGCGCCGCCGCCCATGCCGTTCCCGATGCGGCTGCCCGGCCCGCGTGGCGTGGGCGTGGTGACGATCTTGCCCGCAGACGCCGTGGAGGGCCTGCGCGCCGACGGCAAGCGCACCACATGGACGATCGAGGCGGGCCGCATCGGCAATGAGCGGCCGATCGTGATCGTCAATGAAACGTGGAACTCGCCGGAGCTGGGCATCACGCTGCGCTCGCGCGATGCCGACCCGCTGGCCGGTGAAGAAAACTACCGCGTGCAGAACGTCACGCGGGGTGAGCCCGATGCGCAGCTTTTTCGCGTGCCGGCCGATTTCACGAAAGTGTCGCCACCGACGTTCACCATACCGTTGCCGCCGTCGTCAGCCGGCAAGCGCTGAACGCCACCGCTCTCCAGACCCCCTGTTGCAGGGGATCTTTCGCCCCGCGGCATCCCCCAGGGAGCCGCGGGGATTTTTTCGAGCTTTATTTCGCGGTGACGACGCGGACCATGTCCAGGCACTTGTTCGAGTAGCCCCACTCGTTGTCGTACCAGCTCACCAGCTTGACGAACGTGCCGTCGAGCGCAATGCCTGCGTCGGCATCGAAGATCGACGTGCGCGTGTCGCCGCGGAAATCCGTGGCGACGACCTTGTCTTCGGTGTAGCCCAGCACGCCCTTCAGGGCGCCTTCGGATTGCGCCTTGAACTCGGCGCAGATTTCCTTGTAGCTGGCTTCCTTCACGAGCTCGACGGTCAGGTCAACGACCGACACATCGGACGTGGGCACGCGAAAGCTCATGCCGGTGAGCTTCTTGTTCAGCTCGGGGATCACGACGCCCACGGCCTTGGCTGCGCCCGTCGACGACGGAATGATGTTTTCCAGGATGCCGCGGCCACCGCGCCAGTCTTTGTTGGAAGGACCATCCACTGTCTTCTGCGTTGCCGTAGCGGCATGCACGGTGGTCATCAGGCCGCGCTTGATGCCCCACTTGTCGTGCAACACCTTGGCCAGCGGCGCGAGGCAGTTCGTCGTGCACGACGCGTTGGAGATGATCGCCTCGCCCTTGTAGGTCTTGTCGTTCACGCCGAAGACGAACATCGGCGTGTCGTCCTTCGACGGTGCGGAGATGATGACCTTCTTGGCGCCAGCGGTGATGTGCTTGCCCGCGCCTTCCTTGTCGAGGAACAGGCCCGTTGATTCGATGACGACTTCAGCGCCGACTTCGTTCCACTTCAGGTTGGCCGGGTCACGCTCTTGCGTCAGGCGAATCTTCTTGCCGTTGACGGTGAGCGTGTTGCCCTCGACCGAAACCTCGCCCTTGAAGCGGCCATGCACGCTGTCGTACTGCAGCATGTACGCGAGGTACTGCGGCTCCAGCAGGTCGTTGATGCCGACGATCTCGATGTCGGAAAAATTCTGCACAGCCGAGCGCAACACGTTGCGTCCGATGCGGCCAAAGCCGTTGATGCCGATTTTGATGGTCATGGTGTTTGCTCCAGGGGAAGGTAAATCTACAGGTCAATCTTTCCGCAGGGGACGGAGATGGTGAGGGAGTCACCGATCACGCCAGCTTCGATATCGGTATCCGCCTTGATCCGAAGCGTGGCCAACCAGTCGAGAAAGGGCCGCCGGGCCTGCACGGAGGCACCGATTTCGCCAACTCGATTCGGCGATGCGGGCTGCCAGTAGTTGAGGCGGACCTCGAAGGGGCAGGACATGGTGTTCAGATCGAAGAACACGGGCGTGGCCGCGGCATTGCGCACACCGCGCAGAAAATTTACGAGCGTCGTATCGCGCAAGACGGTCGTCGCGCTATCGGAAAACCTGAAGACGAACGATTGCATGGCGGAAAGCTTCGGGCCGCCGCACGTCAGGCGATAGCCCTTTGCGTAGTCGACTACTGTCTCCGCCAGCTCCCGATGGGGCCCGGCGTAGGCCAGTGTCACTGTCGGCTCGGTGTTGAGGCCATCGAACGCGATGCGGGCGATCACTGCTCCCGTGTGGCCTTCACGCGCCGCCCTACGCGGCATTTCCGGCTTCGACGCCGAATCTATGCGCGTGATGCACTCTCGCCGGTAACCTGCCGAAGGCCCCGCCTCAGGTGTCGTCCAGCTCACCTTGCGACCATCATTGGGCACGAACACGAATTCCTGCTGGAGCTTGACGAGGACGCCTGGCTGCATGCAAGGAACGCGCAACTGCCCAGCATGGCGCTTGACCGCGTCGACGAAGTCGGCGTCGGCAGCGTCGCCCAGAACCTTGACTCGCGGAGCTTGGCCTGGCGCCGAAAACTCCATCTCGACAACCACACGCCCCCCTTCCTTGCGGGCATAGAGGCCCTCAGGATAGACAGGTCGCGCGCCGGGTCCCTCAGTGGAAGTCAGGCACTGCGCATACGGCTCGACATCGGCAACCAGCCCGGTCTGTGCATTCGCGGCAGTGGCGCATAGCGCTAAGCCAAGCAGCACAAAGGCGCCGGTGACAAACTTCATTTCGCGAGCACCACCCGCACCGTATCCGCCACATTCTCCGGCGTGAACCCGAACAGCTTGAACAGCACATTCGCCGGTGCCGACTCGCCATACGTGTCGATGCCAACGACTGCGGCGCAGCCGTACTTCCACCAGCCGTCGGTCACGCCCATTTCAACGGCGATGCGCGGCACGCCTTGCGGCAGCACGCTCGACTTGTATGCCGCGCTCTGGCGATCAAACGCCGTCGTGCTCGGCATCGACACCACGCGCACAGCGATACCGTCCGCTGCGAGTTGCTCTTGCGCCTTCAACGCGAGCTGCACTTCAGAGCCGGTCGCGATGATCACGGCTTGCAGCTTCTTCTTCACGCCGACTTCGCTGGGCTCGGCGAGCACGTAGGCGCCCTTGGTGATTTCATCAAGGCCAGACTTCGGCGCGTAGGGCAGGTTCTGGCGCGAGAGCAGCAGCGCTGTGGGGCGGTTGGCGTTTTGCAGCGCGACAGCCCATGCAACCGCTGTCTCTGCCGTATCGCACGGACGCCACACATCCAGGTTTGGAATCAGGCGCAGGCTGGCCGCATGTTCGATCGACTGGTGCGTGGGGCCGTCTTCGCCCAGGCCAATCGAGTCGTGCGTGAAGACGTGGATCACGCGCTTTTTCATCAGCGCCGCCATGCGGATCGCGTTGCGGCTGTAGTCGCTGAACGTGAGGAAGGTGCCGCCGTACGGGATGTAGCCGCCATGCAGCGCAACGCCGTTCATCACAGCCGCCATGCCGAATTCACGCACGCCGTAGTTGATGTGGCGGCCTATTGAAGGTTGGGCGTTGGGCGTTGAGGGTTGGGCGTTGTCTTTACGCTCAACGCTCATCGCTGAACGCACAACCTCTCCTGCCAGGTCGAAGCGCAAGGGCGCTGTCGATTTCGTATTCGTGAGGTTCGAGCCCGTGAGGTCAGCCGAGCCGCCGAGCATTTCGGGCAGCGCTGCGGTGAATGCCTCCAGCGCAATTTGCGACGCCTTGCGCGACGCGACTGTCTCAGCCTTGGCCTGTGCGCTCACGGCGGCATCGAACGCGACTTGCGCGAAGTTCTTGGGCAACTCGCCCTTCATGCGGCGCTCGAATTCAGCGGCGAGCTCAGGATGCGCCTTGCGGTAGGCGGCAAAGCGCTTGTTCCATTCGGCTTCGACCGCAGCGCCCTTGTCCTTCGCGTCCCATTCGCGATAGACCTCAGCCGGCACCACGAACGGCTCGTGCGGCCAGCCAATCGCTTCACGCGTGAGCTTGACTTCTTCCAGGCCCAGCGCTTCGCCGTGTGCCTTGGAGGTGTTGGCGCGGTTCGGGCTGCCCTTGCCGATCTGTGTCTTGGCGACGATCAGCGTTGGCTTCTCGGTGCCCATGCGCGCATCGGCAATTGCGCGGTCGAGTGCGTCTACATCGTGGCCGTCGATGGGGCCGATCACGTTCCAGCCATAGGCGCGGAAGCGGGCGGGCGTGTCATCGATGAACCAGGGCGCGACTTGCCCGTCGATGGAGATGCCGTTGTCGTCGTACACGGCGATCAGCTTGCCGAGCTTCCACGCGCCAGCCAATGCGCAGGCTTCGTGGCTGATGCCTTCCATCAGGCAACCGTCGCCCAGGAAAACATACGTGCGGTGATCAACCACCGTGTGGCCGTCGCGATTGAATTCGGCGGCGAGGAGCTTTTCGGCCAGCGCCATGCCGACGGCGTTCGTGATGCCCTGGCCGAGCGGGCCGGTGGTGGTTTCAACGCCGGGCGTGACGCCGACTTCCGGGTGGCCCGCCGTCTTGCTGTGCAGCTGGCGGAAGTTGCGCAGCTCGCTCATCGGCAAGTCGTAGCCGGTGAGGTGCAGCAGCGCGTAAATCAGCATCGAGCCATGGCCGTTCGACAGCACGAAGCGGTCGCGGTCAGCCCAGTGCGGGTTGCGGGGGTTGTGGCGCAGGTGCCGGCCCCATAGAGCCACAGCGATGTCCGCCATGCCCATGGGTGCGCCCGGGTGGCCGGAATTGGCGGCTTGCACCGCATCCATTGAAAGCGCGCGAATCGCGTTGGCCATGTTGGTGGCGGCATGCGCCATGGAAGTGTCTTTGGCCATCGAGGCTGCGCTCCAGGGGTGATCGGGGGGAACCATGGATTTTACTTTGCGCGCAACAGTGATCGTCTACAGTGGCGCCATGCAAGGGCTGCACCTCACCGCCGACCTCTACCAGTGCCACTGCGAAGCCGCTTGGCTGACCGACGCGTCGCGCCTGGGCGAGTGGTGCGTCAAAGCTGTGGAGGCGTCGGGCCTGCAGGCGGTAAATCAGCTTTTCCACACATTTCCCGCCACACCGCGCGGCCCCGGCGGCGTGACGGCCACGGTGCTGCTCGCTGAGTCGCACGTGTGCCTGCACACCTGGCCCGAGCAGCGCGCCGTCACCGTCGATGTGTACGTCTGCAATTTCGGCGGTGACCATTCTTTGAAAGCACGCACACTGATGGCAACGATGATCGAGCGCTTCCAGCCTGAATGGACGGAGCAGCGCTCGCTCGACCGGGGCGACGGCCAGGCATGAGCGCAGCACAGGCCATGATCCTCGCGGCAGGGCGCGGCGAGCGGATGCGCCCCTTGACGGACACCTGCCCCAAACCGCTGCTGCAAGTGCGCGGCAAACCGCTCATCGTGTGGCATATCGAAGCACTTGCGGCCAGTGGCGTGAAGCAGATCGTGATCAACACGGCGTGGCTGGAAGAGCAGATTCCCGCCGCGCTCGGCGATGGCTCGCGCTGGGGCGTGGAGCTGCTCTATTCGATGGAAGGGCGCGACCACGGCGGCGCACTCGAGACTGCGGGCGGCATTGCGAAGGCGCTGCCGCTGCTGGCGGAGTCGTTCTGGATCGTCTCAGCCGACATCTACGCGCCGGGCTTTGTCTTCGACGCGAAGGCCAAGGCGCGATTCGACGAGAGCGGGCGGCTCGCGCACTTGTGGCTGGTGCCCAATCCGCCGTTTCACACCAAGGGCGACTTCGGCATCGGCGCTGATGGTCTTGGCCTGGCGGACTCGGCCGGCCCCGATGGCAACACATGGACGTACGCCAACTTCGCGCTGATGCGCCGCGAGCTGTGTGCGCATATTCCGTACGGCCAGCGCGCGGCGCTCGGGCCGTTGCTGTTTGAGAGAATGCGGGACCGGCGCATCAGCGTCGAGCCCTGGCGCGGCGAATGGCACAACCTTGGCACGCCGCAACAACTGGAAAGCTTGTCACCCACGAGCAGAACCTGAAAAGACGACCATGACATCGCAAAGCAACTACGCGCAGCGCCGCGCCCGCGTCGCTGGACAAATCGGCAAGAACGGCATCGCCATCATCCCCACCGCGCCGGAGCGCCCGCGCAACCGCGACAGCGACTACATCTACCGGCACGACAGTTACTTCTACTACCTCACGGGCTTCACCGAGCCGCACACCACGCTGGTGATCACGGGCGACGGCAAGAGCACGCTGTTTTGCGCACCGAAGGACCTGGAGCGCGAGATCTGGGACGGCTTTCGACTGGGGCCACAGGCCGCGCCTGCCACGCTCGGTGTCGATGCCGCGCATTCGATCGACGAGCTCGACGCGCTGATGCCGCAGCTGCTGGAAAACCGCGACGCCGTCTGGTACCCGTTCGCGATTCACGAGGGCCTGGAAGCGCGCGTGGGCGGCTGGCTGAACAAGGTGCGTGCACGCGTTCGCTACGGCGCGCTGTGCCCGGAGCAGCAACGCGACCTGTGCGCCGTGCTCGATGAAATGCGCCTCGTCAAGGACGCGAGCGAGCTCGACATCATGCGGCGCGCCGCGCAGATCAGCGCACGCGGCCACATCCGCGCGATGAAGCAGTCCGCTCGCATGCTGCGTGCGGGCAAAGAGGTGCGCGAATATCACCTCGATGCGGAGCTGCTGCATGAATTCCGCGAAGGCGGCTCACAGTATTCGGCGTACGGCGCGATCGTCGCGGCGGGCGCCAATGCGTGCGTGCTGCACTACCGCGCCGACGCGGCGCCGGTGCGCGACGGCGAGCTGGTGCTGATCGACGCCGGCTGCGAACTCGACGGCTACGCGAGCGACATTACTCGCACCTTTCCGGCCAACGGCAAGTTCACAGGCCCGCAACGCACGCTGTACGACCTGGTGCTTGCTTCGCAGCAGGCAGCCATTGATGCGACGAAGGCCGGCGCACGCTTCAACGACCCGCATGACGCCACGGTGAAAGTGCTCGCGCAGGGCATGCTCGATGTGGGCCTGCTTGATAAAAACAAGGTGGGCACGCTTGACGACGTGATCGAAAAGCGCGCGTACTTCCAGTTCTACATGCACCGCACGGGCCACTGGCTCGGCATGGACGTGCACGATTGCGGCAGCTACGTCGAGCCGTCTGAACTCGGTTCGGTGAGCGAACGCAAGGACCCCCTGTCGGGTGAGGTGATCAAGAACCGGCCGAGCCGCATCCTGCGCGCGGGCATGGTGCTCACCATCGAGCCGGGCATCTACGTGCGGCCTGCGCAAGGTGTGCCGCAGCAGTTCCACAACATCGGCATTCGCATCGAGGATGACGCAGCGGTGACAAGCGATGGTTGCGAGCTGATGTCTCGCGGCGTGCCGGTCAAGGCAGACGAGATCGAAGCCCTCATGCGGGCCTGAGCTATGCGGGCCTGAGCTATGCCGGCCTGAATTTCGCTCGCCGGCACGCAGCGGGCGAACGCAGTGCGGCGCAAGTGCGTCGTGCAAGTGCGTCGTATGTCCGGGTCGGCGAGTTTTGACGCATCCACGCCTTGCGAGCCGTCGTATTGCTGTGATAGGGTCGAAATAGCCCCTTCGTATACATCGTCACGGCACGGCAAAAAGAGCGTGCTGCGGGACGTTTTCCCCCGGAAGAGACCGTTCGTGAAAAAGCCTGCCGCATTCTCCTCATTCACCCCCGCCGCGAGCCCCGCGGTGGCGGGTTTCAGGCCCGCAGCGCTGGCACTGGCCATTGCTGCCGTCTTCATGGCCGCGAGCAGGGCGCACGCGCAACCCACAGGCGCACAGGTGATTGCCGGGCAGGCAACGATCCAGCAGCAGGGCACCTCGCTTTTCATCAACACACAGAACGCAGCGGGCACGAACCGCTCCGTGATCAACTGGCAGAGCTTCTCGGTGCCGGCCGGCACGCTGACGCAGTTCAACCAGCCGTCTGCCTCCAGCACCTCGATCAACCGCGTCGTCGGCAATAACCCGTCAGCGATCTTCGGCACGCTGAGCTCCAACGGCAAGCTCGTGCTGGTCAACCCCTCGGGCATCACCGTTGGCGCGGGTGCCGTGGTGGACACAGCCGGGTTCACTGCATCGACCTTGCGCATGAGCGAAGCCGATGCGCTGGCCGGCAGGCTGATGTTTGGCGACGGCTTTGGTGGTGGCGCACTCGCGGTGGCCGGCCAGATCATTGCGCGCAGCGGTGATGTCGTGCTGATTGCGCCCACACTCTCCACGGGCGCGAGCGCGCTTGTGCAGGCGCCCAACGGTGCCACCGTGCTGGCGGCAGGCCAGAAGGTCGAGATGACGGGCCGCGGCCTTGAAGGCATCCGCATGGAGCTGCAGGCGCCGGCTGACCAGGCGGTGAATCTCGGCACGCTCAAGGGCGACGCCGTCGCGATCTTCGCCGGGCAGCTCAAACACAGCGGTCTGATCCAGGCATCTGGCGTCAGCACCGAAGGCGGCAAGGTCGTGCTCAAGGGCGCGGACACGGCCGACATCTCAGGCCGCATCGTTGCCACCCATGGTGCTTTGGGCGGGTCAGTGCAGGCGAGCGCGAACAAGGTGATGCTGCGCAGCGGTGCAGTGATCGACGTGAGCGGCGCGGCCGGTGGCGGTGAAGCATTGATCGGCGGCGGTTGGCAGGGCCACGACGCGCGCGTTGCCAACGCACAGACAACGACGGCCGAAACCGGCTCCACCATCCTCGCGAACGCCACGCAAAGCGGCAACGGCGGCACGGTCGTCGTCTGGTCAGACAAGGACACGCGCGTTGGCTCGCGCATCGAGGCGCGCGGCGGCGCGCAGGGCGGCGATGGCGGCAAGGTCGAAACGTCGGGCAAGGAAGACCTGGTGTTCCGCGCTTCGGTGGATGTGGGCGCTCCCCATGGCAAGGCAGGCTCGCTGTTGCTCGATCCGCAGGACATCATCATCACCAACGGCGGTGGCGGCGCAGACGATGCGGCGCTGGGCAATGACACGCTTGCTGGCGCCAATGTCGGCGGTGCGTACACACCTGTGACGCCTCCGGACGCGACGATCTCGCAGGCAGCGCTGCAGTCGTTCAACGGCAGCGTCACGCTACAGGCCTCGCGCGACATCAAGATCAACGACCTGACCAGCGACACGCTGAATCTGTCCGGCGAGTTCATGGGCAACACGTTCACGCTGATCGCAGGCCGCGACATCCGCATGGCCGACGTGAACGACCGCATCGTGACCAACGGCGCTGATGTGGCACTGACGGCCACCACGGGCAGCATCAATATCGGCGGTGTCAGGTCCAATGGCGGCAAAGTCACGATGGACGCCGGCGATACGCTGGTCGTGCGTGAAATTGTCTCGACGCAAAGCGCGGGCGCCGGCGGCAACATCAAGCTCACTTCGGCGGGCTACATGTCGCTGGGTGGCGGCAATATCGATGCGCGCGGCTACACGGCCAGCAATACCGGCAACGTCACGCTCAAGGGCGACACGATCGCCATGCAGTCGGGCAAGACCATCTACGCCAGGGAACTGGAGCTCGAGGCCAAAAACGGCATTGGCGATGGCGCCACTGGCCCGCTGGCTTTCGATGCGGAACGCGTGAACGCGAACAACAGCTCCTCCGGTCATGTGCTGCTCAGCTACACCGGTACGGGCGCGAACGGCACGATCGTGGCCGACCCTTCCGCCCTGGGCTACGGTTTGCGCAACAGCGCGACCGGCGGCAACATTTCGCTGGACGCGCCCAACGCGTCGGTCACCGTCATAGCGCCGGTCATGGCCAGCGGCGGCAATATCAGCCTGACAAACAACGCCGGTGGCATCTCCATTTCCGGCGCGACGATCAACGCCAACGGCGGCAACATCGTGCTCGACGCTTCAGGCCCGGGGTCCACCAACGCCATTGAGGTTGTTGGCTACGGCGCAACGCCAGGCGAGGTGTTGACGAACGGCAGCGGCTCGGTCACCTTGAACGGCGTCCTCGCAAGCGGCGGCTCGCTGTATTCAGCCGGGGTCTTGATTGACGGCTCGACGGTGTCCGCAGGCACAGGCGGCATCACTGTCACCGGCCGCTCGGAGGTCCCGTGGACCACGAATGGCACGCGCATCTCGGGCAACGCCACAGTGCAGGCGACGGGCGACGTGCGAGTCGAGGGGCGCGTGAATACCGCCGCCGGCACCAGCAGCACCGGCACCTCGATCATCAGCGGCTCGACGGTCAAGAGCACGGGCGGCAACGCCACCGTGATTGGTGCCTACAACAATGCTTCCAGTCCGGATGGCATTGGCCTGTTCGTGGGCGGCAAGGTTCATTCCGGCCCGAACGGCCAGGTCAGCCTCAACGGCTCGGCCACGGTGGGCAACAGCTCGGGCAACGGCGTGGTGCTCGATTCGACCGCCGATATCTTCGGCGGCAACACCGGCGTTTCGGTGATCGGCAGCACGTCGTCATCGACCACGGCCACCGCGCTGATTGCCACGTCTGTCAACGGCGCGGTCAAGGCACCGGGGCCTGTCGCCATCACGGGCACCATCGCGGCACCAAGCGCGAGCAATTCCATGGGGGTGTGGGTCAATGGCGGCAGTGTCACCACCACGGGCTCAGGCACGATCACCGTCACCGGCTCGGGCGTTCCAGCCCCCGCACCAGCGAGCAACTACGACGTCTATATCGCCGGCCTGACGATGCGCAGCGGCGGCGACCAGATCACGCTGATCGGCGACCGCATGAGCATCCTGTCGCTGGTCGATTCCGGCGCCGGAACGACGACGATCAAGCCGTTCACGGCGAGCCGCGCGATCTTGGTGGGCTCCGGCTCGGAGGCGAGCAACCTGACGCTCAACAACAGCGAAATCAACAACGTGAAGGCGGGCGTGCTGGTGATCGGCGCGCCGGGCAACACGGGCGGGATCACGCAGTCCGGTCCGCTCACCCTCACGCCCGGCAACATCGGCACGCTGAGCCTGGTCTCGGGCTACAACGTCGATGTCACAGGCACGATCAACGCGGGCGCGACGAATGTGTCGGTGCTCAGTGGCAACGTGATCTCCGTGCCGGGCAATATCTCGGGCGGCAATATCTATCTCGAGGCCAAGACACCCAGCAACGGGCAGCTGAACGTGAGCGGCGCGGTCAGCGGCAGCAACATTTCGCTCACGGCCGACAACATGGACTTGAGCGGCGCTGCCGATTCGATCGATGCGGGCGCCGGGCGCATCACCATTCAGCCGACGACCGTCGGGCGCAACGTCGAACTGGGCTCCGAAGAGTTCTTCTTCGCGCCCGGCACCGCTTTGCAGCTGAAATCCTCCGAGGTGCTGACGCTCAAGGCCGGCACCGTGCAGGTGGGCACCACGGCCATCGTGGGCGACATCTACATCGGCGAGCCGATCAAGCCGAACCTGGGCACCAGCGGCACGCTGTCGCTTCAGGCGGGCGGCGAGATCGAGCAGTACGACCCCGGCTCGATCACGGCGCCCAAGCTCTTCGTTCGCTCGCTCGCGAACGTGGACTTGAGCGTGGCCAGCGGCAACCTGATTGGCGAAGTGGCAGCTGTCGTCGGCAACGGTGCGACCTCCAACCACAACTTCAAGCTGTACAGCAGCGGCAACCTGCTTGTGGGCACGGTAGACGGCCAGTCGGGCATCAGTGTGAACGGCGATGCATCGGGCTACGTGCCGGCCACGCCGGACGGCGTGATCTCGCTGACGTCGGCAGGCTCGCTCACGCAAACCACCGCGGGCCTGCTCGGCGGCAAGGCCGTGTATGCCGAAGGCAGCAGCGTCCAGCTCACGGCCAACAACCCGACGGGCATGCTCGCCGGCCGGGCCACCGGTTCTTCGGCGGGCGAATCGTTCGCCTACAAGAGCACGAACGGCATCCACCTGACGACCGTACCCGTCAGCACAGCCACCATGAACGGCGGCGGCGCGGCGACCTTCTCGGGCATCGCTGCCACCGACGTCAGCGACCCCGTCGCCATCACGCTGACCGCGCCGATGATCGGCCAGGACAATGACGCGCCTGCCGTCGCCAGCACGGCGCTCATGCTCAATGTCGGCCCTGCAGGGGGCGTGGCCCTGAACAACGCGAGCAACGAGGTCGCCACGGTCGGCACCAGCGGCTCGACGCTCAACTTCTTCAAGTTCCAGAACGCCGCCGACCTTGCTGTGGGTTACGGCGGCAACGGCATCAAGACGTCCACCGATGTGTCGATCAGCGCGGCCGGCGACCTGACCGTGAACGAGCCGATCACGTCCAACAGCATCAAGCTCACCAGCAACGGCGGCAATGGCAACGTCCTGGTCGCCGCAGGACTGGACGCAGGCACCGGCGCCAACACGATCAGCGCTACGGGCGGCATCGAGTTCGCGGGCACGTTCAATGTGGCCGGCGGCCTGCCGACGTCGCTGACCGCCAGCGGGTCGGGCTCTGCATCCATTACTGCGGGCACTGTCGGCTGGAGCACCAACGTCACGTCCACAAACGCCACGCGCCTGTCCGCTGATGGCGGCACGCTGGAGGCAACGACGTCGATCACCGTTCCCGATCTCGCGATGTACGGCAGCGCAAGCACGATCAAGGGCGCGGGTGACATCACGGTCACGAACTACTTCGACACCAACGGCGGCACGCTGTCCGGCACGGGCAAGCTGACACTGGACAGCACAGCAACCGCCGACTTGTGGGGCAACCTGAATGTCTCGCGGCTGTGGGTCAACAAGGGCTCGATCTTCCAGTTTGGCAACGGCCAGGTCAGCTTCCAGAGCGGCGGCTCGCTCTCCAATGCGGGCACTTACGAGATATCGAACGACAACGGCCTCTCGGGCGCGGCCGGGACCATCACCAATTCGGGCATCTTCAGGAAAGTTGAAACCCAGATCGTCGGTGCGTCGCAGCCTGGGAACAGAGTTGCCGGCACCAACAGTCAGCCGGCGCTGCTGGGGTCGGGCACCAGCGTGATCGATGTCGGGACGTTCACCAACACGAGCACCGGCGTGGTCGATGTGCAGGCGGGCACCCTGCAGTTCGGCAGCCCCCCGGGCACCAGCCCGTTCACGAGCAACCCCGGGACGATTTCGATCGCCTCCGGCGCAACGCTGGACAACAGCAACACGTCGCTCGACTCGTCGGGCCTCATCGAAGGCAGCGGCACGCTCAAGCTCGGCTCGGGCACGCTGGACAACAGCGGCCACATCAAGCCGGGCGGGCTGGGTACGGTGGGCACGCTGTTTGTCGAGGCAGCCGCAGTCAATCTCAATGCGGGCACCGGGCTGTATGTCGACATCGACAGCACCACGAGCTATGACGTGCTGAGCGTGACGGGCCAGGTCAATATTTCGGCGAGCGCGTCGGTCAACGTCACTGCGGCACCAGGGTTGAATCCCGGCGACCAGTTCGATGTGATCCAAAGCAATCTTGCGATGGGCGGTTCAGCGCCGCCTGTGGCGGGCTACGACGTGTCGTTCGCGACGAGCCCGGCTGCTGGCTCGCTGCGGCTTGCAGTGCCGACGCCGGCCCCCACGCCGACGCCCACGCCATCGCCGACTCCTTCACCGTCGCCGACTCCCTCACCGTCGCCCACCCCATCGCCGTCACCGACACCGACACCGGCACCTACACCGTCGCCCACGCCAGCGCCGACGCCCTCACCAACGCCGGCGCCTACGCCATCGCCCACGCCGGCACCGACTCCGTCACCGACGCCGGCCCCTACACCGTCGCCGACTCCCGCACCGACTCCCTCGCCAACGCCGGCGCCTACACCGTCGCCCACGCCAGCGCCGACGCCGTCACCGACGCCGGCCCCCACGCCTTCGCCTACTCCGGCACCGACACCGTCGCCGACACCGGCTCCCACGCCTTCGCCTACTCCGGCACCGACTCCAGCGCCCACGCCGGCACCGACTCCGTCACCGACACCGGCTCCCACACCGACACCGGCTCCCACACCGTCGCCGACTCCAGCGCCGACGCCATCACCAACGCCGGCTCCAACGCCGTCGCCCTCGCCAGCGCCGACGCCGTCACCGACGCCGGCCCCCACGCCTTCGCCTACTCCGGCACCGACTCCAGCGCCCACGCCGCCACCGACACCGGCTCCGACACCAGCGCCAACGCCGACTCCGACACCCGCGCCTGCGCCCACACCCGCGCCCACACCCGCTCCGGCGACATCGCGTCTGGACAACGTGCTCGACGCGCTCGAAAGCGGGCGGCGCGGCGACATTTCCGCTGCGTTGGCCGAGCTGGACGAAAGCCAGGTCAGCACGTTCCTGAACCTGCTGGTGACGGAAGACGAAAAACAGAAGAAGGGCCAGGACGCCGTCGTCCAGAACCTGACCTGCCCGCGCTAGGCTTGCGCTGTCATGCGACCCGCAGGCCCGCCCGGTGGCCTGCGGTGAACGCTTCTTCAAAGATGGAATAGCCTGCCCAGTCAGCATGCGCGAACGACAGGCGCTTGGTCGCCGACTGGCCCCGTGCCGTCGCTTGCAACGACGCCAGCGTGCCGGGAACGGGAATCGCCATCGCGTGGCCGTACCGCGCGACTTCGACGCGGGTGAGCTTGCTCATCAGGTCCGGATGTGCCGGCGCCAGCTCGGCTTGCGCGTCGCCCAGCCAGTCGCGCCAGCCTCGCGAGAGCACCTGCGCGCGGCTGGCCTCGCCGGGCGCGCAATACCAGCTCAGGACCGTCGCCGCGGGCCGCGGATCAAGGCTCTGGTGGCGCGCATCGACGTAGCCCAGTCCCTTTGCGGCGTAGACGACGTTGTCCCATGAAGGCGGCGCGCCCGGGCGATCGCGCAGGGGTTCACGCACATGCATGTTGGCCACGATCCATGGCGCGTAGTGCAGTTGCGATGCACGCTGGGCCAGCGCAGCGGGCGCATTGCGCACGACGCGCGCGGCGATGAACACCGGCATCGCGACAATGCAATGCTCGGCCTGCCAGCGCTCGGTTTGCTGCGTGAGCGCATTCCACCCATCGACTTCCACGCCGCTGCGCCCTTCTTCAATGCGCGAGACGACGCGGGCCGCCTTCACACGCTCGCCCAATGGCGCTGCCAGCCGCTGCGTGAGCCACGCGTTGCCCTGCGGCCAGGTCAGCACGCTCTCGCGCTCGCCATTGTCTGCACCCGGCGGCTGGAAGCCATGGCGACTGGCGAAGTAATGCAGGCCCGCCCACGCCGATACGGCGCCGGTGCCGGCGCCATAGTCGTCGCGGCAGCTGTAGTCGAGGTACCAGCGCAAGTGCGGGTCATCGAGCCCTTCGCGAGACAGGAAGGCCGCCATCGTGATGCTGTCGAGCGCCAGGTGCGCAGCCGGTGCGACGGACGGCGCCGGGATGCTGAATGCGGCTTGCTTGCGCACACCGTCCACCAGGCGTGCAAACCGCACGTACTGAGCGAGCGTGGAGGCTCCCACGCCCTGCACCGGCAGCAACCCTTCCTGCCAGTGGCCGCGAAAGAACAGCCGCTCCTGCGGCGAATGGCACAAATGCCGCTCGTCGTAGACCCAACGCCCCGCCACGCGCTGGCGCACGCCGGTCTCCTCGAGAAAATCCTGCACGTCCCGCGCCGCGTCGCCAGGCACCGGCAAGTAGTGCGCGCCCAGCGGGCAGGCGATACCACCTATCGATCCGGCGCGGCTGTTGCCGCCAGCGGTGTCTTCGAGTTCAAGAATCACAAAGTCGTCGATGCCGCGCAAACGCAATGCCCGCGCGGCTGCCAGGCCTGCAATGCCGCCGCCTGCGATCACCACACGCACGCGCCGGGTGGCGGAAGGTGCCTGTGCTGCGCGTGGGTCGCGCAGCAGGTGGCCGCGCTCTGCGCTCGCGCCAAGCAGCGTGCCAGTGACTTCGCTGTCGCTGCCAGCGCACCCTGCCAGCGGCAACGCGCAAGCGCCGGCCAGCCATTCGCGGCGGCGAATGCCGCAAGGGCCTGACCTCACTGGCCCACCTTGCCCCACTCGCGTTCGTAGGTCGTCACCAGCACCTGGTTCGACAGGCGGTTCACCTCGGCGGGCACGCGGGCCATGTCGCGCGGGAAGTCAAACAGCTGCGGCAAGCTTGCCCGATCCAGAAAGCGAAGCCCTGCGGGCAGCTCGGCGGGCATACGGTAAGGCCTGCGCCCCGCGATGACAAAGCCCCATTCGCCAAAGCTCGGCACATTCGCGTGATACGGCGCGACGGAAAGGCCAGCCGATTCGATCGTGGCCGCGACCGTCCAGAAGCTCTGGCGCGCAACCAGCGGCGAAGTGGTCTGCACGACGGCATAGCCGCTGGCCGACAGCCGCTGCTCAAGCGCGGCGTAAAACGAGCTGGTGTACAGCTTGCCGATGGAGAAGTTCGTCGGATCAGGAAAGTCGACCACGATCACGTCGAACATGTCGGTGCTGTCCTGCAGCCAGCGGAATGCGTCGGTGTTGACGATATGCACCTTGGGCGAGGTGAGGGCGCCGGCGTTGAGTCTCGTCAATGCTTCATGTGTGGAGAACAGCTGCGTCATGTTCGGGTCAAGCTCGACGAGCGTGACGCTTTCGACGCTGGGGTAGCGCAGTATTTCGCGCACGGCCATGCCATCGCCGCCGCCCAGCACTGCAACTTTGCGCGCGCCGCCGTGCGCGGCCATCGCGGGATGAACCAGCGCTTCGTGGTACCGATACTCGTCGCGCTCGGCAAACTGCAGGTTGCCATTGAGAAAGAGGCGATGGCCCATGCGTCCGTGCGTGACGATGATGCGCTGGTAGGGCGAAGTCGCCGCGAACACCACGGGGTCCTGGTAGAGCTTTTCTTCGGTGAGTGTCGTGATCTGCTGGGCGAGCGCAAAACCCGCCAGCAGCACACCCAGCGTGGCGACACAAGCTGCGGCATGCGCGCGAAACTGCCGCAGCTCGAAGCGGAACATCCACAACGCCCAGAGCGCGACGGCGGCGTTCATCAAGCCGAACAACAGGCCCGTGCGAATCAGGCCCAGGTGCGGCACAAGCACGAGCGGGAAAGCAATCGAGACCGCCAGCGCGCCCAGATAGTCGAACGTGAGGACTTGCGACACCAGGTCCTTGAGCGCCACGTTGCGCTTGAGGATGCGCATGACCAGCGGAATCTCCAGCCCCACGAGCACGCCTACGGCGAGAACCAGCAGATAGAGCAGGCCGCGAAAGCTGCCCGGCACATAGGCGTTCGCCAGGAACAGCACTGCGGGCAACGAGCCTCCGACGAGTGCAACGAGCAACTCGATGCGCAGGAAGTGCGCGGGCAGCTGCCGCTCGAAAAACCGCGAGAGCCACGAGCCGATGCCCATGGCGAAGAGGTACGTGCCGATGATGGTGGAGAACTGCAGCACCGAGTCGCCCAGGATGTACGAGGCGAGTGCGCCGGCGGCGAGCTCGTACACGAGGCCGCACGCGGCCACGACGAACACCGAGGCGAGCAGCGCAACTTCGACCGGTGCAGGCGCAAGCGCCGCTGTGCGCGGCTGCGCTTCCATCACAGGCACCACGCTAGCCGTGGACGGCGGCGGCGACGATGATGCAGATGCCCAGCGACATCGCGCCGACAACGATGCCCAGCGCGACGTTCTGCTTTTCGACAATTTCGCCCCACAGGTCGTACGGCGTGACCTTGTCGATGATCAGGAAGCTCACCCAGAAGATGATGACGCCGATCAGCGCGTAGACGATGGAGCCGAGGAAGGCTGCGGGTTTCAACCATTCAAGCATGTTGCTCTCCAGAAAATTCGTGTTGCATGGCGGTGCCTCATTTGTGGCCGCCGCCACCGGAATAGCCGCCAAACGAGCCGCCTCCGGTGCGGCTTGAACCGGAGGTGTAGCCGGACCCATCGGAGGTGTCGTCCACGCAGGCCTTGATGATGACCAGCAGGATCACGATGATGATGAACAGCACGATGATCGTCATGCAGCCCATGCCTTTGGCCGCGCTGGCGGGCGACGCATCGGCGCGCGCGAGCAGATCCTTCTTGCCTTCGAGCTTGAACGCCTTGGCGACAGTGTCGCTGTCGATCTTGCTGCCGCTGGACCATGTGATCTCGCGCGGCGTCTGCTCCATCGACAGCAGGCTGTTGCCCTTGGCGAAGTCGCGGTTGAAGGTTTTCATGCCGCGCTCGACGGGCCAGTAGAACTCGCCGGCGACGTAGTTGGTCTCGGCGTTGTAGGCGTAGAGCAGCTTGTAGCTCGTGCCCAGGTACGTGGCCGATTCGGCATTGGGTGACAGCGATGGCGCACCCGTGGCGGGCTTGACGACGCTCCAGCCGTCTTCCGAGTCGACGAGGAAGGTGAAGCCGCGCTTGAAGTTATAGAGCAGGTATTCGCTCCAGCCGAACTGTTCGTCATCGTCGCCGGGCTCTTGCCCCATGCGATGCTGGAAGCCCACGACTTGCCACTCGACACCCTGCAGTTGCC
This sequence comes from Caenimonas koreensis DSM 17982, assembly GCF_009646335.1. Lineage (GTDB taxonomy): Bacteria > Pseudomonadota > Gammaproteobacteria > Burkholderiales > Burkholderiaceae_C > Ramlibacter > Ramlibacter koreensis. Next base: position 257,581 of record NZ_WJBU01000005.1, on the reverse strand, counting down.
CGAGTGTGCCCAGCGGAATGAGCGGCTGCACCGGCTCGTCCTGCATGGCATGACGCATTTCATTGCCGATGCCCTGCGTCAGGTCGATGATGCTGTTGCACGAGCGGCAGGTGATCGACTTCGACGTGTCGAGTGTGACCGCGACCTGGGCGCCGCAATTGGGGCACGAGAACTGGCGGCCTTTTTCTTCTTTCGCCGACTCGCTGCGCAGGCCGCTCATGGCGAGCGCGTCGAGCTGCACTTCCTTGCCCCGGCTGACGACCGGTGGCTGCGTGCCGTAGTCGATGCTGATCACGTCGCCGGCGGCGCTGCGCAGCTCGACCATCGCGAACGTCTGGTTCAGCGGCGGCAACTTCGGCAATTCGCCTTGCGCCGACACCAGCGCCACGGACACGTTCGACGCAATGCTGAAAGGCACACCGTCGATTGCCGTGGTGGCGCCGACGCGCAACTGCGCCGCTTGCGGAACGTCACGCCTCAGATTGACAGGAAGGGAAAAGACATAGGAGCCGTTGTCCTCGCCCAGCACGCCTGTGGTGCCGTCGTCGAACATCGCGATCCACTCAGTCCAGGGGCCGTCGGCACTCTTGTATTGCAGCCGGCCCACGAGCGTGAACGTGCGGTTCTGGAAGCGGCCCGACGCCATGAGCTGCAAGGGGCTGTGGTCGTCGAAGACCTCGGCCATCTTGCCCAGGCGCGAGAGTATTTCGCCCTGGCGTGCCACGGTGCTGCTGCAGAAGCTGCAGACGGCATAGACCGACTGCGCGCTGCGAAATTCGACGGGCGCGCCGCAGCCCGGGCAGGGCGCCCGGTAGATGCGTTGGGGTGAGCCCGTCGCCACGCCCGGTGGCTAGACGAGCTTCTTGAGCAGTTCGGCCTTCTTGGCGTCGAACTCTTCCTGCGTGAGGATGCCTTTGGCCTTGAGCTCGCCCAGCTTTTCGAGCGTGGCCATCACGTCATCGGGCTTGATGGCCGCCGGTGCCAACTCCATCGGTGCGGCAGGGCGCTGCTGCAGGCCCTGTTGAAGGTTCTGCGCGAGCACCTGGCCCATCGCCAGGCCTGCGCCCATGCCCATCGCGTCGCCGGCAATGCTGCCGCCACCCTGGCCGATGCCCTTGGCCATCTCGGGGATGGCCTGGCCCGTCTGGTACTGCATGAACTTGCCCATGTCGTTGCCGACCATGCCCATGCCGATTTTCTGGTCGAGGATCTTTTGCAGCTCCTCGGGCAGGGACACGTTCTGCACGGTCATGGCTTCGAGCTTCAGGCCGATCGCCTCGAACGCGGGCGTCACGGCCTTTTGCAAGGCTTCGGCGAACTCGACCTGGCTGGCTGCGAGGTCGAGGAACGGAACGCCGCTTTGCGCAATACCGTCAGAGATGTGCTGCAAGATCATGCCGCGCAGTTGCGGCTCGAGTTCGGCAGCGGTGTACACGTCGCGCGTGCCGGTGATTTTCTGGTGCAGCAACTTCGGGTCTGCCACGCTGTAAGCGTAGTTGCCGAAAGCGCGCAGACGCACGGCGCCGAAGTCCTTGTCGCGGATCGTGATGGGCTGCGGCGTGCCCCAGCGCTGGTCGATCTGCTGGCGGGTGCTGAAGAAATACAGATCGCTCTTGAAAGGCGACTCGAAGAGCTTGTCCCAGTTCTTCAGGTAGGTGAGGACGGGAATCGTCTGCGTCGTGAGCTTGTACATGCCCGGGCCGAAGACGTCCGCGATCTTGCCTTCATTGACGAACACCGCCATTTGCGATTCGCGCACGGTCAACGATGCGCCGTACTGGATTTCCATGTCGCGCATGGGAAACCGCCACGAAAGAACGCCATCCGTGTCTTCGGTCCACGTGATGATGTCTATGAACTGTTTCTTGATGAAGTCCATCAGGGCCATGGCACGTTCCTCTCGCAGTAGAAAAGCTGGTGGGGCGGATGATACTCGCGGGCCACACGCAGATCATGTCAATGCGTGTGTCAAAATTCCCTCGGCCGGCACTTGCGCGGCAGGGGATGCGCCGATGGTGTTCAAGTGGTTCGATACGCTGGAAGTCGACGCCTTCGCGGATAAAACCGTGAAGATGTTCATGGAGCGCTTTCCGCCCTCGGAATTCACCACGGCGGGCAAGAAACAGCAGGAGCGTTTTCGCAAGGTGCATGCGGCGCTCGCCCGCGAGATGCAGGACTTTCGCAAGACGCACTCGCTGAACATCTATCAAAAGGCACGCTTGGCCAACCGCTTCAAATGGGCGCTCAAGGATGCCGCTTACCCGGACGCGTTCATCGACGAGCTCGCCTATGAGCTCGCGGCCATGACGGCCGTGCGGGCCTGAAGTTTTCATGTTCGGCAGAAAGAGCCCACCGGCCGTGCCATCGGCTGCCCCGGTGGCGCCCGTGGCGCTGACACCCGATCTGCAGAAATTGTTTACCGGTGGATTCCAGCATCACCAGGCAGGGCGGCTGGCCGACGCGGCCGCAGCCTACCGCGAAGTGCTCGCCACAGCCCCCGGCCACTTCGATGCGCGGCACCTGCTGGGCGTGATTGCGCTGCAGCAAGGCCGGCTTGACGAAGCGCGCGACCAGATCACCCAGGCGCTGCGCTCCAGCCCGCGCGACGCCACGGCATACGGCAATCTCGGCACGGTTCACCTGCATGCAGGGCGGCTGAACGAGGCGCGCGCGAGCTACGAGACTGCGCTGGCGTTCAACCCGAAGAATCTCGACGCCGCCGTGAATCTGTCGCTCGTGTTGCGGCGGCTGGGCGACCCGGCGGCGGCTGCCGTGCGCCTTCGCGCAGCGCTGGCGGCTGGCGGCGCGATCGAGCTGCGCAATGAACTGGGCGCTGCGCTGCTGGAAGCGGGCGATGCTGCCGGCGCCGCGAAAGAATTTGAAGCCGTCTTGCGCAAGCACCCGGCGCATGCCAACGCGCACAACAACCTGGCGCTGGCACTGGAGCGCAGCGGGAAGTTCGACGAAGCGATCAGGCAGTACGAGCGCGCGATCGCGCTTGATGGCTCGCTGGCGGCGACGGGCAACCGCGCTGCGTTGCTAGCCAGACGCGGTCAGCACGAGGAAGCCCGCATGGGCTTTGAAGATGCCGTCAGCCGCGACCCGCGCTCGGCGCAGGCCCACGCGAATCTCGGCGCGCTGCTGCGCGAGCTGGGCGAGCTCGACACCGCGCGCACCCATCTGTTGGAGGCCTTGCATCTGGATCCCCGGCTGTTCGAGGCGCGGTTCAACCTTGCCCAACTCGCGCTGGCTGCGGGAGACACGCCAAGCGCGCAGGCCCAGCTCGACCGGCTGCTGGCAGACGAGCCGCGTTCGGCTGAAGTTCACGCGTTGCGTGCGCAGGTGTTACTGGCGCAATCCCTCGTGCGTGACGCCAGCCTGGCGATCGACCGCGCGATCGAGTTCGACCCGCAGCTCGCCCAGGCGCATCACCTGCGCGGGCTGATCTGGATGGCGATGGGCGACGCAAAGCTCGCGCAAGCTTCGCATGAACAAGCGCTGCGGCTCGACCCCGAACATGCGGCGGCACGATGGGCTTCGGTGATGGCGAGGCTGCCTGCCACACGCGACGAAGAGGCCGAGGCTTTGACATCGCGGGCATCGTTTGCGCAAGGGGTTTCGCAGCTCGACGCTTTTTTCCAGGGGCCTCGCCTGGGCGCCGGGCGTGCAGTGGTGGGATCCACGCAGCCGTTCTACCTGGCCTACCAGCGTGGCAATCACCGCGACCTGCTCGTGCCGTACGGACAGCTATGCGCGCGCCTGTCAGGCCTGGCGCAGGCATCGCCGGCGCAGGCAGCACCGCCTTCGCCTGCCGTGCACACGGGCCGGCCCGTGCGCGTTGGCATTGTTTCAGCGCATATCCGTGATCACTCGGTGTGGACCGCGATCGTGCGCGGCTGGGTGGCGAACGTGGATCGCTCGCGCATCGAAGTCAGCGTCTTTCATGTGGGGGCGATCAGCGATACACAGACCGATGCTGCAAGGCAGCTTGTGCCGCACTTCGACGGCCGTGGCGCCAGCGCGCAAGAGTGGCAGCGCCGCATCGAGGCCTTCGCGCCGCACGCACTGGTCTTCCCGGAAGTCGGAATGGACGCGATGACGGCCAAGCTCGCGAGCCGCCGCCTCGCGCCATGGCAAGCGGCCTCTTGGGGCCACCCGCTCACCACGGGCCTGCCAACGATCGACGCATTCATTTCGGCGCAGGCGCTGGAGCCTTCGCACGCACAGGATCATTACAGCGAACAGCTCATCGCCTTGCCCGGGCTCGGCGTTTGCTACGAACCGCTTGGCGTCACGCCAGAACGCATTGATCGGCGCTCTTTGGGACTGCCCGCGGATGCGCCACTGCTGCTATGCCCCGGCCTCGCACAGAAATACGCGCCAGAAGACGATGGGCTCTGGGCCGATATCGCCAGGCGCCTGCCAGCCGCCCGGCTGGTGTTCTTCCGCAGCGGTGCGCCCGTGCTGCAGGAGCGCCTCGCCAGGCGCATGAGGGGCGCATTCGACCGGCACGGACTCAATATCGACGACCACGTAGTGTGGCTGGCGCATCTGTCACGGCCGCAGTTCTTCGGCCTTATGCAGGAAGCCACGCTGTTTCTCGACAGCGTCGGATTCTCGGGCTTCAACACTGCGATGCAGGCGATTGAATGCGGCCTGCCTGTCGTCGCACTTGAAGGCGACGCGATGCGCGGCCGGTTCGCCGCAGGCATCCTGCGCGAAGCGGGGCTGGACGAGTGCGTTGCCACCGACACCGCGCACTATGCGGACATAGCCGTCGCACTGGCAAGTGACAGCGCCCAGCGCAGCGCGGTCGCATCGCATTTGCGCAAACACGGCCCTGCGTTGTTTGGCACTAAGGCGCCCGTCGATGCGCTTGCGACCTTGCTGCTGGGCCGTTACGCGTAATTGCGTACTAGGGTTTTCCCGCGCGCCGTCTACAATCGCATCCCCACGAAGCGACACGGCATGCCAGACAAGGCATTAAGCTGTGCCCCAGGAGACTCCAACCCATGCCTTCAAATGACGCGGCCAACGCCGACGACAAGCGCGCAGAACTGCGCCTGGCCGCCCTCGAATATCACGAGTTCCCCACGCCCGGCAAAGTGGCGATCCACGCGACCAAGCAGCTGCTGAACCAGCACGACCTCGCACTGGCCTATTCGCCCGGCGTTGCGGCCCCGTGCGAAGAGATCGTCAAAGACCCGAACAACGCCTTCAAGTACACCAGCCGCGGCAACCTGGTCGCCGTGATCACGAACGGCACCGCCGTGCTCGGGCTCGGCGACATTGGCCCGCTGGCGTCCAAGCCTGTGATGGAGGGCAAGGGTGTCCTGTTCAAGAAATTCGCGGGCATCGATGTTTTCGACATCGAGATCAACGAAAAGCACGACCTCGACAAACTCGTCGACATCATTGCGTCGCTTGAGCCGACATTTGGCGGCATCAACCTCGAAGACATCAAGGCGCCGGACTGCTTCTACGTGGAGCGAAAGCTGCGCGACCGCATGAAGATCCCGGTGTTCCACGACGACCAGCATGGCACGGCCATCTGCGTCGGCGCTGCGATCATCAACGGGCTGAAGGTCGTCGGCAAGGACATCAACAACGTCAAGCTCGTGACCTCCGGCGCGGGCGCTGCAGCGCTCGCGTGCCTGAACCTGCTGGTCAAGCTCGGCCTGCCGATGAAGAACATCTACGCGACGGACCTGGCCGGCGTGGTGTACGAAGGCCGCAAGGAGCTGATGGACGAAGACAAGTTGCCGTTCGCGCAAAAGACATCAGCGCGCACCCTCAGTGAAGTGATCGAGGACGCGGACATCTTTTTGGGCCTGTCGGCGAGCGGTGTGCTCAAGAAGGACATGGTCCGCAAGATGGCGGCCCGGCCGATCATCCTGGCGCTGGCCAATCCCAACCCCGAGATCACGCCGGAGGAAGTCAAGGAAGTGCGCGACGACGCGATCATGGCAACGGGCCGCACCGACTACCCGAACCAGGTCAACAACGTCTTGTGCTTTCCGTACATCTTTCGCGGCGCACTGGACAGCGGCGCCACGACCATCACGGCAGAGATGGAGATCGCGGCGGTGCATGCGATTGCCGAACTCGCACAGGCCGAGCAAAGCGAAGTGGTGGCGGCCGCGTATGCCGGCGAACAACTGGCGTTCGGCCCCGAATACCTCATCCCGAAGCCATTCGATCCGCGCTTGATGATGAAGATCGCGCCGGCTGTTGCCAAGGCCGCGCAAGACAGCGGTGTCGCGCTGCGCCCGGTGCAGGACATGGACGCGTATCGCGAGAAGCTCCAGAGCTTTGTGTACGCGTCGGGCACAACGATGAAGCCGATCTTCCAGATGGCGAAGTCGGCACTGAAAAAGCGCGTGGCGTTTTGCGAAGGCGAGGAAGAGCGCGTGCTGCGCGCCGCGCAGATCATCGTCGACGAAGGCATTGCGCGGCCCACGTTCATCGGCCGCCCGGCGATCATCGCGCAGCGCATCGCGAAGTTCGGGCTGCGCCTGAAAGAAGAGCTCGACTACGACATCGTCAACGTCGAGCAGGACCACCGCTATCGCGACTTCTGGCAAACCTATCACCGCATGACGGCACGCAAGGGCGTCACGGTACAGATGGCCAAGATCGAGATGCGCAGGCGCCTCTCGCTGATCGGAGCCATGCTGCTCCACAAGGATGAGGTCGACGGCATGATTGTCGGCACCTGGGGCACCACGGCGATGCACCTGCAATACATCGACCAGGTGATCGGCAAGCGCGAAGGCGTGTGCACCTATGCCTGCATGAACGGCCTGCTGTTGCCGAACCGCCAGATCTTCCTGGTGGACACGCACGTCAACTATGACCCGACTGCGGTGCAGCTCGCCGAGATCACCGTGATGGCCGCCGAGGAAATGATGCGGTTCGGCCTCAAGCCAAAAGCCGCTTTGCTGTCGCATTCGAATTTCGGCTCCAGCAACCAGCCCAGCGCGGTGAAGATGCGCGATACGCTGGACTTGCTGCGCGTGCAGGCGCCGTGGCTGGAAGTCGATGGCGAGATGCACGGCGACATAGCTCTGGACGGCGCGGCACGTGACCTTCTCATGCCCCACAGCACGCTTGCCGGCGACGCCAACTTGCTGGTACTGCCGAATATCGATGCAGCCAATATTTCTTACAACCTGCTCAAGACGGCGGCGGGCGGAAACATCGCGATTGGCCCGGTCCTGCTCGGGGCGGCCAAGCCGGTGCATATTCTCACGGCCAGCACCACGGTGCGCCGCATCGTCAATATGACGGCATTGACGGTGGCCGATGCAAATGCGGCGCGGTAAGGTCTATCTGGACAGCTGGCGCTAACTTAGCTGACTCCTTCCTGATGAGAAATAGCCCTTGAGCCTGCCCAAAAATTGGGCAGGCTCTTGCCTTTTGGGTTGGTATCAGTCACACTAACGCCTGAATTTTTCCGGGTTTTCCCGAAGGGTTTCGAGCCCTGAAGATGCCCGGAAAGCGTCCCCCAAGGTCTCCAAAGAAGGTCCGTTCATGGCACGCATCGCGGCCGTCAAGTTTGTGCTTACTAGCCTTTTCTTGGCTTTCGCGATGTCAGGTCCGCTGGTGCAAGCCAGAGCCCGGACCGACGGTACTGCCCCGCGCTCCTCAGCTGTGATTGCTGTCGCTGAGCTGCCAAGGCAAGGCCGTGAAACCTATGAACTGATCCGGCGTGGTGGGCCGTTTCCAAACGGAAAGGATGGCTCTGTGTTCGGCAACCGGGAGCGACTGCTTCCGGCCGAGAAGCGCGGTTTTTACCGCGAGTACACGGTAGCCACACCAGGATCTCGCGACCGGGGGGCCCGGCGCATCGTGTGCGGCGGTCCACCCAGGACGCCGCAGGCCTGTTATTACACCGCGGACCATTACGCAAGTTTTCGAATGATCGTGGAGTGAACCCAATGAAGCGGGATGATTTTGTGACTACGGAAAGAGACACGGAGATGGAAACCCCACTTCGTCGAGAGACCCCCGAAGCGGCCCTCAAAGGCGTGCGGACCAACATCGTGCAGTCGATTCGCGCTTTCCGCGTGCAGACCCTGCAGGATGCGGCCCAGTCGCTGGGCCAGCACTTCCTCTACGCGAACCTGGCCAATGCCCAGAGCAAGCAGGACGTGCTGGACATGATTGCGCAGCAGTTCATGCTGCCGGCCCACTTCGGCAAGAACTTCGACGCGCTCTACGATTGCATGACCGACCCGGTGCACAAGTCGGGCCCGCAGCCCGGTTTCATCGTGGTGCTCGAGCAGATCCCGGCGAACGCCAAGTTCGACAAGGAAGCCCGCGAGCAGCTGCTCGACATCTTCCGCGACACCGCTGACTACTGGGGAGAGCGGAAGATACCGTTCAGGTGCTTCTATTCTTTTCTGTAGCCCGTTCTGCGCAAAACAGCCAAGCAGAACGGGCGAACGAGGCTTGCGGCACTGAAGTGCCCGCCCCCGTGGCAGCAACGACCGAGTCCGGCGAAAAGATGCCAACCGACAAGCTCGTCGACGTATCGCCCCTGGCGCTGCGAATGAGCAGCCCCTTCAACGCAGGGTATTGGTTGGCAGCCGCTTGATTTCAGGAACGCGCGGCGACTTGAAGTGGTTTCGCCAGAGTGAAAAAGCCGGGTTCGACCCGGCTTTTTCGTTGGTGCCTGCAGGCACTGGCTGCGCGTTACTGCACCTGCGCGGAATTGCCGGTTGTGCTGTGCACCAGTAACGCCAGATCAAGATATTCCTGTACCGACACTTCCTCGGCACGCCGCTGCACATCGAAATGGCCGTTGAATGCACGCGACTCCAACCACTTTCCCAACGTGTGACGCAGCAGCTTGCGGCGCTGGCTGAACGCCACCTGCACGATCTGCGACAGCAACTGTTCATCGACTGCCGCAGGTGCCGCGTGCGGCACCATGCGCACAACGGCGCTATCCACGCGCGGCGGCGGATCAAATGAGCCAGGCGGCACGAACAGCACATCTTCCATCTCGTAGCGCCACTGGAGCATGACGGAGAGCCGGCCGTAGTCGCCGGTCGAAGGGCGCGCGACCATTCGATCGATCACTTCCTTTTGCAGCATGAAGTGCTGGTCCTTGATCACGGGCGCGAAGGCCAGCAGATGAAACAGGATGGGCGTGGAGATGTTGTACGGCAAGTTGCCGACCACGCGCAGCTGCCGCGTCTGCAGCGTTTGCGCGAGCTGCTGGAAATCGACCTTCAGGACATCCGATTCGACAACCGCCAGTTGCGGATGGCTTCGAAGCCGCGCCGCAAGGTCACGGTCGAGTTCGATGACCGTGAGCTTGCCAAGGCGCTCCACCAGCGGCTGGGTCAGCGCTGCCAGGCCAGGGCCGATTTCGACCATGGCGTCGCCCGGCTTCGGGTCGATCTCCCGCACGATCGCATCGATGATCGCGACGTCGGCCAGGAAGTGCTGGCCAAACCGTTTGCGGGGAATGTGCTTCACTGCGGCGCGTCGCGCATCTCCACGAAAGCGCGGCCGCGCACCTCCTGCGTCCACTGCGCATAAGCCTCGTCCAGCTTCTTTTCGCGAAGGGCGCTGCGGACCATGTCGCGTTGCTCGCGTTGCGTCAAAGTGGCCTGGCGCCGCTCCATCAACTGCACCAGGTGCACACCGAAGCGCGAGATCAAGGGGCTGGAGATCTGCCCGGGCTTCAGCTGATTCAGCGCTTCTTCGAATTCGGGCACAAAAGAGCCAGGGCTGGTCCAGCCGAGTTCACCACCAGCGCGAGCGCTGGCGTCCTGCGAGAAGTCACGCGCCAGCTGTGCAAAGTCAGCCTGGCCAGCCTCGACCCGCTTCTTGAAATCGGCAAGCCGTGCGACCGCTTGCGCTTCGGTCAGCTGCGGCCCCGGGCGCAGCAATATATGGCGGGCGCGGCTTTGCTCGACGGTAGCACCCGGCAACGCGATGTTTCGCTTTTTCTCAACCACCTTCAGGATGTGGAAACCTGCCGTGGTGCGAATCGGGTCGGCAACGCCGCCTTCTGGCAGGGCCTGAACGGCCTGCAGGAAGATTGGCGGCAGTGAGTCAGCCGGCCTGCGCCCTGTGAGCCCGCCGCTCGTAGCCGCTCCTGATGCGTCGGAATTCTCGCGTGCGAGCTTGGCGTAGTCTTCGCCGGCCCGCGCACGCTGCATCACGCGCAGCGCCTTTTCGCGTGCGGTGGCCACCTGCGCGGGCGTCGCCGTTTCCGGCACGGCAACCAGGATGTGACCGAGATTGAGGTCGAATGCACTGATGTCGGTGCGCCCCTGCTGCTCGCGCAGGAACTGGTCCAGCTCCAGGTCGCTGATGCGGATGCGCGGCTCGACCTCGCGCTCGCGCAGGCGCGTGAGCAGCAGCTGGTTGCGCAAGTCTTCGCGGTAGCCGGCGACCGTCATGCCCTCGAGCACAATTTGTCGCCGCAGCTCGGTCACGTCCATCTGGTTGGAGCGCGCAATGTTCTGCTCTGCCTGGTCGATGGCCGACTCTTCAATGCGCAGGTTGTTTTCGCGGGCCAGCTGCAACTGGGCCTTCTCGGCAATCAGGCGCTCGAGCACTTGCTGCATGAACACAGGCCGCGGCGGTATTTCCTGGCCGGCTGCGGCCAGCTGCTGCTCGAAGCGCGCCATGCGCATGCGCACTTCGTTGTTGGTGATCGGCTCGGAATTGACGACCGCCACGATGTAATCGGCTGCGCGGGGACCCGCCGGGACAGCCCGGGCGGGGGCGGGGGCGGCGGCAAACGGCAGGCGCAAGCTCTGGGCTGCTGCGGGCGCGTGCAGCCCTGAGATCAGGGTGGCGCAGGCAAGCGCCAGAAGCGGGGCGCGGGAATTCATGGTGTTCATCACTCGTAGTTGCTGAAACGGCTGGGCGCGGTGACCTGCTCGCGCAGGAACTGGTAACGGGGGATATTCTCCTTCAGCGACTGCAAGGCGTTGGAGCCGAGCCGGCTGAAGCCAACAAACTCCAGCTGGAACAGCACGCGCTTGTTCGCTGACGTGGTGTTCGTGGACAGTCGCTCGAACACGATGCGGCCGAGCCAGCAACCTGCGTCGTATTCGAGCCCGATCACTGAATCGACCAGCCGCTTGTCCTTCAGGCTCCAGTTCAGGCGACCGACGCTGTACCAACGGCCCTCGCCTTCGCCGCGGCCGGCGCCCATGTTCACGCCCTTGTCGCCCCACAGGTCATTGAGCGGCCATTGCCAGCCGATGTCGATCTGCTCGCTGGAGCCGCGTTGCAGGCGGTAGGCCGCGCTGATGACGCGATAGTTGCCGGGGCTGTAGCGCCCGCCGATCGTCGAACGGATGGAGCGGCCCGTCTTCGGGTTGTATTGCACTGTCGCGTCGGTGCTCCACTGCGGCACCCAGTTGATGGTGGCGCCGAACAGCACATCGGACAGGCGCTCGCTGACCGCCGGCGTGCCGGGCAGCGTGACCTTCTGGTCTTCGAAACGCAGGCGCTGCGCAACGGAAAACCGAGCGGCCTCGGCACCCGTATCCGGGTCAAGCAGGCGCGTGCTCGCACCCAGCGTCAGCAGGTTGTTGTCGGCAATTCGGTCATTGCCGCCAAACGCGTTTTCGGTGTAGATCGTCGCGAAGTTGAAGTCGTTGTAGCCTGAGTCGTAGTTCGGCAGGAAGCTCTGGTCGCGAAACGGCGTGTAGACATAGAACGCGCGCGGCTCAAGCGTCTGGCGGAATTTGCGCCCGAAGTACTCGGCGTCGCGCTCGAAGATCAGGCCGCTGTCCAAGCTGAACGTCGGCACGGTGCGGCTGGCCGATGTCGCGCCATTGGCAAGCAGCGGCGCATCAAACCGGTATTGCGTGGTGTTGAGCTGCAGCTTGGGCGTGATGAACCATCCGGGCGCGATCCATGGACGGCTGAGCTGCGCCTGCACATAGGAGCGCTGCGCATTGGGCTGGTTATTCAGGACACGGTCCGACTGGAACTTGGTGTAGTCGGCGTCGACGGCCACTTCGAGACCACCCCAGAGGTTGGTCTTTGAATACTTGCCCAGGATCTGGGGAAGGCGGTCATAGGGTGGCGTGATCGGCGCGGTGACGTCTTGCAGCGTCTGCCACTTGAGCGCGCGAGCCATCACCGAAAAGTCGCCATAGCCCCACGACAGCACGCCATCGTTGGCCAGCAGGCGCTGCGTCAGCGAACTGCCGGAGCGCGAAAAATCACGCCAGTAGTCGTCATCGCTCACCCGGTTGAGGTTGAGGTTCACGCCGACGGGGCCGACTGGCGTGGAAAACGCGCCGTTGTGCAGCAGCGCGTAGCCCCACCGGTCGCGGTCGCGCAGCTTGTCGCTGGGCATGTAGTTCGCGCGCAGCTTGCCCTCGTAGTCTTTCTCGAGGTAGCGGAACTCGCCGCCGAAGTCGATACCGCGCTTGGACATCACCGCCGGGAAGAACGTTGCGTCGCGATTGGGCGCAATGTTCCAGTAGTACGGAATCGTGAGCTCGACACCATTGATGTTGTCCAGCCCGATGGTGGGTGGCAGCAGCCCCGACTTGCGCTTGTCGGACAAGGGAAAGCTAAGCGACGGCACTGGCAGAATCGGCACGCCCATGAACCGCAGGGACGCGTCGGTCGCCTGGCCGACTTCTTCCTCGTCGTCGATCTTGATGCTCGCGGCACTGATGATCCAGTCGGGCAGCCAGCTGGGGCCAGGCTTGCGCTGGCAGGTCGTGTAAGTGGCGTTACGGATGACAGCGCGCTTGTTGTCGATGAAGTCAACTCGCTCGGCGTCGCCGTAGGCGTCATTGCGAAGGAACCGGTAGCTCGGCGCGGTGAAAGAGCCTTCGAACGAGTCCACCTTGAGTTCGAGCTCGGGGCCTTCGAACACATCGCCCGCACGATTGATGCGCACGTTGCCCTTTGCTTTGGCCAGGTCTTCGGGCTGGCGATATTCCAGCTTGTCGGCGTGGATCACGGTGCTGCCACGCCGCAGCTGGGCCTGGCCCTCGATCACTGTCTCGATATCCGTCGTGCCACGCACCTTGTCGCCCGACAGGAAAGTGGGCAGCTGGCTGCGCTCTGCGGCGGGAATATCTTCACGCAGTGCTGGCGCGGGCTTGAGTGACAGGGCGGGCTCGTCCTGAGCACGGGCCGACGGTCCATGCAAAAGCGCGACCGCGACCATCGCGATCGGCGTCAGGGCGAAACGAGTGCGGCAAGCCTTGGAGTTCAAGTCGTGGTCTACGGCCAGGAAGGCGGCTCTTCAGTCGGCTGTGGAGTTCGGCCTGTCGCAAAGAGGCGGCAGGGGGCATTTGTAGAATGGATTATCCATGAGCGAACCTGTCCACGAACCTGTTGGCATGCCGGTGAATTCCGGCGAGCCATTGACCTGGCCCCTGCCTGCACGCGAAACCGCATTCCACGCCTGGCTCAACCGCATTGCGCCGACTCACCGCCTGGACACCACAAGCGTACGACTCGCATCAGCCGACGCCAGCTTCCGGCGCTACTTGCGCGTCAACGGCGGCGGCCAGACGTTCATCATCATGGACGCTCCCCCCGACAAGGAAGACTGCCGCCCCTTCGCCCATGTGGCGAAACTCATGCTCGATGCCGGGCTTTACGTGCCGCGCGTCCTCGAGTGGGACGAGGCGCTGGGCTTCCTGCTGCTCGACGACCTGGGCACGCAGACGATGATCGAGGTGCTCGACAGGCACAACGCACAGGCAAACCAGAGTCTGTACCTGCGTGCGACCGATGCCCTGGTTGACTGGCAACTCGCCTCCCGGCCCGGCATGCTGCCGCCATACGACGAGGCGCTGCTGTCGCGGGAGCTGGCCCTGTTTCCCGACTGGTACCTCGCGAAGCACCGGGGCCTGCAGCTCGAGCGTGCCGAGCGGGAAGTGCTGGACAACGCGTTCGCGCAAATCATCCGTAACAACCTGGCTGCCCCCAGCGTTTATGTGCATCGCGACTTCATGCCGCGCAACCTGATGATCCCCGCCGACGCATCGCAGCTGCGCCTGGGCGTGCTTGACTTCCAGGACGCGGTGTATGGCCCCATCACTTACGACATTGCCTGCCTGATGCGCGACGCATTCATCAGCTGGGATGAGGAGTTCGTTCTCGACATCACCGTACGTTACTGGCAGCGTGCGCTCAAGGCCGGCCTGCCCGTCGACCGCGACTTCGGCGAGTTCTATCGTGCGGTGGAATGGATGGGGCTGCAGCGGCACCTGAAGGTGGCGGGCATCTTCGCGCGCCTGACCCTGCGCGATGGCAAGCCGCGCTATCTGGCCGATGCGCCGCGCTTTATCGGCTACATCCGATCGACGTGTTCACGCTATCGCGAACTCACCGAGCTGCTGCGACTGATCGACAAGGTCGAAGGCATCGAAGCACAGTCCGCCTACTCATTCGGCCGCGTCTGAAGCACGGCATGCCGCGCTTTCATTGCCTTCACCCCCTGCGCGAAGGCGACCTGATCGACTTGCCCGACGGCGCGGCGCGCCATGTGCAGGTGCTCAGGCTCCAGCCGGGTGCAGCCATCACCCTCTTCGATGGCGAAGGCGGCGAGTACGACGCCGTCGTCGAGCGCATGGGCCGCAGCGACGTGCGCGTGCAGGTGGGTGCACACCATGCTATCGAGCGCGAGGCCCCGCGCGCCGTGCACCTGGCAGCCGGGATGCCGGCGAACGAGCGCATGGACTGGCTGGTCGAAAAGGCTACCGAGCTGGGTGTCGCGAGTATTCAGCCGCTGCTCACGCAGCGCACCGTGCTGCGCCTGGCGGGCGACAGGGCCGCGAAGAAGCAGGCGCACTGGCAGGCTATTGCCGTGGCAGCATGCGAGCAATGCGGGCGCAACCGTGTCCCGATCGTGCATCCGGTTGCCGAGTTCTCGCGCTGGGTCATCGCGCCTCGCGACTTGCCGGTCAATGTGGTGATGTCGCTGGCGCCTGGTAGTACACCCCTGGGGGCCCACGCGCGCGGCGCGGATGCCGTACTTGCGCTCTCAGGGCCTGAAGGCGGCCTGTCCGCAGCCGAGGAAAGCGAGGCACTTGCCAACGGCTTCGCAGCCATCACACTCGGGTCTCGCGTATTGCGCGCAGAGACCGCTTCGCTGGCCTTGCTCGCCGCGCTCACTGTGGAATTCCGATGAACCGCAACCTGTGGCTGCTGGCCATTTGCCAAGGCCTGTTTCTCACCAACAACGTCGTGTTCATTGCGATCAACGGCCTTGTGGGCCTGTCGCTCGCGCCGCTGGGCTGGATGGCGACGCTGCCAGTCATGGGCTATGTGGTCGGCGGCGCGCTTTCAACGAACATGGTGGCGCGCACGCAAGCGCGATGGGGTCGCAAGCGCTCCTTTCAGCTCGGGCTCGTCCTGGCGCTGGTGTCCACGCTCGTGTGCGCGTGGTCGGCCCTGAGTCACCAGTTCTGGCTGCTGTGCCTGTCCACCGTGGTGGCCGGCTACTACAACGCCAATGCCAGCCTGTATCGCTTCGCGGCCGCTGAGCTCGCGTCGCCGCAGGCGCGCGAAAAGGCAGTCTCACTTGTGATGGCAGGCGGCTTGCTCGGCGCGGTGATCGGCCCGAACCTCGCGGCACGCACACGCGACATATTGCCTGCGCCCTTTGCTGGCGCGTATCTCGCGCTTGCCCTCGTCGCGCTCGTTTCGCTGGCCCTCATTGCCTTCATCGAGTTTCCGCCGCCCGCCCCACGCAGCGTGACCGCATCGGGTCGCCCGTTGTCTGAAATCATGCGGCAGCCGGTCTTCATCGTTGCAGCGGGTGCGGGTGCGCTCGGCTTCGGCGTCATGAATTTGCTGATGGCCGCAACTCCCATTGCCATGCAGCAGTGTTCACTGCCGTTCTCTGACGCTGCGTTCGTGTTGCAGTGGCATGCCATCGGCATGTTCGCGCCGGGCTTTTTCACCGGCCATCTGATCAAGCGATTCGGGCCCTTGCCGGTGATGTTCACCGGCGTGCTGCTCAACCTGGGCTGTATCGTCGTCGCCCTGTCGGGTGTGGAGCTGCACCAGTTCACCATCGCCCTCTTCCTGTTGGGTGTCGGCTGGAATTTCCTGTTTACCGGTGCCACGACGCTGTCGCTCTCGGCGTATGGTCCGCAAGAAAAGGACAGGGCTCAGGGTGCGCTCAACTTCGCTGTCTTCGCGACCCTGGCTGTCAGCTCGCTCGCATCAGGCGTGCTGGTGACGACACAAGGCTGGACTTTGCTGAACTACGGCTCGCTGGCTCCCGTGGCCCTGACGGCTGCGGGCCTGGTGTGGCTGCACTTCAGAACCGCTCGTCCAGCCAGTGCTTGAGCGTGGCGAACACCTGCTCGTTGTCCGGCTCGTTGAAGATTTCGTGAAAGAGCTGGTCAAAGCAGCGCGTTGTCACCACGCCGGGCGGCGCGCGCTCGACAAATGCCCGGCTTCCAGCCGGGTTGACCAGTTTGTCCTGCCCTGCGTACATCAGCAGCGTGGGCACCTTCCACTCGCCAGCGCGCGCAATGACCTTCGGCCCGCCGGTCGCAATGAATTCGGCCAGCCGCGCAGAGATGCGCGCATGAACACGCGGATCGGCCTTGTACGCCTCGACCACTGAGCGATCGTGCGAAATGTAGTTGGCGTCCAGCCCATTGCCTACCGTGAGGTTCGGCGCGATACGCGGCAGCACCGAGACCAGAAACCTCTGGAAGCGCGAGAGGCCGGCATCGAAGACCGGCGATGAGAGCACCAGGGCATTGATCCTGGCCTGGGGGGAGGCAGCAAAACAGGCCGCCACGAGGCCCCCCATGCTGTGGCCCAGAACGATGATCGGCGTGCCATCTTCCATGCGCAGCCGCGTGCTGTCGATGACATCGGCCAGGTCGTCAACCAGGCGCGTATCGGTTGAAATGGCGCCGCGAACGCCACCCGATTCGCCGTGGCCGTAGTGGTCGTAGCCGCGTACGGCAAAGCCCCAGTCGTTCAGGCGGCGGGCTACGTGGTCATAGCGTCCTGCATGCTCGCCCAATCCGTGCACCAGCACGATCACGCCGCGCATCTTCACGCCTTCGGGCAAAGGCCAGTCCTGCATGGCGAGGTTGTCGCCATCGCTCGCGGTGAATGTGGAGAGCGTGGAATCGCTGGGTTCGGCGTTGCTCATAGCGGGCGATCATGGCCCGGCTTCGCCATGCCTGCAACGATGACCTTGACCAGCGGTACAGCTTGTCCGACCAGAGAATGCGAGCCTTTGAACGGCACCGCATTCCTGTGAAATCCTTGACAGGATTTGCGGGCTCAGGGCATTTTGGCGATCACTTCGGCCACTGCTGCCGTCAACTTCTTGGCGTACGGCACATGCAGGAACTCGTTGGGGCCGTGCGCATTGCTCTTGGGTCCCAGCACACCGCACACCATCATCTGCGCCTTGGGAAAACCCTGGCTCAACATGTTCATCAGCGGGATCGTGCCGCCCTGGCCAATGAACCCGCACGGAGCGCCGAAATGTGCCTGCGACGCAGCGTCGAGCGCACCCTGGAACCACGGCGCGGTGGAGGGCGCATTCCAGCCCGTGGCGCCTCCGCCGTTTTCGAACGTCACCTTCGCCTGATAGGGCGCGTTGTCTTCAAGGAGCGTCTTGAGCTCCTGCACGGCCTGGCCCGCATCCACCAGCGGCGGCAGCCGCAGCGACAGCTTGAACGCCGTGTAGGGCCGCAGCACATTGCCTGCGTCCTGCAGCGACGGAAAGCCTTCAGCGCCGGTGACAGAAAGGGTCGGGTTCCATGTGCGATTCAGGAGCGCCTGGACCGGGTCGGTGGTGGTCGGCAACGCGAAAGTCGTCGAGCCGCCGCAGTCGTAATGCGCCCACGGGAAGCGCTTGTAGACCTCTTCGCCGAGGATCGCGGCCGTTGCCCTGGCCTGCGCCATGCGCTCGCCCGGAATTTCGCAGTGAAAGCTCGCGGGCAGCAGGCGCCCGGTCTTGCTGTCTTCCAGCCTGTCCAGCACTTGCCGCATGATCCGGAAGCTCGACGGCACCAGGCCCGACGCGTCGCCCGAGTGCACGCCTTCGGTGAGGATCTCCACCTTCAGCGTGCCGCTCGCCATGCCGCGCAGCGACGTGGTGAGCCACAACTGGTCGTAGTTGCCCGCACCTGAATCCAGGCAGATCACCAGGCCCACGTCGCCCAGGCGCGTGCGCAATGCATCGACGTACGGCAGCAGGTCGAACGAGCCGGATTCCTCGCACGTCTCGACGAGGCCGACGATTCGCGGATGCGCCACCTTCTGCGCCTTCAGCGCCTGGATCGCGGCAATGCTCGCGTAGACCGCGTAGCCATCATCGGCGCCACCGCGGCCATAGAGCTTGCCGTCTTCGTATTTCGGGGTCCACGGCCCCAAGTCGTTGCGCCAGCCCGTGAACTCGGGCTGCTTGTCGAGGTGGCCGTACATCAGCACGGTTTCGCGGCTGTCTGTGCGCGTTGCATCCACTTCGAAAAAAAGTACCGGGGTGCGGCCTTCGAGGCGGACGACTTCCAGTTTCAGGCCTTCGACTTTTTGCGCTTCCACCCATGTGGCCGCGTTGCGCATGACGGTTTCAATATAGCCATGCGCGACCCAGTCTTTGTCGAAGCCAGGCGACTTTGCCGGGATGGCAATGTAGTCGGTGAGTTGCCGCACGATGTCGGTGTCCCACTTCTGGCTGATCTGGGCGAGCGCGGCGGCGGCGTCGAGCACGCAAGCGGGCATTTCGCGGTGGACAGGAGCGTTCATTTGTCGAATCCGTCAGGAGAGAAGCTGTCACTTTACGCGCAAGCCGCCTGCTCGCGCTAGAGTGCGCCTATTTCGCGAGTCACAAAGGGTGGGCGGTTGCAGATGAGTCTGACACATGCAGGGATGGCCTCGCGCATCCGCGCCGGGATCGGCGGCTGGACTTTCGAGCCCTGGCGCGACAACTTCTATCCCAAGGGTCTGCCGCACAGCAAGGAGCTGCACTACGCCAGCCGCCAGCTGACGGCGATCGAGGTGAACGGCACGTACTACAGCACCTTCAAACCCTCGACCTTTGCGAAGTGGCGCAATGAAGCGCCGGACGGATTTGTGTTCGCGCTCAAGGCCAATCGATTCGCGACCACGCGCAAAGTGCTGGCAACGGCAGGCGAATCCATCGAGCGGTTCGTCAACAGCGGCATTGCCGAACTCGGGGACAAGCTCGGCCCTGTCGTGTGGCAGTTCATGCCGACGAAGCGATTCGAGCGCGATGACTTCGAAGCCTTCCTGCAGTTGCTGCCGGCGGCGGCGCAGGGCATGAAGCTGCGCCATGTGCTGGACGTGCGCCATGAAAGTTTTCTCGATCCCGCTTTCCTGCCGCTCGCTCGCCGCTACGGATGCACAGCCGTGCACACTGACAGCGACAAGTTCCCCGCGATCACCGATACCGGCAGTGAGCTGGCGTACCTGCGCCTCATGCGCACAGCGGCCGGATGCCCCACGGGCTACGCGCCCACTGAGATCGGCAAGTGGGTCCAGGGTGCGCGGGCGTGGGCCGGCAAGGGTCCCACGCGGGAGGTATTTGCCTTTTTCATCAGCGGCGCCAAGGAACGAGCGCCGGCGGCCGCTGCCGAGTTCATCCGCCAGCTCAGCTGACGGGCAAGTGGCCCCAGCGTATGAGCCCGTGCGCGATTTCACCGAGCCGCACCCGCAGCGCGTCAGCGGCTCCTTCTTTTGCGCTGATGGCGAACTGCACCGTGTCTCCATGAGCCACACCCAGCAGTTGCGCGCCTGAGCTTTGCAGCTCGCGCCGCACGCCTCCTTCGAGCGCATACGGCACGTCGAATACCAGCTCGACCATCCTCTCCAGCGGCACCTTGCTGGCACCCAGCAACGCCTGCGCCACGGCGTCTGTGTACGCCCGCACCAGTCCGCCCGCGCCGAGTTTGACGCCGCCGTAGTAACGCACCACTGTGGCCAGCACGCCGTCGAGCTCCTGCCGCCGAAGCACCTCGAGCATCGGCCTGCCAGCCGTGCCGCCCGGCTCGCCGTCGTCGTTGGCAGCTGAGTGGCCGCCCGCCAGCAACGCCCAGCAAACGTGCGTTGCGGCCGGATGGTCGGCACGCAACTGAGCAACCAGCTGCAATGCCGCTGCCCGATCGCCGGCGGGCTGCACTGCGCCGATGAACCGGCTCTTCTTGATGGTGAGGTCGCTGTGAACGGCCTGTGCGAGTGTGAATGCCACGCCAACGCCGCTTCAGCGCCACGGCGCAAGCCAACCAAGGCCCGCGGTCGTGCCACCAGGCCGGGAGCCACGCGCCGGCCGGTACTCGCAGCCAATCCAGCCGTCCCAGCCGCACTGCGCCGACACGTCGTCGATCACGTCGAACAGGTACGGGTAGTTCAGCTCACCGACGTCAGGCTCGTGCCGCTGCGGCACGCCCGCGATCTGGAAGTGCCCCACGCGCCCCGTCGGCAGGTAACGGCGGATCCTGGTGGCGACGTCGCCCTCCACGATCTGGCAGTGGTAGAGATCCATCTGCACCTTCACGTTGCCCGCGCCGATTTCCGCGATGAGTGCGTGAGCATCATCCTGTCGATTCAGGAAAAAGCCCGGGATGTCGCGTGGGTTGATCGGCTCGATCATCAAATCAACGCCCTGCTTCGCTGCGTCAGCGGCGGCCGCGCGAAGGTTGGCGACGTAGGTGCCGCGCACCTCACGAGGCTCGGTGCCTGCTGGAACCAACCCCGCCATCACGTGAATGCGCGGGCAATCGAGCGCGGCGGCATAAGCCAGCGCGCGGGCAATGCCGTCGCGAAATTCGCGCTCGCGGCCCGGCAGGCAGGCAAGGCCTTTCTCGCCCTTGCCCCAATCGCCGGGCGGGCCGTTGAAGAGCACCTGCTGCAGGCCGTTAGCCCGCAGGCGCGCGGCGAGCTCGTTCGCGGCGCAGTCATACGGAAAGAGGAACTCGACACCACGAAAGCCATCACGTGCAGCGGCTTCAAAACGGTCCAGGAAGTCGAGCTCCGGATAGAGCATGGACAGATTCGCTGCAAAGCGCGGCATCGGCTCAGGCTTTCACGGCGGCAAGCTTCACGGCTTGCGGGTTCTCGCGGATGTAGTCACGCACCACGTCGTCAAAGTTGGTATCGGCCTGCAGGCCCATGGCGTTCGCGCGGGCGGCGGCCACATTGCCGGGCCAGGTGCGCACGAGCTTGAGGATCGCCTCGTCGGGCGTCCAGTCGAGCAGCCCGGCGGCCTGCTTGCCTGCAACGCGCTCCAGCGATTGCGCCATTTCGCCGACGGTGACGCGCAACGAAGGCAGGTTCATGCCGAGCAAAGGCCCCCATTGGGCGTCGCTGACCTCCGCAGCGCGGATGATGCCTTCGACGGTGCGCGCGGGCGACGACAACGCAACGAGCGTTTCCGGCGGAACGGGGCAGGGCGCTTTCAGCCCGGCGAGCGGCTCGCGAATCATGCCGGAGAGAAAGCCCGACGCGGCGCCATTGGGCTTGCCGGGGCGCACGCTGACGGTCATGAGGCGGACGCTGCGCCCGCGAATGAAGCCCTTGCGGGCGAAATCCGCGACCAGTTGCTCGCCGATGTATTTCTGGATGCCGTAGCTCGACTGCGGCGTGGGCAGCGTGCGATCTTCGATCAGCGCCGGCATGGGTTCGCCGGGCATTTTTCCGAACACGGCCAGTGAACTTGCGAAGATGAATGTCGGCCTGGTGCCAAGCTTGCGGCACGCCTGCAGAAGCGCGTGTGTTGCCTCGAAGTTGCTGTGCATGCCGAGATCGAAATCGGCCTCGCATTCGCCGCTCACTGCGGCGCTCAGATGGAACACCACGTCGGTGTCTCGCGCTGGCACCGCGCCGGATGCGATCTGCGCATTGAGGTCGCCGGCCACGTAGCGGACTCGGGCATCAGCCGCGAGATCGCTAGGAGGCGGCGCCCGGTCGGCAAGCGTGATGGTCGAGATGTTCTGCGCAGGACCTGCGCCCGGCGCGAGCGTGCCGCGCTGGAGCAATGTGCGAGCGAGGCGGGCGCCAAGAAAGCCACAGCCGCCGGTGATGAGAACGTTCATGGGCTGATCCCCGTGTGATGCGGGCACCAGCATACAGGCTCATCCGAAGCCGGCCAGACGTACAAGCAGCCCGGCCACGGCACACGCGACGATGACGGGAATCACGCCTGCCTTCCAGCGCAGTAGCGCGACAGCGGCGGCCGCGGCAATGACCAGCGCGATGGCGTCGATCGAGCCGTTGGCGCGCCAGGTGATGTGCACGAAGAAAAACAGCGCCAGACTCGCAATCACGCCGACCACTACAGCCGTGATCGCCGTGAGCGGCGCCGTGAATTTCAGGTTGCCGTGCGTCGCCTCGACCAGCGGTCCGCCGGCCAGGATGAACAGGAACGACGGCAGGAACGTGAACCAGGTGACCAGCGCGGCAGCAAAGGCGGCGCCGGCAAACAACATGTCCGGGCCGAGCACTTGCTGCGTCCAGCCACCGATGAACCCGACGAACGCGACCACCATGATCAGCGGGCCGGGCGTGGTTTCACCCAATGCGAGGCCGTCGATCATCTGCGCGGCCGTCAGCCACTGGAAGTGCTCGACGGCACCTTGATACACGTACGGCAGCACCGCGTAAGCGCCACCAAACGTGAGCAATGCGGCTTTGGTGAAGAACCAGCCCATCTGCGCGAGCGTGTCGTCCCATCCGCGTGTGGCGACGATGGCGCCCAGTGGCAGCGCCCATAGCAAGGCGCCCGCCGCAATGACCGCAGCCAGACGGCGGGCACTGAACGTCGCGTGGCCGGGCGTGGGCGTGTCGTCGTCAATGATGAATCGCTCGCCGGCTGTCTTCGTCTTCGCTGCAGCGTGGCCCGCGCCTGCGTTGAACTGAGCGGGCAGCCATCGGCCACCTGCCGCGCCGGCGATCGCGGCGCCCAGCACCACCCACGGGAACGGGACGTTCAGCCAGGCAATCGCCATGAAGCTCACGAGCGCGATCAGCCACAACAACGGTACGCGCCGCGGATCCTTCAAGGTGCGGCTGCCGATACGCCATACGGCCTGCAGCACCAGCGCCGCAACGGCAGGCTTGATGCCATAGAACAGGCCAGCTATCCATGTCACGTGGCCATACGCCGCGTAAATCCAGCTCAGGCCGATCAGGATGAAAAGCGACGGCAACACGAACAGTGCACCTGCGACGATGCCGCCCCACGTCCGATGCATCAACCAGCCAATATAGGTGGCGAGTTGCTGCGCCTCGGGGCCCGGCAACAACATGCAGTAGTTCAACGCGTGCAAAAAGCGCTGCTCGGAGATCCACCGCCTTTGCTCGACAAGCTCGCGATGCATGATGGCAATCTGCCCGGCCGGACCGCCAAAGCTGATGAAGCCCAGGCGCAGCCAGAATTTGAATGCGTCGCCGAAGGGAACCGTCGCAGCGCCGCGCATTCGCTATCCGCGTTCGAACTTGAACACCGCAGTGCCCGCGCGGGCGTTCGGCATAAATTTGACGGTGCGGCCTTCCTGCAGGCCGAACGCATCGAGGATCTGCAGGCGATTTCGGGTGGCGAGCACCTCAAAGTCCTTGAACGTGCCGACGCGAATATTCGGCGTGTCGTACCACTGGTAGGGCAAGCGTTTGGTGACGGGCATGCGGCCACGGGCGACCGCAAGCCGGTTGGGCAAATGCGCGAAATTCGGGAACGCGACGATGCCAGTGCGGCCGACCCGCGCGGTCTCCACGAGCATGTTCTCGGTATTGCGAAGGTGCTGCAGCGTGTCGATCTGCAGCACGACATCAAAGGACGAGTCGTCAAAGATCGACAGGCCTTCGTCCAGATTGAGCTGGATCACGTTCACGCCGCGTTTGACGCACGCAAGCACGTTGGCATCGTCGATCTCGATGCCGTAGCCCGAGCAGGCTCGCTCGCGCCGCAGGTAGTCGAGCAGCTGGCCGTCCCCGCAGCCGAGGTCGAGCACGCGCGAGCCGCGCGGCACAAGTGCAGCAATAGCCTGCATGACGAGGCGCTCGCTCATACAGCCACCTCCAGCGCGATGCGTTCGAAATACGCACGCACCACGGCCATGTAGCGCTCGTCTTCGAGCAGGAATGCGTCGTGGCCATGCGGGGCGTCGATCTCGGCGTAGCTGACGTCGCGGCGGTTATCGAGCAACGCCTTGACCATTTCACGGCTGCGCGCGGGCGCGAAACGCCAGTCGGTCGTGAAGCTCACCAGCAGGAATTTCGCCTGCACCTGTGCAAAGGCTTTGGCAAGGCTGCCGCCCTGGTGCAGCGCCGGATCGAAGTAGTCGAGCGCGCGGGTGATCAGCAGATAGGTGTTCGCGTCGAAGTAGTCGCTGAACTTGTCGCCCTGATAGCGCAAATAGCTTTCGATCTGGAACTCGACATCCTGCGTCGTGTAGCGGATGTCCAGGCCGTCGCGCAGCTGGCGTCCGAACTTCTCGTTCATGACGTCGTCAGACAGGTAAGTGATGTGGCCAATCATTCGCGCGATGCGCAGGCCGCGCTTGGGTATGGCGCCGTGCTCGTAGAAATGGCCGCCGTGAAAGTCCGGGTCGGTCACGATGGCGCGGCGAGCCACTTCATTGAAGGCAATGTTTTCCGCCGTGAGGTTGGGCGCGCTCGCAACGACGACTGCGTGTTTGACGCGCTGCGGATACTGCAGCGTCCACGACAACGCCTGCATCCCGCCGAGGCTGCCGCCCATCACTGCTGCCAGCGTCTGGATGCCGAGCTGGTCGAGCAACTTCGCCTGGGCATTGACCCAGTCTTCTACAGTAACCACCGGGAAGTCGGCACCGTAGACCTTGCCCGTGTCCGGATTGACATGCATTGGCCCGGTGGAGCCAAAGCACGAGCCGAGATTGTTCACGCCGATCACGAAGAAGCGGTTGGTGTCGACGGGCTTGCCGGGCCCGATCATTGTGTCCCACCAACCCGTACTGCCGGGCTGGTCGGCATACACGCCAGCGACGTGGTGGGACGCGTTCAGTGCATGGCAGATCAGCACCGCGTTGGTCTTGTCGGCATTGAGCGTGCCGTACGTCTCGAACGCAAGCGAATAGCCGCGAATCGACGCGCCACTTCGCAAGGCAAGGGGCGCCTCGAACGTCATCGACTGGGCAACGGCAACCAGAGTCATGGCAGTGACAAAAAGAAAACCCGGCGTCGCTAAAGAAGCGAGGCCGGGTGCGCCATGACTGTCTTTAGCTGAATTTATTGAGCGCCCGCAAGCTGGGGCAAATCGGCGCTGCGGCTGAGTATAGCAACGGCACAACGTGTGCGCTGTGCCATCATCGCGCTCACGCGAGCCCATCCATGAGCATCGAAAACCAACTCGCCGAACACCGCCTGTACCTGCTGCGCTTTGCGCGCCTGCAGCTGCGCAATGACGCCTGGGCAGAAGACGCGGTCTCCGAGACCTTGCTGGCCGCGCTGTCCAAGCCACAGTCCTTTGCCAACCGCAGCCAGCTCAAGACGTGGCTGGTGGGCATCCTCAAGCACAAGGTCATCGACATCCTGCGCCAGCGCCAACGCGAGGTCGCGCTGAGTGATGACGGAAGTGACGGCTCGCAAGAGCTCGATAGCCTGGTCTTCAGGAGCGACGGCCACTTTGCCGCCCAGCCGGCCGACTGGGGTAATCCGGAACAGGACCTCAATTCGCGCCAGTTCCTCACCATCCTGGAGGCATGCGCGGAGAAACTGCCCCCCGCGATGGGCCGCATCTTCCTGATGCGGGAATGGCTGGAAATGCCGAGCGAGGAAATCTGTAAGGAACTGCGCCTGACCCAGACGAACTTGTATGTGCAACTTCATCGCGCCCGGCTGCGGCTGCGCGAATGCCTGGAACTGAACTGGTTTGGAAACAAGCCCGCCACCACATGACGCCCCTTCGCCGCACCTGCAAAGAAGCAGCAGCCCTGTTGGTCGCCAGGGAGGACCGCGAGCTGCCATTGGCCGACAGGCTGGCGCTGCGCATGCATCTTTTCGCCTGCCGCGCGTGCCCGGTTTTCGCGCGCCAGCTGCGCATCATGCGCAACGCGATGTCGCAGTGGCGGCACTACAGCGATGAAGCGTGAGCACTGGACAGAACAACACGTTGACCGCAAAAGCCATTTAGGCGTCATAATCCGCCAGTGACGTGCGCTTGCGCTCGTCACAGGTTTGCGGTGTCTGGTCGGTTTTGAGCGTTTTGTTGTTCGGACTCCACCCCGCTTCGGCATTTTTATTTTTCAGGAGTCCCAGCACATGGGCAACAAACTTTACGTGGGCAATCTGCCCTATTCCTACCGCGACAGCGATCTCGAACAGGCTTTCGGCCAGTACGGCACCGTCGCCAGCGCCAAGGTCATGATGGAACGTGACACGGGCCGCTCGAAGGGCTTCGGCTTTGTCGAAATGTCCAGCGAACAAGAAGCTCGCGCAGCAATTGAAGGCATGAATGGCCAGCAAATCGGTGGCCGCGGCCTCGTGGTCAATGAAGCCCGCCCGATGGAAGCGCGTCCGCGCACCGGCGGCTTCGGCGGCGGCGGTGGTGGTGGTTACGGCGGTGGTGGCGGCGGCGGCTACGGTGGTGGCGGCGGTGGTTATGGTGGTGGCGGCGGCGGTGGCCGTCGTGACGGCGGCGGCGGTGGCCGCGGCGGCTACTAAGCCAACAGCACCAAATGCAACAAAAGGGCCTACGGGCCCTTTTTCTTTGGCCCTTTGTTAAGGGTTTTCTCGACCCGTCCGCCACCCGGCCCCTGTGCACGACTACAAAATATCTGTTCATAATTACCCGGCGTGGCATG
Organism: Caenimonas koreensis DSM 17982; assembly: GCF_009646335.1. Classification (GTDB taxonomy): domain Bacteria; phylum Pseudomonadota; class Gammaproteobacteria; order Burkholderiales; family Burkholderiaceae_C; genus Ramlibacter; species Ramlibacter koreensis. The sequence continues at coordinate 230,786 of NZ_WJBU01000005.1, read as the reverse complement.
CAGTACTCACGCTGGGTTTGCGGTGATCAGGTCAGTTTTCGCGTCGCTCACGTCATGTTGTTTGCGTTATCGGGACTCCTCCATCGCTTGGGTTAACCGTCTTTCTTTGCCAGGAGCTCCCTTCGATGGGCAATAAACTTTATGTGGGCAATCTGCCGTATTCCGTGCGCGACAGCGACCTGGAACAGGCATTCGGCCAATTCGGTGCTGTCACGAGCGCCAAAGTGATGATGGATCGCGACACGGGTCGCTCCAAGGGGTTCGGTTTCGTGGAAATGGGGTCTGACCCCGAGGCGCAAGCCGCCATCAGCGGCATGAACGGCCAGTCCCTGGGTGGCCGCAGCATCGTCGTCAATGAAGCACGCCCGATGGAAGCGCGCCCGCGCTCCGGTGGTTTCGGCGGCGGTGGTGGTGGCTACGGCGGTGGTGGTGGCTACGGCGGTGGCGGCGGCGGCGGATATGGTGGCGGCGGTGGCGGCTACGGCGGTGGTGGCGGCGGCCGACGCGAGGGCGGCGGCGGATACGGAGGCCGGGACGGCGGCCGTGAAGGCGGCCGGGGCGGTGGCGATGGCGACGGCGGTTTCCGCAGCCCCTATGGCAACGGCCCGCGCGGCGGCGGTGGCGGCAATCGCGGCGGCTACTGAATTTCCTGAAGTGCGAAGAAAGGCCCTCTGATCAGGGTCTTTTTTATTGCGCCTGCCGCTGCTTGCGCGGTCGCCCGGCCAGCGCCTTGTCATACAACGCATTGGGCAGCAAGCGCATCAGTTTGGCGACCACGCCCATCTGCCACGGAATGACCCGATAACTCACGCCTGCTTCTATGGTTCGAAAAGCACTCTCGGCGAAATCAGCGGGTTTCATGAGGAACGGCATCGAGTACTTGTTCTGCCGCGTAAGCGGTGTGTCGATGTAGCCAGGGCAGATCGTCACGACCTTCACGCCGCTGGAGCGCAGCTCGCCGCGCAAGCTCTCGCAGTAACTGATCACGGCGGCCTTGCTCGAGCAGTAAGCCGCATGACCGGGCAGGCCACGAATGCCGGCAACGCTCCCAATGCCGACAAGCACCCCGGACCCTTGCTGGATCATCGGCATGACGAACGGATGAAAGGTGGCGGCCAGCCCGATGTTGTTGGTCGCATAGAGGCGCGCCATCATGTCGATGTCGCGCCGATCGGCAGTGTCCATACCGACGCTGATGCCGGCATTCGCGATGACGGCGTTGGGCACACCTTGTTTCGCGATACACGCAGCGCCCGCCGCCACGATGCTGTCAGTGTCGGCAACATCCGCGCCATAGACTTCGTAGCACTCGCGCGGCAGGCCCATACTGCTCGCCCAGGTTTCGATCTCAGCGGTGCGCCGCGCAGAAAGCGCCAGGCGCCAGCCTGCCTGGTGGTAGCGCAACGCCAGCGCCTGGCCAATGCCGCTGGATGCGCCTGTAATGAAAGCCAGGTTGCCCATCGCGCTCATTTCTTGCCAGGCTGCAACACGCCGCGCACCCGGCCCTTGAGTTCCATGACCTGCTCGATATTGTCGAATTCCATGCTGTCGGCGTTGAAGGTGTCGTTGCCACGGGTGAGCTCCACGGGCTTGTGCGACCTCACATGCTCTGTCTCGACGAACACGTGCAGGAATTCGCCGCGAAACACCAGGCGAGGGCGACCACGGCCCTCCTTGTCGACGGTGGCGTCACGCGTGACGATGGCATTGCCGATGAGTTGCACCTCGGAGCCGTCGGCGTTGCTGATGCCTGACTTGGCCGTCGCCACGGTGAGCTCATCGCGCTGGTTGAACGAGCGCACTCGTGGCTCGTCGATCTCGAACGTGTCGGTGTCGGGGTAGTGCCGCGCCTCCTTGCCGAACACTTCGCTCTTCAGGCGCCCCTGGGCATCGAAGGTCTTCACGGAGAAGCCGCGCATGATCGAATCCGGCTCGTGCCGCGCTGCCTTTTGCGCTTGCAGTGGGCCCGCTGTCGGCGTGCTTCGGGCAAGCCAGTAAGTACCCAGCGCCATGACTCCCATGAGGATGATCGGCAGGTAAACAGACGCGCGTTCCCAGCCGGACCGCACGATGCGCCACGTCGGGATGCGCGCTGCCAGTGTGCTCAAGCGTAGCTTTCCAGCAAGTCTGCATAGCGGCCAGAAGCGACCAGCAACACGTCCGAGAACTCACGCGCCGCGCCTTCGCCGCCGCGCGCGGTGGTGACGTAGTGGGCGATCGCCTTCACTTCCGCATGTGCATTGGCAGGGGCGCCGGCGAAGGCACAGCGCGACAACACGGGCAGGTCGGGCCAGTCGTCACCCATGGCGGCCGCTTGCGTCCAGTCCAGGCCCAGCTCATGCAGCGTCTTGAGTGCAGCTGGCGCCTTATCTTCCGTGCCGTAGTGCACGTGAGTCACCCCGAGCGCCGCCAGGCGTGCGCGCAACGGCGGCGAGTCGCGCCCCGTAATGACTGCCGGGGTGATTCCGGCGCGCTGCAGCAGCTTCAAGCCCAATCCGTCGAGGATGTTGAATCGCTTGAGCGTCTCGCCCTGTTCGGACATATAGAGGCCACCGTCGGTCAAGACGCCATCGACATCGAAGAACGCCACGCGAACGCCTTGTGCGCGCAGCAAGAGCTCAGGTTCGAAGTGCAGCGCAGGCATCAGATCACCTTGGCCCGCATCAAGTCGTTGCTGTTCACGGCGCCACAAAGGCGCCCTTGTGCGTCCACGACCAGCACGCTCGTGATCCGGTTCAGCTCCATCAGCTCTGCTGCCTCGACTGCCAGTGCGTCGTGCCGGATGGTGCGGGGGTTCGGGTGCATCACCTCGCGTGCGCTCATGGCTCGAAGGTCGAGCCCCTGCTCGATCAACCGGCGCAGGTCGCCGTCGGTGAAGATGCCAAGCACCTGGTTCTGCGCATCGACCACAGCCGCCGCGCCCAGCCCTTTTGCGCTCATCTCGCGCATCAGCGCCGTGAACGTTGCGTCGTGCGCGACGCTGGGAACGGCGTCGCCGGTGCGCATGACATCCGACAGGTGGGTGAGCAATTTTCGCCCGAGCGCGCCACCCGGGTGCGAGCGGGCGAAGTCTTCCGTGCGAAAGCCACGCGCGTCCAGCAGCGCCACTGCCAGGGCGTCGCCGAGTGCGAGCTGCGCCGTCGTGCTGGCTGTCGGTGCAAGTTGCAGGGGGCAGGCTTCTTTCTCGACGCTGCTATCAAGCACGACGTCGGCGTGACGCGCCAGTGTGGATGCAGCATTGCCCGTCATGGCAACGATCGGCGTGCCCATGCGCTTGATCACGGGCAGCAGTGTGGTGACTTCATCGACCTCTCCGCTGTTCGAAACGGCAAGCACGAGATCGATCGGCTTGATCATCCCGAGGTCGCCATGGCTGGCCTCGGCCGGATGGACGAACATCGCAGGTGTGCCCGTCGAGGCGAGCGTTGCGGCAATCTTGCGGCCCACATGCCCGCTCTTGCCCATGCCCATCACGACCACGCGGCCGCGCACATGGAGCATGAGCTCCACGGCTTTGGGAAACGACGCGTTGATGCGCTGCTTCAGGCCCAGCACCGCAGCAGCCTCGATGTCAAAGGTCTCCAGGGCGAGCTGCAGCGCCCGTTGCGGATCGAACGCGCCCTCGGCTGCGGAAGGATTCATTCGCGGATTCTATCGAGGCGCGCAGCGCCCGCTTGGTAGCATGCAGGAATGTCCTCGCTCGAGCTGACGCTGCTCTATCTGGTCGCCGCCGTGCTTGGCGTGGTTGCGTGCCGCACGCTGCGCCTGCCTCCGATGCTGGGCTACCTCGTGGTGGGCGTCATCGTCGGGCCGAACGCGCTGGCCCTGGGCGACCACCCTGAGGCCCTGACTCACCTGGGTGAATTCGGCGTTGTGTTCCTGATGTTCGTGATCGGGCTGGAATTCAACCTGTCGAAGTTGCGCGCGATGCGAAAGCACGTGTTCGGGCTCGGCTTGTTCCAGGTAGCGCTGACGATCATCCTGATCACGCTCGGCTCGCTGGTTCTCGCTTCGATCGCGCCGTCGGTGTGGCAGATCGACTGGCGCATCGCCGTGGCGCTGTCAGGTGCGCTCGCCATGAGCAGCACAGCCATCGTGGTCAAGCTGTTGTCCGAGCGTCTGGAGCTGGAGACCGAGCACGGCAAACGTGTGATGGGCGTCTTGCTGTTTCAGGACTTGGCGGTGGTGCCACTGCTGGTGCTTGTGCCCGCGCTGGGCTCGTCGCCTGATTTGCTGTTCACCGCACTGGCCATCGCGAGTGTCAAGGCGGTCGCCCTGATCACGGTGCTGCTCGTTGGCGGCCAGCGCGTGATGCGGTGGTGGCTGACGCTGGTCGCGCGCCGCAAGAGCCAGGAGCTCTTCGTGCTGAACCTGTTGATGGTGACGCTGGGCCTGGCGTGGCTCACCGAGCTGGCGGGCCTGTCACTTGCGCTGGGAGCCTTCATTGCGGGCATGCTGATCTCCGAGACGGAATACAAGCATCAGGTCGAAACCGACATCCGCCCTTTCCATGATGTCTTGCTGGGTCTGTTCTTCATCACCATCGGCATGCTGCTCGACTGGCGCCTGGTGGCACAAAACTGGGCGCTTGTGCTGTTCCTCACCACAGTGCCTGTGTTCTTCAAACTGGTGCTGGTCACTGGCCTGGCGCGCGCGCTCGGCGCGTCAACGGGTGTCTCACTGCGCACGGGCCTCTACCTGGCGCAGGCGGGTGAGTTCGGCTTCGTGCTGCTGACGCTGGCGCAGCAAAACAGCCTGGTGCCACCCACGCTGCTCAACCCGATCCTGGCGAGCATGGTGCTGTCCATGCTGGCGACGCCTTTCATCATCATGTATTCCAACCGCATCGTGATGAAGCTGGTCGCCAGCGAGTGGCTGCAGCAGTCGCTGCAGATGACGACGATTGCGCGCAAGTCGATCAACTCGAACAAGCACGTGATCATCTGCGGCTACGGGCGCTGCGGCCAGAATCTGGCGCGCGTGCTTGAGCGAGAGGGCATTCCTTACATGGCACTCGATCTCGACCCCGATCGGGTGCGCCAGGCTGCAGCTGCAGGCGACTCGGTGGTGTTCGGCGACGCCGCCCGGCTGCAGGCGCTGATGGCCGCCGGTATGGCGCGTGCGAGCGCCGTTGTCGTGACTTACCTCGACATTCCGGGTGCCATGAAAGTGCTGGCCAACACGCGATCTCATGCGCCGCAGGTGCCGGTGATCGTGCGCACCCAGGACGACCGCGACCTGGAGAAACTCCAGGCTGCCGGCGCTACCGAAGTGGTGCCAGAGGCGCTGGAGGGCTCGCTCATGCTGGCAAGCCATGCCCTCGCCCTGGTGGGCGTGCCGATGCGCCGCGTGATCCGCATCGTGCAAGACCAGCGCGACGAGCGTTACAGCCTCTTGCGCGGATACTTCCACGGCGCCGACGATGACTCGGTTGACGAGCGGGACACCGAGCGCCTGGCCACGGTGACGCTGCCGCTCGGCGCCGGGTCGCTGGGCCACGCGATCAGCCACTTCGCCCTGCACGCCATGGGCGTTCGGGTCGTCAGCTTGCGCAGAAGCAATGGCAAGCCTGTCGATCCGCAAGCAGATCCACCCCTCGAAGATGGCGATACGCTCGTGCTGTCTGGCAGGCCAGAGACGCTGGCCATGGCCGAACAAAAGCTGCTGGGCGGCTAGCAGCTACTCAGGTGAAGTTGCCCACGAGGATCGCTTCGCGCATCCTGATGGCCAGCACCGCAGCCAGGCTGCTGACCAGGTCCACGGCCAGTTTGGGGTGCTTGTTGGTCATGGCGTTGAACTTGTCCCAGTTCAGGCCCCACGCTACGCCAGGGCCGGACGGCGTGACCGTCGCGCTGCGGGGGGCGCCCGAGAAGAAGGTGCCTTCCCCGACAACGGTGCCCGCGACCAACGTTGCAATCGTGTTGCCAAGGATGGATACTTTGAGCTCGCCGTCGGCAAGGATGAACAACTCGCGCTCGCACTCGCCTTCACGCATCAACGGATCGCCTTCCTTCAGGAAGCGCATCGACAGGTAGGGTGCCAGCGTTTTCCATTCGTCCAGCGTCAGCTTGCACTGCAGCGCGTCGGTGCTTTCAAGCGCGCCGATCGCGTTGACCAGCTGTTCCACATTCATCGTTGTGCTCCCGGACTACGGCCCTGCCAGGAGGGGAATTGTAGGCGTGAGGGTGCGCAACGCAACGCGTCGGCAAAGCCCTCCTCGCGCGCCGGGCGTCAGTTCAGCTCGCCGTACTGTGTGCCCGACAGGAGCGGAGCCCGCTCACCAGACGTCTCCGGCATTTCGGTGTCTTCGAAGCCGGTGAGCAGGGTATAGCTCTGGGGTCCGTGCTTGGCAGAGCCGTCGAACGCGCGGGCGGTCGCTCCATGATTGGCACCTGGGCCGACACCGTTTTGCGCGGCACTCGCAGCGGCACTCGCTGCCATGCCTGCCACGGCTGCCTTTTGCGCCACTGCCGCAGCGGACGTTGCCGATGCGGCTTCGCGCGGGGAGGCGCCCGCGGCCAATGCCTGCTTGAAAGCGGCCACTTCATCGGCCAGCAAGGGCTCATAGCGCGCCGCACCGTGCGCAGCGGCGGGTTGCAACAGTGCAGCAGGTGCCGACTCCAGCGGTGCGGGTTGGGATTCGAGCGGCATCGGGCTCGAGGGGGTGCCTGCTCGCGCACGGGAAGGGGCCGCCTGCGGATCGCCCACGGCGACATGCTCGTTGATGCGCCAGTACACCGCCGTCACGAGAATGTCGTGCCGGGACTTGGCGCCCTGCGCAATCATGGCCTCGATCTCGGCCAGACGCATCGTCTCGCCACCGAAGTCGCGCGCAAGGTCAACCATCACCAGGAACTGCCTGCCACGCGGGTCAAGTGACAGCACCTTGAACTTGTAGCTGGCCGACAAAACGCCGGCGCGCATCATTGCGTCGCGCACCACTGAATACAGCAATTCGCGCCGCGCCATGCGTTCATTCTTGCGATTGGCTGGCTGTCCGTTACTGACAGGGTGCGGCTCCTTGGCGCCGGCGCGCCCTACCGGACGGGTCGGGTCCATGCGCGAGAGGCCCGAGCTGTCTGGCAGCTGCGGCTTCGTCACTTTTTTGCGTTCGATGGAGGGAAACAACCAGCTGATCAATGACATGGTGGAGCTTTCCGCATGCGCCGTGCTGTGCCAATGGCAGCGCACGCAACATACTTCATCAGGGGCTCCACAGTTTAAGACGGGCCCATGAACTTGCCACCAACTTTTTCTGCCAGATATGTATCAGGAATGCCGTTGTTCCCCGCGGTCCGTGAATTAATTGCCCGACCACGCGGTCAGGTGACTGCCACGCGCTTGGGTTTGTTGACCAGGCGCCGCGCAACCAGCGAGCCCAGCGCCAGCGCAATTTCGAGCGCAACGGCTGGCTGGCGGTTGCTGAGTTCGGTAAAGCGTATCGGCGTCAGGCACCAGATCTTCGACGGTCCGGCTGCCTGAACGGTGGCGCTGCGGGCGCCGCGCGTGAAGAACGAGCCCTCCCCCACCGCCGAGCCCGGCCCCACGATCGCCAGGCGCACACGCTCCTTGCCGTCCTTGTAGTGAACACTGAGCTGGCCCGACTCAACGATATAAAGCGTCCGGTCCAGCGCGCCCTGCTCGATGAGCACCTGCCCCTGCTTGAGCGCGAAGGGGGTGAGATACCCACCCAGCAGTTCCCACTGCGCGGGCGTGAGCGACGGGGTGAAAGCGTCATTCGACACTGCGGTGTTGGTCGCCTGGACCAGCCCCTGCAAATCGAACCTCAGCGGAAGGTGAAGTGGCGCGTTCATGGGCCGACAGTAATGCCCGCACCGCGGGCCTACAAGTGGCCCTAACTGGTCCTTACACCTGAAACCTCAGCAGCGCCACATGTAACGCCGCTTCACGGCGCCTGCTGTGTCTTGCCCATCTGCCACAGCAAGAAGCTGTAGATGTCCGCACGCATGGCATGGCGCTGCGTCGCGGTGCTGCCGATCCCGTGCCCGGCCTGGGCATCCAGGCGAAGCAGGACAGGTTTCGCGCTTGCCGTCGCCGCCTGAAAGCGTGCAGCCGCCTTGGCGCTTTCCCACACCTCGACCCGTGGGTCGTTCAAGCCGTGCACAAACATCACGGCCGGGTACGCCGTTGCATCCTGGATGTGGTGGTACGTGCTCATTTCAAGCAGCGCACGGAACTCGTCGGGCTTCTTGACGGTGCCGAATTCAGAAATGTTGGTGATGCCGTTCGCGCTTTCCTCCGAGCGGATCGAGTCCATGGTGCCGACATTGAAAACGGCTGCCGCAAAAAGCTGCGGCGCCGTGGTCACCACCCGGCCCGCAAAGATGCCACCGGCACTGCCACCTGTCACGGCCAATGTGCGCGGCGATGCGAATCCTTGTGCGATGAGGTATTGCGCGCAGGCAATGCCGTCCTTCCAGGTGTTGGGCTTTGTGCTTTTGAATCCCGCCGCGCGCCACGGTTCGCCATAGACGCCGCTGCCGCGCACATTGGCGAAAGCAAGCACGCCGCCTCTTTCGAGCCACGCCATGCTCGCGGGATCGAAGTGCGCCGTCTCGGAAAAACCGTACGCGCCGTAGCCATCGAGCAGGGTCGGATTGCTGCCGTCACGCTTCAAGCCTTTGCGATAGAGCACTGTCATCGGCACCAGTGCACCGTCGTGGCTGGGCACCTTGTACTCTTCAACAACGACGCCGGTGAGCGCGCTGCCTGTGCTCACGCGTTGCAGCCTGGTGTCGACGGAAACCTCGCCGTTGAGTTGAAAAATGCGCTCAGGCTGGGTCCAGCCGGACATCGAATAGAGCACGTCGCCATAGACGTGCGCCGGATCGGCGAGAAGTCCGGCAGCGCCCACAAAGGGCATCTTCATGGCGCGACCCTCACGATCGCCCGCAGGATAGCGTCGCAGTCCAATGGCCGTGCTTTCCCGCACGGCGGCAATGAGGCCGTCCCGGGTCAAGGCGAAGCCTTCGATCACGCCGTCCTGCGGAGCCTGTGCGACGTCGACGGCATTGGCAAGCACAGGCGTGCGCAAGTCGAGCTTCATGACCTTGTAGCGGGGCGCGCCCTTGAATGTGCGCATGTACAAGTCATCACCGCGCAACTCAATATCGACCACGCGGTCTTCAAAGCTGGCGACCTGGCGCCAGGCGACCGCGCCGCCGCGCTCGAGCTCGCTCACCTTCGCGACGAAGAGGCTGCCTTCAGGCAACGTCGTGTCTGTCGTGCGCGCCACTACCCAGGGGCTGCCGGGGGTGAATAGCAGGCTGCCCACATCGAGACGCGCAAGCCCAAGCTGGGGCGTTACTGTCGGGCCGAAAACGGCGCGCGCCGATGCCTCGGGAGCGCCGACCTTCAGAAGCATCACGCGGCTGTCGAGATAGGTCTCGGTTTCGGCGTCTTCCGGGCCGATGACCTTGAGCTGGTTGTAAGACACGAACTGGCTGTCGGGTGTCCAGCTGACATTGGGCTCACGCACGCGCGCGATGGGCGCGCCGAGCAGCTTGCCCGTCGTGACATTGAGGACGTACAGCGACGCATCCTCCGAGCCGCCGGCCGACATGCCGAAAGCCACATGCTGCCCATCCCACGACGGCACGAAATAGTTGATCGAGTGGGGCACACCTGTTTGCGCGGCTTGCACTTCCGGATTCACCAGCAACCGCTCGGCGCCGTGCAGGCCGACTCGCATCATCAGGCGCGCCTGTTTCGCACGGGCTGGCCGCTTCAAATAGAAGATGCGCTCGCCGGGCATACGAATCAGATCGCGAACGGTATCGCCGCTGGCGGCTGACAGCTGCGCGATTCGCTGCTCCAATTTGTCGCGCCCCGCAATGCGGTCCAGTGCAGCGCGGGCGAACGTGCCCTGGCTCAACAGCCACGCTTTGACCTCAGGGTCGCGCACATTTTCCATGTAGCGATACGGGTCGTGCAGGGTGACGCCGTGATAGGTCTGCGGGGTGTCGCGCACCGGGGCAACAGGCGGTGCTGCAAAAGCGGTCAACGCGACGCCTGCGCATAGCGAGGCGAGCGCAACGATACGTCGCGCAAAGAGCCATTGGGTCATTGTGTGTCCCGCAAGAAAACGGTGCGCGGATTGTAGATTTGCTGCGCTACTTGCCGATGCAAAAGCGCGAGAAGATCACACCGAGCAGGTCGTCCGGCGTGAACTCACCAGTGATTTCGTTGAGCGCGTTCTGGGCGAGTCGCAGCTCTTCGGCAAGCAAGTCCAGTGCATTCGCCTGCAGTGCAAGCAGGCTTGCTGCCTCGCGCAGGTGGCCTTCAACCCGGCGCAACGCATGGACGTGGCGCTCACGCGCGATGTAGACGCCTTCTGGCGCAGACTGCCATCCTGCGACCTCCAGCAACTTGCGGCGTAGTGTGTCCAGGCCTGCGCCTGTTTTGGCTGAAAGACATAGTGCGCCAGCCGCGGCGCGCGGCTCGACCGCGTCTGCCTTGTTCCAGATATCGATCACCGTGACGCGCGCGCCCAGCTTTGCTGCCAGCTCGCGAGCGATCGCAGCATCATCCGCCTCGTAGTCGGGCTGGCCAGCCCGCGTCAGATCGCGCAGGAACAGTACCGCATCGGCTTCCTCGATCTGCCCCCACGCACGCGCGATGCCAATTTTTTCAACCTGGTCGTCGCTCTCGCGCAGGCCTGCGGTGTCGATTACGTGAAGCGGGACCCCCTCGATCTGGATCGTCTGGCTGACGACATCGCGCGTTGTTCCGGCGATCGGCGTGACGATCGCGAGCTCGGCGCCGGCGAGCGCATTGAGTAGCGAGCTCTTGCCCGCGTTAGGCTGGCCAGCGATCACCACCTTGATGCCTTCGCACAGCAGCGCCCCCTGCTTTGCGCGTTGCATCACCGTTGCAAGGCCCCGCTGCAGCCCATCGAGCTGGCCTTGCGCGTCTGCCTTCTGCAGGAAATCTATTTCTTCTTCCGGAAAATCAAGCGTTGCTTCGACCAGCATCCTGAGGGTGATCAGTTCGTCGCGCAGGCCATGGATGTCACTCGAAAATTCGCCGGACAACGAACGAGCGGCGCTGCGCGCAGCCGTCTCGGTGCTGGCGTCTATCAGGTCCGCGACTGCTTCGGCTTGCGCCAGGTCGATCTTGTCGTTGAGGAATGCGCGTTGCGTGAATTCGCCTGGTTCAGCAACACGCACTTGCATGTCAGCTCCCGCCTCCAGGCAGCGGGCGAGCAACAGCTGCATGACGACGGGGCCGCCGTGCGCCTGTAGTTCAAGAACATCTTCGCCGGTGTATGAATTGGGCGCGGGGAAATGGATTGCAATGCCGTGGTCGATGATGCTGCCGTCACTGGCACGCAAGGGCAGGTAGGTCGCTTCACGAGGCTTGAGCGTGCGTGCGCAGATAGCGTGAATCAGCGGCCCCACCGATGCGCCGGACACACGCACGATGCCGACGGCGCCACGGCCGGCCGCCGTGGCGATAGCAGCAATCGGTTGTGCCTGTCGCGTGAGCATGATGCGTATTGTCCGGAAAAGAAAAAGGGCCGCGTCAGCGGCCCGATTTTTTTATCCAGTACTTACCTGAACTTCGGAAGGTTGAATTCCGGTGGGACACCCATGCGGGTGTTGATCAGCCACTGCTGGGCAATCGACAACACGTTGTTCGTGATCCAGTAGAGCACCAGTCCCGACGGGAAGAAGAAGAACATCACGCTGAAAGCCAGCGGCATCAGCCACATCATCTTGGCCTGCATCGGGTCGGGCGGTGTCGGGTTCAGCGCCGTTTGCAACAGCGTTGTCAGCGTCATGACCAGCGGCAGGACAAAGAAGGGATCCGGTGCGGAAAGATCGTGGATCCAGCCCACCCACGGTGCGCCACGCATTTCAACACTGGACAGCAACACCCAGTAGAGCGCGATGAACACGGGGATCTGGACCATGATGGGCAAGCAACCGCCCATCGGGTTGACCTTCTCCTCGCGGTAGATCTTCATCATCTCCTGCTGCATTTCCTGCGGCTTGTCCTTGTAGCGCTCGCGCATGGCCATGATGCGTGGATTGATGGCCTTCATCTTGGCCATGCTCTGGTAGCCCTTGGCTTGCAGCCAGTAGAACGCGATCTTGATCAGCAGCACCAGCGCCATGATCGACCAGCCCCAGTTGCCGAGGTAGCCATGCAGTGTCGCGAGCAGCCAGTACAGCGGCTTGGCAATGATGTGGAACATGCCGTAGTCCTTCACGCGCTCCAGGTCGGGCGTGATTTTCTCCAGCTTCGTTTCTTCCTGGGGACCGGCAAAGAACGTGGCGTCCAGCGTCTGCGTTGCGCCGGGCGCTATTGCCGGCAATTGAGACATCACGCCCACCGAATACATATTGGTGTCAATCTTGCGGACGAAATTTTCGCGCTTCACGCCAGCGGGGAGAATCCACGCGCTCGCAAAATAATGCTGAACCATGGCTACGTAGCCGCTGGCGGACTCTTTGGCGTAATCGGCCTTGTTCTTCTCGATGTCGGCGAATTCGACCTTCTGGTACTTCTTTTCTTCCGTGAAGATCGCCGGGCCGGTGTAAGTCGAGGTGGGGTTGCTGAAAAACGAACCGCCTGCCTCCAGCTTGCTGCCATCGCGCACGATCTGCATATACACCCGAGGCGTCACAGGCGTTGTTCCAACATTGGTGACTTCATGACGGACCACTGCTTCATAGTGGCCTCGACGGAAGGTGTAGGTTTTCACCAGCTTCACGCCACCTTGCACCGGCGACTCGAAACGTGCCACCAGCTCATTGGCGCCGGCCTTCATTTCCAGATCGCCGGTAAACGTCATCGCCGTCGTGTGATTCGGGAAGTTGCCGTCGATCAAGCCAGTCTCGGCGACATAGCGATGACCAGGCGCGTCATTGAGCAACACAACATTGCTCTTCTTGTCGTCCGACAGCTGATGGATCAGTTCTTCGCGAACAATCGAGCCGCCGGCCGTATCAAACGTGATGCGCATCAGGTCTGTCGTAACCGTGACTTTCTGGGCTGCGGGCGCTGGCGCAGCGACCGGTACCGGCGTCGCGCCTGCAGCTGCGGCCGCCACCGGCGAAGCGCCAGGCACGCTGCTGGCGCTTGCCGTTGCGGCGGAAGAGCCACTGGCGGCTCCCGCTGGCGCACTGGCTGCAGCGATGGGTTTGCCCATCGACGGGAAGAAGGTGGCTTTGTTGCCGTTATGGACCTGCCACTGGTCCCACAAGAGCACCATGGAAAAGCCAAAGATCACCCACAGGATGGTGCGGCGAATGTCGTTCATCAAGACTTCTTCTTCGAAAGGGGTGTCACGAGATGGGTGAAAAGGCGCCGCTTTTCAAGCGGTACAGGATCATGCCCGCCTTCACACCAGGGGTTGCAGCGCGCAAGGCGATGCAGTGTCAGATAAGAGCCCGTCATTGCGCCATGACGCTCGAGTGCCTGCAACGAATACGCCGAGCACGTGGGCGTGAAACGGCAGCTGGACCCAAGCCACGGGCTCAATACCAGCCGATAGGCCTTCACTACACCGATGAGCAGCATGCGAATCACGTCGGCGCCTTTGCAAAGAGCTGCTCCAGCTCGCCACGGACAACGCGCTTGAGCGCTTCTGATGATGCGCTGGGGAACTGCTTGCGATCAAAGCCGGCGCGCAGGCGCACGACGTGCGCTGCGACTTGCAACGATGGCTCGGCAAGGCTCGACACGGCGTAGATCTGGCGTTTGATTGTGTTGCGGGTCACGGCACGCTTGGCCCAGCGCTTGGGGATCATCGCGCCAAGCCACGCTTCATCGCGCACGAGAAACAGGGCCTGGCGTCCATTGGACTCAGGCCCTGTGATTGTCGAAGGCGCATTCAGTTCCACCGCGTCCAACTGCGCCCTGTGCAGCGCAAAATGCGCCGTTCTGGAAACAGTTGTCCCTGCCAGGACGGCCTGGAACTGTGCCCGGGACTTGAGCCGCTGCATGCGCCGCAAGGCCGGCCAGCGTGGAAAAACCGGCAGCTTAGACAGCCAGGCGCTTGCGGCCCTTGGCGCGGCGAGCGTTGATGACAGCGCGGCCGCCGCGGGTCTTCATGCGAACGAGAAAGCCGTGGGTGCGAGCGCGGCGCACTTTGGAAGGTTGGTAAGTACGTTTCATGGTGATTCTCGGGGTAACCCGGCATTATCGTCCAAATCGACCGGACCGGCAATTGCGCTGTCCGTTACCACTGCCGTGCAGGGGAATGTCAAGAACAGTTTGCGGCTGTCAAAACATGACGTCATGGCGAAATCGTCTTTGTGGATAAGGTTTAGATAACCTAGAATCGCGGCCTTCCCAGAATGACTATATCCACAGAAGAAGGCAACTGCCGAGAATGAGCGAGGGGCAACACCATCTGGCGTCGCACGCCAGCCTGAACCCGGGCGACAGCCTGTGGCAGGCCTGTATCGACCAGCTCGCCCAAGAGCTGCCCGAACAGCAGTTCAACACCTGGATCAAGCCGCTGGCGGCCCAGGTGTCTGACGACTTTTCCAAGGTAACCCTGTTTGTGGCGAACCGCTTCAAACTTGATTGGGTGCGCGCCCAATATGCTGGCAGGATCTCGAGCTTGCTTGAGAAGATTTACGGTCAACCTGTTCAGCTTGAGTTAGCGCTCGCTCTTCGAGAATCATCCGCCCGTACTTATTCTCCGCCAGCCGCGAATGAAACCGCCGCTGCGGCTGAACCGCCGGAGATCAGCGAAGACCCCAACGCGGCCGGCTTCAAGAACCGACTGAACACGGCCCTGACTTTTGATACGCTTGTCGAAGGCACGGCAAACCGGATGGCACGGGCAGCAGCCATGCATGTCGCCACAACACCCGGCTACCTTTACAACCCGCTTTTCATCTATGGCGGTGTGGGCCTCGGCAAGACCCACCTGGTCCACGCGGTAGGCAACAAACTCCTGCAGGACAAGCCTGGCAGCAAAGTTCTCTACATCCATGCGGAGCAGTTTGTTTCGGATGTGGTCAAGGCCTACCAGCGCAAGACATTCGACGAGTTCAAGGAGAAATACCACTCGCTCGACCTGCTGCTCATCGATGACGTCCAGTTCTTCGCCAACAAAGACCGGACGCAGGAAGAATTCTTCAACGCTTTTGAAGCGCTGCTCGCCAAAAAGTCGCACATCGTGATGACGTCGGACACCTATCCCAAGGGCCTGACAGACATTCATGAACGCCTGATTTCACGCTTCGATTCGGGCCTGACCGTCGCGATCGAGCCGCCTGAGCTTGAAATGCGCGTTGCCATCCTGATCAACAAGGCTCGGGTTGAAAGCGTCGAGATGCCAGAGGAAGTAGCCTTCTTCGTGGCCAAGAACGTCCGCTCGAACGTGCGCGAACTCGAAGGCGCGCTGCGCAAGATACTGGCCTATTCGCGGTTCAACCAGAAGGAAATCTCGATCCAGCTCGCCCGGGAAGCCCTGCGAGACCTGCTTTCCATACAGAACCGGCAGATCAGCGTCGAGAACATCCAGAAGACCGTGGCCGACTATTACAAGATCAAAGTCGCCGACATGTACAGCAAGAAGCGGCCGGCCTCGATTGCCCGGCCTCGCCAGATCGCTATGTACCTGGCCAAGGAACTCACCCAGAAGAGCCTGCCGGAGATCGGCGAGCTGTTTGGTGGCCGCGACCACACCACCGTCTTGCACGCCGTGCGCAAGATCGGCGGCGAGCGCCAGCAGATGACCGAGTTGAACCAGCAGCTCCACGTACTCGAACAGACCCTGAAGGGATAAAAAATTTTGCCGCCGCCAACCCTGTGGAGAGTTCTGGCACAACCTGCCCGTTATCCACAGGGCGTGCCAAAACCTGAAAGTTGTCCCCGCCCGGCCGACACGAAACGCATCCAGCGCCACAGGGTTTTAATTTCGGCAAGTGCTTGATGAAAAAGGGGAAAATAGCGGTTGTCCACAGATGGGCCTGCCCCTTATCTACTACTACTAAGTTGAATTAAAGAATATTAAAGAAGAGGAAGACATGATCGTCCTGAAGGCAACGCAAGAGAAAGTGCTGTCGGTGCTGCAATCGGTAGCTGGCATCGTGGAGCGCAGGCACACCTTGCCGATCCTGGCCAACGTGCTGATCCGCAAGACAGGAAGCAACCTGCAACTCACCACCAGTGATCTGGAAATCCAGATCCGCACAACGGCCGATCTGGGTGGCGACAGCGGCAATTTCACGACCACCGTGGGTGCACGCAAGCTCATCGACATCCTGCGCACCATGCCAACGGACCAGACCGTGAGCCTTGAGTCGAGCGCCAGCAAGCTGATCCTCAAAGGCGGCAAGAGCAAGTTCACATTGCAGACGCTGCCCGCCGAAGATTTCCCGTTGGTGCAGGAAGCGCCCAGCTTCGGGCCCGTGTTCAGCGTGCCGCAAAAGACCTTGAAAGACCTGTTGAACCAGGTCTCGTTCGCGATGGCCGTGCACGACATCCGCTACTACCTCAACGGGATCCTGTTCGTCGCAGAGGGTAAGCAACTGAGCCTCGTCGCAACTGACGGTCACCGCCTGGCGTTTGCGAATGCAACGCTTGATGTCGAGGTCCCGCGCCAGGAAGTGATCCTGCCGCGCAAGACCGTTCTCGAAATGCAGCGCCTCCTGTCCGACAAGGAAGGCGCGATCGAAATGCAGTTTGCGAGCAACCAGGCCAAGTTCAGCTTTGATGGCATGGAGTTCGTGACGAAGCTGGTCGAGGGCAAGTTCCCCGACTACAACCGCGTCATCCCGAAGAACCACAAGAACACCGTTACGCTGGGCCGCGCGCCGCTGCTCGCAAGCCTGCAGCGCACTGCGATTCTCACCAGCGAGAAGTTCAAGGGCGTGCGCCTGAACATCGAACCCGGCACGCTGCGTGTCGCGTCGAACAATGCCGAGCAGGAAGAAGCCGTTGATGAACTCGATATCGACTACGGCGGCGACGCCATCGAGATCGGCTTCAACGTCACGTACCTGATCGATGCGCTGGCCAACATGGACCAGGACATGGTCAAGATGGAACTCGCTGACTCGAACAGCTCAGCGCTCTTCACGATTCCCGAGAACTCAACCTTCAAGTACGTGGTGATGCCAATGCGGATTTGAGAGTGGATGCCGCGGCACTTGCGGCACGACAGCCAATACCAACCCGCCAGTCAAGGCGGGTTTGGTCCTTTAAAGAGATTGAGATCAGGCATTCCATGGCAGACGAAAACAACGTGAACACCGGCCCGGCAGGGGAGGACAGTTCGAATTTCCAGCCCAAGATTGACGCGAACCAGGCCGGCGCGAGTGCAGCCTATGGCGAAGGCTCGATCCAGATCCTGGAAGGCCTGGAGGCCGTGCGCAAGCGCCCGGGCATGTATATCGGCGATACATCAGACGGCACAGGCCTGCATCACCTGGTGTTCGAAGTGGTCGACAACTCCATCGATGAAGCGCTGGCGGGGCATTGCGATGACATCACCGTCACGATCCATAGCGACAACTCGATCTCTGTCGTTGACAACGGCCGCGGCATCCCGACCGGCATCAAGATGGACGACAAGCACGAGCCGAAGCGCTCAGCTGCTGAAATCGCGCTGACCGAACTGCATGCTGGCGGCAAGTTCAACCAGAACAGCTACAAGGTTTCAGGTGGCCTGCACGGCGTGGGTGTGAGCTGCGTGAACGCACTCTCGAAAATGCTGCGCCTGACCGTTCGCCGCGAAGGCAAGGTGCACGTGCTCGAATTCAGCCGTGGCTTTGTGCAAAACCGGATCACCGAAGAGATCGATACGCCCGATGGCAAGGTGCTCGTGTCGCCGATGCAAGTGCTTGGCGATACCGACAAGCGCGGCACCGAAGTGCACTTCCTGCCCGACAACACCGATATCTTCAAAGAGAACAACGATTTCCACTACGACATCCTGAGCAAGCGCCTTCGCGAACTCTCGTTCCTGAACAACGGCGTGCAGATCAAGCTCGTCGATGAGCGCTCGGGCAAGACAGACGATTTTTCCGGCGCAGGTGGCGTGAAGGGCTTTGTCGATTTCATCAACAAAGGCAAGCAGGTGCTGCACCCCAACGTCTTCCACGCGATGGGCGACAGGCAGAGCGACCAGAACACCAACATCGGCGTTGAAGTCGCGATGCAGTGGAACAGCGGCTACAACGAGCAAGTGCTCTGCTTCACCAACAACATTCCGCAGCGCGACGGTGGCACTCACTTGACGGGCCTGCGTGCAGCGATGACGCGCGTCATCAACAAATACATCGACGACACCGAGCTCGCCAAGAAAGCCAAAGTCGAAGTCACTGGCGACGACATGCGTGAAGGCCTGTGCTGCGTGCTGAGCGTGAAAGTGCCAGAGCCGAAGTTCAGCAGCCAGACCAAAGACAAGCTGGTGTCGAGCGAAGTGCGCGGCCCGGTTGAAGACGTCATTGCGCGCATGCTGGGCGACTTCCTGCAAGAGCGGCCGAACGACGCGAAGATCATCGTCGGCAAGATCATTGAAGCCGCACGAGCGCGTGAAGCAGCCCGCAAGGCCCGTGAAATGACGCGCCGCAAGGGCGTGCTCGACGGCATGGGCCTGCCCGGCAAGCTCGCTGACTGCCAGGAAAAAGACCCGGCCGAGTGCGAGATCTACATCGTCGAGGGCGACTCAGCAGGCGGCTCCGCCAAGCAAGGTCGCGACCGCAAGTTCCAGGCGATCCTGCCCTTGCGCGGCAAGATTTTGAACGTTGAAAAAGCGCGCTACGAAAAGCTGCTAACCAGCAATGAAATCCTGACGCTGATCACCGCACTGGGCACGGGCATCGGCAAAGCAACAGCGAACCCCGATGAGAGCGGCAAGACGACCACTGGCGCGGATGACTTCAACGTCGCGAAACTGCGTTACCACCGCATCATCATCATGACCGACGCCGACGTTGACGGCGCTCACATCCGCACGCTGCTGCTCACGTTCTTCTATCGCCAGATGCCCGAGCTGGTTGAGCGCGGCCACATCTACATCGCGCAGCCACCGCTCTACAAAGTCAAGAGCGGCAAAGAGGAGCTGTACCTCAAAGACGGCGGCGAGCTCGACAAATTCCTGCTGCGCATCGCGATGAACGGTGCGAGCGTCATCACGGGCAGCGAAGAAGGCGCGGCCGTGATCACGGGCGAAACATTAACTGAGCTTGCGCGCAAGCACCAAGTGGCCGAAGCAGTGATCAACCGCCTGCAAGGCTTCATGGACGCTGAAGCACTGCGCGCCATTGCCGACGGTGTGAGCCTGAACCTCGACACCGTCGCTGATGCGGAAGCCTCAGCGATCGCACTGCAAACCAAGCTGCAGGAACTCGACAAAGCCAGCAACGCGGCACCAGCCGAAGTCGCAGGCGAATTCGACACCCGCACCGACAAGCCGATTTTGCGAATCAGCCGCCGCCATCACGGCAACATCAAGAGCAGCGTGATCACGCAAGACTTCGTGCACGGCGCCGACTACGCTGCGCTTGCTGAAGCCGCCAACACCTTCCGCGGCCTGCTGCGCGAAGGCGCGCGTGTGCTGCGGGGCGAAGGCGAAAAGCAGAAGGAAGAGCGCGTGAGCGACTTCCGCCAGGCCATGCACTGGCTGATCGCCGAAGCCGAACGCGTGACCGCCCGCCAGCGCTACAAGGGCCTGGGCGAGATGAATCCCCAGCAGCTCTGGGAAACGACGATGGACCCGACCGTGCGCCGCCTGCTGCGCGTGCAGATCGACGATGCGATCGAAGCCGATCGCGTGTTCACGATGCTGATGGGCGACGAGGTCGAGCCGCGCCGCGAGTTCATCGAGCAGAACGCGCTGCGGGCGGCGAATATCGACGTCTAGTTGTTGCTGGCGGCGCCCGGAGCGGGCAGCGTTACTTCAACGCATAGACCGCCCAGCACTTCAGAGCGGCTTGCCTTGGCGGTCGCGTCATGCGCAGCGGCGATACGCTGGATGATCGACCAGCCCAGGCCGCTGCCGCCTTCGCTGCTGCTCAGCACGCGAAAGAATCGCTCTCCCAGGCGCTGAAGATCTGCGTCGGCCAAGCCTGGGCCGCTGTCATCGACGCGCAGCAGCACACCAGCCTTGTCGCTTTGCACGGTGACACGGATGGTGGCGCCTTCGGGGCTGTAGCGAATTGCGTTGTCCACCAGGTTGCGCGCGAGGACGGCCAGCAAGGTGGCATCGCCCGGGACGATACAACCCCGGCTGGCGTCGAGCTCGATGTGCTGTTGCTTGCGAAGCGCCTGCTGCGCTTCATTGGCCACCACTTGGCGCACCAACTCGCCAAGATTGACAAGCGTTGCGTTGCTGGTGACATCACGCGCGATATCACTCTTGGCACCATTCGCAGAGCCAGCATCCAGCCGCGACAGCGTCAGCAACTGCGTCACCAGATGCGTCGCGCGGTCGCAGCCCAGCAGCGTTGCCTGCAACGCATGGCGGCGCAAGGCTTCGTCCTGTTCACCCATGGCCACCTGCGCCTGTGCGCGGATCGCAGCAATGGGTGTGCGCAGCTCGTGCGCGGCGTCAGCCGTGAAGCGCCGCTCGGACTCCATCAGCGCAGCAATGCGGCGGAACAGATCGTTCAGCGCATCGACCATTGGCGTCATCTCCGAAGGTGCGCCAGCGATGGTCACGGGTTGAAGCGAACGGGCATCGCGCTCACCCAGCGAGCGGCCGAGCCTGCGCAGCGGCGCCACGCTGCGGTTGACTGACCACCAGATCGCCAGTGCGAGCAACGGCAACGCGCACAGCATCGGCCACAACGCGCTGCGAAGCACCGCCCAAAGAATCGACGTGCGCGATGTCATCTGCTCACCGACGAACACCTGCACATCCTGCTCAGCGCCATGCGTGGCGAACACGCGCCACGCGGCACCGTCGAAACTCACAGTGTGAAAGCCGGACTCGATGCGATCGCCCGTGCCGATCATTCGCGCCGCGGGTGCATTGGCCGAACGCAGTGCCAGGCGCCCCTCATGAAACACCTGGAACGCCACCTTGGGCGCGTAGCGATGCAGCGAAGGTGAGTCGACCTCGTGGTTGTCCTCGCCCACTTCATGCGACTGCTGCATCACGAGAATGGCCGCGGCTTGCGCAAGATGACTATCGAGCAGCTCGTCGAGTTCTTGCCGCGCGTCGAACCAGGTCATGACGGCCGTCGCCATCCATACGGAGACAACCAGGCCCAACAGCAGCACGAGCAGCCGGCCCTGGAGCGAGTGAGGAAGCGTGCGCGTCATGCAGTCTCGCCTTCGCGCTGCACCATGTAGCCGACGCCGCGCACCGTCTGGATCAACGCATTCCCCGCCTTGCGACGCAGGTGATGGATGTGCACTTCGATCGCGTTGCTCTCCACTTCCTGGCCCCAGCCATAGACGTGTTGTTCGAGCTGTTCGCGCGAGAGCACGCGGCCCGCATTGAGCATCAGCGTGTGCAGCAGGTCGAACTCGCGAGCTGACAATGCAACGGGTTCACCCGCGCGCAAGACAGAGCGCGCCGCCGGATCAAGCACGACGTCGCGAGCGCGCAGGCACTCTTGTGGCTGCCCGTGCGAGCGGCGCACGAGCGCACGCAGCCGCGCGCCGAGTTCATGCAGATCCACTGGCTTGACCACATAGTCGTCTGCCCCGACATCGAGCCCGCGAATGCGGTCGGGCACACCGTCGCGCGCTGTAAGTACCAGCACAGGCAGCGACAGGCCCGCGCGCCGTATCTCCTGCAGCACGGTGATGCCGTCCTTGAGCGGAAGCCCGAGATCGAGCACGGCCGCCGCATACGGATGCGCGCGCAACTCGCGCTCTGCAGCGACGCCATCGCGCACCCAATCGACGAGGAAGCCGAGCTGGCGCAGGCCAGCGCGCAGCCCGTCGCCGAGCAGGGGGTCGTCTTCAGCCAGCAGGATTCGCATGACTTCAGTTTGCCGGTGCGTGCATCGCGCGATGTTGTCCCGCGTCAATCGTCATCGTTATCGCCGTCTTTATGGGTAGACGATGCCGCGTGGCTGGCCAGCCCTTGTGCCGTGGGCGCCTGCTGCCATTGCAGCCACCAGAAGCCGGCCACGGCGACAAGCATCAACGCCGCCACACTGCGCCACGCACTGCGAACGCCGTCTTCCGGGCGAGCCACTTTGTTGCCTGTGACCATGGCACCCACGAGGTTCACGCGGGCGCGCCTGCTGGTCATCACGACTCCGGCAATGTGCACGCCGATCACGGCAAGCATGAAGTTCGCGGCGAACTCGTGCGCACCTTCGAGCCATTCACCACCCGCGTCGTTGAAGACAGCCCAGCCCGATGCGCCGATAACAAGCGTCAGCGTGAGCAAGACAAGAATGGCCACCGCGCCGAGCGGGTTGTGCCCGACATGCGTTTCCGGATCGCCGCGCAACATGCCTCGGATGTAGCTCGCAACAGCCTTAGGGCCACGCACGAAATCTGAAAAGCGTGCGTGACGCGTTCCGACCAAACCCCACACGATGCGAAAGATCACCAGCCCCACCATCGTGTAGCCCAGCGACACGTGCAGCAGCCGCCAGCGCTCGCTCTCCGCAGTGAGGTAAGCCCCTGCAAAGCTGAACACCATCAGCCAGTGGAAGACGCGCACGGGCGCGTCCCAGATGAGTACTTTGCGCGCTGCTTCAGCGGGGGATGCGGACGTTGTGTTCATTGAAATCTCCTTGGTTGGCGCCGGTGTGGCAGGCAGTGCAGTTCGATGCGCTCTTGATGGAAGGACGCTTCCAGGTGGCGGCAGGCACTTCGTCGTGCTGGCGCACAAACCAGCTCGACCGGCTGATGCGGTCTTCAGGCGGCGCCTGGCTCGCCATGCGGCCTGTGCCCGCGTTGGCCGCCAGCCATGCCGACAATGTTTTGGCTTGCGCGGCATCGAGCGATGCATCCGTGCCGAAGTGCTTGGGCAGGCCGGACATCAATCGCTGCCACGAGGCTGCGGGCAGCATGCCCGGCGGATACGCCATATGGCATGAGGTGCATTCGGTCTTGTAGAGCGGCAGCTGCGGCACTTGCGCGAAGCGTGAATGTTCATCAGCGCGCGCTGACTGGCACAAGCTGGCGCCGGCTGCGAACAAAACAGCGCAGGCGGCAATCGTTGAGGACAAGCGAGATGGGTTGGACATGATGAGTTCTTCGAAGTGGGATCAGTCGCATCAAGACTTGAGCGAGAGCAGCCAGCTCATCACATCGGCCTTTTCTGCGGCGGTGCATTCGCGGCCCACGACGTCGTTGCAATTGCGGCGAAACCACTTTTCGGTTTTGGCGGCATCGGTGAATCGTTCGGCGTTGGCCGCAGGCGCCAAAGCGCCGATGGGCTTGCCCGTGCTCGCGTGTTTGCCGGGCTGTACAGGCACCGCGCCGTGGCACGAGCCGCAAGACCATTCACGCCCGTGCGTGGTGTTGAAGAACTGCTGGCCGCGCGCAGCCACCGGCGCAGCACCGGCTTGGGCCGTGTAGCCAGCGATGAGTTCGCCGGGCGTGGCCGCCTGTACGGCAATTGGTGCAAGCGCAAGCGCCAGCGTGGCAGCAAGTACAGCCAACAGTTGAAGAGCAAGTCGTGGAGCGTTCATGGCAATTCCTTCATCGCCATAGTGGTCTTGCTACCTTAGGGTTGGCTTATCTCGCGGGCCTGATGCCACCAGCGAAACCGCTTGAATTGACACACGTCAAACACAGCGCGCAGCGCAGGTGATGAACTGAGCTCTTCCTGGAAAGACCCTGAATGACAGAAGACTCACTGGCTGGCCTGCGCGACGACGAGGCACAACAACGCCTCGCGCAGGACGGCCCCAACGCGCTGCCCGTATCGCGGCCGCGCAGCGTGCTGCGGCTGCTGCGCGAAGTGGCGCTGGAGCCGATGTTCCTGTTGCTCGTGGCGTGCGGCGCGCTCTACATGGTGCTGGGCGACATCCAGGAAGCATTGATGCTGCTGGGCTTCGTGTTCGTCGTGATGGGCATCAGCTTCGTGCAGCAGCGGCGCAGCGAACAAGCACTCAATGCATTGCGCGACTTATCGAGCCCGCGCGCACGTGTGCTGCGCGCCTCGGGCGAGCGGACCATTGACGCGCGCGAGCTCGTCGTGGGTGATGTGGTGTTGCTCGCAGAGGGCGATCGCGTGCCGGCTGACTTGTTGCTGCTGACCTGCAACAACCTGGCGATCGACGAGTCGTTGCTGACGGGCGAATCAGTACCGGTCAACAAAGATGCAGCCTCGGCCGAAGAAGCCAAGGCGTTTTCGGGCACGCTGGTGACAGGCGGCACGGCTCACGGGCGCGTCATCGCAACGGGCGAGCGCAGCGCATTGGGCCAGATCGGCCAGTCGCTGGCCGGCATTGAAGTTCAGGCCACACCCATCCAGCAAGAGACGCATCGCGTGGTGATACGAATTGCGATCATCGGCCTGTCGCTGGCCGCGGCGCTGGCGTTGACATTCGGCTTCCTGCGCAACGACTGGCTGCATGGCCTGCTCGCTGGCCTGACGCTGGCGATGGCGATCCTGCCCGAAGAGTTACCCGTGGTGCTCACGCTCTTCCTGGGGCTTGGCGCGTGGCGGCTCGCGCGCGAGAACGTGCTGGCGCGAAGCATTCCGGCCGTCGAACTGCTGGGCGCGACAACAGTGTTGTGTGTGGACAAGACGGGCACGCTCACGGCCAACCGCATGACCGTGAGGCAGCTGTGGTCAGAGAGCGCGGCACATCACGTGGCGAACGAAGCGGCTGCGAGCACGTCGACCAGCGCCACGAATGCACGTGCACCCGCCCTGCAAGAGGCGCTGCACGGCCTGCTTGAATACGCTGTGCTGGCGAGCCACCGCCGCGCGTTCGACCCGATGGAGGCCGCCATCACGCAAGCGGGCCGGCAGCTGTTGGCGAACACCGAGCACCTGCACACCGACTGGACCTTGATTGACGACTACGCGCTCTCGCCCGAGATGCTGGCGATGTCGCGCGTGTGGCAGTCGCCTGACCAGCGGGCGCGCCTCATTGCCGCGAAGGGCGCACCTGAAGCCATCGTGGACCTGTGCCACCTGAGTGCCGAGCGCAGCGCCACCATCGCAGCGCAAGTGCTCGCGATGGCAGCTGATGGACTGCGTGTGCTTGGCGTAGCGCAAGCGGTCTTCGTGGCCGAAGAGTTGCCCGGCGTGCAACACGATTTCGACTTTCAATTTCTCGGTCTGGTGGGCCTTGAAGACCCTGTTCGTCCGGACGTGCCCGCGGCGATCGCCGAATGCAAGACAGCGGGCATCCGCGTTGTGATGATGACCGGCGACCATCCGGCCACGGCGATCTCGATTGCGAGGCAAGCGGGCCTGAGCACGGATGCGCCGGCCATCACCGGTAGTGAGCTTGCGGACATGAGTGATGCGCAGCTCGACGCGCGGCTGGCAGACACACACATCTTCTGCCGCGTGCAGCCCGACCAGAAATTGCGACTCGTGCGTGCCTTCCAGGCGCGCGGTGACGTTGTGGCGATGACAGGCGATGGCGTGAACGATGCCCCTGCACTCAAGGCGGCAGACATTGGCGTGGCGATGGGCGCGCGCGGAACGGAAGTAGCGCGACAGGCGGCAGCGCTCGTCTTGCTGAACGACGACTTCTCATCGCTTGTGACAGCCGTGCGATATGGCCGCCGCGTGTTCGCCAATTTGCGCAAGGCGATCGTGTTCGTCGTGGCCGTGCACGTGCCGATCGTGGGCCTGTCGGTGGTGCCGGTGCTGCTTGGTTGGCCGATGCTGTTGATGCCTGTGCACATCCTGTTTCTGCAATTGATCATCGACCCTGCGTGCTCTGTCGTGTTTGAAGCTGAACCGTTGGAGCCCGATGCGATGAAGGCGCCGCCGCGAAAGACCGATCAGCGGCTGTTTGATGGCGCGGTGATGAAGCGCGGTTTGTGGCAAGGCGCGGGGTTGTTGGTGCTGCTGCTGGCGACGTATGCGGGCACGCGAGCGCTGGCGCCGATGGACGAGGGGCGTGATGAGATGGCACGCGCGATGACCTTTGTCGTGCTCGTGCTGTCGAACCTGGCGTTGATCCACACGAACCGGTCGTGGACGCGGACGGTGTGGTGGGGGCGTGCTGCGATGGTTGGGCAGTTTGGCTGGATTGCGCTGACGACGATTGCGTTGCTTGGCGTGGTGCTGAGCGTGCCAGCGGTGAGCAGGCTGTTTGCGTTTGTGACGCCGACGGCTGGGTTACTGTTGGGGGCGGCGGTGATGGTGGGAGTGAGTCTGTTGTGGTTTGAGGGGGTGAAGCGGCGCTTGGCGAATCCACTATAATTCCTTACCTCACGTAAGGAGATTGCCATGCCCACAGCCACGATGACCAGCAAAGGTCAGATCACGGTACCGCAGTCGGTGCGGGCAGCGCTTGGTCTGCACGCGGGGACCAAGGTTGACTTTGTCCAGGTTGCCGATGGGTACAAGGTGGTGGCCCTGCAAGCCGGCACAACTTCATTAAAAGGGCGGTTCGCCGGACGGGCGAGCAAGCCGGTCAGCATCGAACAGATGGACGAGGCAATTGCTGCAGAGACAGCGGCTCGCCACGGTCGAGTGAAGCGAAAGTCATGATCGGACTGGATACCAATGTGCTGGTGCGATACCTGGCGCAAGACGATCCGAAGCAGTCGGCTTTGGCAACGCGGCTGATTGAGAAGCAATTGAGCGTGGCTCGACCAGGCTTTGTCAGCCTAGTTGTGCTGGCTGAGACGTGTTGGGTTCTAGGACGCCTGTATGCCGCGACCCAAGAAGAGTTGGCATCCACGATTGAAGACCTGCTGACTACCGCACAGTTTCATATCGAGCGCCGCGAGGTTGTCCAAGAGGCCGTTCAGCATTTCAACGAAGCAAAGCGGTCGACGGCTGGGTTTGTCGATGTGCTGATTTCGAAGTTGGCTTCGTCGGAGGGTTGTTCGCAGATCGTGACCTTTGACAAAGCGGCGGTGCGCGGGGCTGGAATGACGCTGCTTGCCTGACGGCAAATCGTCGACCAGCGTGTGTCAGTCCACCATTTCCCCTAAAGCCCGAGGGTTGTGTGCTCATTTGCGGCGTGCCCAGCGCGCTCGCTCGGTAGCAGGACCGTTTGGCAATTTAGCTGCTCAAGTCTTCGGCTAAGCGCCTCACATGTAATTGAACTTCGTAGCGTGAGCGGCCAAGAAGTCCACATGAGGGAGAAACCTCTCCGGAAGTTGAATTTTCAGACCATCGAATTTCAGAAACGCATCTTCAAAGAACGGCGCGTCGTTCGCTTCAAGCAGGCGAGGCGACACCTTGACCGTGTAGTTCGGTAGAACTGTGATCAGACCCTGGTCGTACGCTCGGTCATGAAGTGCGGACAAGCACAAACCGTTTTGCGGATTCAGTCGGTTGTTTTTGTCTTCGCTCCACGGAACGATGTGACTTGCGACAAGCAATCGTTCGCTACGCAGGCCGCTGATGCAACAGGTGCTGTGGTAGCCCGCCAGCACGGATTTGCGGAAGCGCGCTTGATTCACGCGCACTTCGACAGTCGCCATCCGCGTGCGACCTTCTTCGATCGTAGGTAGTTCATCGACGACATCCGCGTCGGATGCGACCCCGTGCGAAGTAGCGAGGCGCTCGTACTCGGAGGCCGCTTGCAGTGCAATTGGATCCCAATCCGCTAGCAACTCTCGCCAGACCTGCCGGTCGAGCGCTGAGACATTTCCCATCCCCTTGCGACCGCTGGCGACAATTTGCGGATCGAGACTGGCGAGATTGACTAGCTTCAGGGCGACGGAATTGGGTGAGCGGCCGATCCAGCCGGCCAGTTGCCTGATCAGCGGCTGGTTGTGATGGAGCATGCCGAAAGGCAAGAGCAAATAGACGTGCAATGCCGCAAGGGTCTCGCCTCGTGTCCAGTTCTGGCGTGGGGTCGGCATCGGTACCTCCGCGTTGGTGCTGCAGTATGACCTAGGGTCTACTTTCAATTGATAGGGCTGGGGTCGAGAGGTTGCAGTCGCGATCAGAGTGAGTGCTAATGTCGTCCTATTGCTTCAAGCCTTTCCGTCATGCGCACCAAAGTCAAATTCACCAACGAAACGACGCCAACCAAGGCGGCACTTCAGGCCGTTGACGCTGGCGAACGCTTTCAAGTGGAAGGGCAGTTGGGCCAGACTAACCTGGCTACTTTGCAGCGCGGTGACGCAGTGCGAACCAAACTGGTGGTCCTTGCGCTAGGCGATGCAGATGTCGTGCAAGCTGTGAAGTGGTCTCGCAGCATGACCTTTACTCCGCACCCTTAGACTCCCCCCGTGCCCATCGCCGTCATCGACTTCGAAACCACCGGCCTGTCCCCCGCCATGGGTGACCGCGCGACGGAAATCGCCATCGTCCTCATGGAGGGCGATCGCGTCGTCGATCGCTTTCAGTCGCTGATGAACGCAGGCGCGCGCATCAACTCCTTCATCGAGTCGTTCACCGGCATCACCAACGACATGATTGCCAACGCGCCGCCTGCTGAAGAGGTGATGGAGGCCGCGAGTCGGTTTGTGGGTGATGCGCCGCTGGTGGCGCACAACGCTTCGTTCGATAGGCGCTTCTGGGAGGCAGAGGTGTCACGCATCGGCTGGCATAGAGGCGTTGCGCCGGCGAATGCGCAGTCACCATTCGCCTGCACGATGTTGCTCTCCCGCAGGCTCTACCCCGAGGCGCGGCGTTTTGCATTGGCCTCGCTCGCCGCGTTTCACGATCTCTCGTTCTCCAGCCGCGCCCACCGCGCCATGGCCGACGCGGAAGTGGCCGCGCTGTTGCTCGCGCGCATCCAGCGCGACCTGGAGCGGCGGTGGGATGTGTTCGACTGCTCGCATGAGCTGCTGGTCAAGGTGCAGAAGGCACCGAAGAAGAAGGTGGCCGATGTGCTCCGGCAGCACGTGGCTGCAGCGGCCAGCTAAGGCTATTGCGCCGCCGTCTGCTTGTCCACGTAGTGGTGCCAGCCCATCGCGCGCAGCTCGCACGCGGGGCAGGTGCCGCAGCCATAGCCCCAGTCGTGATCGGTCGTGTGGTCGCCCAGGTAGCAGCTGTGCGATTCGGTGCGGATCAACTCCACCAGTGCACGGCCACCCAGCCGCTCTGCCATTTGCCACGTGCGCGCTTTGTCGATCCACATCAGCGGCGTCTCGATCACGATGCGTTCGTTCAGGCCGAGGCCGAGCGTGACCTGCATCGATTTGAGTGTGTCGTCGCGGCAGTCCGGGTAGCCGCTGAAATCGGTCTCGCACATGCCGCCGACCAGCACCGTGAGGTTGCGTCGATACGCCACGGCTGCAGCAAGTGTGAAGAACAGGATGTTGCGCCCCGGCACAAACGTGCTCGGCAGGCCGTTGCTCTTGAAGGTGATCTCGCGGTCTTGCGTGAGGGCGGTATCGCTGATCTCGGCCAGCACTGGCAGGTTCAGCAGATGGTCGTCGCCCAGCTTATGGCCCCAATACGGAAAGGCATCCCGCAGTTTGCTCACCAGCGCAGGCCGGCAATCGAGCTCGACGCGGTGCCGCTGCCCGTAGTCGAACCCGATGGTCTCGACATGCTCGAAGCGGTTCAGCGCCCAGGCCAGGCACGTGGCGGAGTCCTGGCCGCCGGAATAAAGAACGAGCGCGCGGGTGTGCATGCCACCATCGTAGCGGCATGCCTGAGCGGCCGCGAACAACCCGCATTTGAAGTCGCAAAACTTCTCGCAAACAAAGTCGCAAAAGAAGTCGCAAAAGAAGTCGCGGAAAGTGGAAATTCCTGTTCTGGAACAACGACTTAGACGAACATGCAAAGTCGCAAAAAAACTCGCAAACGAAATGGCAAAAGTTAGCAGGCTTGACGGCGACGACTGCGATAAAGTGCCTTCACCCCAAGGCCCAAAGGAGTTGCGATGAGACGGTTAGTGATGTGCCTGTTGTTTGCTGTGTGCGCAACCCCCGCCCTCGCCCAATGCCCACCCGCCGGCCAATCCATCGCGTCCCTTCAAGCGCTCAAAACCGCGAAGTGGCAGGTGCCCTCAGACGACGCGCGCAATGCGCTGGCCACCAGCCTGCTGCCGTGCCTCGCCGATCCCAACCCCTTGCTTCGCGACGAGATCGCGTTCGAGGCGCTGCAGTTCTGGATGCGCAATTACCAGCTGCAGCCGGCCACGATCTCCGCCATTCGTGAGCGCACGGTGGCAGACCTTGCTGCCGCGCCTGACCCGCAAGGTTTTCGCCAGCCGTTTGCCGCGCTCACGCTCGCCGAAGTGGCGCGCATCGACCGGCTCAAGCCCTTTCTGACGGTGGCCGAGCGCGATGAAATCGTGCAGCGCGGTGCGGCCTACCTGCAGAACGTGCGCGACTATCGCGGCTTTGACGCGCGTGACGGTTGGCGTCATGGCGTGGCGCACGGGGCGGACCTGATGATGCAGCTGGCACTCAATCCGCTGCTCACTCGCACGCACGCGCAACTGATGCTCGCAGCCATCGGCGCGCAGGTCATGCCGCCTGGCGAGCAGTTCTACCGTTACGGCGAAGGCGAGCGCTTGATGGCGCCGGTGTTCTACCTGGCGCGCAGCACCTGGCTCACGCCGGCGGATTGGGACAAGTGGCTTTTCGCGCTGGTGGCCAAGGTGCCCAAGGCGCAGCCGCTCGCGCCGCCGCTCGTGCAGACGCAGGCGGCGCTGGCCGCCCGGCACAATCTCACGGCGTTCTTGCAGGCGCTGTATGTGAGCGTGCGCGAGAGCAATGTGCCCAAGATGGAAGAGACACTGTTGCCCGCGTTGAAAAAAGCCATCAAGGACCTGGGGTAGCCATAATCCGACCACTAACGAGGAGCGCGTCATGGCGGTGCTGATACTGGGGCTGGCAATCTTTCTTGGCGTGCATTCGGTGCGCATTTTTGCGGACGGCTGGCGCACCGCCATGATCGCGAAGATGGGTGCGAATGCCTGGAAGGGCCTCTACACCGCCCTGTCGATCATCGGGTTTGTCGTGCTGGTCATCGGCTACAAGATGGCCCGCGTGGAAACGACGGCGCTGTGGCTCTCGCCGGGCTGGATGAAGCACGTCACGGCCCTGATGATGCTGTTCGCGTTCATCTTTTTCGTGGCCGCCTATGTGCCGCGCAACTGGTTCAAATACAAGTTCCATCACCCGCAAGTACTCAGCGTGAAGATCTGGTCACTCGCGCATCTGCTGTCGGTGGGCCTCGTGGTGGATGTCGTCGTGTTCGGCGCTTTCCTGGCGTGGGCGGTGTTGAGTTTTCGCGCGGGGCGCCAGCGCGATCGTGCGAACAACACGGTGTACGCGGCGCCATCTGCTGCTGGTACCGCCATCACGGTGGTGGTGGGCGCCGTGGCCTGCGGCGTGTTCGCGCTGTGGCTGCACGGGCCGTTGATCGGTGTGCGGCCCTTTGGCTAGAGCAAAGCGCAGCCGCTAGCCCTTCAAGCCGCCCCACGTCCGCGTGTTCAGCACCTTGTCCAGCTGGGCGAGCATGTTGGCCCAGCCCTGGCGCGTGCGCTCTTCGTAAAGCCGCGCCGTCTCGTTGTCTGGCAGCTGGTGCGTCAGCACGATCTCGCACAGGTTGGCGCCCAGCGTCACGAAGTCGAGCGTGACGCGCGTTGCTTCATCGGCATAAGGCTCCACGGCAAAGTCGAATACCAGCCGCGAGGGCGGATCGATCTCCACATAAGTGCCGCGGTGCTGAGCATCAAAGAAGCTTTCGTCGCCATCGGCCGTCGGGCGGCGATCGGTCACTGTGAATTGCCCGCCTTCGCGCGCATCAATTTCGCAGTGCAGCACCGTGCCCGTGCGTGTCGCAAAGAGGAAGCGCCCCGCCACCGACGGCGTGAGCCACGCGTCAAAGAGCCGCTGCGCTGGCAGCTGGTAGCGGTGCGTGACTCGTACGGTCATTGCGTCAGCCATGTTGCACGGATTATGGACACTCCGCCGGCACGCAGGCTACTGCTTGCCGAACACTTGCCAATACACAGCCGCCCATGCCGCGTCCGGCGCATCGTTGGCTGGCAATGCCGTGCGAGGCAGTGCCGCGCCAAAGTGCAGCAGCTGGCCTTTGCACTCCACGGACCGCCTGGGTGTGAAGATCGCCCATTGCGCCCGGGGGTTGCGCTGTGCGAACCACGGCGCCGCCGCCTCGACGATATGGTGCGTTGGCTCGAACCATCCCATCTCGATGGGCGCCTGCAGTGCGTCGCTCACCACACGAAAGTGCACGAACGCCTTCATCTTCTGCAGGTCGCGCCGTACGGCGTGGCCCATTTGCTGCGCGTGCAGCATGTCGGGGTCGGCCGCGCTGTTGCGCAGGCCCGGCTCGTGCACCAGCCGCCACAGCAGCCTGTAGAGCAGGTTGAACCGTTCAGGGTCCTGGTGCAACACCACCATCTCGCACAGCCGCTGGAATGAAGCGGGGACGATGGAAGAGGCGCTTCTGGCTGAGCTGCCCAGCGGCCTGCCTGCAGGCGCCGTGCCGGTGAACTCCGCGTCGTCGCGCGCCAGGGCCAGCCACTGGACTTCGTCAGGCGGCACCTGGCTGGCAAGCAGGGAGCGGGCTTCTTCGCGAAAGCCTTCGATGTCGGTTTCGCTGTCCAGCCACGCTTGCATCATGAATCTCTCGGCGCGTGTGTGGTGTGTTTGCGGGCGTGCGCTTCCATTGCCACGTACAGCACGCTCGCGAGGGCCAGCGGCGCCAGGTAGTAGATCGCCCGATAGCCCAGCAGCGCGCCGATGAGCGTGCCCTCGGACACCACGTGCGACAGCAGCGCAACAAAGACGAATTCAAAAACACCCAAGCCTGCCGGCACATGCGCGACCACGCCTGCGATAGCCCCGATCAACAGCACCGTCAGCACGTCGGTGTAAGGCACACGCTGGCCGAGCAGCACGAAGATCACGCCGGCCATCAGGCTCCAGTTCACGCATGAGATCGTCATTTGCAGCACGGCCATACGCCATGGCGGCAGGTACACCTCATGGCCGCGGATCGTCCAGCTGTGGCCGCCCCATTTGACGCAGGCGCCGATGTACGCCAGCGAGGTGCAGATCAGCAACGCGCCCAGCCACTGCAGCGCGTGATTGCCCAGATGCCAGCCTGGCGGCAGCGCCAGCGGATGCAGCAGGAAAACAATGCCCGCCATCAGCTTGTAGCCCAGCCAGTTCGTCAGCATGCTCATCGAAACGATGCGCGTCACGACGCTGCCCTTCAGGCCCAGCCTGGTATAGAGCCGGTACCGAAAGCCAACACCACCCACCAGCGAGCCTATGCACAGGTTGAAGGCATAGCTCACGAATGTCACCGCCATCACTGTGAGCGTCGGCAGGTTGTGGCCCGTGTAGCGCTTGCCGATCAGGTCGAAGCAGCTGTACAGAAGGTGGCTGGCGGCAGCCAGTAACGCAGCGACGAACAAGGCCATGGGCGGCGTGCTGCCCAGCGACTCAAGAACGTCGTCCCAGTCGATGTGCTGCGCGTACTGGCCGAGCAGGGCCACGACGGCCGCGAAGAAAACGAGCGAGGCCGCCCGCTTGGCCCAGCGCCACCACGGCCGCGTACCTGCTGGCGCGCGCCCGTCCAGCACGCGTGCGGAAAGGGTGCGGTCCGTCATGGCACCTTAAGTCCGCGCGTCGATGGCGGGCATCAGGCGCGGTGCATGGCGGGGCAGCCAGTTGGCCCAGCCGGGATACAGGCGCGAGAAGTGGTAGGCCACAAAGCTGCGCGCCAGGCTCCAGCCCTTCAGCTCCCCCAACTCCTCGCTGGTGACGTGCTTGCAGTTGTGCTGCATCAAGTGGTCCAGCCGCTCGTACAGCCGGTGGTTGAATGCCTTGTCGCGAATGATCACGTTCGCTTCCAGGTTGAGCGCAAGGCTCAAAGGATCGAGGTTGCTCGACCCGACCGTTGCCCACTCGTCGTCCACCAGCGCCACCTTGCCATGCAATGGGCGATCGCAGTATTCGTGGATCTGCACGCCCGCGCGGATGAGCTGGTGGTACAGCATCATCGCCACGGTCTTGACGATCGGCATGTCGGGCTGGCCCTGCAGGATCAGGTGCACTTCGACACCGCGTCGCGCGGCGCGCTTGAGCTCCTTGATGAAGCGATAGCCAGGAAAGAAATACGCGTTCGCAATGACGATGCGGCGCCGGGCGGCGCGCAGGCCCACGCGGTAGTGGTGCTCGATGTCGCCCTTGTGTTGCGTGTTGTCGCGCACCACGAGCATCGCCGCTGCTTCGCCAGCGGGCGGCAACTCGCTCGACGTTGACCGCAAGTCGCGGCGGCCGCGCCACCAGGCCCGCAGGCCGCGCTGGAAGCGCTGGCCCTGTGCCAGCGCGGCGTGCGTGAAGCGATGGATCTCGGCGACGAGCGGGCCGTGGATTTCCACGGCGTAGTCCTGCTTGGCCTCGGGGCCGAAGTCACCCAGGTGATCCGCCGAGTAGTTGATGCCGCCGACAAAGGCGGTGGCCGCATCGACCACGACGATCTTGCGATGCATGCGGCGCAGCAGGTTCACGCGGTAGCCGAACAGGGGCTTGCCAGGCTCGAACACATGAATGCGAACCCCTGCCTCCTGCAGCGACGAGATGAATTGCGGCGACAAGTCGGGCGAGCCGAATCCGTCAATCGTCAGGTCCACCTGCACGCCTCGCCGGGCCGCGGCGGTCAGCACTTCATGCAGTTCAAGACCGACCTTGTCCTCAAAGAGGATGAAGGTTTCAATGATCACTTCCCGGCTGGCCTTCGAGATGCTGTCGAAGACGCGCGGAAAGAATTCCTCGCCGTTCTCGAGAAGTTGGATGTCGTTGCCGGTGATCCAGCGGCTGTGCATGGCTCAAGCTCCTAAAGATGAATTTCGGCGGCAAGCGGCGCATGGTCGGACAGGTGCGACCAAGGCTTGCGCGGCAGTACGACGGGCAGATGCACGGACGCATTGCGCACGTAGATGCGGTCCAGCGACAACATCGGAAACCGCGAAGGAAACGTCCTGGCAGATTCGCCATACGCGCTGACAAACACTTCTTTCAAGCCAACACCGTCTTCCAGGATGCTGTGCGCGCGGCGGCGCCAGTCGTTGAAGTCGCCGGCCACGATGAGCGGTGCATCGTCCGGCACCTCGCCGCGAACCAGCTCGCACAGCAGGTCGAGTTGCTGCCGCCGGTGCGACTCGGCCAGCCCCAGGTGAACGCACACGGCGTGCACCTGGTGGCCGGTGCCGGGAATCTCCAGGATGCAGTGCAGCAGCCCGCGCTTTTCAGGCCCCAACACCGACACGTCGTGGTTCTGGTGGTGGACGATGGGGAACTTCGACATCACTGCATTGCCGTGATGGCCCTTCGTCGACACCATGTTGCGTCCGTAGGCGTACTGCGGCCAGATTTCGTCTGCCAGAAATTCGTAGTGAGGCGTGTCGGCCGGATCATTGCGGTGACGCCCGTTCGTGCCCATGACTTCCTGCAGGAAGACCACGTCGGCGCCGACTTTGCGCACAGCGTCGCGCAGCTCATGCAGCATGAACTTGCGGTTGAAGCTGGTGAAGCCTTTGTGGATGTTGACCGTCATCACGGTCAAGGTTGGGGTGGAAGCGCCTGTATCGGTCATGCGAAAAGTCTCCCGAAGCGGGAGAGACTTTTCTACCGTCGAGCAGCTATGAGTGCTGTAGGACTGCAGACCGTGTGCCTGTGGTCAGGAAAATCGCATAAGCTTCCAGTCGCCCCCATCACTGAAGGCTGCCTCATGCGAATCAAACTTTTGCCGCTGGCTGCGTGTCTTGCTGTTGCGTCTGGTGCCGCGCACGCTGACTGGAGTCCTTCGGGATTCTTCTTTGAAGGCGCAGTCGCTGACCACAGCGGCTACAGCTTCAATGCGGGCCTTGTCTGGCCGTGGAACTGGCGTTATGAAACGGCAGGCGGCCTCGTGACTCTGCAGACAGAGGCGTCGCTCGGGCAGTGGAGCGGCAAGTCAGCAACGGGTCGCGTGTCGTTCACCCAGGTCGTGCTCCAGCCGATTTTTCGCTATCACTTCGACAAGTCGGCCACGGGCTTCTTCGTCGAAGGCGGCATCGGGCTGTCGTACACCGACAAGGTCTACATCACCGCCAGCAAAACGTTCAGCACGCGCCTGAACTTCGCCGACACCATCGGCACGGGCTACAGCTTCGGCGCGCAGGAGGTCGGCTTGCGCCTGACGCACTATTCGAACGCCGGCATCAAGCACCCGAACCCCGGTGAGAACTTTCTGCAGTTGCGCTACGGGGTGAAGTTCTAGAAAGAAAAAAAAGCCCACGCCTTGATGCCGGCGCGGGCTTTTGCGGGCAGCCGCCGAATCAGGCGGCTGCTGTTGCGGCCGGGAATCAGCCGCCGTGATGCCAGCCGTGGCGCCCGCCGCGCTCACCCATGCCCCGGCCCATGAACTTCATGGAGGCGGTGTCAAACACGCGCTTTTGCTCGACCGACAGCGTCGCGTAGAAGGTCTTGGTCGCGTCGGCCTTGCGGTCCTGCTCGGCGATGTGCGCGTTGCGCAGGGCGCGCATCCGGTCAATGCGCTCAGGCGTGGTCATGCGCAGCATCTCGGCCTGGTCGGGGCGCTGGTGTTGCGCGGGGCGCATGGCCTGCGTCCACGCGGTCCAGGCGCCTTCCTGGGCGGGGGTGA
Organism: Caenimonas koreensis DSM 17982; assembly: GCF_009646335.1. Classification (GTDB taxonomy): domain Bacteria; phylum Pseudomonadota; class Gammaproteobacteria; order Burkholderiales; family Burkholderiaceae_C; genus Ramlibacter; species Ramlibacter koreensis. The sequence continues at coordinate 194,140 of NZ_WJBU01000005.1, read as the reverse complement.
CTTGCAGTGCGCGCTTGAATGTCGCCATGCGCTCAGCCATGCGCTCTTCGCGGTGCTTTTGCATCTGTGCCGGGTCGCGGCCGAAATGGAAGCCGTCGCGCATCATCGAGTGGCCGGGCATCGCGCCGGGGCCGCCGGCAGGCGGGTTCTGTGGTTGGGCGCTGGCTGTGAAGCCGATGGTTGCCAGCATGGCGGCAAGTGCGAGGTGCTTGGTTGCGAGTTTCATCGAGAGGTCCTTTGCTTGAATCCAGAGGGCCCGGGATTCATCCCAGGTTGGAAGCAAGTGTGGGCGCGAGTTGTATCTGGACCGTGGAGGCGACGTCACGGCTGTGTAAAGAGTTGCCGGTGGGGCGAGCCATGCCCAAGAGGCAAATTTTCGATAGATACGCAGGGGTGGACAACCAATTGGATAGGTTTGGCGCAGCACATTGCCACCTAGGATAGCCCTCGTAAGCCCTCGCATGAAGGGCTCAGGGAGCCATGGCACCACCCACTGGGGAGCACGATGGCTAAGAATCGCCGCGTTCACAGGGACGACAAAGCGCTCGTCAATCACTGGCTTCAGCACATTGGCAGGCAGACCCGGGTTGGGTTGGCACTTGATCACGATGGCGTTTGCACCATTGGTCATGACTCTGGCCTCGACTGCTGCGTCGAGGTTCCTGACAACGGCTCGGTCTATCTGCGTGTAGCGCTCTTGCCCTGGGAGCCTGAAGAAAACCCTGATCTCGCGGAGCGGTGCCTGCTCGCGAGCTTCATGGGCATCGGGACTGGTGGCGCCGCCTTCGGCGTCGACCCTCTTGATGCCGAGCTGGTGCTTTGGCAAGAACGCCCGCTCTCCTGCCTGAATGAAGCGAGCTTCGCCGCGTTGGTTGTCCAGATTCTCGAGAACGCTGTACGTCTGCGCAACGACCTGGCCGAAGCGGAATACGAGGCCAGTCGCGAGGCGCTGAGTCAGCTTCGCTCCCCCACCAATTTCTCCATGTTGAAGGTCTGATGTGAGCCCCTCCGCCTCCGCGAAGTCCGCAGCTTTCCTTGCGCCCACCACGACACCGGATGGTGCCGCAGACATTGATTCGCTGGCAGTCGCCGCATCTTTCGATGGATGGGATGACGTCGTCGAAGAGCTGGGTGCCATCAAGCCTTCGCACCGCTCACGCAAGAGCCAGGTGGCCGACTTCCTGTTGCGCAGGAAAACGTCTGACCTGCCTGCAGGCGCCCTGGTCGCGGCAAGCCGCGCGCACCAATCGAGATTTTTTCGCGAGGCGTTGACCCGCAAGGGCAGCGATACACAGGGCCGGGACGGTCAGCCTCACGGCTCTGACCGTGAAGGTGCACTGACCGAACTGGTGAGCGCTGTCAAATCGGGCAAGGGTGCGCCCGATGCGTCGTTCGAACTCGCGAAGAAGTTCGCCTCCGCGCGGCCGCAGGACGTTGCCCAGTTGCTCAGCCAGCTCGATGGCGGACAAGCCTTGCAGGATGACTTGCGATCAGCGCTGGTGCGCTCGGGCATGGGCGGGACCAAGGCCCGCAAATGCACTGAGGTGATTTACGCGGCGCTCGTTGCTCAATTTGCCACAGGCATGGAATGCTCGCGTCTGCAGCGCTACGCGAAAGAGATCGACGCTCTGGAAGGTGGTGGCGGCACGTTCGGCAGGCGCTTGCAGGCCTTGAACACCATTGAGAGCGAACTTGCGGCGGAAAGCGGTCTGTCGACAGCGAGCATTGCAATGCTATTGACGCGTCTGACGGAACTGCGCTCTCTTCTTGAGCAGAGTGCCTCCCAGCATGAGTTGTTCATCGTCGCGGCGATCGATGGCATCACGGTCGACAGCGCTGCACCGGACATTGAAGGCCGCTTGCGTGAGCTCGACGAGCGTGACTTGTCAATCGCCAGCAGTTCGAACCTGGACAGTGATACGCGGCTGCGCCTGCAGGCGCAGGCCAATGCGGCGCGCGCTACGCTCGAAGCACTGCGAACGCGGTCTGCCGATCTTGACGCCATGGCCGCGCAGCCGCGTCTGCGGCAGGCATTGCACAGTCTCGATGTTGCCGGCTACGTCAACGCACGCGCGAGCCTCGCGAATGTGGCAAGCCGTGTCGCCGCAGACTTTCGCACGGCACTCTTTGAACGCCTGGACGAAATCATCACCGGCACGCGTGAGGTGCAGTGGCTGCAAGCCATGTGCGATCGCGACGCGGAGATCATCGACATGGTGCTGCCTGGTGCCCAGTGGGACGACCTGGCGTGGAGCCTCAAGTCGGATGCGCTCGATCCCGCCCAGAAGCAGGTTCTGTTGAATCTTGAGGCACAACACCTGCGTCGCAAGGCTGCGCGCGCGCTCGACATTGCCATGCAATCAGCAGCCCTGTCTGGTGCGCGAGGCGCGAACAGGTTTCCCACAGGCGCTTTCCAGGCGCTGCGCGCCGATGCCACGCTCATTGCCTGGTTTGTGCAGAACGCGCCGCGCATGGTGGGCGAGCGTGATCTGGCAATTGCCAACTGGATCCGGCTGTCGGTGGACGACACCGCCCAGTCCGATGCGTTGTTTCTTGAGCTCCAGGCCAAAGGGATCGACATTGGTTCGATGCAAGACCATGCCCGGCAAGGCTTTCAGAGCTCCGCTGATGTGCAGGCTTGCATGAATCAGATCCAGGCATTCGGCCAGGCGCTGCAGAAGAATTCACTGGTGGCTTCGCTCGATCCGCAAGTGCGGGTTGCGCAGGTTGGCATGCAGTTGCTGGCCAATCTGGGCATCAGCGCTGCCGATATCAATGACCCCGCCATCGATGTGCAGGCCCGGCCGCTGATCGAAGAAGCCCTGCATCGCCGCACAGGCGCGAAGGAGCTGCTGCGCGCACTGCGTCGCATCGCTGTGGTGCAAGTGGCCAACGAAAGCCAGGATGCGAATTTCACACCGGCGGGTCAGCGCGCCGACGGCGTCACCTACAGCAGCTTGATCATTCAGCGCCTGGCGGCAATGGGTCAGGACATGAATGTGAACTCAGCCAATCCTGTCGTGAAAGAAGCGGCTGTGCACTTGCGCGAGAAGCTGCCCGCGGACACGCGGTCACTCGACAAACTCTGCGCCGATTTTGACCCCGCGTCTCTGGCGAATCGCGCAGGCGGCTTTCTCCGCTCTCCAGCCAGTATTGCCAAGCCCTCCAGCCGACCGGCGGCGCAAGCCAAGGCTGCCGCTGCACAGCGAGGCAGGCAACAGGCGAATGAGGCCATGCTCAAGCAGGCCCTGGCTGCGCTCAAGCCCGGCCAGGTCATCACGATTTCGTTCGGTGCGGCGGGAGAAATTTCGGTGTCGGTCCCCACCGTCCCCGGGCTGTCGGTTGACACAAGCCTGTCCGCTGAAAAGCGCAGGAGCATTGCAGTTTCGCTCGCGCAGGATGGCACCTTTGATGTGGAAATCCTGGCGGGAGCCAGTGCGCGTCATGGCGCATCAGTCACGACACTCATGGACGCGATTGACATCCGGATGGGCGTGACGCGTGCGCGCGACCAGGGGTATCGCGTGAAATTCGACCAGCAGGCGGCGTGTGAGGCGCTGCTTGTCGCCGTGGCGAACAATGCCGACATCGCACCACACGTGCAGGCCGCGACTGCGGTTGAGTCGGCCGCACATTCGCTGGTCCGCGGCGATGTTTCCGTCACCGCGACAGCGGACCTGACCATCGCCTCGCTCTCTCTGGAGCTTGCTGCGGCTGCTGGCGAGAGTCATAGCGTGCATGAGGGCGGTCAGTTCAAGCGCGAAGTCTTCAGCCGCGACGTGCGCGCCCAAGCCGTGCTCAGGGCGGCGCTGGCCGGGGACCTGGCCTCCAGGGAGGCCGGCGTGGGCATTGACCTTGGCGTGCGCCGCACCATCGTGCGTGAGAACGGCATGCTTGCCGGTGGGCCGCAACGCGCCGAACTGAGTCCGACGCTCAGCCTTGTGACGCGTGTGGCATTTGGCAACCAGCGCTCGTGTCTGGACACATTGCTGCCGGGCGATTCGCCGCAGAAGCAGGCCATCGCAGCGGAGCTCGGCAGCCTGGATGACGGCGCCGAACTTTTCATGCGATATGGCTTGAGTGAAGCCGCACGTGCACAGGCGAACGGCTTGTTGGGCAAGGCCCAGAATGCGCTGACGCAGGCAGCTCAGCAGCATGCGTCAGCGCAAAAGGCGCTGCGCAATCAGGCACGGAATTTTGCAAAGGAAGCAGACGCAGTCATGCGCAACCCTGCGAACTACACGCCCCAGGGATTTGGCTGGACGCAGCGCACGATCGCGTCTGCAGAGAAGTCGCGCGGTGTTGTTACGCAATCAGCGCAGCGCGCCAGCGAGCAGACCGTGTTTCGTCCATTCGACGAGCTGCCCGGTGGCGCCCCGCAAGTCGGCCGCCCGCTCCTGCTCGCTGCGATGGCCGCTTAGGTGGCGCCTAGCGCGGGGTAGTCGGTGTAGCCCTTGGCGCCGCCGCCATAGAACGTGGACTTGTCAGGCTCGTTCAATGGCGCGTTGGCTCGCAGGCGCTCGACCAGGTCCGGGTTCGAGATGAATGGCTTGCCGAACGCGACGAGATCGGCGCCGTTGGCAATCGCGTGTTCAGCCAAGGGCTTGTCGTAGTTGTTGTTCACCATCCATGCGGCCTTGCCGCCGGCGTCGCGGTAGGTCTTTTCAAGCTCGCGGTAGTCGAAGGGGCGGTCTTCGAGCACGCGCGGGCCACCTGTCGCGCCTTCGATGATGTGGATGTATGCAAGGCCCAGGGGCGCAAGTTCACGCACCACGTAGTCGAACAGGGGCTGCGGATCGGCATCGATGATGTCGTTCGCTGGTGTCACGGGCGACAGGCGAATCGCCGTGCGGTCACCGCCGATTTCGCCGACGATGGCGCGCACAACTTCGAGCAGCAGGCGCGCGCGATTCTTGATCGAGCCGCCGTAGTCGTCCTTGCGATGGTTGGCCCCGGTCTTGAGGAACTGGTCGATGAGGTAGCCGTTGGCCCCGTGGATCTCGACGCCATCGAAGCCGCATGTCGTGATTGCATGGCGCGCCGCGTGGCGGAAGTCCTGCACGATGCCGGGGATCTCTTCTGAATCCAGCGCACGCGGCATCGAGGTCGGCGCAAAGCTGCCGACGCCATCCTTGATCAGGAACGTCTTTGTCTTTGCCGCGATGGCCGAAGGTGCCACCGGAAGCTGGCCGTCGGGTTGCAAGTCCACGTGCGACACGCGGCCCACGTGCCACAGCTGCACGACGATGCGCCCGCCCTGGGTATGCACGGCATCGGTCACGCGCTTCCAGCCGTCGAGTTGCTCGGTGCCGTACAGGCCGGGCACGTCGGCATAGCCTTGGCCCTGCGCGCTGATGGCGGTTGCTTCGGTGATCAGCAGGCCCGCGCTCGCACGCTGAGCGTAGTACGTGGCCATCAGGTCGTTCGGGATCGCCCCGGGTGCGCGGTTGCGCGTGAGCGGCGCCATCACGATGCGGTTGGGAAGTTGAAGGCTGCCAGCCTGTACGGGATCGAAAAGAGTCTTCATGGGATTGGAAAGCCGGGCGAATGGATCGTGGAGTAGACCAACATCCTAGCGGTGCAGCGTGACCTCGTGGGGCGTAGGGACGCGCGACAATGCCGCTCATGAAGAAATGGATGTGGTGGGTAACAGGATTGGTGGTGGCGCCGGCGTTGATGCTGGCGGTGATCGCGCTTGGATTGCAGCGCTGGGTGCACAGCGATGACTTCCGCGGATTCGTGGCTGACCAGGTGAGCAGCGCTGTGGGCGTGCCGGTCGAATTGGGCAGCATCGATGTGGATGTGTGGCCTTTGCCGGCCGTCGCACTCAACCATGTGCGGGTGTTGAGCCAGCCCCCGTTGACGCTCGAGCGCATCATCGCGCGCCCGAGCTATGCGCCACTGCTGCGCGGGCGCCTCGAGGTCAAGACGGTGATCGTGCGCAATGCCGTAGTTCCGCAAGCAGCGGTTGCCGCGATCGGCGCAGCATTGCGGAAGAAGCCGGCGCCTGCGGACAAGGCCGCCACACCCGCAGAGCCTGCGGCCACCGGCGTGAAGGTGGCCATGCCCAGGAAGGTGGTGCTGGACGGCATCAGCTGGGTAAGCGAGAAGGGCCTGACGACCACGGTCGATGCGACTGCCGAGTTTGACGAAGCAGGCCTGCCTGGCAACGCGAGCCTTGAGGTGAAGAAGGGCCATCTTGCCGGCGCGAAGGCGAGCGTGGTGCGCGAGGCCGATCACTGGGCGGTGCGCGTGCAGATCGGCGGCGGCACGATGGCGGGCCAGCTCAAACTGGCCTCGGGCGACAAGGCGCTCTCCGTGTTGCAAGGTGAACTTGAAACCAGGAACGTCGAGATCGCCGCGCTGACGGCCCCATCGCGAACGCTGACGGGCAAGCTCGAAGCAAGCACCACGCTGAAAGCGGAATTTGCGGCGCCAAGTGCGCTCGCCGATGTGTTGCGTACCCAGACGAAGTTCACGGTGCGCGGTGCAGTGGTGCACGGCGTTGATCTGGCGCAGGCCGTGAAAGCCGTCGGCACCAGTCGCGGGGGCGAAACGCATCTGGACGCGCTGGCCGGCAATGTCGTCACGCAGGGGCGCGCGGTGCAGTTGAACAGCCTCGTTGCGACATCGGGCGTGCTGTCGGCCAGCGGCAATGTTGCGATGTCGCCAAACAAGGCGCTCAGCGGCCGCATCACGGTCGATCTGGTCAGTGGCGCTGCCGGCGGCGCGCTGGGCATTCCCCTGGCTGTGGGTGGCACGCTGGATGAGCCGAGCGTGTCATTGAGCCGCGGCGCGCTGGTGGGCGCGGCGATTGGCACCGTGATTGCGCCCGGCCTCGGCACGGGTGGCGGGGCCAAGATTGGCGACGCGATCGGAACAGGCTTGAAAGGCCTGTTCGGGAAATAGCCCCCAGGCACGGCCCCACTCAGGGCGCCGTCCTACAGGGCGCCGCGCCGGGTGCTGATTCGCACGGCTGGGCTGGATTTCTACGATCGGTGGGCAGGCGATAGGCCTGAGCTCACCCACGTAGAACCCATGCATGTCTCGACTGTCGAAACCGTTCTTGAATATGAAGTTCGGGCGCCTTCGCACTTTTGCTTCAACCTCGAAGCGGCGCACTGGCCCACGCAGAAGATCCTGAGCGAGAAGCTGGCTGTCTCGTCAGGCGTCAACCTGCACACCTTCACCGACGAGCGCAGCGGCAACCGCTTCTTTCGCTTCGACGCGCAGCCGGGGCACCTGATGGTGAACTACAAGGCCGACGTCGAGGTGTATTCGGAGCATGTCGATGAGCATCTGCCCGAGTCGCCGGTGGGTGAAGTGCCTGACGAAATCTTTCACTACCTCATGCCCACGCGCTACTGCGAGTCGGACGTGATGTGCCAGGTGGCCTACCAGATGTTTGGTGACATCGAGCCGGGTATCGGCCGTGTACGCAAGATCGTGCAATGGATTCATGAGTCGATCCGGTACCGCCCCGGCAGTACCACTGCGACGACGACTGCGCAGGAAGTGTTCGTCCAGCGCGCCGGTGTGTGCCGCGACATGGCGCATGTAGGCATCACGCTGTGCCGCGCGCTGAACATACCCGCGCGCCTGGTGGTGGGCCACGTGTGGTTCGACGAGCCGCCGCAGGACTTTCATGCGGTGTTCGAAGCGTGGCTGGGAGGCCGGTGGGTGCTGTTCGATGGCTCGGGCATGGCACCTGTCGACCGGCTCGTTCGTATCGGCACGGGCCGCGATGCGAAAGACGTGGCCTTCGCGACCTACTTCGGCAATGTGAACATGATCCGCAAGGAGATCATCGTGAATGAACACGAGCCCCGGATGACGGCCAATAGTGGCAAGGCGGTGGTGGAGTTGGCTGCGGTGGGGGCGGGCGGGTAGCGCACGCCCCGGTCATCTGGCAGCCAACGCATGGCATCATTGGCTGTGCAGCCCGGCAATCGAGCCAGGCGCTATTGTTTTGCGAAAGAGCCATGTCGGGAGTCAAGCTGCCTGGGTTGGAGGCTCTGCGCGGTTTTGCGGCGCTCTATGTCTTCGCTCATCACGCGCGCCTTGCCCCGAATTCCGGATGGGGAATGCTGCTCTACTTTGGGCAGGAGGCGGTCATTCTGTTCTTCCTGCTCTCGGGGTTCGTGATTGATCATTCGACTCGCGGCCGATCTGTGACCGCGAAGCGATACCTGATCCACCGGTTCCGGCGCATCTACCCGATCTTTCTGGTTGCGCTCTTTCTGGCCTATCTTGCGGCGTGCGTCAGCGCCCGCGAACTGGTGCCCGTGCAGGCGGTGCAGCTCTTGGGAAACATCTTGATGATGCAAGACGTGGCCTCGCTCAAGCCGGGCGTGTGGGTTGACACGTACCGTGGCAATTCGGCGCTTTGGTCGCTCTCCTACGAGTGGTGGTTTTACATGGGCTTCATCCCGCTCTCGCTGTGGGCTGCAGACAGGAAAGCGTCACGGTTTCCACTGGTATGGCTGCTCTCGTTGCTTGGCGCGGGAAGCTACCTGCTGCTGCCCAATCAGCTTTCGCTGTTCCTCGGCTATTTCGTGATCTGGTGGGCGGGGGTGGAGCTCTCGCGCGACTACAGCGCGGCCGGCTTTGTTGCCAGAGGCACTGCGATGAAGATCATTGGCGGCCTGCTCGCGCTGGCGCTCGTGTGGAGCATTCCGCTTGTCGGCATGTCCGGCGCGAAGATTGCGCTTGGCACCAGCCCATTCCTGCAGGTGCGTCACTTTCTTGCTGCCGCAGCATTCGTGGGCATTGCCTACGGATGGTCGATGATTAGGTTCAGGGGGTTCTTCCCTCTGATGCGACCGTTCTGTCTGATCGCGCCTGTCTCGTACTTTCTCTATGCATGCCACCTGCCGCTGATCCAGATAGCCCGGCAGGCGGGGCTGTTTGAAGCGCCATGGCTTGGCGCACTGCTAACACTGGGCGCCGCGCTGGCCTTGGGGTGGATCGTTGAAGTGCGGATTCAGCGTGCGATCAACCAGGTGATGAAGTAGGTGGGCTGCAAGCCCGCAGCTGCACGTGGCATGGAGCCCGCGCGCCGAATTCAGGCAGCGCGTGGGAATACCGCTCAGGTCTTGTAGCTCGCGTCCGTGCGCTCCAGTTTGCGAATCAGCGATGGCCACGCGAACGCGCCGCCCAGGCCACCGGTTTGCACGCGCATGGCCTGCGCCACGCCACTGACGATCTGCGGATTCACCATGACCAGCTCACCGCCGGCCTGCGCGTCGAGCTGGATGCGGCAGGTGTTCTCGAACGTGTACATCGACAGGAATGCATCGGCAATCGTCTTGCCGCACACCAGCAGGCCATGATTGCGCAGCACCAGGAAGTTGGCGCTGCCCAGGTCTTTTTGCAGACGCGGCTTTTCCTCGTCGCGGAAGGCCACGCCTTCATAGTCGTGATACGCGAGCGAGCCCAGCACAAAGGTTGATTGCTGCGAGATGGGCAGGATGCCGCACTTTTGCGCGCTCACGGCAACGCCGGCGCGCGTGTGTGTATGAAGCACGCACTGGATGTCGTCGCGCGCCTCATGCACGGCGCTGTGGATCACGAAGCCCGCCGGGTTCACGGGGAAGGGCGAGTCGATGACCTTGTTGCACTGCTGATCGACCTTGACGAGTGACGATGCGGTGATCTCGTCGAACATCAGCCCGTAGGGATTGATCAGGAAGTGATGCTCGGGGCCGGGAATGCGCGCGCTGATGTGCGTGAACACCAGGTCGCTCCATCCGTACAGGGCCACCAGCCTGTAGCAGGCGGCGAGGTCCACGCGCAGCTGCCACTCTTCGGCGCTGACCACTTCCTTGAGTGAGGCGATGTTCATCACGGTCTCCTTCGTTGTTGGATGCATTGTTTGCCGCCAGGGTGCACTTGGCTGTCAAACACAAGACAGCGAGCGCGCCGTGGCGCCTATCGCCGCCCGAACAGCTTGCCGAGCCAGCCGATGCCGCTTGCACGCGACGCGCTCGCCGGCAGCGGCGCCGTTTGTGAAGGCAGCACGTTGCGCAAGATTGCATCGGGCCGCCCGACGACGAGTTGCTGCGCCTCTTCATCGCCGAGCAGTTTGCGTGCGACTTCAAGGCCTTCGGACAGCACCGGCCTGCGCCGCCCCGTTGTATGCGCGTCGGTTGCGAGGATGTGTGTCAGGCCCTCGCCAAGCAGTCGCTCGCCCCAGTACTTCGCACGCGGGCCGAACTTGCCGGTCAGCGCGCCAGCCGTGACTTGCATCCACGCGCCCTGGTGCACGAGCCGGCCGAAGACAGCGAAGTTGTCCTCGATCCATACGAGCCGCTCGGGATGTGTGATGACGGGCGTGTAACCCGCCACCACGATGTTGAAAACCAGCTCTTCAAAACGCGGTGGCGCGTGGTGATGCGATGGCTCCAGCAGCAGGTAACGCGTGTTGCCGTTGAGCGTTGGAATGAGGCCCTTTCGCATGCCCTCGACGAGGCCGGGAACCAGGTGCACATCGGCCCCGATCACGAGCTGCAACGCGATGCCGTGCTGGTTGAACTCCTGCTGCAGCGCGTCGCGCGCAGCCTGGATGCCGGCCTTGTTGTTCATGTACATGCCGGGATAGATGTGCGGCGTGCACGCCATCACCCGGATGCCGTCCTGCACGGCGATGCGCGCCATGGCCAGCGAGTCTTCCAGCGTCTTTGCGCCGTCATCGATGCCCGGAAGAATGTGGCTGTGCAGGTCGATCATGCGGAGGTGGTGGAGCCGGTGGAAGTGTGCAGCGGTCGCAGGAAGACGCCGCACAGCAAGGCCCCGAGCATGGCGTTGGCGGGAATGCGCATGTTGAACTCCACGGTGGAGTGCAGCAGCAAGGCCATGAGGCCCAGGCCCGCGAGCGCAGCGGCCATGCATTCGCGATTGAGCGTGCGGTCCAGCCAGGCCCGCCGCGCCAGCAGGTAGGCGCGCTTGGCGGCCAATGCGATAAATGCAATGGCGAACACAACGAAGAAGATGCCGCCTTCGAAGAGCATCTGCACGTAGTCCATGTGTGCCTGGTTGGCGAAGCCCGGCAATGAGGCGGGCTGGAAGCGGGGGTAGGCCAGGTCGAACGTGCCCCAGCCGGAGCCCAGCGGGAAGAACGCCATGGCGCCCTCGAAAGTCGTCTCGGCGAGGCGGCCGCGAAAGTCAGCTGACGACGCGAGCTGTTCGGTGGTCAGGCGCGACAGCACGAGCTCGTAACCCACCAGCGCGATCGACAGCACAAAGACGGCAAGCGAAAGTGGCACCGCAATGCGCCAGCCCCGCGACCAGCCCTTGATGCGCAGGCTGATGGCCATCAGCGCGAGCACAGCGAACGGCAGCCCGAAGAGCGCGCCGCCGCGCGAGCGCGAGACCAGGATGCCCACGATCAGGAAGAGGCCGCAGCACACCCACACCACGGTTCGCTGGCGGCCTGTGAACGTTGAATCCTCTTTTTGCCTGGAGTCGCGCCAGCTTTCGTAGGCCAGCCACACCAGCGCGACCAGCGCCATGGCGAGGTAGTTCGCAAAGTGATTGCGGTTCGCGAATGTGCCCACGGGTGCGCCGAAGGTGAGAACCCCGAAGTAGAACGGCGAGGTCTCGCCACCGGCCACCTGCAGCAGCGCCAGGACCACCTGTGCGAAAGCGACGCACACCACGACCCGCATGAGCACGCGCAATTGATCGATGGACGCCAGGAAGCCCAGGAGCAGGCAGGCCAGCAATGGCAGGCCCGCCAGTAGTGATGCCGCCGTGGCGGACGGGCTGACAGATGCGCCGCGCCACGTGGCGTTGTCGACGCCCGCATCCTGCATGGCACGCACGATCTCGGCGTGGCCCGGAAGCCGGCTCCAGAGCTCTGGCGGCAGCGGTGTGAGAAAGACAAGGGCAAGCAGCAGGGGGCTGGCCAGCAGCAGCAGAAACGGCCGCCTGCGGGCAATGGCGGCCGTCACTGCGGGCGTCGTCGCGGACTTGAAGGCGAATAGCACGAGGACAACGAGTGCCAGCAGTTCGAGGACGATCAGTGCGGCATACCGGTTGCCGCCGCGCATGACGGGCGCGCAAGTCAGCAATAGTGCGCCGGCAAAAAGAGCAACGGGGCTCAAGAGCCCCGTTGTACTGGATTCGCCGGTCTGCGCTCTCATTGAGGGCTGACAGGCCTGTTCGGTGAGTTGCCGTTATTGGCGATGACACCTGCGATCGCCGCAGCGCCAACCACCGGAAGGAATGCGCCGCCGCCTGCACCGCCCGCACCAGCGACACCGCCTGCGCCACCACCGGCCGTACCGCCTGCTACAGCACCGCCAGCAGGCAGGGGCGTGATGCCCGCGAGGATGCTGTTGCAAGTCTGGTCGGAGGAGACGGTCGCCGTCTGATTCGGTGTGAGTGTGACGATGCAGTTGCCGTTGACGCGAAGAACGACATTGCCAGTGGAGCTGGTCACGAAGCTGGAGCCGTTCCTGACAGGTGTGCTGAGCACGACGGTGGTCACGCTGTTGGCGTCACTCATGGTCACGAGACCGGCCACGCTGACAACCGTGCCGATTTGGGTTTGGGCGATCGCGCCGGCGCTCAGGACGACGGTGGCCAAAGCCAGTAACTGGTGGGTTTTCATGAGGGATCCTGCAAACGGAATTGAAGTTCACTATAAGGGAAGGCCCCTGGCAGGTCAATTCGCAAGGCGCTCCAGCGTGAGCGCGTCGAACCATGCTTCCCCGCTGCCGCCCGCCATGGCGGCGGCCCTGGACGACGGCTCCAGCTGGACGATGGCCACTGGCCCGCAAGTCGCTGGCAGTGTGAATTCGAAGGTAAATGGCTGCCAGGCAGCGTCTGCCTCCGGCAACCCATCGGATGGCCCAGCCGCAGCGCCTGCCTCGCTCGTGCACCGTATCGTCCAGGCCAGTCCGTTGTCCAGGCGCAACCGCCGCGTCCGGTATTCACCCTTGAGGCGGTAGCGTCCCTGGCCGATGAAGACGTATTGGCTCACGAGCGGGGTCGCGATGGAGCGGCCGGTGAGCTTGACATTGAGCACTGCACCGCGCGCTTCATAGCCCACGCGATCGACCACGGCACCAGCGCGGCTGAGCGGCATCTGATCATTCACCTCCCAGTCGAAGCCTTCCGACAGGAACGGCTCGTCAAAGCTGCCGTTGTAGAGCATGGGCAGGGGTTGCGCGTGCAGCGTGAGCCACAGCGCATAGGCATCGCCCCATGAGCGGGCAGCCTTCAATTGGACGACGTACGCCGAGACGGCCGCGGGGTCGAGCGCCTTTGCGGCGAGCGCCTTCGAAATGAGCGGCAGGGCAGATGCCGTCGAGCCGCCGACGCGCGGCATCGCGTTCAGCACGCGCGCAGGCCACGCCGAATCAGGCTTCAGGTAGGGCTCGAGCAGCTCTGTTTGACCGGCCACGACGAGCCGCGCCAGGATCAGGTTGGCTGTGCCGTTGTCGCCGTGGTATTCGGCCAGATCGATCAGGGGTGCAATGGCAGCCTTCAGGTTTCCGCCCTGCAGTGCAGAGGTGGCACTCATGAGCAGGATCTTCGGGTGCGTTGGCGCCAGGCGCTGGGCGGCCGTGAGTGCGGCGCTCGCAGGAGCCAGGTCGGCCAGCGAGAGGTAGGCTGGCGTTTCGCCGGGGTTTGCAGCGATGCGCTCGCGAATGGCCGCCACCCCCGCATCGCCCATGGGGCAGAGTGAGAGATACGGCGTGTCGGCCACCACGCAACCGCGAGCGATATTCACGGAGATCACGGGCCATGCCAGCAGCAGCGCGGCGATGAGCACCAGGAGCGCCACGAACGGCCGTTGCGCAGCATCCCGATGGGCAGGGCTGCGCGGCATGCTTTATTGGGCGCGCATGGCGCCCGGGCGGGAAAGGCTGGTCATGACCACGGCGCCGTTGCGGGAGACAAATTCCGCTTGCAGGACAAGTTCCTTGCCGGAGGTCAGGCTGTTTGGCGAGGCTACTTCCATGATGAGGTAGCCGGTGACGAGCAGGCGCCCCTCCTGCGGCTCGGTGCGGAACTGCACATGCGATACCTTGACCGTGCCGCCATCGACGATGCTGTTGTACTGGCGCACCAGCGCCTGCGCCGAGGGTGAGCGGCGCGCGTCCCGGTCGAGCATGGTGAGCAGCCGGTCGCCGGTGCCGCTTTCGACTTGTTGCACCAGGTCGGCCAGCAATGGATGGACCTGGGCGATCGTCACCCCAGGGTTGGGGCGGGCGACAGGCGCGACCACAGGTGCCGCAGCGGGTGCCGGCGGCTCGACGATCGCAACTGCTGGCGGAGCAGCCGCTGGCGCCGGTCGCGGCATCTCGATGACCGGCGCCGTGCTGACCGGGACAGCCGGTGTCGGACGCGACGCCTGCATGGATGAAACGGCCGTTGAGATCTTCAGTGTCGGCGACAAGCTGGCCGCCGCTTGAGGCTTGACAGCGGGCTGGATCATCGCGACGAAGGGCCTGGCCTGGTCGAGCTGCCCGACGATGGGGGGCAGCGGTGCGAGGATGGCATTCGCAACTCGTGGCGGGGGTGCCGCAGGAGGTGGAGGCGGCGGCGCAGGCGGAGGTGGGGGTGGTGGCGCGGGTGGCGTCGGCGCTGGCGGCGGCGGTGGTGGTGGTGCTGGCGGTGGTTGTACCGTCGCCGCGGCCACCACGACATCCGTCGTGGCGGCTGGCTGCGCGCGGCGTGCAACCGGCGCAGTCACGGTTTCCACTGGGCGGGTCTTCGCTTCGACCGCGGCTTCCGCCGCATCTTCCTGCTGTCTTTGCACAAGGCTTTCGCGGTCCGAGCCGCCGAAGAAGAAAGTCCCGAGCAGCACGACGCCCACGCCGCCCATCACGCCCGCCACCACCCTCAGGTGGGCACGAGGATCGGCCGGCGGCGCCTTCTCTGCTTCGGCGCGCAAGGTCTGCGCTGTGGGCGCAGCTGTTGCGGCCACTGGCGCCGTGTCAGCGTCGTATTGCTGACGCAACTGCGGCGACGAGAGCGTTTCATACGCCCGGTTCACGCGCGAAGCGGTGTCCGGCGGCCAATCGGTGCCGCCCTCCTGCTGCGCAAAATCGGGATGGATCAGCCGCATCATCAGGCGGTAGTGGTCCTTGATGGCGTCTGCGGTGGCGGTTTTGTCCAGGCCAAGAAGCGTGTAGTGATCCGCTGTTTGATTCAGCATCGCGCCGCGCATGAAAAAGCACGCGGCCTGGCGCAACTCTGCAGATGGTGCGTCCGTGTCTTCGCCTTCGGCAGCGCGCCCGGCGGCGATCTGCAGCACGTCTTTCATGTTCGAGAACAGGGCGGCGGGCTCACGGGTGGCAAGTGCAAACTTGCCAGGGGAGCGCTGATAGTCGAGCAGGGCCCTTTCGACGGCGCTGCGACGTCCTGCTGGCGTGGCGTTCATGGGTTCAGGCCGACTGGCGGGGAAGGGCGGGCGCAGCGGGCTCGACGCCGTAGCCGTAATACGCGCCGTACCCCTTCATCGCACGGGCGGGTGCGAATGTCATGACGGTACCGCGCGGCGCCAGCCCGGACAGCCGCAGGCGCCGCAGCGCATCGCGAATGTTCGACTTGCGTGTAGACGCCGCACGGACCACGAACAGGATGTCCTGGATCTGGTTGCCCAGCACGATGGAGTCGGCAATACCCAGGATGGGCGGGCCGTCCACGATGACATGACTGATGCCGACAGCACCAGCCTTGTCGAGCAGCTGCAGCAGCTTCGGGCCCATGAGCAGGTCAACGGGGTTCGGCGGTGGCGGGCCAGCCGTGAGCACTGACAGCTTCGGAATGGTCGTTGTCTGAATGAGTTGCTCGCCACGCGTTTCGGCGGAGAGCAGGTTGGACAGGCCCATGTCGTTCGAGATGCCGAGCATCTTGTGCACGGACGGATTGCGCATGTCGCCATCGACCAGCAGCACGTGATGGCCCATCTGCGTGAAGTTGATCGCGAGCGCGAGCGCCGTGGTGCTCTTGCCTTCGTCGCGCGTGGTGCTGGTGATGAGCAGGCGAGTCGGCGCGCCGTGGGAGGTCGAGAACTGCAGCGCCGTTCGCACGGAGCGGTACGCCTCTGCGATCGACGATCGAGGGTCGCCGTGGACGTCCAGGGCGATTGAATTCTGCGTGCTGCGTTTTTTCTCGCCAACGGGGATCACGCCCATGAGGGGTACGCCCAGCACTCGCTCCACTTCTTCCGGGAACTTGATGGAGTCGTCCATGTATTCCAGCACGAAGATCAGGCACAGTCCCAGGAACACGCCGATGCCCAGGCCGGCCACCAGGTTGGACTGCAAGTTGGGCTTGTAGGGAAAGAGCGGCGGCGTCGCGGCGTCCACGATCGAGATGTTGTTCGTCGTGAGGTTGCTGGAAATGCCGATCTGCTTGAGCCGTTGCAGCAGGCTGTCGTAGATCTGGCGGTTGGTATCGACTTCGCGGCGCAGCAGGTTCAGGTCGATGCTGTTGTCCTGCGTTGTCAGCACTTCCTTGCGCGTCTGGTTCAGGCGCTCGCGCAACTGGCGCTCTTGTGCGGCAGCCGCGTCGAACTGCGCCTTCACCAGGCTTTGCACATTGCCGTGCTCGGCCTTGATCTGGTCGTCGATCTGTGTAATTTGCGCCCGGATCTGGACCATCTTGGGATAGTCAGGCTTGTAGATGCGCAGGTTCTGCTGGTACTCGACTTCCAGTTTGGCCTTGGCTTCCTTGAAGGTCTGCAGCGTCTTGCTTTCCTGGGCCTGCAAGGCGCGCTCGGGGTTGGCCTTGACCTCGTTGTACATCGCCTCTGCGCGAATGCGGTCCTGCTCGGCCTTGGACAGCGCGGTGGCGAAGTCCATGTAGCTCTGGTTGACCACGTTGGTCTTGTCGTCGAGCGCAAGGATCTGCTTTTGCTGCGCGTACTGCTGCAGCCTGCGCTCTGACTCTTCGAGCTTGCCCTTGACCTGCTTGATCTGGTCTTCCAGGAACACCTTGGCGTAAGACGACGACTCGATCCGGCGTTCCTGGCCGAGCGAAACAAACGTCTGCACCGTGGCATTCGCCACCCGGGCGGCGAGCATCGGGTCGGCGTTGTCGACCGACACGCGCACCAGCCGTGAATTCGGGATGGGGTCTACGGAGAGCGCACCGAGGAAGGCGCCGACCACTGCTTCGCGGCCCAGGAATTGTGCGTCCTGGGTGCTGGGCGTTGACAGTTTGCGGTAGCCGGAAATGATCCGGTCAAGGTAGCTGTTCGATGAATTGGCTGAAGACGCTGGCGCGGGATTGGCCTTGGCAGCAGGCGTGAGCGCTGTCTTCGACCGGTCGAGCTGCATGTCGTCGATCACCCGCTCGGCGAGCGACCGGCTTCGCAGAAGCTCGTACTGCGTCTTCAGGCCGACTGATTCATCGACCGCCATCTGGTCAACGTCACCGCCGCCCTGGTTGAAGTCCACGATGCGTGCAGGCGCACGTTCGATCTGCAAGACCGCCGTCGCGCGATAAGTGGGGCGCAGCAGGAACGTGTTGACGCCGGCGATGGAAACGGAAATCAGGATGACGAGCAGCAGTGTCCACTTGTGCTTGAGCACCATCTGCAGCAGGTCCGCCAGCGTCAGCGCGTTCGCTTCGTCCTCTTCTTCCTGCTGCCGGGCAATGGCGGTCTGGAGCAGGTAGGGCTGGCGCAGGGCGAGTTCGCTCGACGGCGGCCGTTGAGCGACTGGCGGGATGTGTTCGGTCTTGCCCATGGTGGGGAGGGATGTCTTTCGGGCGTTGGCTACTTGGGAACGATCACTGAGAACGGATTGACCGAATCGACAATGTCGCGAAAGATCGAATCCTTGAGGAAGGCGCGTGTGCGGTCCCGCTGGACCACGATCAGGTCATCGCCCTTCACAAGGGGGTCTTCTGCCTTGCCGGCGCGGATTTGTTCGACGTCGAACGCGGCAACCTGGCGCACATTGTTCTCGTTCACGCGGTAAATCAGGACTTCGGACATATTGGCAATCGAGCCAAAGCCACCCGAGACGGCCAGCACGCGCAGCAGTGTCATCTGGCCGCTCAGGGGAACGACACCCGGCTTGACGACCGCGCCCTCGACGGTGACGCGCTCCGTGGTGAATTCCTTGACGAAGAGCGAAACCTGTGGGTCCTGCAGATACTTCTCGGAATACTTCTGGGCGATCCGGGCCTCGGCTTCCGGGACCGTGAGGCCGCCCAGCGTGAGCGAGCCGATCAAGGGCAGCGACACGTTCCCGGCGGCGTTGATACGAACGGTCCGCTTGAGGTTTTCCATGTCGAACACTTCGAGCTCGACCAGGTCACCCGGGCCCAGGCGATAGTCCTTGGTCAGCGTGGCAAGGGGAAGCGCGTTGGGAGCGGTCGGCACGAACTGCGGTGCGGTTGCAACCTGGGAGCCGTTCGCACCTGCCTGTGATGGCTGGAACGGTGCTGCCTTGGCCGTGGACGGGGCATTGTTCGGCTCTGCAGAATTCGCCTGGGCGTGGCAAACCGACGCAGCGCACAGCACTGAGCCAATAACGAAGATTTTCGTGCGGACGACGAACATACGAACCAATACTACAAGGCGTCGAATCGGTCAGCGCACGGGTGCGGCGCGGACCATGAATTGCGGCAGCTTGGTGACGTTTTTCAATAGAAGAGTCTGCAGGCCGCCGATTCCATTTTCACGCATGGCGGTGTAGTCCTCGCGTGATTTACTCACCATGTTGAAGATGGACCGGTTGCTCAGCCCGCCCATCCGCATGCGCACCAGCACCTCGGGTACGTAAGCCGCATTGATCTTGGCCCGCCAGAGCAGGCGCAACATGTGGTCGTAGTCGGCGGCGATTTTGTAACGTGTGTCGAAGTCGCCAAAGCGCGCATACAGCTCGCGCCGGACGTAGAAGGTCGGATGCGGAGGCATCCAGCCCTGCGTGAGATGCGCCCGTTCGAACTGCCCGGCGCGCCAGTAGCGCACGACGTGCGACGAGTCTTCCTTGCGCACATAGACCAGATCGCCATATACCGCGTCAACCGAAGGATCTTCGAATGCGCCCGCAATGCGCTCGAGTGCATGCTGTGAGGCGAACATGTCGTCGGCATGCATGAAGCCGATCACGTCGCCCGAAGCGTAGGCGATGCCTTTGTTGAGCGCGTAGTACGGGCCGGCGTCTGTCGATGAGGTCAGTTTGGCGATCCCGCCCCTGTACTGTTCAATGACGTCGAGTGTGCCGTCAGTCGAGCCGCCATCGATCACGATGTGTTCGACGTTGCTCCACGATTGCCCGTGCACCGACGCAAGCGACTCACCTAATGTGTTCGCCCTGTTCAGAACAGCGGTAATGACGGATATGTGTAATGGCATGTCACAGTCACTTCACCGTGTGACTGTGGTCATGATAGCCAGCGCGCCTAGTCCTGCATACTCTTTTAGCGTCCGGGTTACATGTCTGAGGGCATCCTCGGAGGGGACGAGGTCGGAAAACGTGAAGTTTTCGTCATCGGCGCTGACGTCTGCGGCAAACGCAATCACATTCACCCCGGTCCCGCGCCACTCCCACTCGAACGCTTTGACGGCCCGCGGCAGATGCTGGGCGGAAGAGACCAGCAAGACGCTACGGGCATTCAAGCCGGTGACCAGGGCGCGCGTGTTGGATGCGTTCTCGCGGGTGGTGCCGCTGCTGCTCTCGGCACGAATCCGCTCCTTGGGCACGCCCAAGGCAAGCAGCATCTCGACGATGGCGTCAGCCTCCACCTGGCCGTCGTCATCCGGATCTCGCGCGCCAGCCGCCACGACGACCCACGGCGCCTTTCCTGCGCGATAGAGCGCTGCCGCTTGCCAGATGCGGTCCGCGGAATGCCCCAAAGCCAGGTTGGGACGCTGCGGCGGATGGGCTCCCACCAGGGCGCCACCCAGCACAACAATGACGTCCGCTTTGGGTGCAGCGGCCACTGCGACAGGAGCGTAGTAATTTTCCAACGGCGCGCCGAGCAAATCAGCAGTCAACGGCATCGAGCCCATCCATAGAACGGTGAACGATGCGACGGCCAATTTGCGGGCACGCGCAGGCGTGCGATTGCGCAGGAGCCAGGCGGCAGCAGCGAGCAGCAGGCTCAGTGGCAGCGGCGAGGCAAGCCACACGAGGGCCCGCAAGACATCAAGCATGCGGCTGCGTGCGCGAGAGCACGAGGTTGCCCATCACGAGCCTGTCCATGCGTGTGCGCAGGAAGCAGTCCAGGGCTTCGACGGGCGTGCACACAACGGGCTCGTTTTCATTGAACGATGTGTTGAGCACCATCGGCACCCCGGTGAGCTTGTGGAATGCCGTGATGAGCGCGTGATAGCGCGGGTTCGCAGCTGCCGTCACGGTCTGCAGCCGGCCCGTGCCGTCCACGTGCGTCACGGCGGCAATGGTGGCGCGCCGCTCCATGCGAATCGGATACACCTGCATCATGAATGGCACATCGCCATCGAGCTCGAACCAATCGGGCACGGCTTCGCGCAACACCGATGGCGCAAACGGTCGGAACGATTCGCGCCGCTTGATCTTCAGGTTCAGGATGTCTTTCATGTCGCCTCGGCGCGGGTCGCCGAGGATCGAGCGGTTGCCCAGCGCACGCGGGCCCCATTCCATCCGCCCCTGGAACCAGCCCACGACTTCGCCGCGCGCGATGGCGGCCGCCGTTTGTTCGAACAGGGCGGCATCGTCCAGCCGCTCGACGCGGCATCCTGCTGCCTCGATGGAGGCAGCACGACTGTCGATCAGCGCGTCGACCTCGCCCGCATCGAACGACGGGCCCCAGTAAGCATGCGTGTGGACCTCGCCGCGCGCACCACCCAGGTCGTGCCAGACCGAGAGCGCCGCGCCGATCGCACCGCCGGCGTCGCCTGCCGCAGATTGCACGTACAGCGACGAGAACGGCGAGCGGACAGTCACTTTACCGTTCGCGACCGAGTTCATCGCGCACCCGCCCGACAGCGCAACTGCGCTGAGCCGGTGTTTCGAATGCAGCGCGTTCAGCAGGTGGAAGAAGGCTTCTTCATACATGGCCTGCGCCGAGCGGGCGATGTCCTTGTGGCGCTGCTCAAGCGGCTCGTCGCCAGCGCGCGCCGGCCCGAGCAGGCTGGCAAGCCTGTCGCTGAAGAGCGAGCCCACAT
This sequence comes from Caenimonas koreensis DSM 17982, assembly GCF_009646335.1. Lineage (GTDB taxonomy): Bacteria > Pseudomonadota > Gammaproteobacteria > Burkholderiales > Burkholderiaceae_C > Ramlibacter > Ramlibacter koreensis. The sequence goes on along the minus strand of NZ_WJBU01000005.1, from coordinate 173,019 downwards.
GCGGGCTGCCGTCCTCCCACTGGTAGTCGATTTTCTCGCGGTGATGGCGGAAGTAATCAAGGTCCAGCTCGAAGGCGCCCGTCGGCAAGAGCCGCACGATACGGCGCATTGCGTCGAGGTACGTCGGCTGGCCATAGGGCGCCAGGCCCATGACCTTGTATTCGTCCCCATAGTGCGGAAAGCCGATGAACTGTGTGATCGCCTGGTAGAAGATTCCCAGCGAGTGAGGAAAGTGAACACGCCCCTCTACCTCGATGCGTGTGCCCCGCCCGACGCCCCACGCCGCACTGGCGAAGTCGCCAAACCCGTCGACCGATACGACGACGGCCTCTTCGAACGGCGAGACGTGAAACGCAGACGACAGGTGCGCGATGTGATGTTCGACCGCATGCACCCGGCCCTTGAACTTCGCATCAGGAAACGCGCGGGCCAGGTGGTCAGCAGCGCCGGCGCGCTCGTGTTTGTTGCGCAGGCGCTCAAGCACAAGCGCCATCTCCGGGCGTTGCTTGAGTGTGAAGGCCACCTTGCGTGCGAGATTGGCCCTGCCGTCCTGGTTGAGCGCGATGTGATCGACGTCGCTGAGATTCGCGCCTGCCGCCTGGAGGCAATAGCGCACGGCCTCGCTCGGAAAGCCCGCCCAATGCTTGATGCGGCGAAAGCGCTCTTCTTCTGCCGCAGCGATCATCACGCCGTCGCGCAGGATGCAGGCGGAGGCGTCGCCGTGGAAGGCGTTGAGACCCAGGATCAAACTCATTGCGACTTGGCTCCGCTCAGGGTTGTGCGCATTTGCGCCTGCAAGAGTCGCAGACTCAGGATGGTTTCGGCAATGCCGCGTTGAAGTGCGTAGTAGAGCCCCGGTTTGCCGTCGAGCAACCCCCGGCCGACCGTGAGGCAATACAGGGGCACAAGCCACGGCGTGACAAACCCCATTCTCCGGAGCCGGTCGCGCCAGCCGAGGCGCTCCCAGGGCGTGCCCAGCAACAATTCGCACTCGAGCTGCGCATAGCGGTCCTGTGCGGCAAGCCAGGCGGCAAGACTCTTGCGATCGTCATGCATCACCTCGCCGGTGAGCGTCTTCGCCTCGCCCGTGGTGGCGATTCGCTGGGTGTGGCCATCCTGGAAGTAGCTGGCCCCGGCACGGCGATAGAGGATCATCACCGGCGGGTAGAGCGACGCGGACAACGGGTGCCCTTCGACGCAGTAGCGAAACCGGGCCCAGAAGCCCCCGGTCGAAGCCGCCGGCGCCAGCGCCTGGATTTCGCTGACCACGGCTTGCGGCAAAACGTAGTCGGCGTCGAGCGCGAGCACCCATTCCGACGTACCGCCGCAAGCGCTCAGGGCGTGGTTCCACTGATTGGCATGCGTGTCGAAAGCACGCGTCTCGACCCGCACGTTCGAATGGCTGGCAGCGATGGCCAGTGTGCCGTCGGTGCTGCCGCTGTCCACGATGAGGATTCGTGGGAACGAGCGCAGCGCGTCCAGCGTGCGGGCCAGGTTGGCTTCCTCGTTCCAGGTGAGGATCAGGACTTCGACGCGATCCAGGAAATTCATGTGAGCCGCAAGATGTCCGTGTAGAGAGTCTTCAGGCGAATGCCCATGGCTTCGGCCGAATAGCGGTCGCGCGCCAGGCTGGCGGCGTTGCGCGCCATGGACGCATACATGCCGCCGCCGATGATACGTTGCAGCCCCAGTGCAATGGCAGCAGCATCGGGCTTCACGGCAACGCCAGCCGCGGCCTGCGCGACATCGCCCGCAAGCGCCACGCCTTCGCCAAGCAGGCACGGCAAGCCCTGCGCCAGGGCTTCGGCCGCGGCAATGCCGAAGTTCTCCGAGAAAGACGGCAGCGCGAAGACATCCGCGTTCGCGAATGCCGCCACCTTTGCATCACCCTGCACGTGTCCCGGCCACTGGACGCTGGCCGCCACATGCAGCTGTTGTGCGCGACGCTGGAGTGCTTCGACATAAGCAGGCTCACCCGTGCCTGCAACGACCAGCGTCGCCTGCGGCAAGTCTTTGAGCAGTAACGCGAAGGCGTCCAGCAGGCCTTCGATGTTTTTTTTCGGATCGAGCCGGGACAGAAAAAGGATGCGCGGCGCCTCAGGTCTTGGCAGCCGCATGCCGGCCGCACCGAAGGGTTCGATCTCGACACCGAGTGGGATGACTTGCTCGCGCATCGCAACGCCTGTCATGCGCGCCTGCACAGCCTCGTCTTCGCTGGTGAAGTGCACAGCCGCCGCATGCCGCAATGCGGGGCCTTCGATCCAGCGCATCGACAACGATTTGAGCAGCGGCCTGCGGTTGGCCATGCCGTACGAATTGAGCGTGCCCAAGGGCCGCACGATGTACGGCACGCCGGCCCGGCGTGCTGCGCGCGCAGCAGCCATGGGCATGTACGAGAAGAGCGCGTGAATGTGCACGAGGTCGTAGTCGCGAACGTGTTGCCCGATCCATTCGCCAAACGAAGGCGCAGCCTTGTAGAAATCGCGGCGCTTGCTGAAGTAGCGGCGCACGACGCCGTTTTCCGGCAGTGGCGTTGCACACGGCTTGCCGTTGTGGCGGCCGGGGCCGTCGTCGTCGGTCGCTGCGGTCTCCACGGTCACGCCTTGCGCGGACAGCGCGCGCTCCATCAGCGCGATAGCGCGGCTCGGGCCGCCGTCCGTGGAGGACAGCGAGGGGATGACGTGCAGGACCTTCAAGCGGATGGGTGGGCGAACTGAACCGCCCGTATCGTGCCACTGGCCGACACATCGACGCAGTAGTCGCGCGTCACACGATCGCACGCGGCCTGGCCCATTGCCTTCAGGCGCGCAGGATCTTGCGCGGCGCGCACCATGCATTGCGCAAGCGCCTGCGTGTCCGCAAACGCAAAGATGTCGCCGGTGACGCCGGGCGTGACGAGATCGGGCCCGCAGCCGACGCGGTCGCTCACGATCGCGGGCTTGCCGCAGGCCATCGCTTCATTCACGACCAGGCCCCAGGTCTCGCCGAAGTCGGAGGCGAGCACGAGGCAGTCGCAAGCGACATACGACGCCGGAATTTCGGTCTGGTTGAGAAACCCGGCGAAGGTCACAGGCAGCTCGTGCTGCGCCACTGCCGCCTTCGCCTGTTCCATCAATTCGCCCGTGCCGACGACCAGCAGGTGCAACGGCGCGCTCGTTCGGCCGCGAGCTTCGCGCAGCGCTTCCAGCACATCGAGGATGCGCTTCTTGGGCTCGAGCTTGCCGGCATAAAGAAAGCAAGTCGCCGCCTCGGCAATCCCCCACTTCGCGCGCAGTGCGGCGCGCTCGGGCCGGAGCTTGTCGGCGGTTTGCGCAAAGCGCTGGTTGTCGATGAAATAGGGCGTGTCGAATAACTGGCGCTCGGCAATGCCATAGCTGCGATAGAAGCCGCGACTGGCCCGCCCGATCGGCAGGAACGCCGAACAGCGGCCCAATAGCAAGCGGTGAAGCAGGCGGGCATGCCATGGACGCGTGCGCAGGTTGTTCGACTCGCCACGCATGACCACCGGGATGCCCAGGCTGCGGGCGGCGAACAGCAGTTGCACCAGCGGCCAGATATGCCAGCCGGTGAGCATCAGGACGTCGGGCCGCAACTCGCGCAGCAGCGCTCGCGGGCGGGAAATGCGCGCCGCAAAGAAGCCGTCGAGGCCGCCGCGGCCGCGGATGTCATCGACCTGCCTCCAGCGATAGCCTTCGAGCAGTGGAATGTCCCACGTGAAGGCAATGCCGAAGCCACGCCCTTGCTGGGCCGCGTCGGGCATGGTGATGAAAAGAACCGAGAAGTCGATGTCGCCCGATTGCGCCAGGGCGCGAAACAGCGGTGCCTGGTACTGGATGGGGTGCGACGCAACGGCGACGACGCGCAAGGGCTGCGTCGTGGCCACGTCAGCGGAACGATGCAACATGGGCAGAGGGGTGTCGATAGCCTGGGGGCAATCCAAAGGGGATGGTGTCTTGTGGATTGCGCCGCCGGATGGACGGGTCTCCCTTGGCGGCAAGCACGGGCATGGCAAGCAGGAACCCGGTGCTCCAACCAAGAATCACGAGGATGAACAGGTCGTTGTACGCCTGGGTCGCGATGGAGAAGGTCGCGAGGTTGGCGACCAGGAACGCGACCAGGCCGTAGGCCATGCGCATGTGCTGGGTCGACAGTTGTGCAACGGCGGCCAGCTGTTTGCGCAGGTGCTTGAACAGGGCGACGCCGAGCCACAGCAGGACCAGCAAGCCCGGAATGCCCAGCTCCATGGCGATCTTGCCCAGCCCGCCTTCTGCGGCCCAGCGATTGATGCCCGCAGCTGCGGTCACCTGGTTCGTTCCCTGGCTGCCCGTTCCCAAGCCGGCGCCGAGCCAGCCGAACCGGTCCACGACGTAAACGATGGGCTGGAGCCCGAGATCGCTGACGCGCTGCGGCAAGTCCTGCACGACAGTGCGGCCACGCGCAGCGTAGCCTTGCATACCGTTCGGGTTGTCGATTCGAGCCGAGCGGCTCGACGGCGTTTGCACCGGATCGGGGGCCACCAGCCCGACGATTCCAAAATAGCCGACGAGTGCGACCGCACCCAATGCCAGTGCCAGGCGAGCCCGGCCTTTTTGCAGCAGTGCAATCAGGATGCCGTACACGCAAAGGAAAATCGTGACTTCCACCAGCATCTTGCGCCGCCCGGTCAGCATGCCCAGGCTGATCAGCACGCCGATCAGCAGCAGCGCTGCCACGATTCGCAGCAGTGTCGGCCGCTTGCCTACCGACAGAATGAATACGAAGCAGGCAATGGTCGCGGCATGCCACGCAGCCATTTCCGACGCGCGAAAGAATCCGGAGTGGGCCTTCAGGATCGTGCCCATGTCATAGATGACCAGCCCTTCTCCCACCTCGCCAAGCGTGCGCCACTCGAAGCCTGCATATTCGAGGTAGACGCCCGACAGGGCGACCAGTGCGATCAGCACGTACAGGACCATCAGGCGCCTGACGCCCTGGAGCCCCCGCCGGATGGCAAATTGATACGACAACACCACCGCTGGAATGGGTGACAACCACACCAGCAGGCCAATTCCAGCCATGAAAAAGCTGTTGTAGGCCACCAGGGTATGCAGCGCCTGCGCGAAAACGACGGCAATGAAAAATGAGAACGGCAGCCGCAGGTTCTTGCGCCAGCCGTGGATGACACCGGGGTCCAGGCGCACATTGGCCAGTGCGGCGCGAACCAGCGTGACGCCGAAGATCACGCCCACCAGCAACACGTAATAGACGGGCTGCCCGGGCGCGAGCTTGCGCAGGGGATCCTGCACGATCCCGATCAGGACGCAGGCCGCCAGGCCTTTGCGCCAATCGAGCATGACCACCAGGGCGGCAGTGGCGACGAGGACCAGTGTCAGTTCAATCATTGGCCAGGTTCTGGTTCGACAAATTTGGGCCCTTTCGCATACAGCATCATCGCCCAAACCATTGCTGAAAACTCACTGAGCAGCGTTGCCGGAATGCGCCACGGGTGTCGCAGGTGATAGCGCGTGACCACGGACCGCAACGGCCGCGAGACAAATTCCCCGGCAGATCCGGTTCGAAGGCCGAAGTAGTACGCGCCCACGGCGTGATCCGGCCGCCAGGTCGTCAGGTGTTCACCGTACATGCGGGTGCCGCCGGCCGCCACCTTCAGGTGATGGATGCACGCGGCCGGCGTGAAGCGGATGCGGTGTCCGCTCTTGATGAATCGATGCGCGAACTCGGCCTCGAAGCGATAGGCAACGCGCACGAAGTTTTCGTCAAACCCTCCCAGCCGGATCGCCAGTTCACGCGACAGCGAGAAGTTGCCACCCATGAACTCGCTGATCCAGCGAGGGTGCGTGCCGAAGAAGCTGAACGGCTCCGCCTCTGGCGGCGTCGTGCCTTCCTGCCAGGGCTGGATGACGCGGCCCGCCACGATGATGTCCGGATGCTCGCGGTGCGCCAGCACGTGCTGCGCGGCAAGTCCCTCGTCGGGGATGATGTCATCGTCGAGAAACAGCACGAACGGCTGCGAGGCCAGCACGAGCCCCTTGTTCATGGCCTGTGGAATGGACGGGACCGTCAAACGCACCCAGCGGATGTCGCCGGCGTCGTGCATGCGCTGAAGCTGTCCGGCCGTGGCTGCATCATGCGAGGCGCTTTGGTCCACCACCAGGATCTCGGCGGCGCGGCGCTCCAGCCGCAGCAAATGCACGAGCGTGTCGACCAGCACCTGGTCGCGCATGTAGGTCGGGATGACGATGGAAATCGGCTCCAGGCCGGGCGAGATGGCCATGCTAGATGCGCCCCGTCAGTAACCAGCGCCGCCTGCGCAAGCCATTGCGATGCGGACCTGGCCAGGTGAACCGCGCCAGCGCGTGCGGATCGCTCGAGCGATCGATCAGCGCGCGATCAACGGTGGCGACCTGCTTGAAGTGTTGCGCGCAAAGCGCTGCATCGCCCGGCAGGTAACTGTTGAACGGATAGGAAAACGCGCCAGGTGCCGTGCCGGTCAGTCGTGTCAGCACGTCGATGGAGCGCACCAGCTCGGCTTCGAACGTGGCGCCGTCGATGGATCGGCGCGGATAGTGGTGATGGCCATGACTGGCCAGCTCGTGACCGTGGCGATGTGCCTGCGTGACGTCACTGGCGCGTGGATAGAGGCGGCGTGCCTGCTCCACCAGCGCGGCGGCGCTCGCATCGCCTGCGGTCAACTCGGCCAGGATGGCTTCGAGCTGCGTCATCGGCAGCTCATCACGAAGGCGAGTCAGCAAAGCGGGGCCCTGCGACGCCGTCATGTCGGCCAATCGTGAACGCACGAGGCGCTCCAGCCTTTCGCGGCTGCGCGGATCGCTCCAGAGCCAGTAAAGCGCGTGTTCCCAGAGCAGGCTGGGCGCATCGACCATGCCGGTGGACTGGAACATCACGCCGCGAATGCCGAGCTGTTCGAGCACCGGCAGGCCGGCGGTGTAGTTGTCGCGAAACCCGTCGTCAAAGCTCACGATGACGCCGAACTGCGATGGGTCGGGGAACTCGCCCTGGCGCAGGTCGGCCAGCGTCATGAACTTCGCACCCTGGCCCTGGAGGAAGCGCAGTTCGCGGGCCAGCTCATCCGGCGGAATGCTCGGCGCGCCGAATTGTTCGAGGTACGGAACATGGGCCGGGTCGTCAACGCGGTGATACAGCAGGCACATCACCTTGCCGCGCAAAGCGCGGCGCCAATGACTGTCCAGCGGCGCCACAAAGAGCAGGTCTTTCGCGCGATTGGCAATGCGGCTGGCCAGCGCGCTCATGGGGCCGCCCCGATGGTGCGCACACCTGCGTCCCGTGAGGCCTTGTTCGCCAGGTACTCGCGGGCCAGGCCGCGGTCAAGCAGGCGGTTGGCGGCCAGGCGGTGATACGGCTCATAGACATAGCCGGTGCGCTTGAGGAACAGCTTGCCGGCCTCCCACTGCTTGACGCGCGCGGCCCGCCCTGCGGCGAGTTGTTGCGCAGCGCGCACCAGCAACTGCGCACCCAGGTGAAACGAGCGGGCATCGATCATTTCAAACGTGTCGCCTTCAAGGATCGGCACCTGCGCAGAAAGAATGATGTCGCCGCTGTCGATGCCCGCGTCGATGTGGTGCACGGTGACGCCGACCAGCTCGGGATGGCCTTCGAGCAGCATGAAGAGATTGCAGTTGCCCCCGCGCGAATACGGCGACAGGCCGGTGTGCAGGTTGATGATGCCCAGCGGAATCTGCGCAATCAACTCGAGGATCGGTGCGCGCAGCAGTTGCGTGCCGTTCACCAGCACGATGTCCGGCTTCATGCGGCGGATGAAGTCGGCCACTTCGACGCTGTTGATGTCCTGCGTGACGAGATGCGGCACGCTGTCGGGCAAGGTCGGCGGCTGGCCGCCTTCATGGAAGACCTCGCGCTGCATGGCTTGCAGGCGCGGCTCGTAGCCTTTGAGCAGGAATCTCGCCTGCAACTGCCGCACCAGCGCACGCGGGTCGGCGTAGCGCCACATGCGCCGCAGCAAACCTTGCCTGGCTTCCATGCCCTTGTAGAGCACGAAACCCACGAGGTGCAGGTGGCGGGCGGCCTGCTGCAGGATGTGGGTCTGGTAGAACCCGTCGCAGCACAACACGAGCGCACGCACATCGCTCATAGGGCGCGCTTTGACGGGCTGAGCGCCAGCTTCGCCAGCTTGAACCAGGCCTTGATGTGCAAGGGCTTGGCGCGCACGGTTTGCGTCAGGTAGCTCTTGGCGCGTGGGTCGCCACGGCTGGCAAGGCAGCTGCCGACGAAGTAGTTGGCGGCAGGGCGCGAGTCGCGCCGCGGTGCTGGCGGCACAGGGCTGCTTCCGCCGGGGCGTATGCGTTGGGCCTGCGCCAGCACAGGCGCATCGCTGCGCCCTTGCGATCGCAGCGCCCTGGCGTGCGCCACCAGTGCGCGCAGGCTTTGCTGCTCGGCCCGGTGGCTGGCGGTGATGCTGTCCAGGTCGAACTTCACCTGGTACAGCACCTCGGGCACTTGCCCGAAATCGCCCTGGTCGATGAGCCTGGACCACAGGTCCACATCCTGCGCATAGTAGAACTCGGGCCGGTACCCGCCTGCGGCCGCATAGGCGCTCTTGCGGAACATGGCCGTGCCGTGATGAGGGCTCGCCACTGCGCTGCCGTCCTGGTTGCGCAGGCCGCTGTCGGTGGTGGCCCCTTGCGGCGGCTCGCCGTCCGTCAGCGGCTCATTGCCCGGCCCGACCAGCGCGTAGCGGCAACCGGCAAACACGAGCGATGGATCCGAGCGAAGCAGCCGGGCCTGCGCGGCCAGACGGCCGGGCCGCGAGGCGTCACCCACGTCCTGGCGTGCGATGAACTCGCCGCTGGCCTCGTTGCAGCCGCGGATCAGGGCGCGCGTGAGGCCCTGGTTGGGTTGATGAAACACGCGCAGCCGGGGGTTCTCAGCTGCCCACGCATCGAGCACCTGTCCGGATTGATCGGTGGAGCCATCGTTGATGGCGATGATCTCGAAGTCGCATCCGGTCTGCTGGAGCAAGCTGGAGAGGGTCGACGGCAATGCTGCTTCGCCGTTGTAAACCGACATGACCACAGAGACTTCAGGCATGTGAGACGGGACTCGAGAAACGCACGAGGAGGGCGGCTGCTGGCGCCGGGATGCCGCCATTGTCGCTTCATTCGAGTGCCCCGCTATGGCGCCTTGCCCGCGGCTGCACGCTCGCACCCTGCATCGCCGACATCCGTGAATTGTCGTCGGCAATGACAGTGCGGTCTGCAAGGAATGACCCCGCAGGAAGGAGCATGTAGCCGCTTGAAAAGCACGGCGCACTCGTCAAGCGGCGGTGTCAGAGCGCTGCCGGCTCATGTCAATGGCGATGCGCATGGTCAGGGCCAGTGCCATGATGGCTGCTGGCGCCACCGGGCTGATGTATCGCCAGATGTCCAGCGTATGGGTGAGTGCAACACCGCCAATCTGCGCGAACCAGACGAGTGAGGCGATTGCCGCTGGCGCTGCAAGCGGGTGCGCGCGCCAGCGGCGCCAGGCAAGCCCGGCGAGCGATGCGACCATGGCCAGCGATGCGACGAGCGAAGCAGCGCGAAGAACGGGACCGGCCAGTTTGTCAGCGTGGGCCAACAGTGGGGCGCTCACCCGCTCATGGCCCTCTTGAGCGCCGCGCGTGACGCCGGCCTTGTCGAGCATCGCCTCCACCATGGCCAGCTGCGCAGGCTCCGACCCGTACGAGGGCGTGAGGCCCAAGGGCGGCAATGACATCTTCAGCCCGTAAACCATCTGGCGCGCCACCTTCGCGATGTACGCCTGCGGATGGCGCAGCACGGCCTTGACGAACGCCTGCCGGTACCACCGGCTCAGGCCCTCGGCCCCCAGGCCCGCGCCGGTGATACCGAGTTGATCCATCGCCATGTCGTACTGGCACTTGTCTGCATAGAACCCGAGGGTCTTGAATTCACCTTCCTTGGAGCGCAGGTCGGTCTCCAGCATGGCCATGAATTGCGGCGCGCGACTGCCCATCGTGCTGGCCGCGAAAGCTGCCGTGGTGTCGGATGCGAGGACAAGATCAAGGTGGATGCAAAAGAGTGTCTTCGTCGCGAAGACCGCTGACGTGGGGTCTTGCGACTTCTACTTCGTGCCCAATGAAGCGGCCAGCACCACGGAAGCGGCGGCGAGCGACATGACGACCACCGCGGCCGTGATGCTTGAGCGCTGGCGCCATGCAATCCACAGCGAGATCGCGCCCACCGCCGCAAACACGGGGATGCCTTGCGCCTTCAGCAACGCCGCCATGGCCGTGAGCGTGATGGCAACGGCCAGCAACAGGCAGGCCATGCGTGGCCGCTTTGACGTGGTGGCCAGCACGATGAGGCAAAGTGCCGCGACCAGTGTCGAGGCATACAGCGACTCGGCGAGGATGAGGTTGTTGAACAGCTGCAGCCCCGGGTAGAAGGCCAGCGCCATGACGAAAAGCGCGTAGCCCAGGGGCAGCATGCGAACGACCACGAACGCCATCAGGCCCATCGACGCGCACCAGGCCACCTGCTGCGCAAGCACAGCAGCTGTCATCGTGCCGCCCGCTGCGAAGAGGCCGGCCAGCAGCGCCACATAGCCGGCGCCCCGGCCTGCATGCAGCTGCAATGAGCCTGTGTTGAGCGTGGCCAGCGCGGAGGAAACGAAGGTGGTCGAATCGGTCCACACCAGTGGTGCAAGCGACAGGGTGCCGCCACCGATGGCGCAGAGCATGACAAGGATGATTGCGCCGATGCGCAGGCCGCGCGGATGTCCCTGCCCGGGGTGCGAGAGCCGGTCGGCGAGTTGCTTCAGCATGCCCGTATCGGTGAGTCGTTTGATGCGCCGTCCACCATGGCTTGCAACTGCGCAGCAACCTGGGGCCAGCTGTACTCGCGCCGGACTTTCTCGAATCCGTGCAGGCCCATCTGCGCAAGATGCTCCCGCGAGGAGGCGGCTTGGCGGATCGCGCGGGCCAGGTCTTGCGGATCGCCCGGATTGGCGAGGCAGCCTGTCACGCCGTCCGTCACCACAGTCACAAGCCCACCGGTTCGTGATGCGACCACGGGCGCGCCGCACATCATGGCCTCCAGTGCGGCCAGTGAAAGCGGCTCGGACCGGGACGGGATGCAGACGATGTCGCAGTTGGCGTAATGTGGGCCGAGGGCGGTGCGAGGCTGGCTGCCAAGGAAGCGCACGTGATCGCCCAGGCGCAGTTGCGCAGCAAGCTTTTCAAGCTCGCCCGACGGGCCACCGCCAACAAAGCAGGCGCTTGCATCGAGGCTGCCTGCGGCGCCGTCACGAAGAATTCTCACGGCGTGCAGCAGTACGTCCGGGCCTTTGACGTGCAGGAGATTTCCGACAAAAAGCAGGCGCAAGCGGTGGCCGGGAAGAAATGACTCGGCCGGGCGCGGCGGTGTGTCGGCGGGCACGCCGATTTCTGCAGCATCGAGCCCATTGGGAATCACGTGGATGCGCGCGGGCGCAGCGCCGCTGGCGATGGCCCGGTCGCGCATCGCCGGGCTCAGCACCTGGACGCGATCTGACAGCCGGTACGCAGCCGGTGTTACCTGGCGATAGAACCACGCGAGTTCGCTCGAGTAGGTGCCGGCCGGCCGGTCAAAGATGTCGCCGTGCGCCGTCATGAAAGACTGCACGCCCAGGCGCCGCAGCGGCGCTGCCGACAGCGCCGCAGTGGCGTGGCTGTGGCACCAGACGATGTCGATGGGCGAGTGTTCGTGCAGCCGCAGCAGCGCTTGCCGCACGGCGAGCGCGAACGACACTTCATTGGGCACATGGCAAAACCGCCGCAGCCAGTTCCAGCGGCGCGCAACCACCGTGATCATTTCAACGCGGGCCGGCACCGCTTGTGGCGCGCTGCGGCTCATGAGAATGACGCGGTGGTTCGCGGCCAGCTCGCGTGCATGGCGCATCGCGATATCGCTCACGCTTCCACCCGCGCCCAGGTCGGGTGAGACGATCACGATGGTGCGGCGGCCGTCACTCACGCGGAAGCTTTCGAAGTGGCCGCGGCCTGCGTGTCGAGCCGCGGGTGTGCCTCCAGTGCTTGCGCGCGGCGCTTGCCCTGTGCGATGAGCGGCAGCTCGACATAGCGGTAGAGAAGCTCGGTGACGCCCAGCGTCAGCGCCAGCCAGACGACGACGCGCGCGGGTGCGGGCAGTTGCAGCTCGAGCGTGGCGGCAATGCACGGTCCGTGCGCGAGGTAAAGGCCATACGAGCGGCGCCCTATCCACGAGAGCACGCCCGCAGGATCAGGCACCCATCCCTTGCCGGCCAGCCCGATGAGCACGACGCCGCCGCCGAGCAAGCCAACGACGGTATAGGCGACGCCTGAGGTGAGAATTCTTGCCGGCACGGCCAGCAGCATCAGCAGCAGGGCAATGCACAGGATGCGCCCCAGCGGGATCCGGGCTGCGAATCGCGGGGCGATCATGTAGGCGACGATGCGGAACCAGTCGTAGATGGCCCAGTCGACCGGAACGAGCACCCGGAAGTGGGCGAGCAGCACGCTGATGATCGCCAGGCCGCGCAGTGCATCGATTTCGTGGCTGCGTTGCATTGAGGTTCAGCCTTCGCGCAAGCCGCGCATGATGCCCATGTTGATGACGCACTGGCGGGCTCGATCGCCGCGGCCCTTGCCCATCTGGACGGCCGCCTTCAAGGCGAATGCTGCTTCGCGCAGGCGTGTGGCGCCCGCGGGCGGACGTGCAGTGCCCGTGCGCCGCTCGGTGATGCCTTTTTGCACGCCATAGCGATAGAGGTAGGGCCAGCGGAATCGCTCAGGGTCCTGCCAGTGCCAGGCGCTCGCCTGCCCCACATAGTGACCCGGCACGCCCGCAGCCCGAACCCTGGCCAGGTACTCGGCTTCCTCACCCCGGCCGGGGACGGCGCCCTTGACGCCCAGGTCGTGGCGGAATTCGCCCGTGCTGCCGATGGTGCTGCGACGCAGGGCAAAGCTGGCACCGAAGGGCGAAGGGTCGTGGGCGGCGAACGCGCGGCTTTCATCGCCGAGGTCAAAACGCACCATCAATCCCGTGAGCAGCGCGAGGTTCTCGTCGTGCAGCCAGCGCGGCGTGCCGTGCGGCCAGAAAGGGCGCACGCGCCCGCCGAACCAGCCGGCTTCGCGCTGCGCGTCAAACGCCTGGGTGTACACGCGCAGCCAGTCGTCATCGAAGGCCAGGTCGTCATCGGTGAAGAGCAGCACCTCGCCCGCAAATTCGGCCACGGCGCGATTGCGCGCGGCGGACAAGCCCTGTGTGGGCTCGAAGATGTAGCGCAGAGGCAGCCGGCCTTCGAACGACGTTGCGACCGCTCGCGTGTTGTCGCTGGAGTTGTTGTCGATCAGCAGCAGTTCCCACTCGCAGCCCGGCTCCTGGCAGGCAGCCAGGCTTGCCAGCGCGCGCTGCAGCATGGCGCTTCGGTTGTAGGTGCAAAGGGCCAGGCTGAACTTCATGTCTGCGGCGGCTCAGGCAGTAACGGGGATCGCCGCCGGCTCTCGTTCGGGCGTGGTCACGTCAGGGTAGTTGACCTGGCCGGCTGCAAGGTCGGCGAGGAACTGGCGCGAACGCTGGCCCACGTAGTCAAGCGGAATGCCCGACTGGTCCGGCTGGCGTTTGGAATGCTCGTTGTCCAGCAGGCGCTCATACCAGTTGTGATAGTGGGTGAACACGCCATCGACGCTGTAGAAATTGCCCAGGCCGTATTCGAGATGCGCGAGCTCGTCGGACCAGCACTTCACGTTGGCGCCGGGGGTGTACAGCGTCTCGGGCAAGTAGCGCGACGTATGCACCTTCATCGGCACCCAGGTCAGGCCGCGCCGCTGCAATTCATCGGGCAGGAAGTGCGTAGCGTGGTTCGAATAGAAATTGACGACGCGCTGCGGCCACCGGATGCGAAAGCGGCGTACCCAGCGCACGTAGCGCATGCGCTTGAGGTCGGGCGTGCGGAACAGCATGAATGAGCTTTCCGGCATGCCTTTTCCCCAGGGCCGCGTGAAAGGGCCGCAGCCGATGTCCTGGGGCGAGATCAAGGCATGGGTGCCTTGCAGCTTGGCGCGGCAGACCTCGAACCAGTCGGGGTTCATGAGCATGGTGTCTGAGTGCATGAAGAGCGTGTACGGCGCATCGGACATGCCCACGAGCCTGTTCAATGCATCCGGGAAGACGGATTCGCGCACTTCCACCTTGCAGCCCTTGGACCGCGCAAGTGCCACGGTGCCGTCCGTGGAGCCGTTGTCCACGATGCCGACCTGGTAGGGGAATGTGGAGCAGGTGGCGGCAATGCGCGCCAGGCACGGCTCGAGAAAGCGCGCGCTGTTCCAGGTGGCAATTCCGATGAATAGGGTTGGCGTCACTCGTGGTCCTCAGGCAATGGGGTCGCGCACATACCAGTCGTCGAAGCTGGAGAAAGCCTCGAACTTGCGCCTGTACCCATGGCGGGACAGCAGGTCGTGGATGAGCTCGCGATTGGGCGTGAAATTATGTTCGACCGTGATCAGGCGTATGTCGTACTTGTCGAAGTCGAAAGCACGCAGGATGTCCAGCTCCGAGCCTTCCGTGTCAACGGAGAGGTAGTCGATGGTTTTGGGTGCGTTGGACTGATCCAGCAGATCGACGAGCGACACGGTCTTGACTTCGTAGCGCTCTCCGCCGGCGCGCGAGCGGTGGTGGTAGTCGGACGTGGACAGTTCAGCGAGCGTCGAATACTCCTTGTCCGCAGTCTCGTTGAAAGCCAGCACGGCGCCGCTGGTGTGCCAGACGCAGTCGGTCGAGATGGTGCAGGTGCGGTTTTGCTTCAGGGCCTCGCGCCATGAGCGCGCAGGCTCAGCGAGGATGCCGCGCCATCCGTACTGGCGCTCCAGCAGCACCGTGTTGTTGATGGAGACGCCATCAGTGGCACCGAACTCGACAAAGAAGCCTTCGCGTTTGCTGCCGGTCTGGTAGAGCACGAACAAGTCCTGCAACAGCTGCGCCTGCGATTGCGCGAGGTGGTCCGAACAGAAATCGAGGAACCGCGACGCATCGTCGTGCTGGCCGGTGCGCTGGTAACCGTAGCGCAGCGCCACCAGGGCCTTGAACACTTCCGCGTGGCTCGGATAGTTCGACGTGACCGGCACGTGCTTGCGCACGTCGATCCCGACGAAGTGGAAGCAGCGGCGCGATGCCTCGATGAAGCGGCGGAACAGGCGTTTTTCAGCGGTCATGTTGAACAATGGCTCGCAATGGCGTCGACCAGCTTGCGATAGTGTCCCGGTGCGTCGATGTACTCGCGGGCGCAACGAAGTGCATTGGCCCGCATGGCGGGAAGGCGAAGGCGTATGGTGTCGATCGCGGCGACAAACTCATCTGCTGAGCCGACCAGCACGCCGCAATCGTAGTCTTCGATGAACTGGAAGCTCGGCTGGCGGCTTGCGATGACCGGAACGCCCATCGAGAGGAACATGCAAAGACGCGTGGAGGCAATGCCCATGTTCAGGAATTGGGGGGCGTCCTGCAGATAGACGACGACTCCCACGTCGGCTGCTGCCATGCTGACCGACGGGAAGGTCCATCCCAGCGGGCCGGGCTCGATGACCAGGCGCTCACGCCCGTCCAGCCAGGGCAGCAGTGCGCCGGCGATGGCGTCTTGCGGAACGACCTGGCCCCAGAACCACGCATCGCGCTGCTGCGCGAGCGCCTGCGCGAACCACACGGCCCCGTTGCCCAGGCTGAACACGCCTGAGTAGCAGACCACCAACGCGTCTTCAGGGATTCCCCGCTCGCGGCGCAGCACCGCCCGGTCGCCCGGTGCCGGCGGCGTGACGAATGAGTTCGGCATGACTGCGATCGGATGACTCGAAGCAAGGCCTGCGTACTCGCGCTGTATTTCGATGCGTTCAACGGTGTTGACAATGGTCAGGTTGGAGGCGCGCATGCCAAAACGGCACAGGGCTTTCCATCGGGCTGAGCGCTGGCCGCTGGTGCTGCCGCTCTTGATTTCATCAGCCAGCGTGATGCACCGGCCGCGGTAAATGCGTGCAAGCAATCCTGCAGCAGCCATCGGCTCTTCGGTCGTTCCGGAAAACAGCTGGTAGCCCATCCAGCGCGGATGCAGAAGGTTGCGAAGTAACCAGCGATAGCTGTACTGGGCAAACCGGGGTGTCACGCGAGGGCCGTACTGATCGAGCTTGAGCGCCGGGTCGGATGTGAATACATCGACGTCGTAGCCCAGCTCGAGAAGGGCGCTGATCAAGGTCTGGTTCGACGGGTTGTTGACGAGGTAGGGCCAGCTGACGAAATGGGCGGCTCGCTTGCGGGTCATGGCGCAATTTCCTCTTGTGTGTCGACGCGGCGTGCGTCCTCCCAGTGCGCGCTGTCTTCGCTTGCGGTCGGCTGCCTGCCGGTGTGCGGCCACTCCCCTCCAGGTTCGGCGTGCGCGAAGCTGCGCCCGAGCAGGCGCCGGACGGACTCCGCCGCGCCAGCGCCGAGCAGTGCATCGAGGCGGCCTGTTGCGGGCGGCGGCGGCAGCATGCGCGCTGCCGCACCCAGTGGCGGCAGGGCAAGAATGTTTCGCAGGCACCGGTCCCACGCGGCGATCGACTTCTCGCGGCTGTACCGCGCGTCGATCAACCGATGAGCTTCCTGCGTGAGCGAGGCTCTGAGCGAAGCGTCGCGCATGCGGGCGAGGCAGGCTGCGGCAGCATCGCAATCGCCCACCGGATACAGCAGCGCATTGGTGTCGTGCACAAGCGCTGCCTCCAGGCCCGATCCGACATAGTGGCTGCTCACCACGGCAAGCCCCGAGGCCATGGCTTCCCAGATGACGATGGGTCCAGTTTCCCAGAAGGATGTCACCAGCAACACATCGGCCCAGTCGTACAGGTCAGCCTGCAGCGTCTTCGAGTCGAGCACGCCCAGCAGCTTGACCACGCCGCGGTCGATCGCGGGCCCGAGTTCGCGGGTGAGCGTGGGCAGGTACGGGCCTCCACCCGCAAGCCTGAACTCGTACGCGACGCCCGTGTCGTCAAGGCGCCGCAGGATGGCGGGCAGGTCTTGTGCGCGCTTTTGCGCCTGGTCAAGCCGCCCTGAGTAGGCAATGCGCAGCGGGCGGTCGAGCGTCTGCGTGGCAGGACGCAGCGCCAACAGCGGCACGCCGTACTGCGCATACTGGATGCGCTCGGCGGCAAGGCCTGAGACTTGCCGGGCGAGTTCACAGGTGAGCTGGTTGGTGCCAATGAAACCGTCCAGCGTGTGCTTCCACGTCGCTGCATCGGTCAGGAAGTCGCGCTCCAGCGAATGGTCGGCCATCACGATGCGCGGCGCGGCGATACCGGCCGCTCGCAAGCGCGCCACCGCCTCATAGCAGTCAACGATGTTCACGCAAACAAGGATGTCGGGCCTGAGCTCGCGGATCGTGGCCATGAGCGCACGCGCGCGCCCTTCGACCGACCCTGTGGGATTCGGGATCGCCACGAGTTCATGCCCAGGATGGACAGCGACATACCGCTCGACGTCATGGAGCGGCCCGGCCACCAGCCCCAGTACCGGCTGCCATCCATGCGTGCGAAGCCCTGGCAGCAGATAGTCCAGCCAGACCTGCACGCCCCCGAGCGGGTAAGCGGCGGGCGCCACAAAAAGAGCGCGCGCGCCTGCACTCAACGCAACTGCTCCATCGTCTTGATCACGCTCTCGTCGACAGGTGGCGCCAGGTCGTTGCGGCGGAACAGCATGTCGGTCTCGACCAGCACGCGATTGCCCCGGTGCCACGCGCGCATCGTCATGAGATGGAAGCCGCGCGCTGCCAGGAACTCGAAGATCTCGGTGAAGATGGGTGCGCCTTCGTACAGGCGTTCAATGCCCGCCTCCACAAAGATGTGGTCGATCTGCGCAAGACTCTTCTGGGCGCCGCGCATCACATGCAGCTCGAAGCCCTGCACGTCCACCTTGGCCAGATGAATGCGCCCCAGGCCCTTTTGCGCAACATAGTCATCGACCGTGGTGACAGGAACAGTGACACGCGAGGCCGCGCCCGTGTGGTACTTCAGGCCGTCCCAGGCCTTGGTATCCGTCGCGAGGAACGAGTTCGACACAGGCGAGTCGGCGAAGGCGTTGAGCTCAAGTTCACCGGCTGCGTCGCCCACGCCCATCTGGTTCAGGTGGACACGTGGGTCTTGGCCATAGAGCCCCTTGCAGATCTCGAACGAGGCCGGGAACGGCTCGAACGCGTGGACCTGTGCCTGCGGACACCAGTCTTGCCAGCAGTGGAAGAACCAGCCGTGGTGGGCGCCAATGTCCAGGATGACGTGCGGCGCGAGCACGGGCCCGATGGGCGCGAGAACTTCCCACTCGGGATGAAGTCTGGTGGGCTGCACGCCAAGTGTGGCTTTGAGCTGCCTCTTGATGGCATCAGGAACCAGGCGTTTGATCAAACCGATCATGAAGTTCTTGCGCCTTTCGGTCGTGGGTTCAGGAAGTCCAGCATGACTGCCTCAAATCGCGTGCGGACAGCATCCATCGCGTCGAGCGCCGAAGGAGCGCCTTGCAGCCGTGATCGTACGCGAGCCAATTCCGCTGGCTCCAGTGATTGGACGGCAATGGCGTACGGCTTCATCTCCGGCGGCAGTTCGCCATGGAGCTTCGGGTGCAGCAGCGCCATTGCGCCGCAGGCCAGTGCATCGCCGATGGTTGTCTTGAAGCCATAGCCCACTGGCGAAAGAATGGCAACCGCGGCCACCTTCTCGTAGAAGGCCGGCAGGTCGTCCACAAATCCTGCGATCTCAACGGCAGCGTCGGTGCGAACCTTCCAGCCGTCGACGTTACCTGTCAGCACAAAGGGGTCGTTCCAGCCAGACCGGCGCGCGGCACCGGCGAAGTCCATGAACCGGTTGACCAGATCCTTGGTGCGGACGGTTTCAGTGCCGCCAGGCAGGCACGCGATCACGCTGCGAGCGTGATGGCCCCGCGGCCGTTGCAGTGGCGCAGGCGGCATATACGGCAGCCACGACACGTTCTTCGCGCCGCACAGCCATCGCCAGTACGCTGGAATTTCCGCAGGCGCAATGACATACACATGATCGACGCGCCGGCACGTGAGCCAGTCTGCGTAGAGCAGCCTGAAGGTGGCGTAGATGGTCTTGGCCAGCGGAATGAAGAGGCTTTTCTGCTCGGGCGGCGACACCGCCCAGTTCTGCAGCGGCTCGATGTTGTGCGCGCGCATGGCGATGCGTGCATCGGGGAACCGCTTTCGCAAGGCACCTGCGATTTTTGGAAAGTAGGAGTACTCGATCAGGATGTGGGTAGGCGTCCACCCCGCAAGATGCGCGTCGAGCTCCGAAGGCTGGTCGCCGCCTACCGAGCAATAACGGTAGCTCTCGCAGTGCTGGACGAAGAAGGCCCGCCGGCCGCCCACATCCTTGTGGCTGCCTTGCCCGGGCCGCACGTCCACATGCGCTGGCGCGACGTGCAGCACGGCGGTTGCGGCCAGTGCGCGCGTGCTCGGCTCCACCATATTTCTACCCCATCGCCTCACGGAACAACGCCACCGTTTCCCTGCCAACACGAAGGCGCTCTTGTCGCGCTGACTCCAGCGCGCGCGCCTCGCCTTCCAGGTCTGGCCCCAATGAGCCGTGCAGCCACAAACTGCGGATTTCCCTCGACCAGCCGTCCACATCGTGCGGATCGAGGTAGGCCAGCACGTTCGCGCGGTGCTCGCGATGCACGGGCAGATCGCTGGCGAGGATGGGTCGTCCGAGCACTTTCGCATCGGACATGGCAGAGCCCCAGCCTTCGAATTCCGAAGGCTGCGCGACCCCGACAGCGCGTCGCATGAGCGCCAGTTGTTCCGCTCGAGGCAGCGCCCCCACGAAAAGCATTTGGTCGGCAAGTCCCATGGCATCCACGCGCGCCTGCAACCTCGAGTAGAACGTCAGGTCGCGGTAATCCTGGCGAAGTCCAGTGCACACGACCGTTACCCGCGTTCCCTCATCATGGAGTCTTCGGACCGCTTCAAGGATCACCGCGTGATTCTTGTGCGCGCAGATTTGATTCGACACCATCAGGAAGCGCTCGGGCAGGCCAAGCCGGTTTGCCACTTCTGCGGGATCGCACGCGAACCATTCGGCTGTTGGCACCGAGACTGGAAACACCACCCTGGCTTTGGGAACGAGGCGCGGGAAATACTTTTCAAGGTCTTGCATCGCCGCGTGACTGCTGAGCATCATCAGCGCCGCCTTGCCAGACTCTTCGATCACCGTGGCGTCGATGGCCTCCAGCTGGCTGGGGGTGTAGTACTGCGTCAGATGCCGGTGCTGCAGATCGGCGAGCCAGCAGACGTAGGGCACGCCCGGTTCTTCGCACGGCAGGGACGGAAACAGGACGCCAATCCCGTTCGCCTCGAACAGGTCTGACATCCCGGGCGGCGCCCCGAGCACGCGTCGTTTGACGGCGCGCGCAATGCGCGGGACAAGACGTTGCGGCAGCCCGACCACAACGCGCGGCCCCAGATGTTCACGAATCTCCGAGAACGGATCGTGTTCCGGCGCCTCGTTCCACCAGACGTCGACGAAGTTGATCCGCTCGTGCGGCGGCAGTTCGGCGACCGCCAGCACGAGGTGCTGAAGGTAGTAGAGGCCGCCAAGCCAGCGGCCATCCGTGCTCGGGCACACCAGGCCTATCCGGCCTGCCGAAGCATCGCGTGCTGCAGCATCCATCAGAGCGGTCTCCAAGGACCGGGGTGGCGCCGTCGCAGGCCGGTTTCATTCACTCGCGTGGTCTTGGTCATGGATTACTGAGGGAGTTCCCTGATCAGGCGCGCCGGGTTGCCGGCCACCATCGTGAACGGCGAGACGTCCTTGGTGACCACGCTGCCTGCTGCCACGATGGCCCCACGGCCGATGGTCACGCCCTTGAGGATCGAGCTCTTGAAGCCGATCCACACGTCGTCTTCGATCGTGATGGGGGCGGTGTCGACGCCCGGTGGAACAAAGCGTTCGCCATGTTCGAACCTGGCGTCGATCTCGGTGCGGCGCGCCTGCCAGTCCAGCGAGTGCGAGTTGCAGTCATTGATATCGACCAGGTGCGAGATGAGCACGTACGAGCCGATGCGCACGCGCTCGGCGCACCACACGCGGGTGCCCGGGCCAATAAACGAGTGGTGGCCGACCGAGAGGTTGCCGTTGCCCTGTAACCAGAGGTGGCCATAGATCCGGCAGTACTCGCCGATCAACACGGCATCTGCGCCTGCTTCGTTCGTGAGGGACGCCTCCTTGTGGAGCAGCACACCCGTGCCAACAGTCGCCGTGCGACGCCACCTGCGGCCATCGGAGGTGGACGGCAATTCCTGCCGCAAGTGTTCCATGCGGGAGACAATCCGGCGCAGCACGGGATCGCCCAGCTGGCTCCAGAACCACGACTTCATGAGCGCTCCTCAGTCGTCCATTCAAGAAACGGCGCCACGACACCTTCCCGATAGTCGCGCTCCACCAGGCTGCCTGACCGGTCTATGGTGAACCGGCAGATGTCCTGGATGATTTCGTTGCCTTCGTTCAGGGGGCGTGAGATGGCCAGCCAATATTCGCCAGGCACCAGCAACGAGCCGGGCACAACGCAGCGCTCGATGTAGCGGCCCGCAGCCCAGCGCTTGTTCATGTAGGCAAATGCGTCCGTGTCGCAAGAGGCGAGCACCAGCACACCAAACTGGTTGCGAATCGTCAATGCAACGCGTCCGGTGATGCTCGTCGCGACCTCGAACCTGAACAGGATTTCGAAAGGGCGGTCGGCTGGCAGCGCCGTCGCAACGTGCCCTTGCGGCGGAACCACTTCAACGCTTTCAAACTGGAACGGATGATGGTCGCGAGCTGCCGGTGACCACGAGCTCACCCCAGCGCCGCCGGCAAGATACTTCGCCTGGATATCGTCGATAGGACCGATGGCCGTCGCACTTCCGCGCTCCATCAATACGGCCACCGGGCACAGCTTCTTGATCAACTGCATGTTGTGGCTCACCACGAGCAGCGTGCGGCCCTCACCGCGGATCGCTTCCATTTTGCCCACGCACTTTTCCTGGAAGTCGGCATCTCCCACGGCCAGCACTTCATCGATGATCAGGATGTCGGGGTCGAGGTGCGCCGCCACCGCAAACGCCAGGCGCACATACATGCCGCTGGAGTAGCGCTTGACGGGCGTATCGATGAACTTCTCCAGCTCGGCAAAGCTCACGATCGCATCGAGCTTGCGATGCACTTCGCTGGTGGTCATGCCCAGGATGGAGCCGTTCAGGAAGATGTTTTCGCGGCCCGTGAGCTCGGGGTGGAAGCCCGTGCCGACTTCGAGCAGGCTCGCCAGCTTGCCGCGGATCTCGACGCGGCCCTTGGTCGGTGCGGTGATGCGGCTGAGGATCTTGAGCAGCGTGCTCTTGCCCGCGCCGTTGCGCCCGATGATGCCCACGACCTGGCCGGGCTCCACATCGAAGTTCACGTCGCGCAGCGCCCAGAAGTGCTGGTCGCTCTCAGGCGCGTTGCGACGGCCGAAGGCATTGCCTATCGTTTCGTAAAAAGTGGACGGCGGCTGGGCGATGCCCACGGCGTATTCCTTCCACAGCCCAGAAACGCGAACAGCAGGTGCGCCCATATCAGATGATGTCCGCGAAACGGCGTTCGACTTTTTCGAAGTAGGCGATGGCCGCGGCGAATACAGCCACAGCGATCAGGAGCGAAGTCGCAATGGCCGGCACGTTGAATGGCTGCCCGAGGAAGCAGCTGCGAAAGCCTTCGATGATGCCCGTCATGGGGTTGAGCAGCATGACCCACTGCCACTGCGGCGGCACGATCGACAGCGGAAAAATCACTGGCGTGGCGTACATCCAGATTTGCACGACGAACGGCGTGATGTGCGTGAAGTCGCGGTATTTCACCGTGAGGGCCGACAGCAGCGTGCCCGTTCCGAGCGCCAGGAATGCAGCGCCGAGCAGCAGCAGTGGCGCGGCCAGCAGATTGGGTGTCCAGCCGACGCGGTACCAGACCATCATCAGCACCAGGAGCACCGCCGACACGAGCAGGTCGACGAAGGCGGCGCCGATGGAGGCCAGGGGAATGATCAGGCGCGGGAAATACACCTTGCTCACGAGGTGGGCAGAGCCCACGAGCGACTGGCCCGACGCCGTGATCGCACTCGCGAAGAACGTCCAGGGCAGCAGCGCGGCATAAACGAAGATGGGGTACGGCAGGCCGTCCGAGGGAATGCGGGCGAGGCGCCCAAACACAATCGTGAAGATCAGCATGGCCGCCACGGGCCGCAGGATGGCCCAGCCGGCGCCAAGCACGGTCTGCTTGTAGCGAACCTTGATGTCGCGGGCGGTCAGCACCCACAGCAGTTCGCGATAGGCCCAGAGTTCGCGCCAGTCCAGCATGCGCCAGCCCGCTGGCGGCTCGATGACGGTAACGCGCTGGCTGGAGTGCGAAGGTGTCGACAGGTCAGTGCTCATGGTGTCCATTACGCCGCGACCGCGAAAGTCGTCTGCGGCGCTTCGGGCGCATCCGGTGCATGGGGCGCAGCCGGACACAGCTGCGGGAATGTGGTGTGCAAAGCGCCAATGAACGTCATCTCGGCTCGCTGGTGCCCATAGTGTCTCACCGCCATTTCGCGCGCCGCCATGCCCATGCGCGCCCTGCGTTGCGCGTCATCCAGGATGGCGTCGAGTGCCTGGCACATCGCCTGCGGCTCGAAGCCCACCACGTAGCCGGTGACGTCATCGACAACGAATTCTTCCGGCCCGCCGCAGCGCGTCGATACGACGGGCACCGCGCAAGCCATCGCTTCGAGTGCCGCAATGCACAGGCCTTCCTGATGGGAGGGCAGCACAAACACGTCGAGCGTCTGCAGGGCTGCAGGCATCGCCTCGCGAGGCAGTGTGGCGGTGAACGTCACGTCGCCTGCCAGGCCCATCGCTGCTACGCGCTGCGCCAGCGCATCTGTGGGGTGGTCACCCATCAGGAACAGCTGCACAGGGCGGCCGTTTGCGCGCATGAGCTGCGTGACTTCCAGCAGCAGGCTTATGTTCTTGCGCGGGTCGTTGTAGCGGCCGGCAAACCCGATCCGTCGGGGCACTCGTGCCGCCGGATCCGGCACGAACAAATGGGTGTCGATCGGCACGGGCAGCGTTGTGTCCCCGATGTCCGGGCCGGCCACCTCGTGGAGCATCTTCGCCGTGTACTTGCTCAGCGAGAGTACGTTTGCGCTTTGAAGGAGCGAGCGCTCCATGCGCCTGATCACCGGCGTGCTGATGAACTGGTCCACCATCCGGCGCACCAGCGGGAAGTGGCGAACGCGGTCTTTGCGGTCGCCTGCCCAATCAGTGGCGACCCATGCCACGTAGGGGCGCCGGGTTTGCTGGAAGGCGGTCGCCGCAAGCACATTGCCTGACGCCATGACGAACGCATCACAGCCGTCCATGACGGCGCGCCATTGGCGGGTGGCGTTGTAGTGCGTGAACTCGAGCTCGGGCAGCCATGCGCCGATCGCGTGCGTCTCCACATCGCCATGAGACGTGCCACGCAGGGTGCCGACGCGGGCCCAGGGCAGCTTGTACACAGGCGCCGATAACGACGGCATGACGCTGTACGGTGCGTAGTGGGCGATGACGGGTTCGTAACCGTGGGCCTTGAGCGCCCGCACGGCAAAGGCTGTCATCGCATGCACGCCGCCGTTGCCTGGCGCTATCGTGGACAGCAGCACGCGGGGGCGCCTGGTGTGGTGCGCACCCTGGGGGCCGCCAGCTGCGCTGTCGCGGGCAATGATGCGGGCCCACCCACGCAGGCCACGTTCTGCCTTGCCTGAATGCGGCGCTCCAAGCCACGTCCGCACCGGTACGGTGAAGCCGGTCTTGGGTTTGGCCAGCAACTCGGGGGGCAGCTCGGGTGCGGTGGCCTGTGCCACGCTTCGCTTGGCGAGGTGGGGATGCGCCGCCAGCCAGGGCACCACTTTCCTGAACAACGGCACGTCCACGAACGGCACACGGATTTCGAGTGAATGCGCCATGCCTGCCCAGTCAGCATCACGCAGGAGCTGGTTGCGCATGTACCACGAGGTTTCCAGCGCCGTGACGGCCATTCGAGGGTGGCCTTCCATACCCGATGCGGTCTCGTTCAGGGTGGCAATGCACGCCAGGTCGCGCCAGCCAGCGCGCGCCATGTCAGGGTCCATCACCTGGGGCAGCTCCCATGGCATGTACAGCCCGCGGCGCAGCAGATAAGCGCCACCCATGGTGCCGCCATATTCGAGCAGCCCCGCATACTTGGGCGACGTGAAGCGCCGGAGCATGGAGCTCGTGAGCCGCCGCACGGTGATGCCCAGGCCAGGCACAGCGCCTGGCGGCCCTGCGAGACGGCGTATGCGAGGTACATCGGTAAAGCTTGGATAGGACGCGAAGAGCTCGTCGCCACCCAGGCCGGACATGGCCACCTTGATGCCCTTTGACGCAGCAGCGCGCGCCACGAACCAGGTGTTGACTCCGTCGATGGAAGGCTGGTCCATCGCCATCATGAGGCGAGCGCGTTCGGCCTCGAAGTCGGCGCGTTGAACGGCGACTGTCGCGTGCCGCGTGTTGTATTGCTTTGCGATGGCTGCGGCCAGCACGGACTCGTCGTCGGGCATGCCCACGAACTCGGCAAACGCCAGCGTGATCGTTCTCGGTGTGATGCCGTCCTTCGACACCAGCGAGCAGATCATCGACGAGTCGAGCCCTGCAGACAGGAAGGTTGCCACGGGCACATCCGCCACCTGGTGGGCGCGAACGCTCTCGTGCAGCGCGTCGGCAATCGCTTCGAGGGCCTGGGCCTCGGAGCCAGTTGCGGGCGCAGCGAGCCCTTCGCGCAGGATGTCGCTGATCAGGCAATAGGGCTGTGGCGCGGTGATGCCGTCTTGCCGGACCCACATGAAGTGACCCGCCGGCAGGTTGTGGATGCCTTTGTAGAGCGTCCATGGGGGTGGCACGCTTCCCCACAGGAAGAAGCCGGCGAGTCCCGCAGGCTGGGGCGATGTATCGATCGGGCTGCGCAGCAGGGCCTTGACCTGCGAGGCCGCGCGAAATGTTCGCCCGTCGTCGGCGTAGTAAAGCGGCTTGATGCCGAAAGGGTCTCGCGCCACCAGCATGGCACCGAGCCGGCCGTCCCACAGGGCGAACGCGAACATGCCCCGCAGTTTGTCGAGCATGCCGGTGCCGAATTCCGCGTAGAGCTGCAGCAGCACTTCGGTGTCGCTGTCACTGGCAAAGATGCGCCCGCGTGCAACCAGGTCTGCCTTCAGTTCGCGGTAGTTGTAGATCTCGCCGTTGAAGCTGATGACGCATTGGCCATCGGCGCTGCGCATGGGTTGAGCGCCGCGTTCCGACAGGTCGATGATCGACAACCGCCGGTGGGCCAGGGCCACGCGATGGTCTGCAGAGAACCATTCGCCTGCACCGTCCGGTCCGCGCGCGGCCATGTGGTCGCGAATTGCGCGCACCTCGTCACGGTCCACCTGCGGGGCCGAGGCGGCATGCGCATAGAGGGCGACGACGCCGCACATGGTCAGGCGGTTTCGAGCAGCTGGTCGAAATACTCGATGGTCTTGCGCAAGCCCTCATCCAGCTGCACCTTCGGCGTCCAGTCGAGCTTCTCGCGCGCCAGCGTGATGTCGGGCTTGCGCTGCATCGGGTCGTCGCTGGGCAGCGGTTTGTCGACGATGGTCGAGCGTGAGCCGGTGAGTTCGATCACCTTGTCTGCCAGCTCGCGGATCGTGAACTCATTGGGGTTGCCCAGGTTCATCGGGCCCGGGGTGTCGGGGCCGGTGTTCATGAGGCGCACGAAGCCTTCGATCAGGTCGTCGACATAGCAGAACGAGCGTGTCTGCAGGCCGCTGCCGTAAATGGTGATGGGCTCGTTCTTGAGCGCCTGCACGATGAAGTTCGACACCACGCGCCCGTCATTCGGATGCATGCGTGGCCCGTACGTGTTGAAGATGCGTGCGACCTTGATGTCGAGCTGGTGCTGGCGGTGATAGTCGAAGAACAGTGTCTCGGCGCAGCGCTTGCCTTCGTCGTAGCACGAGCGGATGCCGATCGGGTTCACGTTGCCCCAGTAGCTTTCGGTCTGGGGGTGCACCGACGGGTCGCCATAGACCTCGCTGGTCGAGGCCTGGAAGATGCGGCACTTCAGCCGCTTGGCGAGCCCGAGCATGTTGATCGCGCCATGCACGCTTGTCTTGGTGGTCTGCACCGGGTCGTGCTGGTAGTGGATCGGGCTCGCGGGGCACGCCAGGTTGTAGATCTGGTCGACTTCCAGGTACAGCGGAAACGTCACGTCGTGCCGCATGAATTCGAAGGCAGCGTTGCCGTGCAGGTGCGCGATGTTGCGCTTGTTACCGGTGAACAGGTTGTCTGCGCAAACGACTTCATGGCCGTCTTTGAGCAGGCGGTCGATCAGGTGCGAGCCGAGAAAGCCGGCGCCACCCGTGACCAGGATTCGTTTTTGGGGGTTGTAGACGCGCATGTAGTTCTTAAACGGCAGCAGGCTGCTTGCTGACGAAGTCGGCATACGCAAGCGCAAGGCCCTGCGAGAGTGCCACCTTCGGCCTCCACCCCTGCGCATGCAGCCGCGCGCTGTCGATCAGCTTGCGCGGCGCACCGTCGGGGCGGGTGGTATCGAATTCGATCTTGCCC
Source organism: Caenimonas koreensis DSM 17982 (assembly GCF_009646335.1). Taxonomy (GTDB): domain Bacteria; phylum Pseudomonadota; class Gammaproteobacteria; order Burkholderiales; family Burkholderiaceae_C; genus Ramlibacter; species Ramlibacter koreensis. The sequence goes on along the minus strand of NZ_WJBU01000005.1, from coordinate 145,326 downwards.
TGATAGCCCACGACATCGGCGACTGTCCGGGCGAGTTCGGCAATGCTCACGTCGCTGCCGTAGCCGACGTTGAGCAGCGCCTGCATGGGTGATGTGCACGATTGCCATGTGTCCTGCGGCAGTTGCATCACATGCACCGACGCCGCCGCCATGTCGTCCACGTAGAGGAATTCGCGGCGGGGGGTGCCCGTGCCCCATACGGCCACGACAGGCGTGTTGGCAAGCTTGGCTTCGTGGAAGCGCCTGAGCATGGCGGGCACCACGTGGCTGTTCTCGGGGTGGTAGTTGTCGCCCGGGCCATAGAGGTTGGTGGGCATCACGCTGCGGTAGTCGGTGCCGTACTGCCGGTTGTAGCTCTCGCACAGCTTGATGCCGGCGATCTTGGCCACCGCGTACGGCTCGTTCGTGGGCTCGAGCGGGCCCGTGAGCAGCGCGTCTTCGGTCATGGGCTGCGCAGCGAGCTTGGGGTAGATGCAGCTCGAGCCGAGGAACAGCAGCTTCTTCACGCCATGGGTGAAGGCCGCGTGAATCACGTTGGCCTGCACCATGAGGTTGCTGTAGATGAATTCGGCAGGGAAGGTGCTGTTGGCGTGAATGCCACCCACCCGTGCGGCGGCCAGGTACACCTGGTCGGGCCTCTCGGTCTCGAAGAACTCAATCACGGCGCGCTGGTCGGTCAGGTCGAGCTCGGCGCGGGGCTTGAGCGCAAAACGAGTGTGGCCCTGCGCTTTGAGCGTGCGCAGGATCGCGCTTCCCACCATGCCGTTGTGGCCGGCGATGTAGATTTTGGGTTCGGATGCCATCGTCAGGTTGCCGTTTTGATTGCGATCAGGCCGCGCGCCTGCAGGTCCCGCAGCAGCGCTTCAAGGTCTTTCCCGAAAGCTTCGGGGGTCACGTCGTATTCGTCGATCACCACGCCTGACACCTGCGCCAGTGAGTGTCCTGCTGCGAGCAGGTCCCAGACCCGCGAGCCCACGGGGTCCAGCCCGAAATAGGTGCCGGTCAGCAGGTCGAGCAGAACGACTTCCTCGCCGACGCGGCGTGCCATCACCTGCTTGGGGATGGTGACTGTGCCTTCAATGCTCATGGCGATACTGCTTCGCGCCAGTGGAAGCGCCGTGCCCGAATTGCTTGACTACCAACTGGCGGACCTCAGGAAGACAGGAATAGCTTCGAGGGTAATCCAGTGTGTAGGCCATGCCCGACTCTGCCGCGCGACAAAGGTGCTCGAAGTGGGCTTGCAGCAACGCTGGCTCGCCTGTACTCAGGAAAAACGCGTTGGCGGCCAGTTGCGGCAATGCATCTCGTGCAGCGAGTGGCTGGATTTCAACTTCGGTCACGTCGCGTCGGCCGAGCATGATCAGCGCAGCAAGCGGGCGGGCCGCATCGCAATGGGGCAGGTTCACATCTGCGGTGAGGCGTCGTTTGTCCTTGGGCGCGGCGCGGGGGTGTTTGCGCCCGGTGATCGCGCCGTGGCTGTCCGCGCAAAGACGGATGGAACTGTGGCTCGGGACGGCGAGGTACTCGCTGCCCGTCCATTCGAGCCGCAGCCCGTCGTCGGTGAGAAAGCCGTATCCGGCGCTGGCAAAGCTGGCCGCGAGGGTCGATTTCCCGCTGCCGGACGCGCCGAGGAAGGCGATGGCGCCGTCGCCAAGGTTGATGGCGCTGGCATGCAGGACGAGCGCACCACGCCGGCTCGCGGCCAGCGGGACAACCTGGTTCAAGTACAGGTGTCGCAGGACCTCGGCAGAAGTTCGCGGCGTCGCCCATGCCCGCACGCACTTGCCAGCCGGCGAGACTTCGAAGTCGGCCAGTTCCGGGAATCGCAGGAGGTAGCTGCTGCCCAACTTGTAGAAGTGAGACAAAGCCGAGCCATCGACGTGGCGCCAGCTATGAAAAGGTTCTGAGGGAATGGGTCGCTGGATACGCGTCGCGCGGGCAGGGAATTCCGTGTCGCGGGACATGCTGTGGGCGAGGGGCTCCTGATGATCTGGACCGGTGCTCCGAAGCTCTTGAGGCTGGCGTGCAGCGTCGTGGGCCCTCAGGGCTTCCTCATCATCATGGTCATGGACTCTGTCGGCGTCAGTGAGCCCGATTGGGTCAGCGTCCGCAGGTCGCCCAGCACCGTAACCCGTGGAGGCGAATAAGGCTTTTTTTCAGCCTTGGCCAGATCCTTGTCGGTTGAAGCGCTCATTCGAAACCCTTGTTACGTCCAGTAATCGCTATTTTGACTCGTCCGAACAACGTACAGCAAGTTCAAGGCCCGGAAAAGCCATTTAATCGCAACCATTTGGCAGCAATTGCTAAAGACAAAACGCGATCGTCGCTATGGCTGAGCAATCCGTTGTTGGTTGCAGGCCACAGTCGCGCGACGGCTGCGAGGTCCACCCACGCACCAACAGGCTCGAAAAACCCAGCCGGTGGGCTACCCGAGGGCCATTGTGCGCGCAGACCGCGCTGCATGTGTTCGTAGAAGTTCCAGCCCGGATGCCCTTCAAGGCTGCGCCGCCAGCGAACCTCGTCCGGCAGCAAGCCCGCGGTGCCGTTGCGCATCACATGCTTGTACCAGGGCAACGCCAGCTTGGCAGCCAGCGGCATCCGCACCGCGAACTCGATCACGCGCCGGTCCGCCAGTGGCGACAGTGTTTCAAGGCCGAACTGCCCGGCCATTGCGCCGTTTCTTTCCTGCGCGAACGAGAGCAGGCCTGAAGTGAACAGGGCTGCGTGCTGCTCGATGTCCGACGGCCCTGGCTGCCGCTTTGCCTTCTCACGGGCACCAACCAGTGCGTCGGCGACCCCCGGGCGCAGCAACCCCAGCATGCCGCTGCGCAGCCTTTGCTCACGTTCGCGCGCGCGCCACGCAGCGCGAAGCGGTGCGGGCGTCAGCCGGGCGGCGATCGAGCGGCCAGCCTGCTTTGCGCCCCAGCCGAACATTTCGTGCCGGTGAAAGGCCCGCACCAGCGCAGGAGCCAGGTCCAGGCGCGTTTGCCGCACCGCCATCGCCAGGGTTTTCTCCGGCGAGTAGAACAAGGTGTCTCCGGCCATGCCGTCGAAGATGAGCTTGCAGCCGTCGGCTGCTGCCCGCTCGAAGAGGAGCTGGTAGGGCATGGCGCTCAGCACGCCAAAGGGCTCGTCCGCATCGGTGAGCGCCGCATCCAGCTTGTGCGCAAATGCTTCGCCCTGTTGCGACCCCACTGCCGTTGCGCGCAGCCATGGATCGTGACGCAGGATTTGTGACACCGCTTGCCAGTCACCGCAGACGGTGCGGTCTTCCAGCGCCAGCGAATACGTGCGAAGCGGCTCGCAGAGTTCACTGCGATGGCGCCCGCTGATCAGCCCCACGATCGTTGACGAATCCATGCCGCCGCTGAGCATCGCGCCGACGGCGCCTGTGTGGCGCAGCCTTGACGCAACCGCGACATCGACCACGGCCATGAATTCGCGCGTGCACTCTTCAAGCGACGTGAAGTGCGCAGCGGTGAGGTCTTTCGGATCCCAGTAGCGCCATGTCTTCATGCCGCTGCGGTCTACCTGCATCGCGTGGCCGGCGGGCAGGCGATCAATGCCTTCGTAGAGCGTGCCGATCTCGTCGTCGCGATCGAAGTCGTCCACCAGAAAGTCGAGCATGCGCGATGAGTTGACGCGCCGCTCGACGTCCGGCAAGGCCAGCAAGCCCCTGATCTCGGAGGCGAAGGCCAGGCGTTGCGGCGTGCGGTGATAGTAGAAGTGGCGCGCGCCTGCTGCGTCGCGTGCGCCGAACATCAACTGCTGGCGGCCGTCCCAGATGAAGAACGCGAACTCGCCAATGATGCGGTCGCAGCAAGCCTGCCCCCATGCTTCATAGGCGTGGAGAACAAGCTCTGCGTCGCTTGTATCGCGCAGGCGTGCGCCTGCACTGCGCAGGGCTGACGTGAGTTGCGTGCGGTTATGCACCTGGCCGTCGAGCACGAGCACGACATCGCCAGCAGCGCTGGCGAGCGGCTGCGTGGCATCACTCTCGACAGGAATGGAGCGCAGCAGGCAGTGCCCCATCGCGGCCGTCGTGCTGTGCCATGTGGACGCGCCATCGGGGCCGCGCCTTCGCATGGGTTCGAGCATGCGCGCGACGTGCCCGGGCTCGATCGGGCGGCCGCTGGCGTTGAAGATGCCAGCTATTGCGCTCATGCGGTAGCGCTCATGACGATGCGTCTTGTGCCAGTGCCTCGTTGATGAACCGCGACAGCTCGGCCGGTGTCGGCATCAGCCGGGGATGGTCGCGCGCGACGGCCTCGTGAATTTCCGCGCGCGTGCGCTTTCCATCGCAATAGCCCAGCACGATCTGGCGCGCACGGCCCGGCGCGCTGAGTTGCGGAACATGGTCAGGACGCAGCGACATCAGCCTGTGCACGGCCGAGTCGAAGCCGCTGTTGAGCGTCGAATTCGAGAGCAGCGCGCCGTCACCCGGGCGTTGCACCTGCCACACGACGACGTTGTCCGCCGGGCGCGCCATGATGGTGGCTTGCACCACGTCGCCCACGTTCACTTCCATCGGCTCGCTCAATGGCAGGTAGGCCTGCGGCCGCGCGATCGCAGCGGCGTTCACGGGTGAATTGGTCATCCACACGTCCTGCGCCAGCTCGCATTCGAACCAGCCGAGCAGGCCGTCGATCACCCCCTCGCGTTCGATGGCGAGCGTCGCCGTCCAGCTCATGAAATCAGGCTGGTCTTCCATCAGGTTCAGGTCGGCCAGCGCGGCGGGTGCGGCGATGAGGTCGGCGGCTTTCAGCTGCATCGGATGCACGCGGGCGAGCGCACTCGCGCGGACCCAGTGGAATTCAGCGGGCACTTCCGGTGCGGCCCAGCCCGAGGTTTCCTTGCGGCAACCCTCTGAGTCGACCGCACTCAGGAAAAGCCGCAGGCGACGCGGCACTTGAGCGCCGCCTGGCTTGAGAAAGCGCCGCCTTGCATCGGCGAGCAGTTCGATGAGGCCGTAGTCGAAGCCGAAGTAGCCGACGTGGTCGCAGATGATGACGTCGGCTTCACGCGGCAGCTCGACGCGGCTGGTCAGCGCGTGATGAAAGTGCGCGTGACCGGCAAAGCCTGCGCCTTGCAGCGTGCCCTTCGCCAGATCGATAGCGGAGGTGGAGTCGATGGCGTCCACATGGCGGGCGCCAGCTTTCAGGCTCATGAGGCCCAGCACGGCCGAGCCGCAGCCGAGATCGACAACGCTGTCGCCGGGTTTCACGACGCGTCCGATGGCCTGCCTGAAGAGCGCCATGCGCGCCTGGTCGCTCACGTACTCCAGGTGTTCATCCAGCATGTCGCTCACAACAGATCCTTCAAGGAGGCGGTGCCCGCAGCGTACTGCAGCGGATGGAACCGCGACGAGATATCGCCCTGGTCGTTGACGGGCGAGCCCTCGCATTCGACCCATGCGTGTGCCTGCAAACCAGCTTCGCCCGGGCGCACGCCGATGATCAATTCGTGTGCGACGCCGCGACGCCGGAGCATCCAGCACAGCAACACTGATTTGGTGAGGCAGGTCGAGGGCACGGGTGAAGTCCGCGCTGCCATGTCGATCAGCCGGCCCAGATCGATGGGGGCGAGGGCGCTGTCGCGCGCTGCCTGATCGACGCGCCTGTTCCGGATGTGCGACTGGATCGAAGGAAAGGGCATCACGCGCAGCAGCAGCCATGCGACGGGCAGGCCGAGCCACGCTTTCACCAGCACGATGCGTTCGCGCGCGGGCAGCTCGTGCCAGCGCCGCCATTTGGAGGCCATCGTCATGATGCGATCCCCGGCGTGTGCTGCGTTGCAGTCATGGCGGTGGCAACGACCCGGCCGTGCTCCATGCGCACGATGCGATCTGCCAGCGCGAGGCTGGCGGGCCGGTGCGTGATGAGGATGACGGTGCGGTGCGCCAGGCTCTCTTTCGCGTCGGCAATAAAGCGCCGCTCACCTTCGGGGTCGAACATGGCCGTGGCCTCGTCGAGGATCAGGATCGGCGGGTCTTTGAGCAGCGCGCGCGCCAGCGCCAGCCGCTGGCGTTGCCCGCCCGACAGGCGGACACCCTGGTCGCCGATGACGCTCGAATAGCCTTGCGGCAGTTCGCTGATGAATTCATGCGCCTGCGCTGCGCGAGCGGCGCGTTCGATGGCCTCGTCGCTTGCGCCGGCCAGGCCAAAGCCGATGTTGTCCCGCACCGTGCCGTTGAACAGCATCACATGCTGCGGCACCACGCCGATCTGCGAGCGCAAGCTTTGCAGTGTCACCTGTGTGATGTCGGTGCCGTCGATGCGTATGGCGCCGCAGTCGAGCTCGTGCAGGCGCATCAGCAGATGCGCGAGCGTGCTCTTGCCAGCGCCGTTCTCGCCTGTGATGGCAACCGTCTCGCCGGCGCGGATGTCGAGATGCAGCCCCGTCACTGCAGCAGGCCGGCCCGGGTAGGCGAAAGTGACGTTGTCGAAAACGATGTTGCCAACGGCAGGCGCCAGCACGGCGCCGCCTTCGCGCGATGACTCGGTTTGTTCCTCGAAGACGCTCTGCAATCGCGACAGCGTGCCGCGCGCCATCAGCGTCTGGCCGTACACCTCGGCCAGTGAGCCGACTGGCCGTGTCAGCAGCGCTGCATAAAGCAGGAAGCTCACGAGTTCCTGCGCGCTCATCCGGGCGGTCGCAATGCGGTCGCCGGCAAGCCAAAGCAGCAGGACCATCGCACTGGCGGCGCACAGCTGCATGGCGGGCTCGAGCAGCGCGTAGTAGCGTTGCTCCATCACGCCGAGCGCCCGCACCTTCGCAATCTGCCCGGCGTAACGCTGGACTTCCTGCGGCTCGCGGGTGAACGCCTTGATGGCGGCCAGCATGCTCAGATTTTCGCCAGCAATAGCCACAGCTGCCGCGTCCGCCTGCTGCAGGTCTTGCGCGAGCGGCCGAAGGCGCCGGCCAAGAATTTTCAGCGTGAGGTAGAACACGGGCACCAGCAACGCCACGATCAGGGCGAGGCTCGCGTCGATCCTGAGCATGATGATGAGGGAGCCAGCCACAGCGAGCAGCAGGGAGGGAATGGACAGCAGCGTGCCGGTGATGAACTGCCCGAGTTGTCCTACTTCATGCGTGAGCAGCGCGACCAGGTCTCCATGTGAGCGCTGCTGGTGAAACGAAAGCGGAAGCGATTGCAGATGCTCATAGACGCGCACTCGCAGGTCCGCCAGCACATGCGCCGTGGTCCGGCCCGCGACGTAGCTGTTCGCAAACTTGAGTGCCGCCTGAACGGCCAGCAGCCCGAGCAGGGCGAGCAGGATAGTTGCCGACACCCGGTGCTGCGTGGCGAGAATCCCCGCAATGAAGCTGCCGCCCAGCCACGGAATGGCGAGCGCCACGAGGGTGTCGCCGAGCGTGAGCGCGATGCACAGCGCCAGTGCGCCGCGATGCGGGCGCGCAAACCCGAGCAGCATGGCCAGGTTCATCGCGATGAATCCATTCCGAGCCATCGTTTGCCGATGCCCTGCACGGCTCGCCGCGCGTAGAGCCACGGAAGCCAGGCAAGGGCGGCAGGTGACTCGTCTGCGTACTTCGCGCGCATGTATGCCGCTGGCGGAAAGGCCAGCTCGCGGATGAATTGCAACTGGTGCAGAGGGTTGCGCAATGCGACGAAATCCATCCATTGCTGCCGCAGCCTGGAGGACTCCAGGTAGCGCGAGGGCGTGCCCGCCTGATCAGCTGCTGCGGGCGTTTTGGTGAGTGTCGCGGGCAAGGCCGTGCCGAAGCATTGCTGCGCCAGCAGCAGGCTCTCGATGCAGATCGCCAGCAGGTCTTTGCTGCGCGCCAGGTCGATGAGCGATTGCCATTCGGCAATGGTCAATGACTCGGCCAGCAGGTGAATGTCGTAGAGCCAGATCAGCCGGCTGTCGGTGTGGTGCGCGACGTCGTCCACAAAGTACGGGTTCTGCCGGTGTGAGCAGCGATGGATGCACGCGACCAGCAGCAGGTGAACGGCCGATGCGGCCATGGCTTTGTCAGACAGTCGCGTGAGGGGTGCTGCACCGCTGGCGAGTTCGTCGAACGTCAAGAGGCGCGCCAGTACCTCCGAGTTGTTCAGGCGCCAATGCACGTCCAGCGTGTGAGCGAAGCCGGATGCATCGACTGTCGTGAAGCTGGACTGGTAGCTGATGAACCTGCCGCGTACCGCGTTCTCACGCTTGAAGCCGTGTGCCTCCAGCGCCTGGCAGGCCTTGTCGCCATCGTGCGGCGAAATCATGAGGTCGGTGTCGCCTCGAGGGCGCAGGCTAGCGTCTGCATAGAGAGAGTAAGCCAGCGCCGTGCCCTTCATCAGGATGGCGGGCACCTGCGCCTGCGCGAGTGAGTTCAAGGCTGCGGTGAGTGCTTGCTGGTGATGCAGCTCCCACATGCCACCTGCGGCAGCGCGCCTGTGAAGCGCATCGCGCAGTGCAGTCGGCCAGGCAGGTGAATACGCGCGATACAGGAGGGGGCCGATGCCTTCGACGTCGACCATGCTGACGAAGGCTTCGATGGTCTTCGCGTCATGGGGCCAGTTCCACGTGGGCTGCTCGCCTCGCAGCGCCGCGCACATCCATTGCCTGTAATCGTCGGATGAATGTTCGCTGGGTATCACTTGCCTATTGTCCATGACGCGGTCAGCTGCCGGCCGCTTCGGTGTAGTGAGTTCCAGTCCAGTCCCACAGCGCAAGGAAGTGCTCTGCAGCGAGTGCGCCGCTTGCGCGATGGCGCGTAAAGGCAATGGAGGCGAGGTCGCTGCAGCTGGAGATGATGAGCAATGCTGCGCCCGCTTTCAAGTGCTCGTGCCACGCGGGAAAGCGCTCGCCGACTGCGAAGAAGGCGCTTGCGTAAGGCGCGATGCTGATCGTGTCCTTCATCACCGGGCCGTCGGGCCCGAGCAACGTGAGCTCGGCTGTCGCGCTGTCCTGGTAGTTGGAGTGGCCGGCATTGGCAATCGCGACCAGCGACTCCAGCTCGGCATCGTTCCACACCATGAAGTACGCGCGGATCTCATCGGCTTGTCCCAGGCGGCTGCGGCGTGCGCGCTTGATGTCGGAGTTCCACTCGTCGCTCCAGCCCATCACGCGGGCGACGACGTGAGCAGACCGGTATTCCATCAGCGCCTGCACGTGGTAAGGCACGTCCTGGCCCGGCTCGGGCGAGAACGTGATGGCGATGTGGCCACTGAAAGGCTGCGACGGATCTTCCAGCAACTCGCTGACGCAAAACCGGGTCAGTCTGTGGCGGCGTGCCTGCGTCCATCGCGGGAGGGAGGCGACACAGCGCCCCGTGTCGTCGTAGAGGCGGACATCGACTGGCGTGTCGTCCTCCATGCCGTCATGCGAGTGCAGCAGGTTCACCCATGTCGTGACAACGTCGTTGTTGACGACGGCCATGGGGTTCACTTCGCCATCGACGTACGCATGCTGGAGATACGGGCGAGGATGCCATTTGTAGACGTCCCCCGCGTGATACAGGCCCCAGCGCTGCCCGGTGGTTTCGACATAGGGGCGCGTTTCCAGATCGAGTGAGGCGAACGTGCCGGACACGAGCAATGCGTCGGAGCCTGCGAAGTGCGGCAGGTCTGCAAACAGGTCGGCCAGCACAATCCGGTGAACGGTGTGTGGCGCCATCGCCGGTGCGTAGCGCGCATTGCGAGCCTCGTGCGCGGCGTTGTGCACGGTGAGGGTGAGCGCGCCGGCAGCCTGCGGTGTTTCGCCGTTGACGATGATTAGTGCGTTGCGCTCGTCCGCTGATTCGCAGACCACGATTTCGGTGAAACGCTGCGGTTGTGAGGTGCCCAGCGACAGGGCCTGGTCGCTGTGAAGTGAGGCAATGCGGCCGTCCGCGCGCCGCCAGGTGACCAGCGGATACAGGCGCAGGGTTGAGTCAGTCTGGCGCGGGTCCTGTGGGGGGTCGGGGCAGACATACAGCGCGAGCACGCCGTTGATCGGGCCAGCGGTGGTCCACGGGCCGGCCACGCCGCTGTCGATGATGCAGGCGCGTTCGGGTTGCAGCTCGAACTGCCATCGCGCCGCAACGCCGCCTTCGCGGTCGAACAGGACGGCTTCGATGGGCAGGCAGGTGGTGCCGGTCTGGCGGCCGGAGCGAAAGAGCGCAATGGTTGTGCGCATGCCTTCTTCGCTTCGCCACCACAGGTATTCGGCGCCTGAAGCGACCCGACCGATAAAATCCGCCTTCAGGACTGCCATGCTCTACCCTCAATCATTCGACGTCATCGTAGTCGGCGGCGGCCACGCCGGAACCGAGGCCGCTCTCGCCTCGGCACGCATGGGGTGCAAGACGTTGCTCTTGACCCACAACATCGAGACGCTCGGCCAGATGAGCTGCAACCCGTCGATTGGCGGGATCGGCAAGGGGCACCTCGTCAAAGAGGTGGACGCGTTGGGCGGCGCGATGGCTATCGCGACCGATGAGGCCGGCATCCAGTTCAAGATTCTCAATGGCTCGAAAGGCCCGGCCGTGCGCGCAACACGGGCGCAGGCCGACCGTGTTCTGTACAAGGCGGCCATCCGCCAGCGCCTGGAGAACCAGCCCAACCTCACGATCTTCCAGCAGGCCGTTGATGACCTGATGATTGAAGGTGACCGTGTGACGGGGGCTGTGACGCAAGTGGGCATTCGCTTTACAGCGCGGGCCGTGGTGCTGACGGCCGGAACGTTCCTCGACGGGCGCATCCACGTCGGGCTCAACAACTACCAGGCGGGGCGGGCGGGCGACCCGCCGGCGATCTCGTTGTCGGCGCGGCTGAAGGAGCTGAAGCTTCCGCAGGCGCGCCTGAAAACCGGCACGCCGCCGCGGCTGGATGGCCGGACGATCGACTTTTCGAAATGCGAAGAGCAGCCGGGCGACCTGGACCCGGTGCCGGTCTTCAGCTTTATGGGCAATGCCGCGATGCATCCCCGCCAGGTGTCGTGCTGGGTCACGCATACCAATGCGCGGACGCACGAGATCATCCGCTCCGGTTTCGACCGCAGCCCGATGTTCACCGGAAAGATCGAGGGCGTCGGGCCGCGTTACTGCCCGAGCGTGGAAGACAAGGTCAATCGGTTTGCCGACAAGGAAAGCCACCAGATCTTCCTGGAGCCTGAAGGCCTGACGACCAACGAGTATTACCCGAATGGGATTTCGACGAGCCTGCCGTTCGACATCCAGTATGAGCTGGTGCGTTCGATGGCCGGACTGGAGAACGCGCACATCCTGCGGCCGGGCTACGCCATCGAATACGACTACTTCGATCCGCGCTCGCTCAAGGCGAGCTTCGAGACCAAGTCGATCGCTGGGCTCTTCTTTGCCGGGCAGATCAACGGGACGACGGGCTATGAAGAGGCGGCGGCGCAAGGTTTGTTTGCCGGTCTCAATGCGGCACTGCTGTGCCGTGACGAGGCGGCGTGGTTGCCGCGTCGTGACGAGGCTTACCTCGGCGTTCTGGTGGACGACCTCATCAGCAAGGGTGTGACTGAGCCTTACCGCATGTTCACCAGCCGTGCCGAGTTCCGGCTGCAGCTGCGCGAAGACAACGCAGACATGCGACTGACGGAGACAGGCCGCAAGTTGGGGCTGATCGATGACGCCCGGTGGGCGGCGTTCAGCCGGAAGCAGGATGCTGTTTCACGTGAAACAGAACGGCTGCGGTCGATCTGGGTGAGCCCGCGCAACCTGGCCGATGCCGAGTCCGAGCGTGTGCTGGGCAAGGCGATTGACCACGAATACAACCTGGCTGACCTTCTGCGCCGGCCCGGCGTTTCGTACGCCGCACTCATGTCGCTGGACGAGGGCAAGTTTGCCGATGCCGACGTTTCGCCGGCCGCTTTGGGTGAGTTGTTTGATCCCGTCGTGGAGCAGCTTGAGATCGCAGCCAAGTACTCGGGCTACATCGAGCGACAGAAGGGCGAAGTCGAACGGTCGGCGCACTACGAAAACCTGCGGCTGCCTGCTGACCTGGACTACCTGTCGATCCCGGCGCTTTCCATTGAGATCCGCCAGAAGCTGGACAAGCAGCGGCCGGAAACGCTGGGGCTGGCGTCGCGGATTTCCGGTGTAACGCCCGCTGCGATCTCCTTGCTGCTGGTGCATTTGAAGAAGCGCAGGGCAGCTGGCTTCTCGCCCGCGGTGCAAACGGAAGACGTGCCTGCGGCATGACTGACTCGACGGGCGCCAGTCTGGGCGGCGGGCTGCGGGATGGATTGCAAGCCGGGCTGAAATCGCTGGGGCTTGATCTGTCGGAGCAACAAGTCGCGCAGCTCCTGTCGTACATCGATCTCATCGCCAAGTGGGGCAAGGTTTACAACCTGACGGCGGTGCGTCAGCCATCCGAGATGCTGACCCATCACTTGCTGGACAGCCTGGCGGTGATCGCGCCGCTTCGCGCTGCAGCACAAGGCCGTGCGATCAAGTTGCTGGACGTTGGATCAGGAGCGGGGCTGCCTGGTGTGGTGATCGCAATCTGCTGCCCTGACATGACGGTTCATTGCGTGGACACGGTGGCCAAGAAGGCGGCGTTCATCCAGCAGGTGGCTGTCTCGCTCCAGCTTTCCAACCTGAAGGGTGTTCACGAGCGGGTGGAACGGCTGGCCGGTCACTACGACATCGTCACGTCGCGGGCATTCGCCTCCCTCCAGGATTTCGTGACGCTTTCATCCGGCACGCTCGCTGCCGAAGGCGTCTGGCTGGCCATGAAAGGCAAGCACCCGGCTGAAGAAATCGCCAATCTGCCAGCAGGCATCGACGTGTTTCACGTGGAACAACTCAAAGTCCCGGGCCTGGATGCGGACCGCTGCCTCATCTGGATGAAACGCGCGGCTGCCGTAACGTAAACTCGGCTTCACTTCCCGGGGGATTTTTCAATGTTCGGCGTTGCAGACTACGGCGCATTCGTCGCCGCGATCATCATTTTTCTCGCGATTCCCGGCCCCGGGAACCTGGCGCTCATCACGTCCACCAGCAAGGGCGGAATCAAGGGCGGTCTGGCTGCCACCTTCGGAGTGATCGCCGGAGACCAGGTCTTGATGTGGGCGGCGGTCGCGGGTGTGGCGGCACTGCTGCTTGCGTACCCGACGGCCTTCCACGCCGTGCAATGGTTGGGCGCCGCGTACCTGGCCTGGCTCGGCATCAAGATGATCCTGGCAAAGCCCGGTGCCAAGCCCATCCTGAACATCGAGCCGCGTCACTACTTCAAGCAGGCCGCGTTGATCACGCTGCTCAACCCCAAAGCCATCGTGTTCTACATGGCGTTCTTTCCGCTGTTCGTTGACCCGGCCCATCATCAGGGCATGCTGACCTTCGGCGTGATGGCCGCGACCATCGCAACACTCACATTCCTCTACGGCCTGATCGTCGTGCTGCTGACCTTCTACCTCGCTGAAAAGATGAAAGCCAATCCGCTTGTGGGCCGCGTGCTTGAAAAAGTCGCTGGCACCTTCCTGTTGGGCTTCGGCATCAAACTGGCGATCCAAAAGTGACGGCAAAAATCTTCTGCATCGCCAACCAGAAGGGTGGGGTTGGCAAGACCACGACGACGGTCAATCTCGCAGCGGGCCTGGCCAAGGTGGACCAGCGCGTGCTGATGATCGACCTCGATCCGCAGGGCAACGCGACCATGGGCTCAGGCATCGACAAGCGCAAGCTGGAACTGTCGATCTATGACGTCCTGCTTGAGTCGGCCACGGTGGCAGAGGCGCGGGTACGCAGCGAGAAGTGCGGCTTCGATGTGATTGGTGCAAACCGCGATCTGGCTGGCGCCGAGGTCGAGCTCGTCGAAGTTGAGCGCCGTGACCAGCGGCTGAAGCAAGCATTGGCTCCCGTCCTGGCCGACTACGATTTCATCCTCATCGACTGCCCGCCCTCGCTGTCGATGCTCACGCTCAATGGCCTGTGTTGCGCCCACGGCGTGATTGTGCCGATGCAGTGCGAGTACTTTGCGCTCGAAGGCCTCACCGACCTGGTCAACACCATCAAGCAAGTCCACGCGAACCTCAACAAAGACTTGCAGATCATCGGCCTGCTGCGAGTGATGTTCGACCCGCGCATCACGCTGCAGCAGCAGGTGAGCGACCAACTCAAGTCGCACTTCGGCGACAAGGTCTTCAACACAGTGATTCCGCGCAACGTCCGCCTTGCCGAAGCGCCCAGCTACGGCTTGCCCGGCGTCGTGTTCGACGCCAATGCCCGTGGCAGCCTCGCCTATGTCGAATTCGCGCGCGAGATGGTTGAGCGTATCCAGTCGATGAAATAGCCTGATCGCCCCGAAGGCACTTCCTATATGCATATAACGCTATCGAAAATAGAGCATGAAGCCGTCCAACGTCCTCATCCTGCCGGGCTGGTTCAACAGCGGCCCCGACCATTGGCAGACGCTGTGGGAGCAGCGTCACGGCTACGTGCGCGTCGAGCAGCATGACTGGGACAAGCCGCTGCGCGGGGACTGGCTCGCGCGCATGGAAGAAGTGATCCTGTCGCGCGACGAACCTGTCGTGCTCGTCGCCCACAGCCTCGGCTGCATCCTGGCAGCCGCGTGGTCCCGGCGATCCATGAACACCCATCGCGTGAAGGCCGCGCTGCTCGTGGCGCCAGGCGACATCGAGCGCCCCGAAGTGCGCGACCAGCTGCCGAGCTGGTCGCCGATAGACCTGAGCGCGCTGGCCTTCCCGAGTGTGCTTCTCGCGAGCCGCAATGACCCGTACTGCCAGTTCGAGCGCGCGCAATTGTTCGCACACGCCTGGGGTTCGCAGTTCATGGACTACGGCGACTGTGGCCACATCAATGGCGACTCCGGGCTGGCCAGCTGGCCCGAGGGCCACGTGCTGTTGCAAGACCTTATGAAAAACTGATTGCCCCATGGCCACCAAAAAACCAAAAGGCCTCGGCCGCGGACTAGAAGCACTGCTTGGCCCCACGGCCACTGAGTCAGCCCAGCAGGAATCCAATGCCGGCAACCCCGGCCTGCCTGCATCGCTGCTGCTGGCCGACATGGTGCCGGGCACCTACCAGCCTCGCACGCGCATGGACGAGGGCGCGCTCTATGAGCTTGCCGAGAGCATCAAGGCGCAGGGCATCATGCAGCCGATTCTTGTGCGCAAGATGTCGCATGGGCCCACGGCCGGCAAGTACGAGATCATCGCTGGCGAGCGCAGGTTCCGCGCGGCCAAACTCGCCGGCCTCGACAGCGTGCCTGTGCTGGTGCGCGACGTGCCAGACGAAGCCGCAGCGGCCATGTCGCTCATCGAGAACATCCAGCGCGAAGACCTCAATCCGCTGGAGGAGGCGCATGGCCTGCAGCGCCTCGTCAAGGAATTCGGCCTCACGCATGAACAGGCGGCGCAGGCCGTCGGGCGTTCGCGCAGCGCGGCGAGCAACCTGCTGCGTCTGCTCAACCTCGCCGAGCCTGTACAGACGATGCTGATGGCAGGCGACCTTGACATGGGCCATGCACGCGCGTTGCTCGCGCTGGAGCGCGCCACGCAGATCACCGCGGCCAACCAGATCACGGCAAAGAAGTTGTCGGTGCGGGAAGCAGAAGGCCTGGTCAAGAAGCTCGGCGCCGAGTTCAACCTCGTGTCGCCCAAGCCCAAGAAAGAGAAGTCGCGCGACTTGCGCCGGCTCGAAGAAGAACTCTCCGACCTGCTCACCGCTGAAGTCGATGTACGCGTGAAAAAACGTGTGAAGCGCCATGGGCGCTTCGAGGAGATGGGGGAGGTCGCGATCCAGTTCGGATCGCTCGAGGAGCTGAACGGGCTCCTCGAACGGCTGAAGGGCTGAGCGCCCTTCAGCATCCACTCACGTTACTGGTAGTTCACCGTCACCAGTGCGCCGGCACAGTCGTTCGGTGCATAGGCGTACGTGTAGCTGATCGAGTAGTTGCCAGCAGGTGTCGCGCCACTGGAAGCCAGTGATTGCAGCTGCGAGTTGCCTGCAGAGCAGGCACCTGTCGGCAGGCCCGTGACGCAGACCTTCGTGGGCGGCAGCGTGAACGGGAACGAGCCGCCATTGGCCGACACCGTGCCCGAGCCTGCCACGGTGATGCCGCACGACTCAGTGCTGCCGCCGCCGGGGTTGATGCCCGTGCCGGTGAAGGTGAAGGTGATCGAGTTGCCGTTGATCACCACATAAGCCGACGAATATGCTGACTGGAAGCTCGCCGGGTTGGTCCACGTCACGAACGCAGAGAACGAGCCGCCTGCTGCAACGAACTGCGAGAACGCCTGCAGCGCCTTGCCGTACACGTTGGCTGACGAGCCAATGGTCGGCGCCGTCGTCGCGATGTTGATGGAGCCCAGCTGGAATTGCGTTGCCACATTGGTGGCCGCCGTGGAGAAGTTTGCGCTGCTCACGCCGCCCGACATGCCCTTGGCCATGCTGTATGCGACGGAGGTCAACGGCGTCACGATGCCAGTGGCTGTGCCGCCGGAGCTGGCGATCACGACTTGCAGCGGCGTGGAGAGCGCGGTGCTGACATGCGTTGCTTCATCAACATACGTGCCGCCCGACGCTTCAATGACCACATCGCCCGTGTACTGGATGTCGAAGCTGTAAGCGCCCGACGCGTTGGTGGTGGTGCAAGCGAGCTGGTCACCCTTGCCGCCGGCAACTGCCTTGTACGCGCACACGTTGGCAGCGCTCACGGGACCTTTCACCACCGAGCCACTGATGGTCGTGGGCGTTACTGTGCCTCCACCACCGCCACCGCCGCAAGCAACGATGAGCGCACTGGCGGCAATGGCCGCAGACAAAAGCAGGAAGGGGCGTCGAACTACAGACCGCATGGCACAACTCTCCAAGGTTGATGGAGCGTTCAGGCTAAGGGTGCGGCGCCTTTGGTGACACCCCGCGAATGCGGGGGCCAGCGTCCCGATGTGTGAACTACATCGCGAATATCTTGCCGGGATTCATGATGTTCTTCGGATCGAGCGCGCGCTTGATCGTGCGCATCATGTCCACCGCGCCGACGCCAGCTTCGGTCACGAGGAATTCCATCTTGTGCAGGCCCACGCCGTGCTCGCCGGTACAGGTGCCTTCGAGCGCGAGCGCACGAGCCACCAGCTGATGGTTGAGCTGCTCGGCCACTTCGCGCTCCTTCGGATCGTTCGGGTCGAGCAGGTAGCCGAAGTGGAAGTTGCCGTCACCCACGTGGCCCACGAGGAAGTAGGGCAGGCCGCTCGCGTCGGCTTCTTTCACCGAGTCGAGCAGGCAGTCGGCCAGGCGGGAGATCGGCACACACGTATCAGTGGAGATCGCGCGGCAGCCGGGGCGTGACTGGATCGCAGCGAAGTACGCGTTGTGCCGCGCCGTCCACAAGCGTGTGCGCTCTTCCGGCGTGGTCGCCCATTCGAAGGCCGTTCCGCCGAATTCGGATGCGATCTCCTGCACCGTCTCGGCCTGCTCTTTCACACCTGCAGGCGAGCCGTGGAATTCCATTAGCAGCATTGGCTCTTCGCGCAGGCCGAGCTTGCTGTGCGCATTCACCATCCGCACGGTGTTGTGGTCGATCAGCTCAACGCGCGCGATCAGCACGCCCAGCTGGATCACCTGGATCGTGGTGCGAACAGCGGCCTCGATGCTCGGGAACGAGCAGATGGCGGCTGAAATCGCTTCGGGCAGCGGATACAGGCGAACGGTGACTTCGGTGATCACGCCGAGCGTGCCTTCACTGCCCACCATGAGCCGCGTCAGGTCATAGCCGGCGCTGGATTTCTTGGCGCGCGTGCCGGTGCGGATCACTTCGCCGCTGGCTGTCACGACTTCAAGCGCGAGCACGTTCTCGCGCATCGTGCCGTAGCGCACGGCATTCGTGCCGCTGGCACGTGTGGCGCTCATGCCGCCAATGGAGGCGTCGGCGCCGGGATCGATCGGGAAGAACAGGCCCGTGCTCTTCACGGCCTCGTTCAGCTGCTTGCGGGTGACACCGGGCTGCACCGTCACAGTGAGATCCTCGGCGTTGATCGCGAGCACCTTGTTCATGCGCGAGACGTCGATGCTGATGCCGCCCTGCACGGCGAGCAGGTGGCCTTCGAGCGATGAGCCAATGCCAAAGGGAATGACGGGCGTTGAAAAGTCGCTTGCAAGCTTCACGGCATCCGCGACGTCCTGCGTGCTCTCGGCGAACACGACCGCCGCCGGCGGTGGCGCGACGAAAGAGGACTCGTCACGTCCGTGCTGCTCACGCACGGCGAGCGCTGTCGAGCAGTTCGCGCCAAAGCGCGACTTCAGCGCGGCGAGCAGCGCTTCGGGTACATCCCGCTGGTTGATTTCAGGAACGAGATGCGAGTGGGGCGTGGGCGCGTTCATGCTTGTCTCCGGGGCAGCGCCCCAGTTTAAGCGCAGGCGCTGTTTCGCACCATGCGGCAGGCTTGCCCCTTGCAGCCCTATGGCGACGCGCCAGCGTGCCGCTACGACGTGCCGCACAATTGCGGCAGTTCACCAGCGAGAGCGATCATGGGCAAGCGACTGACACAGATAGCCACGCGCACCGGCGACGACGGCACCACGGGCCTGGGCGACAACACGCGCACATCGAAAGACAGCCTGCGCGTGCACGCCATGGGCGATGTGGATGAGCTCAATTCACACCTGGGCGTGCTGCTGTGCGAAGAGCTGCCGCCCGCCATGCGGGAGTTGCTGGTGGAGGTGCAGCACCAGCTCTTCAATCTGGGCGGCGAGTTGTCCATTCCCGGGTTTGAATTGCTCAAGCCAGAGGCCGTGGCAGCGCTCGACGAAGCGCTCGAGCACTACAACTGCCAATTGCCCAAGCTGGAAGAGTTCATCTTGCCCGCGGGCAGCCGGGCGGCGTCACAGGCGCATGTGTGCCGCACGGTGGTGCGGCGCGCCGAGCGGGCGGTGGTGGCGCTGGGCGCCGTCGAAACACTGCGTGAAACGCCGCGCCAGTATCTCAACCGGCTGAGCGATTTGATGTTCGTGCTGGCGCGCGTGTGCAACCGTATGAACGGCGGCGACGATGTGTACTGGAAGAGCGAACGGCTGGCCCGCAAGGAATAGCGGCTCGACCGGTCACGGAACCTGCAACACGGCCAGCGTCAGTCGTGACACGCAGGTCGGCCGGCCTTCGTCATCGACCATGTCGATCTGCCAGACCTGCGTGCTGCGACCGATGTGGATCGGCCGCGTGATGCCCGTGACCCAGCCCTGCGTGGCGCCGCGCAGGTGGTTGGCGTTGATGTCCAGCCCCACGACGCGAAAGCCCTCGGGGCATGCATACATGCCACCGCACGAACCCAGCGTTTCCGCCAGCACCACCGACACGCCGCCGTGCAGCAGCCCGTAAGGCTGTTTGGTGCGGTTGTCGACGGGGATGCGCGCGCGGATGAAGTCGTCGCCGACTTCCAGGAACTCCATGCCCAGATGCTCGGGGGCCGTGCCCTTGTGGGCCGCGGCCAGATGCTCAACAGAGACGGGTTTTTTCCAGATTCGCATCGGGCCATTCTAGGAGGCGACGGGTGTCATTGCCTGACGCGCGGCCACGCGGCGGGGTTGGCGTCGCGCAGCCGGCTGGCCAGGAGCACGGAGCCTTCTGCGGTGAGGTGCGCGTCATCGAACTGGACGGGCACGCGGTTTGCCGTCGCAGTCGTGATGCACTCGCCCGAGGCCGTTGCGCACAACGCGCGATAGGCAGACAAGTACACAGCGCCGCTCGCGCCCAGCGCAGAGGCGATCGCACGGTCGAGCTGTTCGCGCCCGTCGAGGCGAGCGCGCGCAACCAGCGAAGCATCGTTGCGGCTTTCGGCCAGCGCGAGTACGCGCGGCAACGGCATGCGGTACTGCGCGATCGGGCCGACCACGATGACAGCGCGGGTGTGCGGCAGCAGTGCCGCGACGGTCTTGCGCAACGGCTCGATGTCATCAGCCGCCCAACGGGCCGACAGCACAACCGCATCGAAATTGCCCGCCGGGATGATGTGGTCCAGCACTTCGTCTGCCAGCGCACGGCAGTCTGGGCTGGCATCGACCGATTTGAACGGCCTGCACCCTGCCGCCGTCACCTGCTGGATCGTGGCGTCTGGAAATGCCCGTGACAGGCCAGACCACAGGTGCGCGGCATGGCTGTCACCGATCAACAGGTAGTTGGGTTTGCCTGGCGCGCGGGCGAGGCACTTGTCACGATCGAGGTGCTGCAGCTGCTGGCGCCGGGGCACGAGAAAACACGTGTCGTCCCGGTAGACCTGCGCCGTGGGGTAGTCGCCAAGTGTGTAGAGCCATCGGGCATAGGGCGAAATGCGCCAGTCGCCGCCTGCAGTGCCGATGAGCACCACTGCGCAGGCGAGGACTGCGGCCGTCGTGCCTGCAGCCCAGCGATACGCCTGCGCGCTGCGGGCTGTCGAGCGGCGCAGCGGCGTCTCGATGAATCGCCATGAGAGCACTGCCATCAGCAGAGAGGCAGCGATGATCGCCGCGGCAGGCAACGGCTCGAAGGGAAACATCGCGCCGTAGAACACCACCAGCGGCCAGTGCCAGAGATAGAGCGAGTACGACACGAGGCCCACGCCCACGAGCGGCTTGAAGGCGAGCAAGCGTGTGGCGGCGGCGCGCGAGCGCGACCCGCACCAGATCACGAGCGCGGCGCCCACACAGGGCATGAGCGCACCTTGTACAGAGCCGACTTCGGTATCCGACGCCAGGCCGAACGCGATCAGCGCCAGGCCCGCGAGGCCCGCAGCCTCCTGCAGCCAGCGCCAGCGCGCGGCGGGAGCCTCGTAGAACGCGAGCAACGATCCGAGCAGCAACTCCCACGCACGTGCGCCGCTGAAATAAAACGCGGTGTTGGGGCTGTAGCCTGCAAGCGCGACGGCGCCCATCGCACTCAGCGCCATCAGGCTGGTGAGCAGCAATACCTGTTGTGCGCGCGTCCACTTTCTGCAGGCCAGCAACAGCAGCGGGAACAGCAAATAGAACTGCCCTTCGACGGCGAGCGACCAGGTGTGCTGCACCGGGTCTGCCTGCGCGGCGCCAGAGAAGTAGCCCTCGCGCGCCGTCACCATGTACAGGTTGAAAACGAACAAGGCTGCTGCCGCCGTGCCCTGGCCCAGCTTCGCGATGTCCGGCGGCGGCAAAACAACCCATGCCACTGCGCCGGTGACCGCCAGCACGACGAGCAGCGCGGGAAGGATGCGGCGAATCCGCCGGTCGTAGAACCCCGCCAGCGTGAAGGCGCCCGCAGCGAGCTGAGCGCGCAGCAGCGTCGTGATCACAAAGCCGGAGATCACGAAGAAGATGTCCACGCCGAGGAAGCCGCCGGGTAGCCAGTCGGCGCCAGCGTGATACAGCACGACGGCCAGCACGGCGATGGCGCGCAGGCCGTCGATGTCGGCGCGATAGCCCGGCGAGCTGCCGTTTGTTGCGTGCGGCCCGACGGGAGCAGTCATCGACTCAACGAGTCGTGGCATCAACTCGCGCGGCTGGCTGGCGCCTCACCGCCGCGGTTGAGCAGCGCGTACAGCAGGATCGCACCAAACGTAGCAGTGCCGATGCCGCCCAGCGCAAATGCTTGTGGCCCCGAGCCGAACTTCAGCGTGAAGTCACCCGTGCCCAGCACCAGCGTGATGGCCGCGACGATCAGGTTTTTGTTCTGCGAAAAATCAACACGGTTGTCCACCCAGATCTTTGCGCCGGCCACTGCGATCAGGCCGAACACCACGATCGACACGCCGCCCATCACCGGCAGCGGAATCGCCTGGATCACCGCGCCGAACTTCGGCGAGAAGCCGAGCAGCACGGCGAGCATTGCGGCGAACAGGAACACCGCCGTTGAATAAATCTTGGTCGCAGCCATCACACCGATGTTCTCGGCGTAGGTCGTCACACCTGTGCCGCCCGACGCACCGCTCACGATGGTGGCCACGCCGTCGCCGATGAACGCGCGGCCGATGTACGTGTCGAGGTTGCGGCCCGTCATCGCTGTCACGGCCTTGATGTGG
This sequence comes from Caenimonas koreensis DSM 17982, assembly GCF_009646335.1. GTDB lineage: Bacteria > Pseudomonadota > Gammaproteobacteria > Burkholderiales > Burkholderiaceae_C > Ramlibacter > Ramlibacter koreensis. The sequence goes on along the minus strand of NZ_WJBU01000005.1, from coordinate 123,385 downwards.
CCGAGGTTCTCCGCGACGAGGATGATCGCGACGGGCGCAATCAGCAGCATGGCGTTGGCGTCGAACACCGGGCTCGCAAACGCCGGTGCGCCGAACCAGGCGGCGTTCGCGATGCCCGACAAGTCCATCGGCTTGCCCAGGCCCATGCCGTTGGTGAGCACCGCGTAAATGACGCTCGCGACGACCAGGCCCACCAGGATCAAGAGCCGCTGCACCATGCCGCGCGTGAATACCGCGACCACGGCCACGCTCACGAATGTCACGGCCTGCATCCACGAATCGAAGTTGCTCGCGGCCATGTTCTTGACCGGGATGCCCGCGAGGTTCAGGCCGATCACGGCGACGACTGCGCCGGTGACCACAGGCGGCATCAGCTTCTCGACCCACGCCGTACCCACAGCCTGCACGATGGCGCCAATGACGGTGTACGCCACGCCGCACGCGATGATGCCGCCGAGCGCGACGCCGATGTTTGCGTTGGGCGCTTTGCCGCCATAAGCGGTCGCGGCGATCACCACACCGATGAAAGCGAAGCTCGACCCGAGGTAGCTCGGCACTTTGCCGCCCGTGACCACGAAGAAGATCAGCGTGCCGATGCCGCTCATCAGGATCGCGATGTTGGGATCAAATCCCATGAGAATCGGCGCAAGCACGGTGGCGCCAAACATCGCAATCACGTGCTGCACGCCCATCACCGCTGTTTGCGGCCAGGGCAGGCGCTCATCGGGTGCAATGACGCCGCCCTGGCGCAGCACATCGGCCGACTTCTCCGTCCAGTTGAACATTCCCATCGCTCGCTCCTTCTTGTGAAAGTGCGCCGATGCTAGGTGGAATGCGCGCTGGCTACAAGGCGCAGCGTGTGTTGCGCTCAGGCTGTGAAGATCGCGACCTCTCCCAGCACCTTCGCGTCTTTCAGGATCTTGCGGTGACCGAGGCCCTCGGTGGCCACGAAGCGTGAGCCGTGGATCGCGTGGGCATACGCCTGGCCGTCAGAGAACGAATTGATGCTGTCGTCACTGTCGTGGACGATGAGTGTCGGCACCCGAATGCGCGGGCCCACCGCATCGGGTTCGAACAGTTGCATCAACGCGCCCTCGGCCGACTCGATGCGCTTTTGCATCGCCATGCGAGTCATCTCGGACAAGCCGAACACCTTTGCAAAGTACCGCGTGTATTCGCGCGGTGAAGCTGGCGGCGCGAGCAGCACGAGCCGTTGCGCCTGCATGCCACGGCTGGCTGCATAAGCGGCTGCATTGGCTGCGAGCGAATGGGCGACGACAGCGCGAATCGTGTGGCCCTGCTGCACCAGCCTGGCCGCGACGTACTCGATGGCCCGCGCGAATTGGGGCAGCGAACTCGTTGAGCCTGCGCTGTGGCCGTGGGCCGGCAGTTCAAGCAACACGGGCCGCAGGCCGTGCTGCGCGAGCGACTCGGCCAAGGGCAGCATCTGCCGCGCATGACCACCCCAGCCATGCACGAGCAGCACCACCGGTGCATGAGGGGCGACGGCCGGTGAATAGAGCGTGACGCTGGCGTTCTCGAACGGCCAGTGCTCCGCTTGCCACGGCTGCGCCCACTTTGCGCGCCGCGTCATTTGCTTGGGCGGCAGGGGCGTGCAAAACAGGCGGCGTGCTGCCCGCACGCCAAGTGACGGCGCCACGCGCTCGAACGCGCCGAGCGCAAGCCGGAACAGGCGGATGCCAGGGCTGGCCTGGTAGAAGGCCGACGTGGCCTGCACGGCAGTACGGGCGGCCATCAGAAGAACACCATGTCGTCGTTGGTGCGGGGCAAGTTGCCCAGCGACGCCACAGCGCTGCCGATGAGGCGAATGCTAGCGTGAACGCCGGCATAGGTGCCAGCCAGAAGAAGAATCGTGACCATGACAGTTTTCCTTTCTTCGCACGGTTGTGCGAAATGTTGACGAACGACAGGAAGAGGTGGTTGTCTCCGTTTGGTTTCTAGGACAGGTAAGTCTGGCGCAGGCGCTGCCAGCTGGACTGCGTGCGCTCGGCTGCTTTGGGCTCGCGCAGGAAGCGCGTGTCGTGAATCATTCCCAGCATCAGGCAATAGATTTCGCCGACGAGTTGATCGGCATCCGTGTCGCGCCTGAAGTGCCCGGCCTCGACGGCCTGCTGCACCGTGCGGCGCAACGCCGCGCGCCAGCGCGTCACTTCTGCAAGCAGGAAGTCGCGCAGCGGGCCTTCGCGGTCATCGAGCTCGAAGGCGCCCGCAGAGAAGATGCAGCCGGTTTGCGCCTCGACGTCGCGCGTGCGCAGCACCCAGCGCCGGACAATCTCGTCCAGCCGGGGCAGGCCTTTGGGCAATTGCATGGACGGCACGAACACGTCGGCCAGGAAGCGGCGGCCAAATTCCTCGATCACGGCCATCTGCAGCGCTTCGCGCGAGCCGACTCTTGAGAACACGCCGCTCTTGGAAAGCCCGATGCGGTCGGCCACAGCCTGCAACGTGATCGCCTCCAGGCCCTCGCCAGCGGCAACATCAATTGCCGCGCCGACGATGGCGGTGCGGGTGAGTTCGCTTTTCTGGGTCAGGGCGTCCATGGCGCAAATATAGCACGGTTGTGCGAAATAGTATGCCGGGCCCCGTCGCTGCTACGCTGCACGCCATGCGCGCGCCTCACACCCCCTGGATTCGCCTGTACCAAGACTGGCTGCATGAAACACGCGGCCTGAAGTTCGACAGCTACGACGCGCTGTGGCGTTGGTCCGTCACCGACTTGCCGGCGTTCTGGCAAAGCGTGTGGGACTTCTTCGAGCTGCACTCGCCAACGCCGCACACAGCGGTGCTGGTCGAAGAGAAGATGCCGGGCGCCAAGTGGTTTGAAGGCGCGCAGTTCAATTACGTGCAGCAGTTGTTCCGCCATGTCGAGCCGGCGCACGACGCAGGCTTTGCCGCTGTGGTCAGCCAGAACGAGCAGGGTGTGGTCCGCGAGATGAGCTGGCCCGAGCTGCGCAGGCAAGTTGCGTCGCTCGCGCTGCATCTGCAGGCGCAGGGCGTGCAGCCCGGTGACCGGGTGGCTGCCTACATGCCCAACATTGCGGAGACGATCGTTGCTTTCCTGGCCGTGGTGAGCATCGGCGGCGTGTGGAGCTTGTGCGCGCCCGACATGGGCACCAACGCCGTGCTCGACCGGTTCAAGCAGATCGAGCCCAAGGTGCTGTTCGCGGTGGACGGCGTGACGTACGCGGGCCGCGAGTTCGATCGTGTCGATGTGGTCGCGCAACTGCGCGCGGCGCTGCCCACGGTGCAGCGGGTGATCGTGCATCGCAACCTCGGCGCAAGTGACGAAGCGCTGCGCGCGTTGCAGCCGTTCACTGATTTCTCCGATGTGATTCAGCGCGATGACGACGCCGTCGCGCACTTCGAGCCGCTGTCGTTGCCCTTCGAACACCCGTTGTGGATCGTCTATTCAAGCGGCACCACCGGCTTGCCCAAGCCGATCGTGCATGGGCATGGCGGCACGGTGATCGTCGCACTCGCGTTGCAGGTGCTGCACAACGATATCGGCTGCAGCTACGACGCCAACAGCTGGGGCGAGCGCTACCACTGGTACAGCTCGACGGGCTGGGTCATGTGGAACTGCCAAGTGGCCGGCCTGCTCAATGGCACGACGATCTGCATTTACGACGGCAACCCCGGCGGCACCAAAGACCAGCCTGACTGGACGACGCTGTGGCGATTCGCGGGTCAGCATCGCGTCACGTTCTTTGGCGCTGGTGCGGCGTTCTTCGCGAACTGCATGAAGGCGCATGTCGATCTCGCCGCATGTGGTGACCTGAGCGCCGTGCGCGCTTTGGGCACCACGGGTTCGCCGCTCAGCATCGACGTGCAGGCGTGGGGCACGCAGCAGTTCGCAGCCATCGGCACGCCAGACATCTGGTGGCTCAACATGTCGGGCGGCACTGACTTTGCGGGCGCGTTCATCGGCGGCAATCGCGAACTGCCGCAGATGCCGGGCGAGATGCAGTGCCGCCTGCTTGGCTGTTCGGTCGAAGCCTGGAACGAGCAGGGCGAACCGGTGATCGATGAAGTGGGCGAGCTGGTTTGCACCAAGCCGCTGCCCTCCATGCCGCTGTATTTCCTGAACGACGAAGGCAACAAGCGCTACCTGTCGTCGTACTTCGACACGTACGCCGGCGTGTGGCGCCATGGCGACTGGCTCAAGGTGACGCCCTCGGGCGGCTGCATCATCTACGGCCGCAGTGACGCGACCATCAACCGCCATGGTTTGCGCATGGGCACGAGCGAGCTGTACAGCGCCGTCGAAGCTCTGCCCGAAGTGCTCGACTCGATGGTGGTCGACCTCGAGTTCCTGGGCCGCGAAAGCTATATGCCGTTGTTCGTGGTGCTGCGGCCGCACGTGGAGCTGGACGACGCGATGAAGACGCGCATCAACAACGCCATCAAGACTGCGCTGTCGCCGCGCTTCATTCCGAACGAGATCTTCCAGGTGCAAGAAATCCCGCGCACGATCTCGGGCAAGAAGCAGGAGCTGCCGATCAAGAAGCTGCTGCTCGGCCAGCCGATCGAGAAAGTGGTCAATCGCGATGCGATGGCGAACCCGGCCTGCCTCGACTGGTACATCGCGCTGGCGAAGCAGCGGCTTGCCCAGGCCTAGTCAACGCGCGGCAGGCTTGCGATTGACGAGGACGATGCCAATCGCCACGCCGCACAGCGCCAGCATCAGCTGCGCCGTGAGCGGCTCGTCGAGCAGCAGCACGCCGAACACCAGGGCGAACACAGGCGTGAGGAACGTGAACGACGACATCTGCGTGGCCGGGTAGTGCCGCAAGAGCCACATCCAGGTGAGATAGCTGGCGAAAGCGCCAATCGCTGTCTGCAGCGCGAGCGAGCCCCACGCATGCGCTGAATAGCTGAACGACCAGCTCTCACCCAGCATCAGCGATAAAAGCGGTGCGATCAACGACGTGACGGCCACTTGGTAGAACAGCGTCTTCTCCGCGCTGGCCGTCGAGAGCTTGCTGGCACGGATGACCAGCGTGGTCAAACCCCATAGCGTGCCCGCTGCCAGCGCGAACGCATCACCCCGCAATTGCAGCGCCGTGCTGTGGCCGCCGGTGAAGCCTTCGCTGAATGCAAAGGCCACCGCCGCAAACGCGATGAACAAACCGATCCATTGCAGCGCGCGCAATTTCTCGGTCGGCACAAGCCGCGGCAGCAAGACGGCGACCACGAAAGGGGAGGTATAGAGAAACACCGTGAGCCGCGATGCCGTCGTGTCGCGCAGGCCCAGGTAGATGCAGCTGAACTCGCCCGCAAAGAGCGCGCCTGCGAGCAGGCCTGCCTTGAGTGTGCCGTCGTGCGCGAACAGCTTGACGCCGCGCACCACGCACCACAGCCACAGCAGCACAGTGGCGCCCGCAAATCGCAGCGACGCCTGCCACAGCGGCGGCACTTCGCCGACAGTGGACTTGATCAGGATTTGCTGGAAGCCCCAGAACAGGCAACACGCCACGAGCAGCGACACCGCGAGCGCATCGAGGTGGTTTTTACGTTCGACCATCGCCTGATGGTAGCGGTGTGCTGCGCCAGTCAGGCACTCAGGATTGCGGTGCGAGCTTTTGCAGCAATTTGCGAAGCGCGACCTTCTCTGTCGCGCCGAGCGAGCGCAGCATGCGCGACTCATGCCGCTTGGCCTCTTCCACAAGCGGTTTGACCAGCCGCTTGCCCGCTGCCGTGGCGGCCACGAGCGTGCAGCGCTGGTCGCGTGCGTCCGAGTGCAACGCCAGCCAGCCTTGATCGCACATGCGCTGCACGAGCTTGGTCACCGTGGGTTGCTTGGCCAGCACCTCGTGCGCGAGCTGGCTCACGGTGAGCGGCTGCGCGTCGTGCAGCGTGGCGAGCACGCGCCACTCGATCGAACTTAAGCCGGCGGCGCGAACGTGCGCGTCGAAATCTTTGTAGAGTGCGTGGTTCGCCTGGCCGAGCAGGTAGCCGAGGTAGTCATCGACAAAGCGCCCGGTGGCCATGTCAGAGCGGATGCTCCGTGTAGAAGCGCCCGCCGTGGAACAGCAACGGCGATGCGCCCGGACGCCAGGTGCAGCGCTCGACCTCACCCACGAAGATCACGTGGTCGCCTTCCTCATAGCGGCTGCGGTTGAAGCACTCGAAGGAAGCGCAGGCGCCGGTGATCAGCGGCGCGCCCCCGATGCCTTCGGTGAAGGGCACATCGGCCCAGCGGTCGGTGCCCTTGGCTGCGAAGCGCTCGGCCAGCAGCTTCTGGTCAGCGGCGAGCACGTTGATGGCGTAGTGCGAGCCGCCGCGCAAGGCCGGCAGTGATGCCGCGGCAGTCGCCAGGCTCCACAGCACCAATGGCGGCTGTAGCGAGACCGAGTTGAACGAGTTGGCCGTGAGGCCGAGCACGCCGCCGTCGGCAGTGCGCGCGGTGACGATCGTCACGCCAGTGGCGAACATGCCCAAGGCGCTGCGAAACTCCTTCGACGAGAAGCTGGGCGGCTGGGCTTTGCGGGGCGGGTTCAAACGGCTTTTTGCATGAAATTTCATGTAGTATGACTTGAAACTTCAAGCCATGCTGCCCGAAACCCTGGAGCCCTCGTGGCTCGCCGCCTTTGAAGCCGTGCTCGCGCGCTGCGCCCTGCAGCCCGGTGAAGTGGTGGCCGTGCTGTGCGAAAGCCAGACGCGGCCTGTGCTGCCGCAGCTGGCGCAACTCGCCGCCGCCCGCCTGGGTTGCCGTGTCTTCACCCTCTGCGTTCCCACACCGTTCGACAACGCAGGTCCTGTCGTGCGTTCCACAGGCGCATCTGCCGCATTGCAGCAACTCGGCCCGGTGGTTGGCGCGCTGGCGGCCAGCACACTCGTGGTCGATTGCACTGTCGAAGGCCTGATGCACGCGCCGGAGCTGCCCGCGATCCTTGCCGGTGGCGCGCGCGTCATCTACGTGAGCAATGAGCATCCCGAGGCGCTGGCGCGGCTCGTGCCCAACGATGCGGTCGAGCCCCTCGTCAAGGCCCACGTGAAGCGCCTGCGCGCCGCGAAGTCCATGCGTGTGTCGTCGCCCGCAGGCACAGACCTCGTCATCTCGCTTGCTGCCGCTGTCTGCGGCGGCAACTGGGGCTACACCACACGGCCGGGCACCATGACGCACTGGCCTGGTGGCCTTGCGCTCGCGTTCCCCGCTGCCAGGAGCGTGAACGGCACGCTTGTGCTGGCCGAGGGCGATGTCAACCTCACCTTCAAACGCTATATCGAGCGGCCCATCACACTGCGCATCGAAGACGACTACGTGGTGAAGATCGAAGGTGCGGGTGTGGATGCAGAGCTGATGCGCAGCTACATCTCAGCCTGGGGCGACAGGGACGCGTATGCCGTCAGCCACGTGGGATACGGCTTGAACGCAGCCGCGCGCTGGGACAGCATGGCGCTGTACGACAAGCGCGATTTCAACGGCACCGAGCTGCGCGCTTTCGCCGGCAACTTTCTCTACAGCACCGGCGCGAATGAAGTGGCAGGGCGGCACACGCGTGGCCACTTCGATTTGCCCGTTCGCAACTGCACCGTGGAACTCGATGGCGTCGCCGTCGTGCAAGCGGGCGAGGTCATCGCGTGAACGCTCCAACTTTTACGGCGCTGGGCAGCGGGCCCTGCGTGTTGATGCTGCACGGCATTGGCGGCGGGCACCTGGCGTTCGCGCCGCAGGTCGAAACACTCGCGTCGTCGGGCTACCGCGCTGTGGCGTGGGACATGCCGGGCTATGGCCACAGCGCGCCCATCGAGCCGTACACCTTCAAGGGGCTGGCGCAAAGCTGCATCACGCTGATCGAGGCGCTGCAATGCGGTGACGTCACGCTCATCGGCCACAGCATGGGCGGCATGGTGGCGCAGGAGGTGATGGCGCGGCGGCCTGAGCTGGTGAACAAGCTCGTGCTCTCTGGCACCTCGCCCGCATTCGGCAAGAGCGACGGCAACTGGCAACGCGAATTCATCGCGCAGCGCACAGCGCCCCTCGACGCGGGCAAGAGCATGGCGCAGCTGGCCGAAACACTGATTCCGCAAATGATCGGCCCCGGCGCTTTGCCTGAAGGCGTTCACCTCGCAACGCATTGCATGAGCATGGTTCCGCCAGCCACGTACCGGCGTGCGCTTGAAGCGCTGGTCACCTTCGACCGGCGCGCTGAGCTCGCCCGCATCAGCGTGCCCACGCTCGTGCTCGCGGGCGAGTTCGACAAGGTAGCCCCGCCCGCGGTGATGAAGAAGATGGCCGACGCCATTCCCGGCAGCACGTACATCGAGCTCAAAGGCGCGGGACACCTGGCCAACCTCGAAGTGCCCGATGACTTCGACGGCATGGTGCTGAACTTCCTGGCGCTGCCGCGCGCGCTGCATCACTGAACTGCACTCCCGTCACACTGCCGAAAGACGAACGATGGACGCCTTGCCCCAGTTGAACTTCACACCTGCGGTGGGCGACCTGCCCTTCACCGCCAAACAGCGCTCGCTGCTCTCGCTCGTGCACGAGCTGGGCAAAACCAAGTTTGCCGGGCGCGCCGCGCAATGGGACGAAACAGCGAGCTTCCCGTTCGAGAACTATCGTGACCTGCGCGACGCCGGCTTGCTCGCGCTGTGCGTGCCCGAAGCCCACGGTGGCCTTGGTGCCGACTACGCAACGTACATGATGATCGGCGCGGAGATCGGCCGCTTCTGCGGCGCGACAGCGCTCACGTACAACATGCACATCTGCTCGACGATGTGGACGGGCGTGCTGGCTGACGGCATCGCCATGACCGAAGAGCAGCGCAGCGAGCACGTGCGCCGCCGCGCCTTGCACTTCCAGCGTGTGGTGAAAGACGGCGCGATTTACGCGCAGCCGTTCTCCGAAGGCAGTGCCGCTGCCGCGGGCCGTGCGCCATTCGGAACGACAGCGCGCAAGGTGGAGGGTGGCTGGCTCGTGAACGGCCGCAAGATCTTCGCGTCGCTCTCAGGCGCTGCCAACTACTACGGCGTGCTCTGCACCGAAGACAAGGGCGACGACAAGCCCGACGCGCGCGACACGCTTTATCTCGCGGTGCCCGCCACCAGCGAGGGCTTCGCGATCAGCGGAGAGTGGAATCCGCTGGGCATGCGTGGCACCGTGAGCCGCAATCTCACGTTCAAGGATGTCTTCGTCAGCGACGACGAGCAGCTCATGCCGCGCGGCATTTACTACAAGGGCGCGCAAACCTGGCCTGCGATGTTTTTCACGCTCGCGCCCACGTACCTCGGCCAGGCGACAGCAGCGTATGACTTCACGGTGCAGTACCTGCGCGGCGAAGTGCCCGGCGAGCCGCCCATCAAGCGCCGCATGTACGCCACCAAGCAGATCGCCATGGCGCAAATGCGCATCCAGCTGGAGTCGATGAAGAGCCTGTTTGCGCGTGCCATCCAGGAGGCCGGGCCGAACCCGACCAAGGACGCGCGCATGCGCCTGTATGCGGCGCAGTACAGCGTGATGGAAGGCGCCAACGACATCGCGCGCCTGGCCATTCGCACCTGCGGCGGCCAGGGGATGATGAGGCACCTGCCGCTCGAGCGCATCTACCGCGACAGCCGCTGCGGCTCGCTCATGCTGCCCTGGACGGCGGAACTGGTGCTCGATCGAATGGGGCGCGAGACGCTGTACGAAGCAGGCGAGCGGGACGACGCGCCCGCCTGAGTGCTGCGAAACTGTAAGAAGTGCGCTGGCCGCGCGACTGATGGGCCTGCCATTGCCCGAGTGCCCGGGTACGCAATCTGATTGTTTCGCTGCAGGAGTTCTCTCATGGAAGCTGTCTCCACAGGCTCTGCGCCTGTGATCTACCGCCACCGCGTGCCGGTGCGCATCATGCATTGGATCAATGTGGTGTGCCTCTTCGTGCTGCTCATGAGCGGGCTGCAGATCTTCAACGCACACCCTTCGCTCTACTGGAGCGAAGACTCGCGCGACGCCACGCGCGTGCTGCAGATCACGCAAAAGCAGGTCAATGGTCAATGGCAGGGTGTCACGCGCATCGGCGGCGTGGAGTTCAACACGCATGGCGTGCTGGGCACGTCCCGCTCGGGTGACGCAACCGAATACGCGGCCCGCGCTTTCCCGGCGTGGTCAACGATTCCGGGCCCGCAGTGGTTGTCGATGGCGCGTGTGTGGCACTTCTTCTTTGCATGGGTGTTCGTCATCAATGGCGCTGCGTACATCCTGTGGACGGTGTTCAGCGGGCATTTGCGCCGCGACCTGATCCCGACGCGCACGGAGTTCAAGGGCATCCTGCGGTCGGTACGCGACCACCTGCTGTTTCGGCACGCGCATGGTGAAGAGGCCAAGCGCTACAACGTGCTGCAGAACCTGGCCTACCTCACGATCGTCTTCGGCGTGCTGCCGCTGATCGTGCTGGGCGGCTGGGCGATGTCTCCCATGATGGATTCGTTCGCGCCGGGCTGGGTCGAGCTGCTCGGCGGGCGCCAGGCAGCGCGCACGCTGCACTTCATCGCCGCCGTGCTGCTCGTGGCCTTTGTGCTGGTACATGTGTTCGAGGTGATCGTCACGGGGCTGTTCAACAACCTGCGCTCGATGGTCACGGGCTACTGGAAGGTGCCGAAATGAAAAAAGCCAAACCCTATTTCGAGCAACGCCGCGAGCGCCGCTCCTTCCTGCGCGCAGGCGTGGCCGTTGCCGCAACCGGCACGCTGGCCGGTTGCGATTCGCTCAGCCACAACGAGACGGCTGTGAACGTGCTGCGCAGCGCCGAAGCATTGACCGAGTCCGTGCATCGCGTGCTCGGCCGCCGCGCCATGGCGCAGGAGTTTTCGCCGTCGCAAATCGCGCCGGTGTTCCGCGCCAACGGCACGACATCGCCCATCGGCCAGAGCTACGCGGCCATGGTGGCGGACGGCTTCAAGGACTGGACGCTCACCGTAGATGGCCTGGTGGACAAGCCGCTTGAACTCACGATGGCCGAACTGCAGGCGATGCCGACGCGCACGCAGATCACGCGGCACGATTGCGTTGAGGGCTGGAGCTGCATCGGCCAGTGGAAGGGCGTGCGCCTGTCGCACCTGCTCAACATGGCCACACTCAAGCCTGAGGCGAAGTTCGTCGTGTTCCGTTGCCTCGACCAGATGGACGAAAAGAACGAGGACACGATGTACTATGAAAGCGTGGATCTTGACGACGCCTTTCATGAACAGACCATCCTCGCGTGGGAGCTCAACGGCAAGCCGTTGCCCGTGGCAAATGGCGCACCACTGCGGGCGCGCATCGAGCGCCAGCTGGGCTACAAACAGCCCAAGTACTTGCACCACATCGAGGTCGTGAGCGATTTCTCCGACATCGCTGGCGGCAAGGGCGGCTTCTGGGAAGATCACGGCTACAACTGGTACGGCGGAATCTGACTTTGGTGCGTGCACGGCTTGTTTCCTGTCACCTTCTCGTAGCCGCTGCAGCGCTGCTGCCCGGGGCGTTGTGGGCTGAGCCGCGCCACGGGGCGCATGCAGCAGACCCCTGCGATACGTTCGTGCGCAAGCTGCCCAATGTGAGCAAGGCGCTGTGCAAGGAAGCTGGCCTGCGTGCCAGTGGCGCGCGATCGGTCAAGGGGATGCCGCTGTACGTGCGCGATGTCGCGGCGCCTGGCGCGAAACTGCGCGTGCTGGTGGTCGGTGCGATCCATGGCGACGAGCTGTCGTCCGCGGCGCTCGCCTTCCAGTGGATTCATCTGGCCTCGACAGAGAACCTGCAGCAGCCGCAGCCTGTGCACTGGCGCTTCCTTCCGGTGTTGAACCCCGATGGCGCGCTCGCACGGCCGCCGCGCCGCGTGAATGCGAGCGGCGTCGATTTGAACCGCAACTTCCCCACGCCGAACTGGGAAAGCGATGCGTCCAGTTACTGGGAAAAGCGCACCAGAAAAGATCCGCGCCGGTGGCCTGGCCCCAAGCCGCTGTCAGAGCCGGAGAGCCGCTTCCTGCACGAGCAGATGCAGTCGTTCAAGCCGAACCTGATCGTGTCGATTCATGCACCGTACGGTGTGCTTGACTTCGACGGGCCGTCGGTGCCGCCGTCGCGACTCGGGCGGCTGTACCTGGACCAGGTCGGCATCTTCCCTGGCTCTTTGGGCAACTACGGTGGCGTGCACAAAGGCGTTCCGGTCGTGACCATCGAGCTGCCCAATGCCATGCGCACTCCGCTCGATGCGGAAATGCGGCAAATGTGGATCGACCTGCAGCGCTGGATGGGCGAGCGCATGGCGCGTGACGGGGCTGCGGTCGGCCGATAGGCACCGCAGCGTCAGGCGCGGGCGATGCTGCCGTCGCTTCAGGCCGTGCGAGCTGCCAGTTCCTGGCGCTCGTTGGCAAAGCCGTGGAAATTGAAATCCATCTCGGGCTTCTGGCCTGAGATCAGCTCGGCGATCGCCTTGCCCGAGCCCGCGCCGTGTGTCCAGCCCAGCGTGCCGTGGCCGGCGTTCACCCAGAGCTTGTCGATGCGCGTGCGGCCGATATACGGAATGTTCGTCGGCGTCGCGGGCCGCAGTCCGCACCAGAAGCGCGGCTCGCCGCCTTCGTCGTCGGTGCGTGTGTCGCACACGCCGGGCAATACCTGCTCGACGCGTTCTGTCAGCATGCGGCAACGTGCGCGTGCGGCGGGCGTGTCCAGCGACAGATCGAAGCCGGCCAGCTCGATCGTGCCGGCAACGCGCAGCTCGTTGCCCAGGCGCGTCATGGCGCACTTCACCTCGTCGTCGATGGTGCTCACGAAGGGCGCCAGCGCGGGCTGCTTCAGCTTGAACGTCGCGCTGTAGCCCTTGCCAGGATAGATCGGCAAATAGACGCCGACCTGCCGCAGCAGCGGTGCGCTGTATGAGCCGCAGGCCACCACGACGGCATCGGCCTTCATGCAGCGCGACAGGCGTGTCGCGCGCTCGCGCACGACGACGCAGCGGATGGCGCCGCGCGATCTCTCGAGCTTCTCGACGTCATGGCTGTACATGAATTCAACGCCGGCTTGCGCGGCGCGCTGCGCAAGCTGTTCGGTGAACACGCGCGCATCGCCGCTTTCGTCGCTGGCCGTGTAGGTGCCGCCCACGATGCGGTGCGCAAAATTCTTGAAGGCGGGCTCGATCTTCAGCAGCTCGTCACGCGTGACGACGCGCCGCTGCACGCCAAACTTCTGCATCAGTGCAGCGGCCTGCGCGGCATCGGCGAATGAGGCTTCGTCGGTGAAGTAGTGTGCGATGCCGCGCTCCAGCCGCTGGTATTCGATGGCGGTGGCGCGCACGATGTCTTTCAATGCCGTGTGGCTGTAGGCGCCGAGTGCGACGAGTTGCTTGACGTTGCGCTCGAACGCTTCGTCGTTGCACTGCGCGAGAAACTGCACGCCCCAGCGCCATTGCTGCCAGTCAAGCTGCGGGCGAAACAGCAGCGGTGCATCGTTGCGGAACATCCACTTCACGAGCTTGGCGGGCGCGTGCTTGTTGGCCCACGGCTCGCAGTAGCTCACTGAAATCTGTGCCGCGTTCGCGAAACTGGTTTCCTGCGCAGCGCCGGCTTGCCGCTCGACAACGGTCACTTCGTGGCCGTGCTGGCGCAGGTGCCATGCCGTACTTGTGCCGATGATGCCGGCGCCCAGAACCAGAATTTTCATGGGGGCAGAGTATGCGTAATGTTGTCTGGCGGCAAAAGGAAAATTAAACTCTCAGTGAAAACATCAGCACCCCTAATTGAGGCCAGGTCATGAGCACATTCGATCCCGACGCACTGGAATGCCTTGCCGCGATCGTGGAGGAGGGCGGGTTCGAGCGGGCCGCGCAGCGACTGTCGATCACCCAGTCAGCCGTGTCGCAGCGGCTGCGCGCGTTGGAGTCGCAGATCGGCACCGTGCTGATTGTTCGCAGCAGGCCGCTCAAGCCGACCTCGGCGGGCCATCTGCTTTTGAAGCACACCAAACAGATGCGCCTCTTGCGCGCCGACCTCGAGCGCGACCTGAAAGAGCTGGCGCCGAGCTCAACCGGCGGCGCGCGCGAAGAGGAGCGTATTTCGATTGCGATCAATGCCGACAGCATCGCGACGTGGGCGCTTCCGGCACTTGATGAGCTCGCGGCGCAGCGCCTGCCCATGGAAGTCATTACCGACGACCAGGACTTCACGCAGGACTGGCTGCGCGAGGGCCAGGTTCTTGGCTGCGTCACCACGCTCAAGCAGGCGCTGCGGGGTTGCAAGGTCGTGCCGCTTGGTGCCATGCAGTACGTTGCAGTCGCGCAGGCCGACTTCGCGAAGGCGCACTTCCCGAAGGGGCTGGACGCGCACAACTTCCGCGAGTCACCCTTCGTTGCGTTCAACCGCAAGGACGACATGCAGTGCGAGTTCATCAGCAAGGCCTTCGGCCTCAAGCACGTCTCGCTCAACCAGATGTTCGTGCCCAGCTCGGAAGGGCAGGTGCGTGCGGTGCTGGCGGGCTGGGGGGTGAGCGTGTTGCCGCAGCTGCTCGTGCGTGACCTGCTTGGCGACAAGCGCCTGGTGAACCTGGCGCCGGACCATTCGCTGCCGATCCAGCTTTACTGGCATTGCTGGAACCTGGAATCGGAAGTGCTGGATGCGCTGACGAAGGCGCTGACGGCGGCCGCAGCAGCGGCCTTGACGTAACCCGCCTGCGGCCTCAATCCCCGCGGGCCAGCAGCGTCTCGCGCAGCGCCTGCGCCTTGTCTTCGTCGAAGTGGCCTTCGGCCCGCGCCAGCACCTTGCCTTCGCGATTGAGCACGAGCACCGAGGCGTGTTCGGAGCCGGAGATGCCTGCAGCGCGAATGAATGCTTCCCGATTGGTGAAGACGGGCACGAGCCGCGCACGCTCGGGCTGCGTCTTGTGGCGCTCGAGCAGCGAGGTTTCAATTGCGAGCCGCTTGTCGTCATCGCCCGGGTCATTGATCACGGGCATGCGCACCCAGGGAATGGTCGGATCCGTATTCAGGCGCAAGCCTTCGATCCAGCTGTCGATCTCGGGGCGCTGCAGGCGTGTGTAAGCCACAAGGGCGAGGGTGCGCTCGGCAGTCAGGCCTTGCGGCACTACGATGTGTTGCTGGTCCAGGCGCTTGGTGGTGATCACGGGCACCTGGCCCATCACCACGGTTTCGCTGGGGCCGACAAAGGCGAGTGCGAGTGCGGCCGTCACGGCGGCCAGCCATGCCATCGTGGGTGCCCATTGCGCTCGATTCATCGTGACCTCCGTCACCTCAAGTGTTTCACAGCCACCGCGCGCGTGTGACGTCCAGGTTGTAAAGACGTCGCCTCAGATGTGCTTGCCGGTAACTGCTGAGCACAACGCGCTGCCTGTCAGCGCATGCAAGATGCGGGCCTTGGTTCGCGAATGCAAGGGGCGCGGCGTGGCGCTGCTAATCGCGCGCCCGGAGATCAAGCAGAAACTGCTCGCGAAAGCCTTCCTGTTCGCCCTTGGCTGCATACCCGAGCGTGTTGGCCACCACCCGGCAGCCCTGCGAGACATAGTCGAACTGGCAGTGCAGGTGCCCATGCAGCCAGTACTGCGCAAGCGGCAGCAGCTCGTCCAGCGAATTGCAAAAACCAGCGGTGCCCGGGCGCAGGCCATAGCGCGGATCGGCACTGAGCAACGTCGGTGCAAAGTGCGTGATCACCACGGTGGTGCCATCGAATGGCTTTGCCAGTGCATCGCGCAGCCATTGCTGGCACACCAGGGCATGCTCGCGCCATTGTTCGGCCAACATCGGCTCGCCGTGGCGCATGGTGCCGGTTTTCTGCAAATAGAAGTTGGCCGCGCGGAAGGCCTTCTCGCGCTTTTTCAGGATGGCGGCGGGGCTGGCCTGCGCGCGGTCTTCGTCGGTGACCAGCGCATCGAAGTCCGCCCAGAGCGTCGTTCCGATGAAGCGGATGCCGGCGACTTCCAGCGTTTCTCGCTCCAGCCACGTGATGCCGAGCCGCTCACACGTCTCTCGCAGCCGCGTGTGCGCTTCGTCGAAGTCGAGAGAGTCGTACTCGTGATTGCCGGGCACGTAGAGGACCGGCACGGGCCAGCCGTTGCGTGGTGAAAAGCGCGCGAGGCCGAAGTCGTCGTCATCGAGCTGGCCGCCACGCTGGTAAGAGCCGACGTCGCCGGCCAGGACAAGCAGTTCCGCGCCCGGTGCAGGGCGCGGAAAGAAGTGGGGATGCACCTCGAGGTGCAGGTCGGACAGCAGCTGGATCTTCACCGGCCTATTGTGCCGACGCGCTGGCGCCCCCACGAGCAATCAGCTTCGCATCACGACAGCATCGGCTGCTCTTCCATGGCGCCGAGCTGCATCACTTCGGAAAGCAGTTCGTAGGCGCCCGTCCATGCTTCGCGCACTTGCGGCGTGAACTTCGAACCCAGGCCTTGCTCCAGCGTCCACAGCAAAGCGCTGCCGACCACCGCGTAGTGTTCGGTGCGTACGCCGTAGCCGGCGTGGCGCGCACCGAGTTTGCGAACGGCAGGCGCGAGCACTTCGAGGTTGCTCAGGCCCATCACGGCGGCGCCGATCATGCTCATCAGCATCTGGCCTTGCGCGGTGAGGTCGCCCTTGAACATCTTGCGCAGCGACGGGTCGAGCGTGAACAGGCGGTTGTAGAAGAGATTCGCCGCCGGGCCGGCGATCGGCTTGACGTCGGCGAAGGATTTCTGGACGAGGGTGATCTGTTGCGGGGTCATGGAAGGTCTCCTGAATAGGTCCTCTTCCATTCCACGTTCCGTGCCAGCAGGCAGGCCGTTATGAATCAACAACTTACGCGCGTGCCGGTGCCGGGCTTGTCGGGTTTGGCCGACAGCGTTCTGGTCGGTCGCGAGAAAACCGTGATGGATCAACGCGCTGCGATGTCGGTGAATCCCGACAAATTTGCAGCGTCGCGGTCAGGCGCTGTCAGCTGGTTTGAACTGGCCTGGCTCGAGCTGGTGGCGCCCGAGCAGCGCATAGAAGTCGGTGCGGTTGCGGTGGGCCAGCCGCGCCGCCTGGCTCACGTTGCCGCTGGTCAGGCGCAGCAGCTGCACGAGGTAGTCGCGCTCGAACGCGCGGCGCGCCTCATCGAGCGCCGGCATGGTCTGCGACTGGTTGGCAAGCGCGCGCTGAACCAGGGTCAAGTCGATCAGGGGTGATGTGCTCAACACCACGCACTTCTCCACGGTGTTTTGCAGCTGGCGCACGTTGCCGGGCCACGGCGCGCTGGCCAGTGCCTCGACGGCGCCGGCGCCAAACGCGTTCACCGTCTTGCCGTAGCGCTGGGCCAGCGCGGCCATGAAGTGCCGGGCCAGCAGAGGGATGTCTTCACGCCGCTCGGCCAGCGGCGGCAAGTCAAGCGCGACGACATGGAGCCGGTAGTACAGGTCTTCCCGAAAACGGCCGGCAGCGACTTCTTCTTCAAGGTTGCGATGCGACGCTGCGATCACGCGTACGTCGAGCTTGATCGCGCGCTCGGCACCCACTGCACGTACCTCGCGCTCCTGCAGCACGCGCAGCAGCTTCACCTGCATCGCCAGCGGCAGCTCGCCCACTTCGTCGAGAAAGACGGTGCCGCGCTGCGCTTCGACGAACAGGCCCGCACGGTCGCGCACGGCGCCGGTGAATGCGCCCTTGACGTGGCCAAACAGTTCCGACTCCACCAGGTTCTCGGGGATCGCTCCGCAGTTCACGGCAACGAGTTTTGCGCCTGCGCGATGGCTGGCGGCATGGATGGCTCGCGCCAGCAGTTCCTTGCCGCTGCCACTGGGGCCGTGGATCAGCACCGATGCATCCGTCGCCGCGACCATGCGCGCTTCGGCCAGCACCTGCTGCATGCGCGGGCTGCGGGTGAGGATCGCTTCGCGCCAGCCTTCGGCGGGGTCGTCTGAGTCGTCCACCGGCACATTGGCGCCGAGCGCCTGTGATGCAGCAATGGCGCGATCGACTTCTGCCAGCAAGTCGCGCGCCTCGAACGGCTTGGAGATGTAGCCGAACATGCCGCGTTGCAGTGCCCGCACTGCATCGGGAATCGTGCCGTGCGCGGTGATCATCAACACCGGCAGCAGCGGATGCCGGCGGTGGATTGCTTCGAACAGCTGCAGGCCATCCATGCCGCCCATGCGCATATCGGTGATCACCAGGTCCGGCAGTTCCTGGTCGAGCCTTGCCAGCGCGGCCTCACCGCTGGATGCCTCGATCAGGCCGTGGCCTCCTTTGCGCAGGCGCAGCGACAGCAGGCGCAGCAGCGCGGCATCATCGTCAACGATCAGGATGCGTGCCATTGCATCAGGCCTGCGGGGCGTGCAGCCGCACATTGAATGTGGCGCCTTCGCCGGCGACGCTTTGCACGTCGATCGTGCCGCGATGCAGGTCCACGCATTCCTTCACGATGTGCAGGCCGATGCCCGTGCCCTGGATGTTGCCGACGTTGGTGCCGCGATGAAAGCTCTCGAACAGGCGCGGGAGGTCGGCACTCGGTATGCCGATGCCGCGGTCCTGCACGCTGAAGTGCAGGTGCTCGCCATCGGCGCTTGCGATGCAGGTCACCTCGCTGTCCGGCGGCGAATATTTCAAGGCGTTCGTGAGCAGGTTCACCAGGATGTGACTCAGGAGTTTGGCGTCGATCATGCGCGCTTGCTCTGCGCCTTCGCATTGCATGGAAATGCGCGACGCCTGTGGGTGTGCCTGGTCCATCTCGGATGCGACTTGCACCAGCAGGTCGGACAGGTGGCGCGGGCGCGGCTCAAACGCAAACTTGCCAGATTCAAGCCGGCTGGTGAGCAGCACCTGCTCGACCATCTTGTTCATGCGAGCGACGGCGTTCTTCACCAGGCCGACGATTTCCTTGCGCTCGTCGTCGGGCAGGCGCAGCCCGTAGTCGTCCAGCAGCTCGACCGACGATAGGATCGCCGCCAGCGGCGTGCGGAACTCGTGCGAAGCAACAGCAACGAAGCGCGACTTCAACTCTGACAGTTCGCGCTCGCGAGCGAGCGAGGCGCGCATTTCCTCATCGACCCTGCGCCGCTCGGTCACGTCGGTCAGGAAGTTCAGCGTGGCAGGCGTGTTCTGCCACTCGAAGACCACGGCAGAGATCTCCAGCCAGCGCACATTGCCGTCGCGATGGATCACGCGGAACTGGTAGTGGTTTTCGACCTGCTCGCCCTTGAGGCGGCGCATGTGATTGCTGATCACGCGCTCGCGGTCGTCGGCGTGGATGAATTCGACAAAGGGGCGTGACTTGGCTGTAGCGTCGTCCAGGCCAGTGAGTTCAAGCGCGCGCGGGTTGGCATAGAGGATGCGGCCCGCTGCCGTCACGAGAATGCCCTCGTTCACGTTCTCCACGACCTTGCGGTACTTGGCCTCTGACTCAGCCAGCGCCCGCTCATTCGACTTGCGTCGCGAGATGTCGCGGATGAACGAGCTGAATGTCACGCCTTCGCCGGAGGTCACCGGCCAGATCGACAGCTCGATCTGGAATTCTTCGCCGCTGCGGCGCAGCGCGGTGGTCTCCACGCGGCGGTTGAGGATGTCGCCCGTGCCGTGGCGCATGTAGTTTTCCATGCCCGCGTGGTGGTGCGAGCGGAACGTGCGCGGCACGATCAGTTCGGTGAGTGTGCGGCCCAGGGCTTCTGCGCGCTTCCAGCCGAAGATGCGTTCGGCGGCCGCGTTCCAGTCGATGATGGCGCTGTGCTCGTTGATGGTGATGACGGCATCGTTGGCGCTCGCGATCATCGCTTCGAGCCGCTGCGTCGCATCGTCACGGCTGCGCTCGGCGTCGGTGCGGCGGCTGATTTCGGCGCGCAGCTGCGCTGTGGTGTCGAACTGCCAGGACACGTCGCGTGCAATGTGCGTGACCCAGGGCTCACCGGCGGGGCCCGGTGAGCGAAATGCATGTTCACGCACGCGTGCCGTGCGGCTTGCCTTGTCGCCGCGCGCGGGCAGCGTGACGCGGTATTCCTCCTGGAAAGGCTTGGCTGGCAATTGCTCACGAGCGTGGCGCAGGCGCTCGCGGTCGTCGTGGTGGACCAGTTCGGCCAGCGCCGCGGCGCGGTGCCCCGGCGTGGATGTGTCGAGTGACCAATAGCTTGCAAACGTGCTGTTGCTGAAGATGATCTCGCCCGTGTGTTCGTGCGTCACCCACAGCATTTCTTCGATGGCGCCGGCGATCTGCACGAGCCACGCGCCAGGCGACGGCTGCGCAGCGGCGTGTGCCTGCGCAGGGGCAGCAACGGGGGGCGGGGCGCTCATCCGGTCAAGCATAGCGTCGGCATCGGCCCATGCGGGACCGGCATGGGTTCCGCGCATGGTTGGGCTTGATAACCTAGGGATAACCCTTATTCTTCATACATCAACCAACCGCAGCCCCAAAACGGCTGCCCTGAAATCATGTTTGCCTTGCTTGCCCGCCTTTTTGGCTTTCCCCAAACCCCTGCCCAAGACACAGAAGACGGCGTCGCCCAATCGCTGATGGAGAAGGCCGAATTCCACACCGGTAGCGACGCACGCCAGCTGCGCCGTGCTGCCGTCGCCTACCTCAGTGTGGTTCGCTGATTCGGCAAATCAGAGCTTCACGCCGGCGGACTTGACCACTGGCGACAGCTGCGCAACCTGTTCCTTCACGTAAGTCGTGAAGGCCGCCGATGGGGCGGGTGACAGCGTGATGCCCAGCTCTTCCATTTTTTTCTTGATGTCAGCCTGACGCAGGATATCGGTACAGGCGGCGTTCAGCCGTGAGACCACATCGGCCGGCATTTTCGGCGGACCGGACAAGCCGAAGAAGTTATCAAGTACCAGTTTTTTCTGCCCCGCTTCCACCACGCTGGGCACGTCCGGCACGAGCGCAGAACGGGCGGCCGAGGTTACCGCCAGCGGCACCAGCTGGCCGCTCTTGAAATACGGCACATAGGCTGTGAGCACGTCGATCCCCACGGGAATGATGCCGGCGATCAGGTCGGTCGTCATGGGCGCACCACCGCGATAGGGCACATGAACCATGTTCAGGCCCAGCGTGTGCTTCATCAGTTCACCGTAGATGTGGCCGATCGACGCCGGGCCGCCCGATCCAAAGTCCAGCCGGCCCGACTTCTTCGCGAAGGCTTCGAGGTCGGCGAGCGTCTTGAGTCCGGCTTTCGGGTTGGCCATGACCACGCAAGGGGCGCTGCCGATCAGTTCGATATGCGTGAAGCCTTCGACCGGGTCGTAGGGCTGCTTTTCCAGGGCAAAGGGGCCGATCGAGATCGGCGTCGAATTCGACAGCATCAGCGTGTAGCCATCGGCTGGCGACTGCGTCACCGCCGTGCCGCCCACGCTGCCACCGGCGCCCGGCCGGTTGTCCACCACCACCGCTTGCCCCAGCTTCTGCGCGAGTTGTTCGGCCATGACGCGCGCCACGATGTCACTGGCGCCGCCTGCAGGGAACGTGACGATGATCTTGATCGGTTTGTCCGGCCATGCCGCAAACGCGGGCAGGGCAAGGGAGGCCGCGCCTGCAGCGGCGAGTTTCAGGACGTGGCGACGGGGAAGGTTTTTCATGACGAGCATCGAATGCAAGGCACATGCCAGCGAAGAGCCTAAGACATATCTGTTTCGAAAGCCATCTTCGCGGCCGCTGCCAGGGCCAGCCGCAGCCAGGCGTGGTCGCTTCGCAGCGCTTGCCGGCGGTGCCACAAGGAGTCGACATGCACCGCGGGTACCTTCAACGGTAGATCGCGCAGGACCAGTTCGCCCGCCATGCCGGTGACGTGAACGAAGTGGCGGGGCATGACGGTCAGCAGGTCTGATGTCGCCACGACGCGGCCCGCCGTGAAGAACTGGTTCACCGTTAGCAAGATGCGGCGCTGCCGGCCCAATGACGCCAGCGCCTCATCGACAAAGCCGAACGGACGCCCCGAAAAGCTCACGAGCAGGTGGTGCGCCTCGCAGTACCGTTTGAGTGTCAGCGGCCCGCGCGCGAGCGGGTGGCCTTGCCGCATCACACAGACATATTCGCCCTCGTACAGGCGCTGGTGATCGAACGGCGCCAGCCCGCCTTGCTGGGCCTGCGCCGTCAGGTCCGCGAGCACGGCGGGGAAGTAGCCCACGGCCAGGTCGATTTCGCCTTCATCGAGCAGCGGGCGCGGATCGCGCGTCGTGAGTGGCACGATGCGGATCGAGACGCCCGGCGCGTCGCGCTCGATGATTTCAATCAGCCCCGGCACCAGTTCTGCCGCAGTGGAATCAGCCATCGACAGCATGAAGGTGTTGCCAGCCTCTGAAGCAGTGAAGTCGCCGGGTGACAGGGAGGCTTCCATCTGGCGCAGGGCGTCCGCGATGGCGGGCCACAACGACAACGCGCGAGGCGTGGGCTGTATGCCGTAGCCGCTGCGAACAACGAGCTTGTCGCCGACGGCCTCGCGCAGACGGTTGAGCGCATTGCTCACCGCGGGCTGGGTCATCGCCAGGTTGCGCGCGGCGCGCGTCAGGTTGCGTTCGGACATGACCTGGTCGAACACCCGCAAGAGGTTCAGGTCTAGTGTCCGGAAATTGGGCCCAGTCATCACCATGGTGAATGATACTCATCACCAATCTAAATTGGAAAAATATCAGCGTTAACCCTAATCTATGGACTCACGGGGTGCAATTCCGCCTCCCGCTGTGAATCCGAAGAAAGGGAACAAACCATGACCGCTTTCGCACATGTTGACCACCCCACCCAACACCCGGGCGTGGTCCGTGCCGAACGACTGGCGCACAACGCCAGGGAGTTGACCCGTCGTATCGATGGCGCCCGCGCCAATGCCAGCCTGCTGCTCGCCGCGATCGTTGCCGCGCTGCTGGTTGCTGCCAACCAGGTGATCGACACCTGGACTGAAGGCCACCTGCTTGCAGCGTGGATCGTGATGTGGGTTGTCGCGTTCGGCGCGCTGGCCCTGATGGCGACGCCCGCCAGGAGCATGTCCGTGCGTGTTCGCGAGGGGCTTGCCCGGTGGAACAAGGCCCGCAAGATGGCCGCTGACGATGAGCGCCTCTGGCAAGTCGCGCTGACGGATGTACGTGTGATGGCTGACATCAGCCGCGCCATGAGCGCCGGTGCTTCGCGCGACCTCAGGTCGTACTTCTAGGCATCGGCTTGCCATGACTGCCATCCCGCATGCAGGCTGGGTGCACGCTGTGCTCAGGCGCCTGCCGGCCACCTTGCTGCAACCGCTCGACACGTGGTCGCGCGGATTGGCCAAGAAGAGCGCCGAGCGGCGGCGCCAGAAGGCCATGCGCCGCGCTGTCCAGAAATAGACAGAGAGCAATGCAAAGAGAAAAAAGCCACCTCGCGGTGGCTTTTTTTCATGGGGAGCCGGCTAGCGCGATCAGGCAGCCAACCGCTTTTCGATTTGCGCCTTTGTCTCGCCGAGTTCCTTGGGCAAGTGATATTCCAGCTGCTGGAACAGCTCGGTGTGCAACTTCAGTTCCTGTTGCCACGCTGCCTTCTCGATGCTGGTCACGGTGTTGAACTGGTCGGCGCTGAAATTCAGGCCCGTCCAGTTCAGCTCTTCATACGCCGGGCTCACGCCGAACACGTGCTCCTTGCCCTGGGCCGTGCCTTCGATGCGGTCGATCATCCACTTGAGCACACGCATGTTCTCGCCATAACCGGGCCAGACAAACTTGCCGTCTTCACCCTTGCGGAACCAGTTGGTGGTGTAGATGCGCGGCAGTTTGGCGCCGGTGGCAGCCAGCTTGCGGCCCAGGTCCAGCCAGTGCTGGAAGTAGTCGGACATGTTGTAGCCCGTGAAAGGCAGCATTGCGAACGGGTCGCGCCGCACGGCACCGTTGCCGCCAGCCATCGCGGCGGTGGTTTCGGAGCCCATCGTCGCGGCCATGTAAACGCCCTCGACCCAGTTGCGTGCTTCGGTCACGAGCGGCACGGTCGTCGAGCGGCGGCCGCCGAAGATGAATGCGTCGATCGGCACGCCGGCCGGGTCGTCCCAGGCGGAGTCGAGTGCCGGGTTGTTGATGGCAGCGACGGTGAAGCGCGCGTTCGGATGCGCGGCCTTTGCGCCGGTTTCCTTGGCGATCTCGGGCGTCCAGTCCTTGCCTTGCCAGTCGATGGCGTGCGCGGGCGCAGGGCCCATGCCTTCCCACCAGACATCGCCATCGTCCGTCAGCGCGACGTTGGTGAAGATCACGTCGCTCGTGAGGCTGGCCATGCAGTTCGGGTTTGTGAGCGTGTTCGTGCCGGGCGCGACGCCGAAGTAGCCGGCTTCCGGGTTGATGGCGTACAGGCGGCCATCGGCAGCGGGCTTGATCCAGGCGATGTCATCGCCGATCGTGGTGACCTTCCAGCCGTCGAAGCCAGCCGGCGGAATCAGCATCGCGAAATTGGTCTTGCCGCAGGCTGAGGGGAACGCAGCAGCGACGTGGTACTTCTTGCCCTGCGGATTGGTCACGCCGAGGATCAGCATGTGCTCAGCCAGCCAGCCCGGGCTGCCGGCGGGGCCGCCTGCCGCAGCGCGGCCCATCGTGGAGGCGATGCGCAGCGCAAAGCATTTCTTGCCCAGCAGCGCATTGCCGCCGTAGCCGGAGCCATAAGACCAGATCTCGCGCGTCTCGGGGTAGTGGACGATGTACTTCGTCTTGTTGCAGGGCCAGCTCACGTCCTGCTGGCCGGCGGCCAGCGGCGCGCCGACGGTGTGCACGCAGGGAACGAAGTCGCCGTTGACGCCGAGCACGTCGTAAACGGCTTTGCCCATGCGCGTCATGATGCGCATGTTCACGGCCACATAGGGGCTGTCGGAGAGTTCGATGCCGACATGCGCAATCGGCGAGCCCAGCGGCCCCATCGAGAACGGCACGACATACATCGTGCGGCCCTTCATGCAGCCGTCAAATAGGGGCTGAAGGGTCTGGCGCATCTCGGCCGGTTCCATCCAGTTGTTTGTGGGGCCGGCATCTTCACGCTTGGCGCTGCAGATGAAAGTGCGGTCTTCGACGCGTGCCACGTCAGTCGGGTCCGAGCAGGCGAGGAATGAGTTGGGGCGCTTGACTGGGTCGAGCTTCTTGAAGGTCCCGCCATCGACCAGTCGCTGGCAAAGCCGGTCGTATTCTTCCTGGCTGCCGTCGCACCAATAGATGGCGTCTGGCTTGCACAGGGCGGCCATGTCGGCGACCCACGCGATGAGTTTCGCGTTCTTTACGTAGGCGGGGGCGCTGAGGTTCAGCCCCTTCATGGCGGGAGAGTTCATCCAAAAGCTCCTAAGTCAAAAAACCGTATTTCAGGAAGGCAGGAGCTCACGACGGGGCACGAGCGCTGGCCTTTTTGAAATCAGGCTTGGCGCAGTCGGCGGGCGGGGGTTGCGCGCTTTGGCAACGCTGGGGTCGTGAAGGATGTTTCACTGTCCGCGGGTCGGCTGGGTCACCAATTTTAGGGACGAGCTACCCCGGACAAGCGGAACTCGGGGTGAAAACAATGCAAAACTTGCATGGGGTTATGCGCCGGGTGAAGCGAATTATGTACTTGACGTTACCAAACGAAATGACTACAGTCGAAAGCGACAGGCCGGTTGAATCTCCTGCTACAGAAAATGTAGCGGGAGATTTTGCGATTACGCCTGAGATGCTGTCGGCTGGTGTGTTGGTTTTGGAGGAATCGGGCTACTTGGATCGTCCTCCATCACCAGCAGACTCGCTACTTGTTGAGCGTATTCTGAAAGCATGTCTGTCTCATCGACAAGCAGGATGAAGATGCTGACTTTCGCGGCCAGCTTTCCCCATTTGTGGGTCAAGCGGTTTAGATAGCTGGCGGTGTATTCGACTGCGTTTGCCTCTCCGTGCGTGTGCTTCGCTCTTGGATGAACGCGAGGCTCCATCAAGATGGCTCGCGGTTTTCCGTTCTTGGGCGAATATGAAAAGCCGCAAAGATGGGCCAAGCGGCCCCTTGTCGCAATCTGAGCGCGGTATTCCAGATAGATTTTGTTCCAGTGCTTGATGAACTCCTTGTCGAAGTTCGCGGCGATCACAGCGTTGATCATGTCCAGTCGGCCTAACGGACTGATCACAGAGAAGAATGCAGCGCGAAGCGCCTTCGTATGTAAATTGGTTTTGGGCTCAACCACATGAGCGAAGAGTCGAAACAAGCAGCTTTCGGTGTGCGTCCAGGTCCAACTGGCTTCAGCGAAGGCAATCATTAGCTCAATCACCTCAGGATGTGTGTCTCTGAGCCCCGAATGAGCAAACGTAAAGGTGCGGTCGTTGATATCCTTCTTGTTCTTCATAGGACCTCGCGAGTGATGAAATGAAACACGATAAGGCGAAGAGCGAAGAAGTCCCCGCAATGCCCTTCAACGAGGCATTGAAGCGTGTATGGTCCGCGCCTCCCATGCCGAAGGTCAAGCCGAAGCCTGCGAAGCCGCCGGAGCCTAATAACAGCCGTGGACGCGGCGGCTAAGACTTCATTAAAACCGTGGCTCCGATCTGATTGGCAATAGCCTGAAGCAATTCGCTTTGAACCTGCGGCGGCAGCACAAAGGCCAATTGCCCGCCACTTTGAAGAGTCATTGTCAGCAAAGAGCCTGTTGAAATTGGATCGAGATTCCAGTTGACCCATTGGACTGGATAGCGCTGATCCGGCTTCCCTTGCTTAGCAAATCCTTCTGTGATTCCGTGTGCTGCCGCTTCTATCAAGGCGGGCAGCGCAAGATGAGGGAACGCCAAGTTCACTTCAAAGCCGCTGACCTGAATTACTTTCAGAACCAGCGCCATGCCATCGTCAGTGATCTTGCCACCGTCAATTTCTGCCGCTGTGATGGCTAGTTCGTCCATGCAGAACTCCAATTTCACGAGCGCTCACACAATGTCAGTTCAGCGTACAGCATCAGTGGTCGGTTTCCTTTCGCATCCCCTTGTAGGCGACGAATGCAGACCGTGTGTGGGTATCGACCTTTCCTCCGTTGACGCGGCTCCATTCGAGGAATTCGTCAATGCCTACATCGATCTTGTTGACCTTGTTTCCGCGACGCTGCAACTCGGCCACCGCTTCATTCATTCGGCGCAGCCAATGCTCGTAGTCGGGCTGGAACTGCGGGTCTAGTTCCAACCATCGCGGCCATTCGTCCTTTCTCAGCCACGCAAGCGCGATGGAGCGCACGTTCGAAGGCATGGGAGGAATATTCGTTGCCATCACAAGCCCCTTCACAAAGTGATGTGGAACCCGCAATTTACACAGGCTGCTAGGAACGCGCCTACCCCATTGTGATGAGGCTCAAAGCGCAGCGGGCGCAAAGCGCCATGCAGAGTCCAACACTGCGGGCAGTGATCTGAGCCGGTGTAGCCAGATCGGAAGCGAATCGAGTCCGCGACGGCCTTGAGCTTCGTGGCTCGCGGCGTTACAGGCTGATTACTGAAACGCGAAGACTGGCGCGTGAGTCCGCCGATAGGTCAGGCGCTTGCCAGTGATGCCGATGAGCGCCATGTTTGCGCGGGCCGTATCGCTAAAACCTTGCGACTGGCGATAGTTCCAGCGGAAGTCGAACTCATTGCAATAGCGTTGCAGGTGTTGCTCGCTAACGCTGTGGAAGGTGCCGACAAGACCGCGCTTGAGGATGGCGAAAGAGGATTCAGCAGTATTGCTGGTCACGTCGCCGCGAGCGTATTCCTCTTTCGAGTGGTTCACTGATTGGTGCGATGCGAAGTGCGCGCCGGGTTTCTTGTAATAGCTGGCTTCATCGGTCATCAGGCGAGCGGTCTTAGCGACTTGTGCCTTAAGGATTGGAGCAAGCGTTTGAGCGTTGACGTTGGCGACGTGGAAAGAGCGCTTGTCACCATCACGCTCGACCAGCGTCACGATCTTCATCTTGTTTGCAGCGCCGCGCTTGATGCCCTTGGGGTAGCGAATGCCTTCCTCGTCAGCGGCACGGCCCCAATAAGTTTCGTCGGCTTCAACGATGCCGGATGAGCCGGGACCGCCGAGCATCTTGGACGGTGCAGCGGTCATGGCTTCGCGGATGCGATGGCACATGAACCACGCGGTCTTGTAGGTCACGCCAAGCATGCGTTCAAGCTGCTTTGCTGAAACGCCTTTCTTGGAAGCGGA
Organism: Caenimonas koreensis DSM 17982; assembly: GCF_009646335.1. GTDB lineage: Bacteria > Pseudomonadota > Gammaproteobacteria > Burkholderiales > Burkholderiaceae_C > Ramlibacter > Ramlibacter koreensis. The sequence continues at coordinate 95,350 of NZ_WJBU01000005.1, read as the reverse complement.
CATCAGGTGGACGGCTTGCAGCCAGACATGCAGGCCGATCTTGGAGCGCTCGAACACAGTGCCCACGGTCACGGTGAAGGGTTCGCGGCAGTCAGCGCACTTGTACAGGCCGGGACGGTTGGACTTGCCCTTCAAGACGTAATGCTCACCCACAACGCCGCAATGAGGGCAAATACGACCATTCGGCCAGACCTGAGCCTCCAGGTACTCGCGGGCCTTGTCTGCGTCTTGAAATTGCGGCTGGTTGAAGATGGCTGTCATTGGGGAAATCTCCGAGAATGACTGCATGGTACATACTAAAGTCGGGGATGTCAAGTACATACTTTGGCGGGTGAAGTTCCCCCGCTGCGACAAGCCGGCGCAGACAAACAAAAGGCCCCAACAGGGGCCTTTGGCTAGATCAGCGCAGGGCTGCTTCAGGCCATGGAAATGGCGATGAATGCCAGCAGGAAAATCAGCACGCCGCCAACAACCGGCAGCACGATCGGCACCATCGGCATGATGGCCTCCAGGGGATCCTGGGTGTGCTTCTGGCTGGCATCGGTCTGGGTTTGCGGCGTGGACATGGTGGTTTCCTGAAATCGGGGGACTACGCGTGATTTTAGCGGGTCGTCAGAGCAGGGCGTACGTCACGCTGGCGCGGCTGGCGCTTTTGCCGTCATCGGCGCCTCGCAAATCGATCTCGCCAAAGGCCAGCGTCTTGCCGGCGCGCACCACACGCGCCTGAATCAGCGCATCCTGCTTGGACAGCGGCTTGAGGAACGAGGTGCTCATCTGCACGGTGGTGCAGGGGCGAAACTCGCCGAACTGGTTGATGAGCGCCAGGACCATCGCTGTGTCTGCCGCAGCCATCATGGCTTGCCCGCACAGCATGCCGCCCACGCGCGAGAGCGAGTCGCTTTGCGGCAGCCGCAGTGTCACGCTGTCGGCATCGAACGATTCGACCTGCAGCGCGAGCGCCTGAACCCACGGCGCAAAGTATTCGCCGAGCGCTGACTGCAAAACTGCCTTGTCCATCATTGTTCCTCCGCCTGGAAGCCGCCTTCGTGCAGCGCGTCGATCACGGCCCTGATGTGGTCGCGCCCGCGTGTCTGCACCACGAGTTCAATTTCAACGTTCTGCGCAGCAAGCATGGTGAATGCGCGCTGGTGATGCACTTCGTCGATATTCGCGCCTGCCTCGCTCACGATGGCGGTGATGCGCGCAAGCGACCCCGGCACATCGCGCGCGCTGACCCGAACGCGTGCCAGCCGGCCGGCGCGAACCATGCCGCGCTCCAGGATCGCAGCAAGCAGCAACGGGTCGATGTTGCCGCCGCCCAGCACCAGGCCGACCTTGCGGCCCTTGAAGCGCTCGGGGTATTTGAGCAGGGCCGCCAGCCCGGCTGCGCCGGCGCCTTCGACCAGCGTCTTCTCGATTTCCAGCAGCATCACGATCGACTGCTCGATGTCGCCTTCGTCCACCAGCACCAGATCATCAACGAGTTTCTCGATGATTTCCTGCGTGATGCGGCCTGGCGTGCCGACCGCGATGCCCTCGGCAATCGTGCTGGTGCCCTGTGGGAGCGACTCGTGCTTCACGGCGTTGAACATGTTCGGAAAGCGCAGCGTCTGCACGCCCACGATTTCAATTCCGGGCTTGAGCGCCTTCGCCGCGACAGCGATGCCCGCGATCAGGCCGCCACCCCCCACGGCGATGACGAGCGTGTCCAGTTCGGGCGCGGCGCGCAGCATTTCGATGCCCACCGTACCCTGGCCCGCAACGATCTGCTCGTCGTCATACGGATGCACAAACGTGAGGTGCTGCTGCGCAGCCAGCTCATAAGCATGGGTGCGCGCTTCTTCAAGTGTGTTGCCGTGCAGCACGACTTCCGCCGCGAAGCTGCGTGTGCGCTCCACTTTCACGCCTGGCGTGAAGCGAGGCATCACGATCACTGCGCGCATGCCCAGCCGCTGCGCGTGGTAGGCCACACCCTGGGCATGATTGCCCGCACTCATCGCGACAACGCCGCGCGCCTTCTCTTCATTGGAGAGTTGCGACAGCTTGTTGTACGCGCCCCGTTCCTTGAATGATGCGGTGAACTGCAGGTTCTCGAACTTCAGGAAGACCTGCGCGCCCGTGATACCCGACAGCGTGCGCGACTCCACGCAAGGCGTGTCGGTCAGCTGGCCTTCAAGGCGGTGTGCTGCAGCGCGGACGTCGGCAAGGTCGATCATGTGCTCGGGATTGTCAGGGCTAAAAAGCCAATGGTGTGTGGGTATTCCCACAATGAGTGTCTTCCATGTAGCATGAAGTCGCGTTATCTTCAATTTGGCGCCATGCGGTGCTGGAGGCTTTCCAAAGTGGTCAAGCGTTCGGCGGATGTGCAGGTCCTACCCTCACCGGGGCTGAAAAATGCGCCGGTGCTCGACCTCATGTGCTCGCACTTTGTGCTGACGCTTGCGGCCAAACAGGGCGGCAAGTTCAACGTGCGGCGCGACCTCAATGGCCTGCTGTCACTGGCCGGCCGCCACCTCGTCTGGCCCGCACCCGCACTCGCACGCCTTCGCGAATTTCTTGGCCGCCGTTGCAAAGACAACGAGTTCTGGCGCAACCATGAAGCGCTCAGCACACAGGAATTTCTCGATCGCCACGGCGTGTGGCGCGGCCCCTATGAAGAGGGCACGCTGTTCTTCTATCTGGACGAATACGCGAAGGACCAGCCGAAGGACCTGCTGTCTGTGCTGGCCGTCACCGGCGACTGGCTGACTAACGCCCTGAAGAAGCAATCGACGCTGGTTGAAAAGAACATCGACGCGCTGTCGGGCCTGTTGCAGTTGAACAAGGCCGAACGGGCACTGCTGCTCTACGGCACCCTGGCACGCTATCAACGCGACCTGCGCTCCATCCTCGTCGAATTCAAGGTCAACAACGCACCCGAAGCGTATGCCGCGATTGCCGAACTCGCCGGAGTGAGCGCCACCGAAGTGGGCGAAGCCCTTCGCGCCGGCTCGCGCCTGGAGCGGATCGGCCTGGTCGAAAACCTGATCTCTGAACACAACATCACCGACCTGGCTGACCTGATGAAGGTCAGCGAAAAGCTGCCGCCTGTGTTAATGCGCGAGTACCGCGACCAGAACGAGCTGATGGCCGTGTTCACACGGCCAAGCGCCAAAAGCTCGCTCGACCTGGGCGACTTCAGCTTTGTGCAGGAAGACGCAGCGGTGCTGTGTTCGCTGCTGCGCAATGCCGTGAGTCGCAAGGAACCCGGTGTGAACGTGCTGCTGTACGGCCCGCCCGGCACCGGCAAGACCGAGCTGGCCAAGGTGGTGGCGCAGGCGGCGAACCTCGAGTTGTTCGAGGTCGAATATGCCGATCGCGATGGCAATTCGCTCTCCGGCAGGGACCGCTACCGGTCTTTGCAGATCGCGCAGGTGTTCCTCAAAGGCAGCGCGCAGGCGGCGCTGCTGTTCGACGAAGTGGAAGACGTATTCCCGCCCATCTCCAGCGAAGCCGCGCAGCTGATGGCGCGCGCCGACCAGGTGGTGGCGCCGCCGACGGGCAGCGTCAGCGGCAAGGCGTGGGTGAACCAGATTCTCGAAACCAACGCAGTGCCCACCATCTGGGTCACGAACCGAATTGAGCAGATCGACCCGGCGTTTCGCCGCCGCTTCGCTTATCACCTTGAGCTGAAATCGCCGCCGCCGGGCGCGCGAGAAGGCATTGTTCGCAAGACGCTCGAAGGCGTACCCGTGTCCGACGAGTTCGTCGGCAAACTGACGAGCCGCAAGGGCCTGACGCCCGCGCAGATCCGCACGGCGGTGCGCTTCGCCGCGCTCGCCAGCGACGAGCCCGCCGCCATCGAAACCCTGATTGACCGCCAGCTTCGCAACTCGGACCAGGCGCTTGGCAATCGCGCGAACGAGGCGGGCGCGCGGCGCAGCGTGACGCACTACGACCTGGACATGCTGAACGTGGAGACGCGTTTCGAAATCCCGCGCATCGTGCAGGCCTTGCGCGCGGGCGGGCACGGCACGCTGTGCTTTTACGGCGCACCGGGCACGGGCAAGACGGCGCTGGCCGAACACATTGCCAAAGCGCTCGACAAGCCGCTGCTGATCAAGCAGGCCAGCGACCTGATGAGCAAGTTCGTCGGCGAGACCGAGCAGAACATGGCTGCGATGTTTCGTGAGGCCGAAAACGAAAAGGCCGTGTTGCTGCTCGATGAGGCAGACAGCTTCTTGCAGGACCGTCGCGGGGCGCAACGCACTTATGAGGTCACTGAGGTCAACGAGATGCTGCAGGGCATGGAGCGCTTCAACGGCATCTTTGTCTGCACCACCAACTTGCTGGACCGCATCGACCAGGCGGCGCTGCGCCGTTTCACGTTCAAGATCCGGTTCAAGCCGCTTACGCAGCAGCAGCGCGAACGGATGTTCGTGACCGAGGCGTTAGACGGTGACCAGGCGTCGTTGACGCCAGCGGTCATCGCGCGGCTGGCGCGACTCGACCAGCTCTGTCCCGGCGACTTCGCCGCCGTGAAGCGGCAGGTCGACATCCTCAGCGCGACATTCACGGCGGAAGAATTCATCGAGCAGCTTGAAGCGGAGCATCGCATCAAGCCCGAGGTGCGTGAGTCGCGGGGCATGGGCTTCGTGCAGTAACGCGGGCGAGCAGAGCCAAGAGACCAAAGCATAGTGGCGTGAAGGCAGCCCTATCGGTAGCGTCGAAGTCGATGCTAACCACAGGAACAGCCATGACGCCGTCAGACCCCAATCCTGAAACAGAGATTCTCTCGATCGTTCAGGCCTGCAATGCGCACATCACCCGCCCCACGGCGGGCGAGCTCGAAATGGCATTCACGCCGACGGGCCGGCCGTCACATGCGGATGACCCTACGCCCAGCCAGCTCGAAGCGGTGTACAGCACGGCGCGTGCGCTGTGCAACGAAGGCAACTACCGCTTTGCTTCGGCGCTTGCGCTCCACCTGGCAACCCACAAACCCGCTGAGCCGCGCTTCAGCTTCCTGGCCGGCACCTGCATGCAGCAGCTCGGCGCGCCAGCAACCGCCATCCGTTTTTTCTGCTTTGCGCTCGTGAACGGGGGCGACCATCCCGCAGCACTGTTTCGCCTTGGCGAGTGCCTTCTTGCGCTCGGCGACAACGCCAATGCCGACCGTGCCTTTGATGCAGCCCTGGATGTGGCACGTGATGTCGAAGGTGCCGAGGACCTGCAGTACGCAGCGCAGCGCCTGATGGACACCATCAAGTCCGGCCCGCATCCTTGCCTTTGATAACCGCGTTTGGAGAATTTGCCATGTCAGTTGCTTTGTTCACGACCCCCGCGCTCCTTGCTATGCAAAGCGCCCATGCCATCCGGGGCACCCAAATCGCCAAGCCCGCCCGTTCGCCGGCCAGCGAGTTGCCGGGCCCGGATGCGTTCAATGTTCCGTTTGCCGGGGGGCAGCGGTCGGCAGCGTTTGTCAACGAGTTGGCGCGCTCGATGGGGCTGACCGAGCAGGGCATGAGCGCCTTGGCGCAGGAGCTCGCTTTGAACTACAGCTGAGGCGTCGCCGCGCGGCTATAGGCAGGCAGGTCGCCGTCGTCGCGTTGCAATTCCGCATCGACGAACTCTTCGAGCAGCTTGAACCGGCGCATGGCGTCAGAGCCAAGATGCGCGAAGCGCTCTGCATGCGTCTCGCGCAGCGCGCGCAGCACTTCCGATCTTTTTCGATTCATCATGCGCTTGGAAAGCCGTGCAATGAGTGAGCTGCTCGTGTCGGTAAACAGGAACGGAAAGACGGCGTGGACCAGCGCCGCTGCACTGCCTAGAAACAGCGAGCCCGCAAATGACAGGGCAACGCCCATGTGCTCCCAATAGCTCTCGCCGACGCTGCGGGGGTGTTGAGTGAAGATGTTCATGGAGACCAAGTCTAGGTATGCCGCTGGAGAATCAGGTTGCAAACTGATGGCTGCCAAGTGGTGTCTATTAGAAAATAATCCTTATGGACAAGAAAGATCTGCAAATACTTTCCATTCTCCAAAAGAATGGCGCCACGCCGCTGGCGGAACTGGCTGAGGCAGTGAGTCTTTCATCGACGCCGTGCTGGCGCCGTATCCAGAAACTCAATGAATCGGGCGTGATTCGCGGGCAAGTCGCGCTGTGCGACCCCGTCAAGCTGAATGTGCCCGTCACCGTGTTTGTTTCGCTGCGCACGAACCAGCACAGCGAAGCGTGGGTCAGGAAGTTCGTGGCTGCTGCCCGCGACATTCCGGAGATCGTGGAGATCTACCGCATGAGCGGCGATGTGGACTACCTTCTGAAGATCGTCGTGCCTGACATTCCCGGCTACGACTCTGTTTACAAGCGCCTGATCAAGGCGGTTGACCTGCAGGACGTGAGTTCCAGCTTCGCGATGGAAGTGCTCAAGTCCACGACGGCGCTGCCTCTCGACTACGCGCAGTACTCGTCCTAGCTGGCTTCGGCCACCACCCGCAGCACGTCGCTGCCGTACTTCGCAAGCTTCGTCTCGCCGATCCCGCTGATGCCTTGCAAGTCATCGAGTGAACTCGGCGACATGGCGGCGATCGCTGCGAGCGTCGCATCATGAAAGATCACATAGGCTGGCAGGTTGTGCGCGCGAGCAACGTCGGCGCGCCATGCTTTGAGCGCAGTGAACAGTGCCTCGGCCTGGCCTGTCAACCCTGCTGAAGCGGCCGGCGCTCGCGTCTTCTCGCGCACCTTCTCGTCCGCGCGCCGGCGGCTGCGCTCGGGCGGCAATGACACCGATTCGCGCAGGCGAACCGACAACTCGCCCTTGAGCACGGCACGCGATCCCTCCGTCAGGCGCAGCGTGTTGAACGCCTCGCTGTCAACCGACAACGCGCCAATGGCGATGAGCTGGCGCAATACGCCGCGCAATTGCGCTTCGCTGAACCCCGCGCCAATGCCGAATGTGGACAAGCGCTCGTGGTCGAACTGCTTGACCTTCTCCGTTGGTTTGCCGCGCAGGATGTCCATGATGTGACCCGCGCCAAAGCTGATGCCGCTTTGCTGCTGCACGCGGTAGATGGTCGAGAGCAGTTTGCGCGCAGCATCCGTGCCGTCCCACACGGCGGGCGGATTCAGGCAGTTGTCGCAGTTGCCGCAAGGCTTGCTCGCTTCGCCGAAGTAGGCCAGCAGGCGCACGCGGCGGCAGTCAGTCGCTTCAGCAAGGGCGAGCAGCGCATCGAGCTTGCCCCTCATCACCTGCTTGAACTCGTCGCCGGCGGGGCTTTCGTCGATCATGCGGCGCTGGTTCACGACGTCCTGCAGCCCATAAGCCATCCACGCATCGGCAGGCAGGCCGTCGCGGCCACCACGGCCTGTTTCCTGGTAATAGCCCTCGATGTTCTTGGGCATGTCAACGTGGGCAACAAAGCGCACATCAGGCTTGTCGATGCCCATGCCGAAAGCGATGGTCGCTGCCATCACGATGCCTTCTTCGCGCAGGAAGCGGTCCTGGTTGGCCTGCCGCACGTCCTGATCAAGCCCGGCGTGATACGGCAGTGCGCGAATGCCCTGCTGGCTGAGCGTCGCGGCGATTTCCTCGACCCGCTTTCGCGTCTGGCAATAGACGATGCCAGCCTCGCCTTCGTGTTCGCGTTCGATGAAGCGAAGCAGCTGTGCCGTGGCGTCTTTCTTCTCGACGATGGTGTAGCGGATGTTGGGCCGGTCAAAGCTGCTGATGAACTGCCGCGCATCGCCGAGTTGCAGCCGCTCCAGGATGTCGGCGCGTGTGATGTCGTCGGCAGTGGCAGTGAGTGCCATGCGCGGCACACCCGGAAAGCGCTCGTGAAGGGCAGTGAGCGCCCGGTACTCAGGGCGGAAGTCGTGGCCCCACTGGCTCACGCAGTGCGCCTCGTCAATCGCAAAGAGCGACAGCCGCCCGTTGTCGTGCATCGCCTGCAACTGCGACAGGAAGCGCGGCGTTGTCACTCGCTCGGGCGCCGCGTAGACGAGCGTCACCTCACCGCGCAACATTCGCTTTTCGACGGAGCTTGCGTCCTCCATTGACAAGGTGGAGTTCAGAAAAGCTGCTTCGACACCGGCCTCATGCAAAGCGCCGACCTGGTCATGCATGAGCGCAATCAGCGGCGAGACAACGATCGTCACGCCATGCCCAGCGCGTTGACGGGCAATGGCCGGGATCTGGTAGCACAGCGACTTGCCGCCGCCCGTGGGCATGAGCACGAGCGCGTCACCGCCGGCAATGACGTGATCGACGATGGCGGCTTGTGGGCCGCGAAACTGTTCGTAGCCAAAAATCTCGTGCAGGATAGCGTTGGGTGCGGGGGACATGGCGCTATTGTCCCGAAGTTGTCCCGAAGTCCGCGGGCCTGCTTCGTTGTTTCTACAATCGAGCCACCATGAAGCCCCTTGTTTACACCCGCGGCCAGCAGCTGCCCAGCATCCTCGACAAGCGAATCGCCATCCTTGACGGCGCGATGGGCACGATGACGCAGCGGTTCAAGCTGACAGAGGCTGACTATCGTGGTGAGCGCTTCAAGGATCACCCCAAGGACGTGCGCAACAACGGCGACTTGCTCTCCCTCACGCGGCCCGACGTGATCGGCGATGTGCACGAGAGCTACCTTGCCGCTGGCGCCGACATCATCGAGACCAACACATTCGGCGCCACGCGCATCGCGCAGGATGACTACGACCTCGGCCACCTCGCCCGCGAGATGAACCTCACATCCGCCAAGATTGCGCGCGCCGCCGCCGACAAGTTTTCAACACCCGACAAACCACGCTTCGTGGCAGGCGCCCTGGGCCCGACGCCGAAGACCGCAAGCATCAGCCCCGACGTGAACGACCCGGGCGCGCGCAACGTCGATTTCGAATCGCTGCGCTCGGCCTATTACGAGCAGGTCGAGGGGCTCGTTGATGGCGGCGCTGATCTGCTGCTCGTCGAGACGATCTTCGACACACTCAACGCCAAGGCGGCGTTGTTTGCCATTGATGAGTACTTCACCAATACGGGCGAGCGCTTGCCGCTCATCATCAGCGGCACCGTCACTGATGCATCCGGGCGCATCCTCAGCGGCCAGACAGTCACTGCGTTCTGGCACAGCGTGCGCCACGCCAGGCCGCTGGCCGTCGGCTTGAACTGCGCATTGGGTGCGGCACTGATGCGGCCGTACATCCAGGAACTGGCGCGCGTCGCGCAGGACACGTTCATCAGCTGCTACCCGAACGCAGGCCTGCCCAACCCCATGGCCGAGACCGGCTTTGACGAGACGCCCGACGTGACGTCGCGCCTGCTGCGTGAGTTTGCGGCGGATGGCCTGGTCAATATCGTCGGCGGCTGCTGCGGCACGACGCCTGACCACATCGGCGCAATTCGTAGCGCTGTCGAGCCGCTGGCCGCGCGCTCGCGGCAGAAAGAATTTTTCTATAAAGAAGCGGCCTGATCGGGCACTGCACGGTTGAGGAGTGCAGTGCGCGGCTTGTGGCCGGGCTTTGCTGCGCTGTCTTCGTCCAAGCTGCCCGGCGAGCGGTAACCCGCCGGGCCCTTGTCTGGCATCGGGACTGGTAAGTCCGCTGGCCTGGCAGAAAGTATCGCGGCCTGGGGGCGGAAATTCTTGCTGAAGTTTCTGGCTTGGCCGAGAAGTTCAGGAAAATTACCTGTAGTTTCCGATTCGAGCCGATAATTTAACGGTCATGGACAATCTCGACCGAAAAATACTCGCCGTTCTCCAGTCGAACGCCCGCGCCAGCCTGCAGGAGATTGGCCAGGCCGTCGGCCTGTCGACATCGCCGTGCTGGGAACGCATCAAGAAGCTGGAGCTCGGCGGCGTGATCGAGGGGTACACGGTTCGCCTGAACGCTCAGGCCCTGGGCTTTGCGGACACGGTGATGGTGCAGGTCACGCTCGACAGTCACTCGGACAACACGCTCGAAAAATTTGGCGAAACGCTGGCCGCGATTCCGGAGGTGATCGAGGCCTACCTGGTCTCGGGCGAGTACGACTACCTGCTGCGCGTAGCCGTGAAGGACACGCGCGACTACGAGCGGCTGCTGCGTGAGCGGCTCTACAAGATCAAGGGCGTGCGGCACAGCAAATCGAGCTTTGTGCTGCGCACGCTGAAGAAGGCGGACCTGCCGCTTGTGTAAGCAATTGCGAACGGATTCGACGAGCAGGCACGGCATGTGCTTAAGTGATTTCGTCTCTTCGGTTGGGCGCTTTTGCAAGTTTCTTCAGCCCGACCCACTCACATCCCCCGGAACGGGAAGGTTCCGGGGGATTTTTTTTAGAACGGCATCAGGAAGTGGATCTCTTCGTTCATCGCCAGCGTGAGCTGGGAGTAGAGCTTCAGCCGGTCGTGATTGGCGCGGATACGCTGGGCGATGCGGTGAGAGATGGCCATCATCAGCTTGGCGGCTGTGCGCGGGTCCGCGTCGAGCAGACCATTCAATGCGTCACGGCTGAGCATGGCGCAGCGAAGGTCTGTCATTGCGGTGCAAGACGCCGAACGTGCTGAGCCATCGATCAGCCCAATCTCACCGATCAGGCTGCCCGCACCGAGGATGCGGCAGGTGATCGGATCGTCGCGATGCACGACAGAGCTCTCAACGGTCACTTCGCCGTCCAGGATGAGCAGCATGAAGCCGGTGTTGTCTTTGTCGCCTTCGTGAATGAAGGTTTCGCCTTCGGCGATGAGGCGGGGCTCCATGCAGGCGACGACTGCCAGCGCTTCTTCGTGCGACAACTGCATCAGCGCGCTCGGCGCCCGGAGCAAGTCGGCCGCAAGCTCGGCACTGGCCGACTGCACGACATCGCGAAGGCGGTCAGCGCAAATGCGCGCAGTGCCTGCGCTCGCCGGGTCAAGACGCGTCTCGCCAAGCGCAGCAGGCTCGTCAAGCATAGTAGACCCGTCGGAGTCGTCCTGGGGAAATGAAAACGCTGTCTGCATTTAGAATTGCGATAGTTCAAGGAGCGCTGCAGCGATTAAGCCATTTGGTTAATCGCCAGGCTTGAATGTTTACTGACGATTGACTTTCAACCGCGCTCACCTTCAACCCGCCGGCCCCGCGCCGGCTTGTCGACCAGGTGAGAAATGCGTAGCCAAGCAACCGTTCCCCCGATGAAACTCTCAGGCCTCGAGCCCGTCTCGATTGCGTCTGGCAGCCTGTTCGTCAACGTGGGCGAGCGCACCAACGTCACTGGCTCCAAGGCATTCGCGCGAATGATCCTCAACGGCCAGTTCGAAGAAGCGCTGGCCGTCGCGCGCCAGCAAGTTGAAAACGGCGCGCAAGTCATCGACATCAACATGGACGAAGCCATGCTCGACAGCAAGGCCGCCATGGTTCGATTCCTCAACCTGATCGCCAGCGAGCCCGACATCGCACGCGTGCCGATCATGGTCGACTCGTCAAAGTGGGAAGTGATCGAGGCGGGCCTGCGCTGCATACAGGGCAAAGGCATCGTCAATTCGATCTCGATGAAAGAGGGCGTAGAGGCCTTCAAGAAGCAGGCAACGCTCGTCAAGCGCTATGGCGCGGCTGCCGTGGTCATGGCCTTCGACGAAAAAGGCCAGGCCGACACGTACGAGCGCAAGATCGAAATCTGCGAGCGCGCCTATCGCCTGCTCGTCGATGAAGTCGATTTCCCGCCCGAGGACATCATCTTCGACCCCAACATCTTCGCCATCGCAACGGGTATCGAAGAGCACAACAACTACGCGGTCGATTTCATCAACGCCACGCGCTGGATCAAGCAGAACCTGCCAGGCGCGAAGGTGAGCGGTGGCGTGTCGAACGTGAGCTTCTCGTTCCGCGGCAACGACCCTGTGCGCGAAGCAATCCATACCGTGTTCCTCTATCACGCGATCCAGGCCGGCATGGACATGGGCATCGTCAACGCGGGCATGGTCGGCGTGTACGACGAGATCGAGCCTGAGCTTCGCGAGCGCGTGGAAGATGTGGTGTTGAACCGCCGCGCCGATGCCGGCGAGCGCCTCATCGAAATCGCTGACCGCGCCAAGAGCGCCGGCAAGGACGAGACGAAGAAGAACGAGTGGCGGCAACACCCTGTCGAGCAGCGCCTGTCGCATGCGCTCGTCTCGGGCATCACCGACTACATCGTGGAAGACACCGAAGAGGCGTATCGCGCGATCCTCGCCAAGGGTGGCCGGCCGCTGCACGTGATCGAGGGCCCGTTGATGGACGGCATGAACATCGTGGGCGACCTGTTCGGCCAGGGCAAGATGTTCTTGCCGCAGGTCGTGAAGTCAGCGCGCGTGATGAAGCAGGCTGTGGCCCACCTCATCCCCTACATCGAAGAAGAAAAGCGCCTGCAGGCTGACGCCGGTGAAGACGTGAAGGCCAAGGGCAAGATCGTGATCGCCACCGTCAAGGGTGACGTGCACGACATCGGCAAGAACATCGTCACCGTCGTGCTCCAGTGCAACAACTTCGAAGTCGTGAACATGGGCGTGATGGTGCCCTGCCATGAAATCCTGGCGCGCGCTAAAGTGGAAGGCGCTGACATCGTCGGCTTGTCGGGCCTGATCACGCCGTCGCTCGAAGAGATGCAATACGTTGCGTCGGAAATGCAGAAGGACGACCACTTCCGCATCAAGAAGATTCCGCTGTTGATTGGCGGCGCGACCACCAGCCGTGTGCACACTGCAGTGAAGATCGCGCCTCATTACGAAGGCCCCGTAGTCTATGTACCGGATGCCTCGCGCAGCGTGAGCGTGGCGCAAGGCCTGCTGTCTGACCAGGCGGCGAAGTACATCGCCGAGGTCAACGCCGACTACGACAACGTGCGCCTGCAGCACGCCAACAAGAAGCAGGTGCCGCTGTGGCCGCTGGACAAAGCGCGCGCGAACAAAACGCCCATCGACTGGTCCGGCTACACGCCGCCACAGCCCAAATTCATCGGCCGCCGTGTGTTCCGGAACTTCGATTTGGGCGAGCTCGCGAAATATATCGACTGGGGCCCGTTCTTCCAGACGTGGGATCTCGCCGGCCCGTTCCCGGCGATCCTGAAAGATGAAGTGGTCGGCGCTGAAGCCGTGCGCGTGTACGCCGATGGCCAGCGCATGCTCAAGCGCCTCATCGAAGGCCGTTGGCTCACGGCCAGCGGCGTGATGGGTTTCTGGCCCGCGAACGCGGTGGGTGACGACATCGTTCTGTACACCGATGCATCGCGCACCAGAACCGCATTGACGTGGTGGGGCCTGCGCCAGCAAACAGAAAAGCAGGCAGTCGATGGCGTGATGCGCCCGAGCCGCTGCCTCGCCGACTTTGTCGCGCCCAAAGGCGTTGCTGATGACTACGTGGGCATGTTCGCTGTCACTGCGGGGCTGGGCATCGAAAAGAAGATCAAGTACTTCCTGGACGATCACGACGACTACTCGGCCATCATGCTCAAGGCACTGGCTGACCGCCTGGCCGAAGCCTTCGCGGAATGCCTGCACGAGCGTGTGCGCAAAGACCTGTGGGGCTATGCGCCTCATGAAGCCGCAACCATCGAAGACCTGGTCGCCGAGAAGTACCGTGGCATTCGCCCCGCGCCCGGTTACCCCGCGTGCCCCGATCACAGCGTCAAGCGCGAGATGTTCGATGTGCTGCAGGCTGGCGAGGTCGAGATGGAACTCACCGACAGCATGGCCATGACACCGGCGGCCAGCGTGAGCGGCTTCTACCTTGCGCACCCGCAAAGTACGTACTTCAACGTCGGCAAGATTGGCGAAGACCAGGTGCAAGACCAGGCGCGCCGCCGCGGCGAAGACATCACGCGCATGCAGCGCTTGCTCGCGCCGAATCTGTAGCCCGCGCCCGGGCGTTGCGGCGCCTGCTCCTACCCGTTTTGTCGGGCGCTGCCGATCCCGTGCGGCAGGGCTCGGCCCCAAGCTAGCCGAATGGAGTCTTTGGCCGGTCACATCCCTCAATGGCTGCGCACAGCGGCGGCGCCCTTGCGGCCGGTCCTGCGCGCCGCGAGGCTGTGGAGCGACGCAGACGGCTTGCGCATGAGCGCCGCCATGTCGTTCTACGGCATTCTCAGTCTCGCTCCCCTGCTGATCGTGATGGTCGCGGTGCTTGGCTGGTGGCTTGACCGCGATGTTCTGGAAAACGGAATCGTCTCGCAGATCGGTGCGGTCGTGGGCGATCAGGGCGGGGCGCTCGTGAAGCAGGCGCTGGCCAGCGCGAAGAAACCTTCCGACGGAATCCTGGCGTCCATCCTCGGATTCGGTGTGCTGCTATTTGGTGCAACCGGCGTCTTCACGGAACTGCAGGAAGCATTCGAGCGCCTGTGGCGTCACGGGCGCACTGAGCCGGCCCGGCAGAAGTGGTGGCACGGCGCGTCGCTGCGTCTGCGCGGCGTTGGTTACATCCTCGCGTTTGGCTTCATGCTGCTCGTGTCGCTGGTGTTCTCCACGATGCTGGCCCTGTTCTCAGGTTGGGCCGGCGCCTGGATGGGGTTCGAAGCGGTGCTTCGGGTCGTCAATGAACTGGTTTCCTTCATCGTCAGCGCTGCGCTATTTCTTGCATTGATGCGAATCAGCTCAGGGCCCAAACCACCAATGAAGCTGTTGATCGTTGGTGCCGTAGCGGGCGCCATCCTGTTCACCATCGGCCGTCAGCTCATGACGCTGTACCTGTCCACGGCGGCAGTCGTGTCGGCTTATGGCACGGCGGGCTCGCTCATCGTCTTGCTGATGTGGATTTATTTTTCGTCGGCCGTGCTGCTGTTCTCGGCCGGTTTCGCACGGGCGCTGGAAGAAGAGCGCTGAGAGCAGCCAACCTCAAGCCGGCAACAGCGACTTGCGCTGCGCCATCGCCAGCGCAATGACAGCAACCACCCCCGCACCCAGCATCACCCACAAGCCCCAGCGATACCCGTCTTGCGCAGTCCAGAGCACGCCCAGCAACAACGGCGCGGCGGCGCGAGCGATCGCAGTCGGGATGCCCAGCGCGCCGTTGAGAGATGCGACATGCTCGCGGTTCACGTACTGCGCAATCGCTGTACCCTTCACGATCGTCATCATGCCGTTGCCCATGCCGTAGAGCACCACGAACACCAGCGCTGTCCAGCCGTGACCACCGCCCGCAATCAACGCGCCGAGCCCGAGCGGAATCAGCACCGGAATCAACCGGTTAGCCAGATGCAGGTCGAAGCGATGCTCGAAGAAATACAGCAGCAGCCGCCCGAATACCTGCAACACACCGATGCTCGCTGGGATCGCGATGACCCATGCCTCCGACAGCCCTGAGCTGCGCAAGAGGCTGATCATGTGCGGCGGCAAAGCGGACGTCACCGCCATCATGCAAATCACGAACACGCCGATCAGCAGGAACGGCGCACTGCGCAAGTACACACCCGGCGACGCAACTTTGTGATCATGCGAGTGATCGACAGGGCCTGGCGCATTGCGCAACTGCACCGCATGCAGCGGCGCACAGACCAGAACCTGCATCGCCGCCAGTACCCACAGCGCATGCCGCCACCCGAGCTGCGAAATCAGCAGCGACGACAACGGAATGAACACCGTACTGGCCAGCCCGCCCAGAAACGTGATCGTGATGATCGCTCGGCGAAAGTCACTGGGAAACCGGCGTGTGGTCACCGCGAACACAGGGCTGTACAGCGTGGCGGCCAACCCGGCACCCATCACGATCCAGACGGCGTAAAAACCTGTGAGCGTCGAGATGAAGCTGTGCGCCAACAGGCATGCAGCCACGAGCAGCGAGCCACCCGTCATCACGGCGCGCTCATGGCCGCGATCAATCCACCGGCCGACCGGGTAAGCGCAAATGCCTTCGGCCAGCAGCGCGAGGCTGAAGGCAAGAGACGACTGCGCGCGCGTCAGGCCCAGCTCGCGCTCGACGGGCTCGAGCAGCAGGGAGAACGTGTAGAACACGCTGCCCCAGGTGATGAGCTGCGCGACGGACAACCAGCCCACGAGCCGCCGGTTGTGCGTCGGCGATGGGATGGCGGCTTGCGTCATCCGGTGATTGTCGCCGCGAGTGCGCGCCGGTACTGCACGGCCTCTGCCACGTGCGCAGTCTGCGTCGTGGCGGATGCGGCCAGATCGGCAATCGTGCGCGCTACTTTCATCGCGCGGTGAGTGGATCGCGCACTCCACCCCAGCTTGGCCGCAGCCACGTTCAGGAATCTGGCGGCAGCAGCATCGAGTTCGATATGTGCGTCGATCTCCTTGCCCTGCAGCGCCATGTTGGGTCTGCCCTGGCGCTTCATGGCCCGCTCCCGAGCGCCTTCGCAGCGCTCGCGGATCGCAGCCGTTTCTTCACCCGGCGGCGCGTCGAGCAGTTCAGCCGATGCAATCGTCGGCACTTCCACATGCAAGTCGATGCGGTCCAGCAAAGGCCCGCTCAATTTGCCTTGGTAGCGCAGCACCTGGTCGGGCGTGCAGCGGCAGGCCTTGGTCTGCGAGCCGCGCCAGCCACACGGGCACGGGTTCATCGCGGCGATCAATTGAAAGCGCGCTGGAAATTCGGCACGCCGAGCAGCGCGCGAGATGGTGATGGTCCCGGTCTCCAGCGGTTCGCGCAGCGCCTCCAGCGCGGCTCGCGAGAACTCCGGAAATTCGTCCAGAAAGAGCACCCCGTTGTGCGCGAGCGAGATCTCGCCGGGGCGTGGCGGCGAGCCGCCGCCCACCAGTGCCACCGCACTTGCCGTGTGATGCGGGCTGCACGTTGGCCGCAGCGACCAGCGTTCTTGCCTGAACTGCCCCGCCAGGCTCGCGATTGCCGCGCTTTGCAGTGACTCATCGACCGTCATTGCAGGCAGCAGCCCGGCAAAGCGCTGCGCAAGCATCGACTTGCCTGAGCCGGGCGGGCCCAGCATCAACACGCTATGACCGCCCGCAGCCGCAATCTCCAGCGCCCGCTTGGCCGACGCTTGGCCCTTCACGTCAGAAAGGTCGGGGTAACTCGCCGGGATCGCAACGGGCGCGGCCACCACACGCGACCAGCCAGTGGATGGCTCGGCCGTCGCGCCGGCTGCGCCTTCCGGCAGGAACTGCTGCACCACGTCGAGCAGGTGATTGGCGCGGTACACGTGCGCCTGCGGCACCAGCGCCGCCTCTTCAGCGCTGCCGGGCGGCAGCACCATCTTTGCGGCCCCGCCGCCCCCATGCACTGCCAGGCTCATGGCCAGCGCGCCACGTACGGCACGCAATTCACCAGACAGCGAGAGCTCGCCCGCGAATTCATGGCCGGCGAATTTCGATCCATCCACTTGCCCGCTGGCCGCCAGGATGCCCAAGGCAATCGGCAAGTCGAACCGCCCCGAGTCCTTGGGCAGCTCGGCCGGCGCCAGGTTCACCGTGATGCGTTTGTTGTGCGGAAACTCCAGACCGCTGTTCTGGATGGCGCTGCGCACCCGCTCCCGCGCCTCCTTCACTTCCGTGTCGGCCAGCCCGACCAGCGTGAAGCTGGGCAGCCCATTGGCCAGATGGACCTCTACCGTGACAGATGCCGCCTGCAGCGCCACCAGGGCGCGGCTTTGCACCAAAGACAAGCTCATCGATTCATTCCTCCCCATTCGAGTGCAATTATTGTTGGCGCGACGGCCAGACGCCCTTGATGCACCGTCAAGGTGCGTCTTGAGTGCAATCTTCCGTATGCGCCGCGATGGTGCTCAACGGCGGCCAGTGGGGATACGTGGACTGATGTGCCATACGTGTGACTTATGGCACGCGTCCTGCTAAGGGCTGAGTCGGTAACTCTTTTCATCCTCAGGAGAACTCAGTGGAACTCAAGATCGCACAAAAAATCGTCGTGGCTGCCCTTGCCCTTTCTGGCGCCGCTTTTGCCCAAACCAAGGCTCCGGAGCCGGACTACACGCTGTCGTACAACGTGGGCGTCGTCACCGACTACCGCTACCGCGGCATTTCGCAGTCGCGCCTGAACCCGGCCCTGCAAGGTGGCATCGACTACGCCCACAAGAGCGGCTTTTATGTCGGCACCTGGCTGTCGACCATCCAGTGGATCAAGGACGCTGGCGGCGGCTCCGATGTCGAATGGGACATCTACGGCGGCTACAAATTCCCGCTTGGCGACGTCGGCATGGACGTTGGCGTCCTGCGCTACCAGTACCCCAGCCACGGCCTGGCAGTCAGCCCGAACACGACGGAACTCTATGTGGCC
Organism: Caenimonas koreensis DSM 17982; assembly: GCF_009646335.1. Classification (GTDB taxonomy): domain Bacteria; phylum Pseudomonadota; class Gammaproteobacteria; order Burkholderiales; family Burkholderiaceae_C; genus Ramlibacter; species Ramlibacter koreensis. Next base: position 77,206 of record NZ_WJBU01000005.1, on the reverse strand, counting down.
GGTACGGTGGGCGTCTTCACGCTGAAGTACTCGCATGCCGTCACGAACACGTTCGGCTTCTTCGACAGCAAGAACTCCAGCTACCTCGACGCGAGCGCCGCGATTGACCTGGGTGACGGCTACTCGCTCACGCCGCACATCGGCTACCAGAAGATCAACAACTTCTCGGCCGGCTCGTACCTGGACTACGCGCTGACGCTGGGCAAGGACTTCGGCAACGGCTTCAGCGCCACGGCCGCCATCATTGGCACCGACGCCGACAAGACCGTCTATCTCACGCCGTCCGGCAAGTTCACGGGCCGTGCAGGCCTGGTGCTCGGCGCGAAGTACAGCTTCTGAGCACGCGGGCGAGAACCAAGGAGAAATCATGAAACTCGTAACGGCGATCATCAAGCCATTCAAGCTCGACGAGGTGCGCGAAGCCCTCTCGGGTATCGGCGTGCAGGGCATCACGGTGACAGAAGTCAAAGGCTTCGGGCGCCAGAAGGGCCACACCGAGCTGTATCGCGGCGCGGAGTACGTCGTTGACTTCCTGCCCAAGGTGAAGATCGAAGCGGCCGTGGCCGACGACCTGGTGGACCGCGTGATCGAGGCCGTCGAGGCAGCGGCGCGCACCGGCAAGATCGGCGACGGCAAGATCTTCGTGTACGACCTCGAGCAGGTTGTTCGCATCCGCACTGGCGAGACAGGCAAGGAGGCGCTGTAACCCGGCGACCGTCCTTCACAAGAAAGAAACGAACATGAGAAAACTCCTTGCTACCCTCGCCCTGGGCCTGGGATTGATGACCGGTGTTGCGTTCGCGCAGGCACCGGCGGCAGCAGCTTCCGCTCCTGAAGCTGCCGCATCGGCTGCTGCACCCGCAGCTTCCGCTCCTGCTGCGATGGCGTCGGCACCTGCTGCCGCTGCCTCCGCTCCCGCAGCCGCTGCATCAGCACCCGCTGCTGCAGCCTCCGCGCCGCCCGCACCCGTTCCCAACAAGGGCGACGTGTCGTGGATGATCGTGGCGACCTTGCTGGTGATCATGATGTCGATCCCCGGCCTGGCCCTGTTCTACGGCGGCCTCGTGCGCAGCAAGAACATGCTGTCGGTGCTGATGCAGGTCTTCGTGACCTTCTCGATGATCGTGGTGCTGTGGTGCCTGTACGGCTACAGCCTGGCGTTCACCGAGGGCAATGCCTACATCGGCGGCTTTGACCGGGTCTTCATGAAGGGCCTGTTCGATCCGGCAACCGGCACGTTCGCGATGGGCGCTACCTTCAGCAAGGGCGTTGTGCTGCCTGAGCTGCTGTTCATGGCCTTCCAGGCAACGTTTGCTGCCATCACCTGCTGCCTGATCATTGGCGCGTTCGCTGAGCGCATCAAGTTCTCGGCCATGCTGCTGTTCATGGCGCTGTGGTTCACGTTCAGCTACACCCCGATCGCACACATGGTGTGGTTCTGGATGGGCCCGGACGCTTACGCCACCAAGGAAGTGGTCGATGCGATGAATGCCAAGGCCGGCCTGATCTGGCAGTGGGGCGCGCTCGACTTCGCAGGCGGCACCGTGGTGCACATCAACGCAGCTGTTGCAGGCCTCGTGGGTGCCTACGTGATCGGCAAGCGCATCGGCTACGGCAAGGAGTCGCTCACGCCTCACAGCCTGACGCTGACGATGGTCGGTGCCTCGCTGCTGTGGGTGGGCTGGTTCGGCTTCAACGCAGGCTCTGCGCTGGAAGCAGGCAACTCCGCTGTGCTCGCCTTCATGAACACGTTCTCGGCCACCGCCGCTGCCGTGCTCGCATGGTGCATGGGTGAAGCGCTGATGAAGGGCAAGGCCTCGATGCTGGGGGCTGCGTCCGGTGCCGTCGCTGGCCTCGTCGCCATCACGCCGGCTTGCGGCAACGTGGGCCTGATGGGCGCACTGGTGATCGGTGTCGTTGCCGGCTTCGCCTGCCTCTGGGGCGTCACGGGCTTGAAGCGCATGCTGGGTGCTGACGACTCGCTGGACGTCTTCGGCGTCCACGGTGTCGGCGGTATCGTCGGCGCGCTGCTCACGGGCGTGTTCAACAGCCAGGCACTCGGCGGCCCGGGCCTGGTCAGCGACTGGGTCACGGCCACCGTGAGCTCGGTGCCGGTGATGGACCAGGTGTGGATCCAGTTCAAGGCCGTGATGGTCACAGTGGTCTGGTCTGCCGTGGTGTCGTTCATCGCGTACAAGATCGTCGACATGACCATCGGCCTGCGTGTGACGGAAGAAGAAGAGCGCGAAGGCCTCGACATCTCCTCGCACGGCGAGACTGCTTACAACCGTTGATCAAGAGTTAGGTTAGGTAACAGAGGGAAAGTCTCCTTTGGATGTTCGGCCCGCAGCGCCTGGCGCTTGCGGGCCGTTTTTTTTGTGCGCGGCCTGCCCCACAATGCCTCATGCCCAACACCCATGAAGCAGTGACGTGGTCGCCCGTCACCACCCGGCCCGACCTGCTCGGCGAGTCCCCGTTCTGGCATCCGGTCGAGCGCAAGCTGTATTGGGTCGATATCGACGCGCGGCAAGTGCGGCGCATGGATCCGGCCGGCGGGCAGATCGAAAGCTGGGCCATGCCGCAGGAGCCCGGTTGCATGGCGCCGGCGCAAAGCGGCGGGCTCGTCATGGCATTGCGCGACGGCATCTACCGGGCCGCGAGCTGGGGCGGCGCGCTGACGCTCGTCGCACGCTTCGCGCATGACACCGCTACAACGCGCTTTAACGATGGCAAGGCCGACCCGCGAGGGCGCTTTTGGGCCGGCACGATGTACGAGCCGCGCGATGCGCGCAAGGCCGAGCTCTACAGCATCGACCTGCGCCACATGCACGGCTCGCCGCCGGCGCCCCTCATCGAGACGAAAGCGGGCAACGCGATCATCGCGAACGGCCTGGCCTGGTCACCCGACGCCACGACGGTGTACTGGACAGATACGACGCATCACGTGATCAGCGTCTGGGACTGGGATGCGCAGAGCAACGCCATGGCCAACCATCGCGTGTTCAGGCAGTTTCCCGGCAGGCCCGCGGGCTGGAAGCCCGGCGAGCCAGGCTATGGCGGCAGGCCTGATGGCGCGAGCGTCGATAGCGAAGGCAATTACTGGGTCGCGATGTTCGAGGGTGGGCGCGTGCTGAAACTGTCCCCCGCAGGCGAGGTGCTCAGCGACATCGCTATCCCCGTGCGTTGCCCGACCATGCCGTGCTTCGGCGGCGATGACCTGCGCACCCTGTATGTGACGAGCGCATCCAAGAACCGCTCTCCGCAAGAGCTGCACGAGATGCCACTCTCAGGCTGTGTGTTGTCGATGCGGGTGGACGTGCCGGGCCTGCCCGTCAATTTCGTCAGCGGCTGATTTCAAAAACATCACGCGCCTGCCCGTGTTGGTGCGGTGCAGGCCCGCTTACCATCGCGGCATGGACCCGTTGCCCGAAATCATTGAACGCATTCGCCTCGCGGCGCAGGAACGCACGCCTGTGCGCATTCGTGGTGGCGGCAGCAAGGACTTCTATGGCCAGCCGCCGCAGGGGGAACTCCTTGACACACGTGTGCTGTCAGGCATCTCCAGCTACGAGCCCAGCGAGCTGGTCGTCACCGTGCGCGCAGGCACGCTGCTGGCCGAGCTGGAGGCCGTGCTGGCGCAAAGCGGCCAGTGCCTGCCCTTCGAGCCGCCCCACTTCGCGGGGCACGCCACCGTCGGTGGCATGGTCGCAGCGGGCCTGAGCGGGCCGGCGCGCGCGAGTGTGGGCTCGGTGCGCGACTACGTGCTCGGGCTGACGATGATCAACGGCCGCGGCGAGCAGCTCACGTTCGGCGGGCAGGTGATGAAGAACGTGGCGGGCTACGACGTGTCGCGGCTCATGGCCGGCGCGATGGGCTCACTGGGCCTGATCACCGAGGTGAGCCTGAAAGTGCTTCCGGTTGCGCCTGCCGAAGCCACGCTGAAATTCCAGATGACGCAGGCGCAGGCGCTGCAGCAGTTGAATGAATGGGCAGGGCGCCCGCTGCCTTTGAACGCCAGCTGCTGGGTCGAAGACGGCGGCGGCACGCTGTACTTGCGGCTGCGTGGCGCGGTCGCGGCGGTCGATGCTGCATGCAAAACGCTGGGCGGCGAGCGGCAGGACAACGCCGCCGTCGCAGCGGACTGGGCCGCCTGCCGTGACCAGACGCTGCCGTGGTTCAACGAGCGCGGCGAGCGTGACTTGTGGCGGCTGTCGGTCGCGCAATCTGCGCCCGTGCTCGACTTGCCCGAGCCGCCGCTTGTCGAGTGGCACGGCGGGGAACGCTGGGTGCGCGTCGCGCCGGGCGAGGGCGAGCGACTGCGCGAGGTGGCCGCCAATGCAGGCGGTCATGCCACGCTGTTTCGCGCAGCCCGCGCGGGCGATGAGGCGCAACGCATCGCGCCACTGACGCCGCCCGTCGCGCGCATCCATCGCGAGCTCAAGCGGGAGTTCGATCCCGCCGGCATCTTCAACCCCGGCCGGCTCTACGCCGACTTCTGAGCGCGCGATGCAGACAAACCTCAGCCCCGAATTCAAAGGCACTGCCGACGGCGATGAGGCCGAAGCGATCCTGCGCAAGTGCGTGCACTGCGGCTTCTGCACGGCGACATGCCCCACCTACCAGTTGCTGGGCGATGAACTCGACGGACCGCGCGGGCGCATCTACCTGATCAAGCAGATGCTGGAAGGTGAGGCGCCGACAGAAAAGACGCAGATGCACCTGGACCGGTGCCTCACCTGCCGCAACTGCGAATCAACCTGCCCGAGCGGCGTCGAGTATGGCCACCTCGTCGATATCGGCCGGCGCATCGTCGAGGAAAAAGTGCCGCGCACGTCTTCATCAAAGCTCATGCGCTGGACGCTGAAAGAAGGCCTGACGTCCAGCGCGTTCGCACCCGCGATGGCGCTCGGCAAACTGATGCGGCCGCTGCTGCCATCGATGCTCAAGGACAAAGTGCCGGCGTCACAACCATCTGGCGCCTGGCCCACGCGCACGCACGCACGCAAAGTGTTGATGCTGGCCGGTTGCGTGCAGCCGTCGATGATGCCCAACGTCAACACGGCCACTGCGCGCGTGCTCGACGCGTGCGGCATCCAGACACTGGTGGCAAGCAATGCGGGCTGCTGCGGCGGCGTGAAGTTCCACCTCAATGACCAGCCGGGCGGCCTTGCGCACATGCGCGCGAATGTCGATGCGTGGTGGCCGTACGTGGAACGCGGCGAGGTCGAGGCGATCGTGATGAATGCGTCCGGCTGCGGCGTGACGGTGAAGGAATATGGGCATCACCTTCGCCATGACGCTGCGTATGCCGACAAGGCTGCGCGCATCAGCGAACTCACGCGCGATTTGAGCGAGCTGCTGCCAGACCTCGTCGCGTCGCTCGCGGGCAAGGTCAACGTGCCGAAGGCGCCTCTGGCCTATCACCCGCCATGCACGTTGCAGCACGGCCAGAAGCTGCGCGGCGGCGTTGAACACGGGCTGTCGCAACTCGGATTCGATGTGCGCATCGCGATGAACGAGTCGCATCTGTGCTGCGGCTCGGCCGGAACTTACTCGGTGCTGGAGCCGGTGATCTCCCACCAGCTGCGCGACCGCAAGCTCAGCCATTTGTCCGAGCTCAAGCCGGCGGCGATCATCTCGGCGAACGTGGGCTGCATCACGCACCTGCAAAGCGGCACGGCCACGCCGGTGCGCCACTGGATCGAAGTGCTCGACGACGCTTTGGCGGCAAGTTCCGCTGGCTCCTGACACCACCGTGTCAGCAGGGTGCGTCCAGAGTATCCTTCCCTCTGGAATCGCCAACAGGCCCCGACCATGCGCCGTGCCGACCGTCTCTTTCACATCATCCAGCTCGTGCGCGGCAGGCGCCTGACCACCGCGGCCTACCTCGCACAGCGCCTCGAAGTCTCTGAGCGCACCATCTATCGCGATATTGCCGACTTGCAGCATCAAGGCGTTCCGCTCGAAGGTGAAGCGGGCGTGGGCTACCGCCTCGGCGCAGGGTTCGATTTGCCGCCCATGATGTTCACGCAGGACGAAGCGAAGGCGCTCGTTGCATCGGTGCGCATGGCACAAGTCTGGCTCGACCCGGCCATGGCCGAAGCGGCGCAGGACGCACTGGGCAAAATCATGTCGGTGCTGCCCGTTGAGGCGCGTGTCGCTGCCGAAGCGCTTGCCGTGTACGCGCCGTCCGGCGGTTTTTCGAGCACCACACAGCGCACGCTGCAAACCTTGCGCGAGGCCGTGCAGGAGCGGCGCAAGGTCTTCATCAACTACCGCGACCTGAGCGACAAGCCCAGCGAGCGAACGCTGCGGCCACTCGGCTGCTTCTACTGGGGCAAGGTCTGGACGCTGGCCGCATGGTGCGAACAGCGCAATGACTTCCGCACGTTTCGCGTCGATCGCGTCACGTATGTGCGCAGCCTTGACGATCGCTTTCGCGATGAGCCCGGCCGCACCTTCGCCGACTACACGCGCCTGACCGATTCGCAGTCGGCCGAGCGGGGCTGGGCAACGGCGCACTAGTGTTAACAGGCCCTCGCGCCGCGCTAGCCGGCCGCGGCGCCCAGCGCGTCGCGATACCGCCTGCTGCACGGCACCACGCTGCCGTCCTTCATCTGCAGCCTGGCATCGCCCGAATCGACGGGTTCGATTTCGGCGATGCGGTCCAGGTTGACGGCGTAGCTGCGGTGCACGCGCACGAACCTCGCCGGATCGAGCTGACCCAGAAAATCCGAGAGCGTCGAGCGAAGCAGGTAGTCGTGCCCGTTCACGCGCAGGCCGATGTAGTTGCCCTGCGCCTGCAGCCAGTCGATGTCGGCGGCGGCAATGAGGAATTCGCGGCGCAGCTTGCGCACCAGAAACCGCTCGGGCCGCGAGGCGGGCGCCGGCGGCGGATCGCCCTGGGGTGATTCCGGCGCGTCCAGCACGCGCGCTTCGCCCTGCAGCCGCAGCAGCACGAAGCGATAGCTGAACAGGGCGATCAGGATCAGCACGTAGCTGCGCACGTCCTTGAGATATTCGTAGGCCAGTGTGAGCAGCCTGCCGGGTACGGGGAAAGGTGCGCCCATCAAGCTGTATGCGACGTAGCGCAAGGCCTGGGTCACCGCCACATGCGCCAGGCAAAACAGGAGGCTGCCCAGCACGTGTGCGCCCACGTTGCGCGGCGCGGTGGCCAGCCGCAGCGGGAAGCGGCGCTCGAAAGCGACGATGCACGGAATCAGCAGCCCGACGGCGAGGTTGCTCGTGATCTCCCACGCCCACGGCTCCCAGAAGGCATGTCCGTTGACGCCGCGGCCCAGGTCGATCCAGGTCACAGTGCTGTTGAAGACGACCTGCGCGCCGAGCACCACCGCCCAGAAGGCGACTTCGGCAAAGCGCCGCCAGGGCTGGTAGCGGCGCAACAGGGCCATCGTCGGGTCGTCCATGGCCGACAAGTCTAGGGCCGGCAACAGGTTTTTCGTCACTGCACGGCCACCGCTCGTCCCAAACTGCCGTCGGCTCGTCCCATAGTTGACCGCCGCTGCCCTGCGCGTATCGATCATCGCCGTCCTGACCCAAGAGAACACCGATGAACCGCCGACACGACATCGACGCGCTGCGCGCACTGGCATTTGCACTCGTCATCATCTACCACGTGGGCATGTACTACGTGGCCGGCTGGCACTGGCACCTGAAAAGCCCGCACGACGCGCAGTGGTTGCAGTGGCCGATGCGCGCGCTCAACCTGTGGCGCATGGACCTGGTGTTCCTGATTTCCGGGCTGGCACTGGGCTTCATGCGGGGAGGGCGCAGTGCGGTGCTGCGTGAACGCGGCCGGATGCTGCGTGAACGCAGCAAGCGCCTGCTGCTGCCGCTGGCCTTTGGCATGGCGGTGGTCGTGCCCTTCCAGCCGTATGCGCAAGGTGTGGCCAACGGCCTGGTCGCGCCCGGCTTGGGCGACTTCCTGCTGCGCTACTACGCGTTCTCTGCATGGCCCGCCGGCGCGTTCGACGGCTGGGAAGCACGCATCACCTGGAACCATCTCTGGTACCTGGCCTACCTGTGGCTCTACACGGCGGTGCTCGTGCTGGCACTGCCGCTGCTCGATTCGAAGTGGGGCCAAGGCTTGCGGCAAGCATTCGTTGGCCTGCGCGGTGCCCGACTGGTGCTGCTGCCGATGTTGCCCCTTGCCGTCTACGCGCTGACGCTCGCGCCAGGCTTTCCGCCCACGCGCGACCTGATTCATGACTGGTGGCTGCACGCGGCGTACTTCACGCTGTTTCTCTACGGCTGGTGGATGGGCGTGGACGCGGGCCTCTGGAATGAAATGAAGCGGCTGCGCTATCGCACGCTGGCGGCGTCACTCGCACTCATGGTGGCTGTGCTCGCGCTCGTGGCCACGGTGCCGAGCGGCCCAGCGCGCGCATTCGTTCGCGTCGTTGCCCAGGCGTATCTGTGGATCACGGTGGTTGCCGTGCTGGGCTGGGCGCACGCGAGCCTCAACCGACCGTGGCCCTGGCTCGCGTGGGCCAACGAGAGCGTCTATCCGTGGTACGTGCTGCACCAGACGGTGATCATCGTGCTGGTGGTGTGGCTCGCGCCGCTGGCGCTCGGGCCTGTCGTGGAGCCAGTGTTGCTGGTGGCAGGCACGGTGTGCGGCTGCTGGGCCACCACGGCGCTGGTGCAGCGGGCGCGATGGCTGCGCCCGCTGTTCGGCCTCAAGCCAGTGCCGCCTCGATATCCTTCGCCAGCGAGGCAGGTGCATCCGCCGGTGCATAGCGCTTGATCACCTGGCCATCCTTGCCGACGAGAAACTTCGTGAAGTTCCACTTGATCGACTTGCTGCCGAGCAAGCCTGGCGCTTGCGCGCAGAGCCACTTGTAAAGCGGCGCTGCCGTGTCGCCGTTCACGTCGATCTTCGACATCATGGGGAACGTCACGCCGTAATTGACCTGGCAGAACGACGAGATCTCATCGTTGGAGCCGGGGTCTTGCGAGCCGAACTGGTTGCACGGAAACCCCAGCACCACGAGCCCTTTGCTGCCATACGTCTTGTGCAGCTCTTCCAGCCCGGCGAACTGCGGCGTGTAGCCGCATGCGCTGGCCGTGTTGACGATGAGCAGCGGCTTGCCCTTGAATTTCGCCAGCGATACGGGTTTGCCGTCGATGCCAGTCGCTTCAAAGTCGTAGATGGTGGTCATGGAGAGCTCGCGAACAATGAAGCTGGCTATTGTGCGGCAGCCTTCGCTGGCGCGGGAGACCACGCCGACCACAGGGCTGCCGACAGAATCATCGCGCCGCCAATCCAGGTGCGTGTTGCCATCTCTGCGGCGCCGAGCGCCACGGACGACACGCTCGCGAACACCACTTCGCTCAGCATGATGAGCGCGCCCGTGTGTGCGTTGACGCGGGACGCGCCGTACTGCAGCGCAATGTTGCTCGCCAGGAAGCCCAGGCTCAGCGCAATGCCCACGCCCACCCAGCCGAAGCTTGGCGCGGGCGGCGCTGCGATCAGGCCGAGCGCGAGGGCGACCAGCCCTGCGACTGCCGCGCTCACCGCACCACCGCCGAACATCGCCAGGATGCGCGAAGGCGCGTCAACGCCCTTCATCTTGCGCAGCAGGATATTGGTGAGCGCGAAGCTGAAGCCGCCCGCAATCGCGAGCCAGTCGGCAATGCTTTCCGGCACCGGCCATTGCACATCGGGCCGCTTCAGCACGACGATGACGCCTGCCATCGCCAGCACCAGCCGCACGAGTGACATGGATGTGGGCCGCTCGCCGAGCAAGGGCCACGCGAGGATCACGCTCCACGCCGGCATCAGGTAGAACAGCAGCACCACGCGCACCACGTCGCCCACTGTCACGGCCCAGTTGAAGCCGACGTTCGTCAGGCCCGCGGCAAGCGCCAGCACCCACAGCAACGGCTCGTTCGCAAAGCTGCGCCAGGCCCGCGGGCGCACGGCCAGCAGCAAGACCAGCGACACGACGTAGATGAGTGCAGTGGCCCACAGCGGATGCAGGCCGCGCTCGTGCAGCACACGGAAAGGCCACCATGACACGCCCCACACGAATGCATTGAGCATCAGGGCGAACACGGCAGCCGGCGGCGCGCGGCCGCTCGATGCGTCAACCATGCGGGGTGTCGTGGCGCGCCACCTTCATCAGGTGCTCGACTTCTTCGGGGTGGTTTTTCAGGTTGTACAGGTGCCAGTGCCTGATGAGCGCCATCACGCCGGCCACCAGCGCGCCGAACGCGAAGATCGCGCCGAACGCCGACAGGCCAAAGCCCGTGGAGAGGCTGTAGAAAGCGCCCAGGCCCAGGATGCACGCTTGCTCGTTGAAGTTCTGCACGGCGATTGAGCGGCCGGCGCCCATCAGGTTGTGGCCGCGGTGCTGCAGCAATGCGTTCATCGGCACGACCAGGAAGCCGCCCAGGCCGCCCATCAGGATCAGGAAGGGCACCGCCACCCATACGTTGTTGATGAAGACCATCACGATGATCAGCACGCCCATCAGGATGCCCATCGGAATCACTTTGGTGGCTGAATCCAGCCGCATCCGCATCGACGCAATCACCGCGCCGACAGCAGTGCCGATGGCCACCACGCCGCCAAGCGACGACGCCTGCGTGGTGCTGTAGCCCAGCGCTGCCGCGCTCCATGCCAGGATGATGTAGCGCAGGTTGCCGCTCACGCCCCAGAAGAGCGTGGTGGTGGCCAGCGAGATCTGGCCGAGCTTGTCGCGCCACAGGCGTGAGTTGCACATCCAGAAATCGGGCACGAGCTCCAGCGGGTTCTTCGGGATGGGCCGCATCTCGACGCCCGTCAACGGGATGCGCGTGTTGAACCACGCGGCCAGTGCATAAATGAAGATCAGCACCGAGATCGCCGCTTCAGGCGCTGTGTCGACGCTGGTCTCGATGAAGGGGAAGTCGAACGCCAGCATGCGGCTCGACAACATGTGTCCCACCAGTTGCCCGCCCAACAAAATGCCCAGGATGATCGACGCGATCGTCAGGCCTTCGATCCAGCCATTGGCCTTCACGAGCTGCGACGACGGCAGCATTTCAGTGAGGATGCCGTACTTGGCGGGCGAGTACGCAGCAGCGCCCAAGCCGACCACGGCATAGGCGGCGAGCGGGTGCAGGCCGAACAGCATGAGCAGGCAGCCCGCCACCTTGATCGCGTTGCTGGCAAACATGACCACGCGCTTGGGGTAGGCATCGGCGAACGCACCCAGCCATGGCGCGAGCACCACGTAAAACAACGCGAAGATCGGCACCAACGCGGCGCGCTGCCATTCGGCGCCGCCATTGCCCTTGATCAATTCGACCGCGGCAACGAAAAGCGCCTGGTCGGCCAGCGACGAAAAGAACTGGGCCGACATCAGGGTGTAGAAACCGCGCTTCATGTGCATGCGTGGCCGCATCAGTAGCACTGATGGGCGGTGTTTTTGAGGCTGTCTCCAACGGATCAAAGGTTTATATCACGCGGGGTAATGACAGAATCCCGCAATGCCCCGTCCTATCCTGGCCACGATTGATCCACAAGCCATCACCAATAACCTTGCGCGCGTGCGGCTTGCAGCGCCTGACGCGAAGGTCTGGGGCGTGGTCAAGGCGAACGCCTACGGGCATGGCATCGAGCGCGTGTATGAATCATTGCGCGCAGCTGATGGGTTCGCACTGCTCGACCTGGCTGAAGCGCAACGCGTGCGCGCACTCGGCTGGCGCGGGCCCATCCTGCTGCTCGAAGGCGTGTTCGAAGCGCGCGACCTGGAGCTGTGCTCGCGCCTGAACCTGTGGCACGCGGTGCATTGCAATGAGCAGATCGACATGCTCGCTACGCACAAGACGCAGCAGCCACATCGCGTGTTCCTGAAAATGAACTCAGGCATGAACCGCCTGGGCTTCGCGCCGCAACGCTATCGCGCCGCATGGACGCGGCTCGATGCGTTGCCGCAAGTCGATGAGATTTCATTGATGACGCACTTCAGCGATGCCGACGGCGCGCGTGGCATTGCGCACCAGGTGAAGGTGTTTGAGGACATCACCCATGACCTGCCGGGCGAGCGCTCGCTGGCCAACAGCGCCGCGAGCTTGCGCTTTGGCCAGGACGCCGTGGTGCGCGGCGACTGGATCCGCCCTGGCATCGCCGTGTACGGCAGCGCGCCGGACTTTCCGGATCACGACATCGCGCACTGGGGCCTGCAGCCGGTGATGACGCTCGCGTCACGCATCATTGGCGTGCAGCAATTGCAACCCGGCGACACGGTGGGCTATGGCTCCAGCTTCAAGGCCGATGTGCCGCTGCGCATCGGCATCGTGGCGTGCGGCTACGCGGATGGGTATCCGCGTCACTGCTCGACGGGCACGCCGATTCTTGTGGATGGCGTTCGCACGCGGCTCGTCGGCCGTGTGAGCATGGACATGCTCACGGTGGACATCACGGACATGCCGCATGCGCACATCGGCTCTGAAGTCACGCTGTGGGGGCGCGCGTCGAACGGCGCACTGCTGGCCATTGACGAAGTCGCGCGCGCAGCCGGCACCGTGGGTTATGAGTTGATGTGTGCCGTGGCACCACGGGTGCCGTTTGCTGCAATGGCATGAAATCCCAAGTGTCGGACTGGCGCTCGGTCCGATTGTGGGAGCGCGGCATCGAGCAACACCTTCGCGCAAGACACCCTCTGTGGATGTATGGCTGGCTCATTGGCCTTGCCGTGTTGGGGCTGATGTGGGGTGCGGCGCATCTGCAGATGATGGCGGGCCTGCATTCGCTCGCGCTGCGCTATCTCTTGACGCTTGGCATTGGATATTTGTTCTATTTGCTGGTACTTCGGTGGTGGGCTGGAGCACTGGTGGATCGAAGCAGCCTCGACATCTCAGGACTCGATGGACCAGGGATCAGCCACTCGCCGTCCGGCCCTGATCTCAGTGCGGTCGACCTGCCCGGCATGCACGCGGGTGGAGGAGGTGACTTCGCCGGGGGTGGCGCCACGGGAGATTTCTCGGCGGGCGGCGGTGATTTTGTGGGCGGCGTGGCTCAGGGCGCCGTGGAAATCGCAGCCGGGTCAGAGGAGGGCGCCGTTGTGGTGGTTCCGGTCGTCGCGGTCTTCCTCATTGGCTTGGCCCTCATCTTTGGAGCAGGCTCATTGTTGATGCTCTACTTCGGCTGGGAGGCGCTTCTGACGGCGGCGGTCGAAATCGCGTTCAGCTACGTGTCTGCGCGGACTGCCATGCGAGTGGTTCGTGAGGGTTGGTTGTCGGCGGTGGTGCGGCTGACGTGGAAACCGCTGCTGGGCGCGGTAGCGTGCGCGGTGCTACTTGGCGGCGCAATTGACTACTTCATCCCTGCCGCGAACTCACTGCCGCAAGCCATCCACATGATTCGCGCGTCACGATAGCGTCACCGCCGGCGCAACCCCAGCGCCATCACAGCGCCCACAACAATCAATGCGCCGCCGACCTGGATCGGCGCAATGGTCTGCCCCAGCACCAGCCAGCCCAGCGCCAGCGCGAACACGGGCTCCACATTCATGATCGCTGAATTGCCCACGACTCCCAGCCGCGGCAGCACGGTGAACATGATGGTGAAGGCAGTGCCATAGAGGAACGTGAGCGCTGCGAGCCCGCCCCATCCAGCAGGCGCAGCCGGCAAATGAAAGCCGCCTTGCAGCGCGACAGTGAGCAGTGCCACCAGGCCTGCCATCGTCATCGTGGTGGCCGTGCGAACACGCCCATCGACATCGCCGGCCTCATGTTGCGTGAGCACCAGCGCCAGACCGAACGTTGCCGCCGCCGCCAGCGCAAAGCCGACACCCGCGCCGATGCGCGCCCACTGACCCGCTGCGCCGAGGCCCGACGCCGCGCCGAATACATCGAGTGCGAGTGCGAGCCCTGCAAGGATCACCGGCATCGCGATCACCAGCGCGCGCTCGGGTGGCCGCCGGTAGACCACGAACGACCAGATAGCCGTCCAGATCGGGTAGGTGTTGAACGCCAGCAGCGCAAGCGCCACAGGCAAGCGCGCCACCGCCGAGTAGAGACACAAGCTCTGCAAACCGATCAGCAAGCCGATCACGGGCAGCATCCGCTTGTGGCGTGCGGTGAACGCGACGCGCACCCGTTGCGATGCAAGCAGCACACCGAGCACCGTCGCCGTGACGGCGCTGCGGAACACCACCGCCGTGGCCACATCGACGCCGTTGTTGAACGCGACGCGCGCCGCGACGTGATTCGCCCCCATCATCAATGCGATGAGCAAGAGCGTGGCGAAGGCTGCGCCGCTGATGGCTTTGCCGGCGGGCATCAATACAACCCGCGCACCCGCGCATGCAGCCGCGCCAGGCCCAGCAGCGCGTCTGTCCAGGGCGTCGGCACATCCGTCAGTGCGCCCAGTTCTTTCACCACCGTCACCAGCGCATCAAGCTCTACAGCGCGACCCGCTTCCACGTCTTGCAGCATCGACGTCTTGAACGCGCCGAGCTTGCGCGTGACCTGGTGCCGGTCTTCAGGCTGCTGGTCGATCGGTATGCCGATGCGCGCGCCGATCTCTTTGGCTTCGAGCATGACTTTGCCGATGAAGGCGCGAACAAGTTCATCGTCGAGCACGCGGTCAGTCGTGGCTCCGGTCATGGCGCTGATGGGGTTCATCGTCATGTTGCCCCACAGCTTGAACCACGCATCACGCTGGATTTGATCCGACAGCACGGACTCCAGCCCCGAGCGTTCAAGCAGCGCTTGCAACGCGCGCGCACGCTGCGTCTTCTGGCCCGACGGCTCGCCGATGATCACCTTGTTGCCGAAGTGCTGCCGCACATGCCCAGGCGCGTCGAGCGAGCAGCTCGCGTGCACCACGCAGCCGATGATGTGCTTGCCCGGCACTTGCTTCGCGATGCTTCCGCCCGGGTCAACCGCCTGCAGCGCATGCCCTTCGAACTTGCCGCCAAAGCCTTCGAAAAACCACCACGGCACGCCGTTCATGGCAGTGAGCACGATGGTGTCGGCGCCAATCAACGGCGCTATGGACTTCGCGACCTCGCCCATCGAAGGCGCCTTCACCGCGACGACGACGACATCCTGCACGCCTAAGTCGGCGGGCGTATCGCTGGCGCGCACCCGCACGTTCTGCGTTTTGCTGCTCGCGGCCTGTGTGAGTGAGAGGCCGTTCGCCTTCACCGCCGCAAGCGTGGCACCGCGTGCCACCACACTCACATCGCAACCGGCTAGCGCCAGCCGCAGGCCCAGCCACCCGCCGATGGCGCCAGCGCCGTAGATGCAAACCTTGTTCAACTGCTGTGTCATCGCGCTTCAGTGCTTGTAAGAGTCGTCGATGCGATTGACGCGTCGCACCATGGCATCGAACACGTCCTGCCCCGCGCCGAAGCGCTGGTCCCACTGGAAAGAATCCGCCACAGTTTTTTCAGCGACGGCGACGGGCACCGGAATCGCCGGGCCAAGCGCGGCCTGCGCCATCTGGATTTCGCAGGCGCGCTGCAGCGTCCACAGCCGCACAAACGCGAGCGGCAGCGTCGGCGCCCACGTGAGCAGGCCGTGATTGCGCAGGATGACTGTGGGCTTGTCGCCGATGTTCTTGAGCAGGCGCGGCGCTTCGTCCGCATGAATCGTGATGCCCTCGAAGTCGTGATACGCGACAAGGCCGTGCAGCTGCGCGGAATAAAAGTTGTTCTGCGCCAGACCACCTGCCGTACAAGCCACCGCGAGACCCGCCGTCGTGTGCGTGTGCATCACACAATGCGCCTGCGGCAGGTTCTCGTGGATCGCCGAATGCACCGTGAACCCAGCCGGGTTCACAGGCCACGGGTTGTCGTCGAGCTTGTTGCCCTTCACGTCGATCTTGAGCAGGTTGCTTGCCGTGACTTCGCTGTAATGAAGGCCGAACGGGTTGATGAGGAACTGCTTCTGCCCACCCGTGACGCTATCGGGCAGGCGCACCGTGATGTGGTTGTAGATCATCTCGGCCCAGCCGAGCATGTCGAAGACGCGGTAGCACGCGGCAAGTTGCACGCGCGCCTTCCACTCGTCCGGATGCATGGTCGAGACGACGGGTTTGAGAATGGCGTTCATTTCATGCTCTCCAATCACTTTGATTTGAAACGCGAGGCGAGGGCGGAGGTGTGCTTTGTCAGCAGATTGCCATCCAGCCCCACCGCAACAAACTCTGTCTTCAACTCGTCGATGTAGCGGCGAGCCACTGTTTCATCGGGCCAGAGGATGCCTGCGGCTTTGCCCGCTTTGTGGATGCGCTTGATTGCATCTTCAATCGCCGCCTGCACTTGCGGGTGCATCGGGTCGCCGACGTGTCCAAGCGCTGCCGACAGGTCAGCCGGCCCGATGAAAACGCCATCGACGCCTTGCGTCGCCGCAATCGCATCGAGGTTATTGAGCGCCTCGCGCGTCTCGGCTTGCACCAGCAGGCACACCTGGTCGTTTGCTTCTTTCGCGTAGTTGGGAATGCGGCCCCAGCGTGATGCGCGCGCGCCGCCCATGCCGCGAATGCCGCCGGGCGGATAGCGCATCGCCTGCACGAGCGCGGCGGCTTGTTCCGCTGTGTCCACCATGGGCACGAGCAGTGTCTGTATGCCCAGATCGAGGTACTGCTTGATCAGCGTCACGCCGATGTTGCCGTGACCCACGGGTACGCGAGCGATGGCATGCGTATCCGGATACGCGGCAATCGTCTGCGCCTGCTGCAGGATGGAGCGCACATCGTTGGGTGCGTGCTCACCGTCAATCAACAACCAGTCGAAGCCGGCGCCGGCGCAGATTTCGGTGGAGTAGTGACTTGCCAGACCCACCCACAGGCCGATCTGCGTTCGCTTGTCGCGCAGCGCTTGCTTGAATGGATTGATGGGCGTTTGCATGGGTGTCCTTGGCTGGAAGAGAAAGGGTGATCAGACAAACCGGAATTCAAAACGGCCGAGCGCGCCATAGTCAGCGTCAAAGAGGTCGCCCCGTTTGGCGATGGCAGGCCGCGTGAACGAGCCTGCGAGCACCACTTCGCCAGCTTCAAGAAACTCGCCCCAAGGCGCGAGCTTCATCGCGAGCCACGCCACGCCGACAGCAGGGTGTCCCTGCACGCCAGCGGCAAGGCCCGTTTCTTCCACCGCGCCGTTTTGCCGCAGGATCGCGCCGCACCACGGCAGATCAACCTCACGCGGCTTGACTTGGCGGCCCGCCAGAATGATGCCGGCGTTGGCTGCGTTGTCGCTGATCGTGTCTTGCACGCGGCGCATCTTCTTGCTGTGCCGGTCGAACTGCTCAATGCGCGCGTCGATGATTTCGATGGCGGGGTGCACGTAGTCCGTCGCGTCGAGCACGTCTTCAATCGTGATGTGGCTGCCTTGCAGGCGGCGCTTGAGGATGAACGCCAGCTCTACTTCGACGCGGGGCGCAATGAAGCGGTCGAAGGGAATGTCGCCGGCTTCAAAGAACATGTCGTCGAGCAGCGTGCCGTAGTCAGGCTCGTCGATCTGGCTGGACAGCTGCATGGCGCGCGAGGTCAGGCCGATCTTGTGGCCGCGCGGCGTGCGGCCTTCTGCAATTTTCATCGCGACCCAGGCGCGCGAGATCGCGTAGCCGTCCTCAATCGTCATCTCCGGAAAGCGCTTGGAGAAATGCTCAAGCTGCACACGCGACTTCTCGCTCTCGTTGAGTTCGCGCGCCAGTTGCTGGATCAGTGCTTCGTTCATTTGTTAAACAGCGGATGCAGGGTGCTGTGCTTGCCGTCGTACACCTGGCCCGGGCTCTCGTCGATCTGCAGTGTGATGCCCAGCAAGCTCGAATCGAACACGGGTGCGAAGTGCTGCTTCACGACATCGAGCAAGCCGTCGCCCGCCCTCTTCTTGACTGCCTCGCTGCGCCCCGCGGCCATTCGCACGTTGAGATACATGAAGCCATAGTCGCCCTTGCCATCCGCCACCGCGTAATGCGCGGCGGGGTAGGCCAGCACGCGCGTGCCGCCAGTTGGAAACACCTGCTTGCCCGCTTCATCACGCACGGTGAGCATGTGGTCCGCCAGCGAGCGGCACAGCACATCAAGATCGGTGAGCTTCTCGATGTTGGGTGTGTAGAGAATCACGAGATGCGGCATGCCGGTCGGCTCCCTTAATTGGGGTCAGATTCCAATTTCGTCACCGGAAAGATCGCGTTGATCTGCCCCGTGCCCGAGCTGCCGAAATACGGCGTGACGATTTCGGCGGGCGCCTTGTAGTCAGTCCAGCCGAGCATGCCCAGCAGCATCGCGGTGTCGTGCATGTCGCCCTCGCCCCAGCACTTGTCCGCGTACATCGGCAGCATGCCAATGAACGTTTTCCAGTCGCCTTGCTTCCAGAGTTCGACGACGCGGTGATCGACTTGTTCGAGGAACGGGTCGTAGAGCTTGTGCATGAACTCGGGTGCGCGCCCGTTGTCGGCGAAGTGATGCGACAGCGATCCGCTTGCAAACACCGCCACAGTGCCGTCGTACTTCTCTTCGATGGCTTTGCGAACGGCCAGGCCAAAGCGGCCGCTCTCATCTAGGTCGTGCCAGTCGCACCAGCCGCTCACGCACACCACCTTGTAGTGCTGGTCGCTGTTCATGTAGCGCATGGGCACGAGCGTGCCGTATTGCAGCTCGAGCGTCGTATCGGAATGTGCGCGTGACTTGACGCCCATTTCATTCGCTGTGTCCGCAATCATGTGGCCGAGCGCCGGGTTGCCCGGATAGGCGTAAGGCAGGTTCTTGATGAAGTGCGGCAACTCGTTGCTCGTGTACACGCCTTCAAACTTTGGGCCGCAGTTGATGTGATATTCGCTGTTGACTTGCCAGTGCACATCGAACACCACGATCGTGTCCACGCCGAGTGCGCGGCATCGCCTGTCGATTTCTTTGTGGCCTGCAATCGCGGCGTCGCGGCAGCCGAAGTTCGGCCCCGGAAACTCCGACAAGTACATCGACGGCACGTGTGTGATCTTCGCTGCCAGTGCGAGTGTGCCCATGGTCAGACTCCCCAGTGCGGAATGTGGTGCGAACCCATCGACACGGCGATGTTCTTCGGCTCGCAGAACACTTCATAGCTCCACGTGCCACCTTCACGGCCCGTGCCCGATGCTTTTGTGCCGCCGAACGGCTGGCGCAAGTCGCGCACGTTCTGGCTGTTCACGAAACACATGCCTGCTTCAACGGCGGCTGCTACGCGATGCGCCTTGCCGATGTTCTCTGTCCACACATAGCTCGACAGGCCGTAGTCGATGTCGTTGGCCAGCGCGATCGCATCGGCTTCGTCCTTGAACGGAATCAGGCACGCGACGGGCCCGAAGATTTCTTCCTGCGCGATGCGCATGCGGTTGTTCACATCGGCAAACACAGTGGGCATCACATAGTTGCCCTTCCTCACGCGATCGGGCAGCTGCGGTGCGTCGAGGCCACCGCACAGCATCGTCGCGCCTTCTTTCGGGCCGAGTTCGATATAGCTGCGCACCTTGGCGAGGTGGGCCTGCGAAACCATCGGCCCGATGATCGTTTTGTCATCCAGCGGGTCACCAACGGTGAGCTTTTTCGCGCGCGCCACGAACTTCTGCGCGAAGTCGGCGTAGATCGATTGCTGCACCAGGATGCGGCTGCCCGCCGTGCATCGCTCGCCGTTGTTGGAGAAGATCATGAACACCGCAGCGTCGAGCGCGCGATCAAGATCGGCATCGTCGAAGATCACGAAAGGCGACTTGCCGCCAAGCTCCATGCTGAACTTCTTCAACCCCGCTTCCTTCACGATGCGGTTGCCTGTGGCAGTCGAGCCGGTGAACGAAATCGCGCGCACATCTTTGTGGCGCACGAGCGGCTCACCAGCCTGCTTGCCGTAGCCATGCACGAGATTCAGCACGCCGGGCGGTATGCCGGCCTCCAGTGCGAGCTCACCAAGCCGCGACGCCGTCATGGGCGACAGCTCGCTCATCTTCAACACCGCGGTGTTGCCAAAAGCCAGGCAGGGCGCAACTTTCCACGTCGCCGTCATGAACGGAACGTTCCAAGGTGAGATCAGCGCGCACACGCCCACCGGATGGAACAGCGTGTAGTTCAGGTGCGTCTCGGTCGGGTACGTGTGGCCATCGACGCGCGTGCACATTTCTGCGAAGTAGTAGAAGTTGTCGGCAGCGCGCGGAATCAGCTGCTTGCCGGTCTGCGCGATGACTTGCCCGCAGTCGTTCGTCTCCATCTGCGCGATCTCGGGCACATGCGCGGCGATCAGGTCGCCGAGCTTGCGGATCAGCTTCGCACGCTGCGGCGCGGGCGTCGCGGCCCACTTCGGGAAAGCCTGCTTCGCTGCGGCAACGGCAGCATTCACTTCGTCTTCACCGCCCGATGCAACTTCCGCGAGCACTTCCTGCGTTGCGGGGTTCAGGGTCTCGAAGTAGTCGCGGCCCGCAACGTGCTTGCCGTCGATGAGATGGTCGATTCGCATGTGGCTATCCGATGGTGTTCATGAGGGCGCCGATGCCCTCGATCTCGGTGACGATCACATCACCGGCCTTGCAATCGACAACGCCGTCGGGCGTGCCGGTGAGAATGATGTCGCCGGGTTGCAGCGTCATGAAAGCGCAGAAGTATTCGATGAGGAACGGCACGTCGAAGATCATGTCCTTCGTGTTGCCCGATTGCGTGACCTTGCCGTTCACGGTGGTGGAGAGTGCGAGCGCCATCGGGTTGGGCACGTCCTTCGCAGCTACAAACCAAGGGCCGATCGGCGTTGTCGCATCGCGGTTCTTCACGCGCAGGTTGGGCCGGTACCAGTTCTCGAGATAGTCGCGAATGGCGTAGTCGTTGGCCACGGTGTAGCCGCCAATGAAGTCATAGGCGTCATCGCGTTTCACCTTGCGTGCCGTGCGGCCGATGATGATCGTGAGCTCGCACTCGTAGTGCATGAAGTCAACGCCTGCAGGGCGCCGCGTGACTTGGCGGTGGCCTGTCAGCGCGGTCTCGCCTTTGAGGAAGACGAGCGGCTCGTCGGGCGCCTTGAACTCGAGCTCTTTCGCGTGGTCGGCGTAGTTCAGGCCCAGCGCGAGGATCGTGCGCGGCAGCGGGGTGGGCTCCAGCGGCGGCAGCCACGTCACAGCGTCGAAAGCGACCAGCGTGCCGTCGTCCAAAGCCAGCTGGCCGTCACGCTCCATAGCGCGTTGCGCAACGCCGTTGTGGATGATGCGCGCGGTCTTCACGGTGCCTCCGCGATCAACGTATTCGTGAGCGTGCCAAGCGCTGGCATGCTGATCGAAATGGTGTCGCCCGCGCGTGCGAGCGGCCTGCCGACGTCGCAGCCGAGCATCAGCACATCGCCCGCAGCCATCGTCATGAATTCGCCGACATCGGCCAGCAGGCGATCGGCGGGGCGCACCAGGTCAGCAAAGCGGACGGTCTGCTTCAGCTCGCCGTTGATGCGCACTTCGAGCTTGAACACCGAAGGATCGCCTGCCTCATTGCGTGCGCGCAGGCGGCTGCCGATGCCGAGAAAGCCGTCGATGCACTTGAACTTCACGGGCGGGCGAAAGAAGCTTGCGTGCGGCACTGACAAATCGTTCATCAACACATAGCCGGCCACTTCGCTGCCACCTTTCATCACCATGCCGATCGTCGCGCCCACTTCAACTTGCGGCACGTTGGCAGGCAGCGTGATCGCAGCGCCATCCGCGCTCCAGGTGTTGGCGGGCTTGATGTAGAGCACGGGTGCTTTCGGCGGTGCCTTGTAGGGCGCCTCATTCATCTTCGGCGCCCATGCATCGAACTCGCCGCGAAAGTTCAGCAGCGTGCCGTACACCGTGCGCATGGCGGGCATGCTCATGGCTGCTCCAGTTCAATGACTTCGTCGAGCAGCTCGTACAGCTGTGCGAGCTTGCGTTTGCCGAGTGACTTTTCCATCCACTCGTAATGCGCCTCGATCGTGCGCGAGAGTTTTTCCACGAGCTTCAATCCTTTCGCCGTGGCTTCAACGACGGTGCGGCGCTGGTCCGCCGGGTCACGTTCACGGCGTATGAGGCCATCGCGCTCCATGCGTGCCAGCACGCCTGTCAAGCTCGGCCCCACGATGTACGCCTCGCGCGCCACACGCCCTGTTTCCACAACGCCGTGTTCACCGAGCACGCGCAGCACGCGCCATTGCTGGTCCGACAGGCTGTGTTCGCGCAAGCTCGGCCGTGTGTGCGCCATGACCGACTCACGCGCTTGCAGTAGCAGGCGCGGCAGGTTGCGGTGGACGAATGGTGTGGCCATGGTGGGCTTTTATTTAACATGTGAAATGAATGGCGGTCAAGGCGGGTTTCCCGCTCTGCGGTGAGGCTGCGCAGATATAGTCCACCGCACATGGCCAAGGAAAAGACATCATTCATCTGCACCGAATGCGGTGGCAGCAGCGCGCGCTGGCTGGGCAAATGCCCGCACTGCGAGGCGTGGAACACACTCATCGAAACCACTGCTGAAGCACCAGCTGCCGCCGTCAAGAACCGCTTCGCTTCACTGGCGAAGACCTCGGAAGTCGCGGTGCTTGCCGACATTGAGGCCAGCGAAGTTGACCGCACACCCACAGGTATCTCTGAACTCGACCGTGTGCTCGGCGGCGGCATCGTCGAAGGCGGAGTCGTGCTCATCGGTGGTGACCCGGGCATCGGCAAATCGACACTGCTGCTGCAGGCACTCGACGGCTTGCAGCGCGCTGGAGTTCCTACGCTATACGTCACCGGCGAAGAAAGCGGTGCGCAAGTCGCGCTGCGCTCGCGCCGGCTCGGGCTGGACCGGTCGCAGGTCAGCGTGCTGGCGGAGATCCAGCTCGAAAAAATCCTGTCGACGATTGCATCGACGCAGCCTGCGGTCGCGGTGATCGATTCAATCCAGACGGTCTATTCCGACCAGCTCACGTCCGCGCCTGGCTCTGTCGCACAAGTGCGCGAGTGCGCCGCGCACCTCACGCGCGCCGCGAAGTCCAGCGGCACGTGCATCGTGCTCGTGGGCCATGTCACCAAAGAGGGCGCACTGGCCGGCCCGCGCGTGCTGGAGCATATGGTCGATACGGTGTTGTACTTTGAAGGTGACACGCATTCGAGTTTTCGGCTCGTGCGCGCGATCAAGAACCGGTTTGGCGCGGTGAACGAGATCGGCGTTTTCGCGATGACAGAGAAGGGCCTCAAAGGCGTCGCGAATCCGAGCGCGATTTTTCTGTCGCAACACAGCGAACCGGTGCCCGGCAGCTGCGTGTTGGTCACGCTCGAAGGCACGCGGCCCATGCTGGTGGAAATCCAGGCGCTGGTCGACAGCGGCGGTGTGAGCCCGCGGCGCCTGTCCGTTGGCCTTGACCGCGACCGGCTCGCCATGTTGCTGGCGGTGTTGCATCGCCATGCAGGCGTTGCGTGCATGGACCAGGACGTGTTCGTCAACGCAGTGGGTGGTGTGCGGATCTCCGAGCCGGCAGCTGACCTGTCGGTGATGCTGGCGATCACGTCGAGCCTGCGTGGCCGCGCATTGCCCAAGGGCTTCATTGCCTTTGGTGAAGTGGGCCTGGCCGGTGAAGTGCGGCCCGCGCCGCGCGGCCAGGAGCGCCTGCGCGAAGCAGCCAAGCTGGGCTTTTCCATTGCCGTGGTGCCGAAGGCAAACGCGCCCAAAAAGGGCAGCCGCGAGATCGAGGGCCTCACGATCCACCCGGTGGAGCGCATCGAGGAGGCGATGGAAGTCGTCCGGTCGCTGCAGTAAGACACAAGGAGGCGATGGCTTCCTACACAACCGTGAGCGTGTGGGGACAAGACTGGGGCAAATCCCCAGGACCATCGCCATGCCTTCCCCACACGCCTTCACGCGGCTCGCCGCTTCTCTCCTGTGCTTGTCGCTCGCCATCGCAGGCGCCCCGGCCACAGCGGCCACCGGCAAGACGCATCACGGCACAGGCCATCACACCTCGCCGCAGGCAGCATCAGCGGCGGCCAAAGCCTTCGACTTCGACGCATTCAAAAGCGCGACAGACACGCCGCTGCTAAAGACTGGCAGCAAGGGCCTGGCAGTCGCGCGCGCCCAGATCCTGCTTGACCGCGCATGGTTTTCCGTCGGTGAGATCGACGGGCGCTACGCCGCGAACATGCAGCGCATCGTGCGGGCCTACCAGCTCGCCCGCGGCCTGCAAGCCACAGGCACCGTGACCACTGAGACATGGCAGGCCCTGCGCGAAGAAGGCGCAATGCCTCTGACACGCTACACCTTGACCGACAAGGATGTTGCGGGGCCGTTCGAGAAGACGCCGCCCAAGATGGCCGACCGCGCGTTGCTCAAGTCACTGCCGTATGAGTCGCTGGATGAAGCGATGGCCGAAAAATTCCACGCAAGCGTCGCCTACATCAAGTCGCTGAACGGCGGCGCCAGCATGGCTGCGGGCAGCGAAATCATCGTGCCGAACGTGCTCGATACCAAGCCGCCCGTGAAGGGAGCGTCCATCGAGATCGACAAGCAAGCGCGCGTGCTTTACGTGCTCGACGCAGGCAAGAGGCCCATCGCGGCCTTCCCGATCAGCATCGGCAAGGAAGACCGCGATCCGTTGCCGCTCGGCTCGATGGCGATCAAGACCGAAGTCAAGAACCCCACTTTCACCTACGACCCCAAGCTGCTCAAGGATGCGCCGCGCGACGCTGCGAAGATGGACATTCCCGCCGGCCCGAACAACCCGGTGGGCACGATCTGGATGGGCCTGTCGAAGCCGCACTGGGGCATTCACGGCACATCGAACCCTTCGAACGTGGGCCACTCCGAAACGAACGGCTGCATCCACCTGACCAACTGGGACGCCGAGCGGCTGTCGCAACTGGCCAAAGCCGGCTTCAAGGTTGAAGTGAAAGCATGAGGCCGTGGGGCAGGGCCACGCATTGGCGTGCGGGTTGTGCTATCGCAGTCGCGGCGGGCAGCGTCTGGGCTGCGCCCGTTGACGACGCCGCGGCAGTAGCGGCGCTGCGCGCGCGGCAGCTTGAGATTCCGGTTCAGGGATTGAAAGCGCCACAGGTCACGGACACCTACCAGCAAGCCCGCGCAGGCGGCACGCGGTCGCACGAGGCGCTGGACATCGCTGCGCCTGCAGGCACGCCAGTGCGCGCCGTGGAAGACGGCAAGATCGTCAAGCTCTTTCGCAGCGTGCCCGGCGGCATCACCATCTACCAGTTCGATCCGGGGCAGCAGTTTGCGTATTACTACGCACACCTTGAGCGCTATGCACCCGCGCTGGTTGAAGGAGCAGTGGTGCGCAAGGGCGAGGTGATCGGCTATGTCGGCAGCACCGGCAATGCCAGCGCGGCGGCGCCGCACCTGCACTTTGCGATCTTCCGGCTCGGGCCGCAGCGCCAGTGGTGGCGCGGCGAGCCGATCAACCCCTTCCTGGTGTGGCGTCCGTGACGATGCTGGAAAACCAAATGCCTACGCACTAGCCACACGGGGCGCGCTCGCTGCGACACGCGACAATCGCGCCATGAATCTGCGTCCCATTCTTGCCGCCGTCGCTGGCGTCTTGCTCCTCTTCGCCGGCTGGCGTGCTTATGGCGGCGCCGGCCTGGCCATCGTCGCAACCGGCCTGGTCACCTGGATGCTGCTGTGGGTCACACGAATGATTCACGTGCTGAAGAAGGCCGCTGACCAGCCCAAGGGCTATGTAGCCAGCGCCGTGATGCTCAATGCCAAGCTCAAGCCGAAGGTCAACCTGCTGCATGTGATGGCCATGACCAACTCGCTGGGCGATCGCCTCTCGGCTGAAGATGAACAGCCCGAAATCTTCCGCTGGACTGACGGTGGCGGCTCGAGCGTCACCTGCGAATTTGCCGATGGCCGGCTGGTGAAATGGGCGCTCGACCGGCCGCCCGAAGCCGCCAACGACGCCCATGCCGGCCCGCCAGCGGGCGCGCCTTAAAATCTTGCGTTCACCCAAGCGACTTCAACACAAGGATTCCCAATGAGCGCTGTACCCAGCATGGCCGACCGCGACGGCAAGATCTGGATGGATGGCCAGATGGTGGACTGGCGCGACGCCAAGATCCACGTCCTGACGCACACCCTGCACTACGGCTGCGGCGCTTTCGAAGGCGTACGCGCTTACAACACAGTCAACGGCACCGCGATCTTCCGCCTGCAGGAGCACACCGAGCGGCTCTTCAACAGCGCCAAGATCCTGCGCATGCAGATTCCGTTCACCAAGGAGCAGGTCAACCAGGCCCAGCTCGACGTGGTGCGCGAAAACAAGCTGGAGAGCTGCTACCTGCGCCCGCTCACCTGGATCGGCTCGCAAAAGCTCGGCGTCAGCCCGCGCGGCAACCAGATTCACCTGATGGTCGCGGCCTGGCCCTGGGGCGCGTACCTGGGCGAAGAAGGCATGAAGCGCGGCATCCGCGTCAAGACATCGAGCTACACGCGCCACCACGTCAACATCACCATGACGCAGGCCAAGGCCGTGAGCAACTACACCAACTCGATCCTCGCGAATATGGAAGCGCTGGACGACGGCTACGACGAAGCGCTGCTGCTCGACAGCTCCGGCTTTGTGTCCGAAGGCGCAGGCGAAAACATCTTCGTGATCAAGGGCGGCGTGATCTACACGCCTGATCTGTCTGCGGGTGCGCTCAACGGCATCACGCGCAACACGGTTTTGCACATCGCCAAAGACCTCGGCATCGAAGTCGTGCAAAAGCGCATCACGCGCGACGAGGTCTATATCTCTGACGAAGCGTTCTTCACCGGCACCGCTGCTGAAGTCACGCCGATCCGCGAGCTTGACCGCATCGAGATCGGCGCCGGTTCGCGCGGGCCTATCACCGAGAAAGTGCAGAGCGCGTTCTTCGACATCGTGAACGGCCGCAATCCCAAGTACGCCCATTGGCTGAGCAAGGTTTGATCATGACAACCACCGAGCGCAAGCAAACCGTGGTCGAAGTACTGGCCAAGGACCTGAATGACAACGGCGGCGTGTTCTGCCCGAGCCCGCTGGCCGGCATGAAGATCTGGAACACGCATCCGCGCGTGTACCTTGACGTGGCATCGACAGGCGAGGCGCGTTGCTCGTATTGCGGCACGGTGTACCGGCTCAAGGCGGGCGAGCACTTTGGCGGCGGGCACTGAGCGTTGACCGCCCTCGTCATCGCGCCGCAATGGATCGGCGATGCGGTGATGACAGAGCCGTTGCTGCGCCGCCTGCGCGCACGTGGCGAGAGGCTGGTGGTAGGCGCGGTGCCGTGGGTGGCGCCGGTGTACCGTGCGATGCCGCATGTCGATGACGTGATCGAGTTTCCGTTTCAACATGGCGGCTTGCAGTTCAAGGCGCGCCGCTCGATTGCCCGGCAGGTCGAGGGCCAGTTCGATACAGCCTACGTGCTGCCCAACTCCCTCAAAAGCGCGCTGCTGCCCTTTCTTGCAAACATTCCCAAGCGGGTTGGTTACCTGGGCGAGGCGCGCGTCGGCCTGCTCACGCACCGGTTGAAGAATCCGGTGAACAAACCGCCCATGGTGGCGTTCTACTCGGCGTTGTCGGGCGACAGGGACGGCCTGGCCGATGACCAGCCGCGCTTGCACTTGCCTGAAGAGCACATCATTTCCGCATTGGCTGCGCAAGGCTTGCAGCGCGGCAGCTACTACGTCTTCGCGCCGGGCGCCGAATACGGCCCGGCCAAGCGCTGGCCTGCGATTCATTACACCGAACTCGCCCGCTCGCTCGATGCGCCCGTGCTCCTGCTCGGCTCCGGAAAGGAAGGCGCGCTGTGCGAGGAGATCGCAGGCGCTGACCCAAAGCAGGTCGTGAATCTGGCGGGCAAGACATCGTTGCTGGATGCGTTTGCGTTGATCGCGGCGGCACGCGCTGCGGTCAGCAACGACTCGGGGCTGATGCATGTGGCGGCCGCATTCGGTGTGCCGCAGGTTGCAGTGTTCGGCTCGTCGAGCCCGCGCCACACGCCGCCGCTCAATGACAAGGCGCAAGTCGTCTGGCTGAAGGATGACGCGGCCTACCAGCCGCCGCTCGACTGCGCGCCATGCTTTGAGCGCGAGTGCCCGCTGGGGCACACGCGCTGCCTCGTCGACATCACGCCCGAACGTGTCGCCGCTTTGCTGCGCGGGTAGACGATGACGAGCGCCACCTCGCGCGTCTCGCTCTCGCCTGCTGCGGTGCTTGTCGCCGGCTTGCTGTCACTGTCTGTGGCGATGGGCATTGGCCGCTTCGCCTTCACGCCGATGCTGCCGTTGATGCTGGCCGAGGGCCAGCTCGACATCGCGACAGCGGGCTGGGTTGCGGCTGCGAACTACGTCGGCTACCTGCTGGGTGCCATGACAGCATCCAGGCTGAAGTGGAGCGCAACGCGCCTTTGCGCCGCGGCATTGCTCATGACTGTGGTGTTGACCGCCGCGATGGCGCTGCCCGTCCCGGCATGGGTCTGGGCGGCGATGCGCTTGCTGGCCGGTGCGTGCAGCGCGTGGGCATTCGTGGGCACGTCAGTGTGGTGCCTGGGCGCGCTCGCGCGGCTGCAGCGGCCGGCCTGGGGCAGCAGCATGTACGCGGGCGTTGGCCTGGGCATCGCTGCCGCAGGGATGTATTGCCTGGTGGGCGCGAGTCTGGGAGCAGCGGCGCCGTCACTGTGGATGCAGCTCGCCGTGTTCGCGACCCTGCTTTGCCTGCCCGTGTGGCTGATGCTCAGGCGCCTCGACGCGCCACTGCCCGCCGCTGCTTCGCTACCGGAGGCGACTGCAGCGCCTGCTGGCCTTCGCGGACTCGCGATCTGCTACGGCGTCTTCGGCTTCGGCTATATCCTGCCCGCGACGTTCCTGCCGGTGCTTGCCCGTTCAGTTGTCGAAGACCCGCGCCTCTTCGGCCTCGCCTGGCCGGTGTTCGGCACGATGGCAGCGGTATCTGCGCTGGTTGCAGGCGTGCTCTTGCGGCGTGCCACGCGCCTGCAGGTCTGGGCGGTGTCGAACGTGCTGATGGGCGTCGGTGTGCTGCTGCCCAGCCTGTGGCTTGCGGGCTGGAGCATTGCGTTGTCGGCCTTACTCGTTGGCGGCACTTTCATGATCGTGACGCTGGCCGGCGTGCAGGAGATTCGTGCGCGCGCTACCGGCGACCCGACCCGGCTCGTCGCGCGCATGACATCCGCGTTTGCAGTGGGACAGATCGCAGGGCCGGTGGCGTCGTCGCTGCTGTTGCATGTGCCGACGTTGCGCGAGCAAGGGCTCGACCTGGCATTGCAGGCGGGTGCGCTGGCGTTGTTTCTTGCTGCGGCTTGGTTGTGGTGGGAGGACAAGGCGCGCAGTCGGCATTGAGTTTGTCTTGTAGCACTGGCGTGCTACAGTCAAACGCAAGGAGACTTGTCATGTCAACCACCACCATCCGCTTGGGCGACCTGAAGGAGCGCATCGCCATAGCTGCACAGCACGCGGGCAAATCGCCGCACGCCTACATCGTCGACGCGATCAGTGAGTCAGTCGCTCGTGACGAGCAGCGTGCCGAGTTCGTGAATGCGGCGCTAGCACGCCGCCAGAAATACCTTGCAAGCGGCCGATCCGTTTCCTTCGAAGCCATGGAGGCTTACGCACTCGCTTCCGCGCGTGATGAAAAGCGTGCAAAACCAACAGCGCGCGCAAAGAAATCGGTGAAGTCGGCGTGAGGATCGAGTTTGCAGAAGACTTTCATCAGGACATCGACAGAATCACGGACCACCTCATTGCCCATGGCGCGCAAGTCGAAATGCGGATCGCTGAAATTTTCGAGGCATTGAAGATTTTGCGTCGCAACCCGTATATCGGGTACGAGGTTGAGGGCGGAATGCGAGAACTGGTGATCGGAGACAAGAACAAGCGGCGAGGCTATATCGCGCTTTACGACGTCTACGAAGATAGTGCAGATGACAAGGTCGATGACGAGGACGAGCCCAAGGGGGTTATCTTTGTCAACGCCATCCGCTCGCAACAAGAGAGCGGCTATCACTGAACTTGCGACCGGGCATCTCGTATCACCACCCACCAAAAAAACAGCCACCTTGCGGTGGCTGTATGAAAGTCCTCGGAAGGACGTCGTTGGGAGACTTGAATTGGGATGGAGTCAGCGCGTGTGACAGCGATGGGTGCACTGTAATTGCGGTTCGGCCAACCCGCATCCTCCAATTGAAGGAGAAAGCCGCATTGAACAAGACTCTTACCCCGTTTACATCTGTTGACACGGTATGCGAAGCGCAAAGCAGGCACCGCCGCCCGCCTGGTCTTCGCATGTCACTGAGCCATGGTGGCGCAGCGCGATGGATCGCACGAGCGACAGGCCCAGCCCCACGCCACCCGAGCGCTCGCTCGCCCCGTGCAGGCGGTAGAAGGGCTCGAAGATCTTCTCGCGCTCGGACACGGGCACGCCCGGGCCTTGGTCACACACGCGCACCACGGCCATCCGGCCCTCGTGCCTGAGCTCAACCGTCACGGGGCCGCTGCTGTAGCGGCGCGCGTTCTCGAGCAGGTTGCGCACGGCGCGGCGCAGCAGCTTGGCCACGCCCTGCACGAGCATCGAATGCCCGTCTGGCAGCGGCTGCAGTTCAGCGCCCGTGCGGGCGCATTCCTCGGCAAGCAAGCCAGTGAGGTCCACCTGTTCGACGGTGCCGAGATCGGCTTCCTTCACGTCGAGCCGGCTTGCCAGCAGGATTTCGTCGATCAACTGGTCAAGCTCGCCAATGTTGCGCCGGATCTCTTCCTTGAAGCCGGGGGAGGCCGGCGCATCCATCAGTTCGAGCCCCATGCGAATCCGCGCGAGTGGCGAGCGCAATTCATGTGAGGCATTTGCGAGCAATGTCTTGTGCGACTGCAGCAGCGTCTCGATGCGCTCGGCGGCCTGGTTGAAGCGTTGCGCCAGAAACGCGAGTTCGTCGGTGCCGCTTTCCTTGATGCGCACCGACAGGTCACCCTCACCCCAGCGTTCGACACCGCGGCGCAACTCTTCCAGGCGGCGCGTCAGGCGCCGGATGATCGGGTAGGCGCCGATCGCCACCGCAATCGCGACGATCGTCAGCATCCACAGGAAGCTGCCGGGGAAGCGGCCAAAGCCGCCGCGCCCGGGCGGCGGGCCTTCGCCGGGCTCACGTGGGCGCGGAGGCAGCTGCACGATCTGCGTGCTGCCGTCTTTCATGTCCACTTCGAATTCGATGCCGCGACCCGGTGTGCGGATGGGCCGCGTCTTCACCTGCCCCAGCACATCGCCCGCCTCGTTGCGGATGATGACTTCGCGCTCGGGCATGGTCTGCTCGACATTCATGCGCCATAGCCAGCCCGAGGCGACCGACAGCACCGCGACTGCCAGCACAACCGCCAGCCAGATGCGCACGTACAGGGGAACCCGCAGCCGGGTGCGCCACGCAGCCATGATTGCTGTCAGTCCTGCTGCTTGGCGAAGACGTAGCCCACCCCGCGAACCGTGAGGATGCGCTTGGGGTTCTTGGCGTCGGCTTCGATGGCGGCGCGGATGCGGCCCATGTGCACGTCGATCGACCGGTCGAATGCTTCAAGCTCGCGCCCGCGCACGGCCTCCATGATCTGGTCGCGCGTGAGCACACGGCCCGCGCGTTCGGCCAGGGTGATGAGCAGGTCGAACTGGTAGGACGTGAGGTCTGCTGCCTTGCCCGCGACGAGAACGGTGCGTGCATCGCGGTCGATCTCGAGCGAGCCGAACCGCAGCTGCTTGGCGGCGGCCTGGCCGCCGTCGGTGCGGCGGCGCAAGACGGCGCGGATGCGTGCGAGCAACTCGCGCGGCTCGAACGGCTTGGGCAGGTAGTCGTCGGCACCGAGTTCAAGGCCCACGATGCGATCCATCGGGTCGCCCTTGGCGGTGAGCATCAGGATGGGGATCTGGGAAAGGTTGCCCGGCAACGATCGCACACGGCGGCACACTTCCAGCCCATCCATGTCGGGCAGCATCAGATCGAGCACGAGCAGATCGGGCACGGCGCCCGAGGGCGGCTCCTGCAGCAGGGCAAGGCCAGCCTTGCCGTCGAGGGCATGCGTGATGCCAAAGCCGGAGCGCTCCAGGTATTCGCCCACCATCTGCGCGAGGCGGGCGTCGTCTTCGATCATGAGCAGTTGCTGCATGCGCGAATGGTAATGAGTTAGCGTCGGCTCGTGTGCCAATTCCGCAGTAGAGGTGCTGGCACCTTGCAGGTCGTCTTCAGTCATGAACTCATCTTGTTCTGCCCGCATCGAGCGGGCGCTTCGCGCAGGTAAAGTTAGGTAAATGACTGCCGCTCCCCTGCCTCGTGTACTTGCCGACGTGCTCGTGAACCAGGCACGTGCCAACCCGACGGCTGCTGCGCTGCAGTTCAACGGCATCGAGTGCAGCTACGCGCTGCTTGCCGCCGAGTGCAAGCGGGCCGCCATGCGCTTGTGGCACGGCTGGGGTGTGCGCTGCGGCGACCGCGTGGCCTGGCTCGGTGGCAACCATCCGGCGCAAATCGCCTTGCTGTTTGCGCTGTCGCGCATCGGGGCGGTCCTGCTGCCGCTCAACACACGCCTTGCGCCTGCCGAATGGGATGCACAGCTGCGCAACTGCTCGCCGCGCCACCTGGTGCATGACGGCGCCTTTGCGTCTGCGGCCAGGGACCTCGCCACGCGCCATGCCATGGCCGGCCACACCTTTGATGAACTTGTGCGAGATGAAGGCGACGCGGCTGTGCCCGAGGTGGCGCAACCCGATATGCCGGCGTTGCTCGTGTTCACCTCAGGCACAACGGGGCAGCCGAAAGCCGCGATCCACACGCAGGCCAGTCTGCTGGCGAACATGCGCATCGCCGCGCAAGTGCAGGGCATCACGCGGCAGGACGTGGTGGCCACCATGCTGCCGCTCTTCCATGTGGGCGGCCTGTGCATCCAGACCTTGCCTGCGCTCTATGCGGGCGCGAAGGTCATCCTGCATCCGAAGTTTGTGCCTGAAGCAGCCATCGACTGCTTCGAGCGCGACAGGCCCACGCTCACGCTGCAAGTGCCAGCCACGATGAAAGCGCTGATCGATCATCCGCGCTGGCCGGGCGCTGACCTGAGGAGCCTTCGCGCTGTCTGGGCTGGTTCAAGCGTGCTGCCGGCGCCGCTCGTCGCGGCATTCCACAACCGTGGCTTGCCGGTGTGCAACGTATACGGCGCGACGGAGACGGGGCCTTTCTCGATCGCATTGCCACCTGAACATGCGGTCTCGCATGCGGGCTCGTGTGGCTGGCCTGCGCCGGGTGTCCAGGTGCAACTCGCGGGTGTGAAGGGCGGCGTGGGTGAAGTGCTGGTTCGCGCACCGAACGTCGTGTCCCGCTACTGGCCCGATGAGCCAGCGTGCGATGAAGCCGGCTGGTTTCACACGGGCGATCTCGCGTCACGCGCTGGCGACGGCAGCTACACCATCGTCGGCCGCTCCAAAGACCTGATCATCTCCGGCGGCGAGAACATTCACCCGGCGGAAATTGAGGCTGCGCTGGCATTGCACGATGCGATCGCCGAATGCGCTGCGTTTGCGTTGCCCGACGATCGCTGGGGCGAAGTTGTCGCCGTGGCTGTTGTGCGGGTGGCGGGGGCGGCGTGCACGCAGGAGGAGCTTGCCGGATTTCTTGCTGCGCGGCTCGCGCGCTTCAAGCTGCCGCACCGCTGGCTATTCGTCGACGCACTGCCGAAAACCGCGCTCGGCAAAGTGCAGCGCGGCGAACTGGTGCGACGAATCAGTCCGTCAATGTAGGCGGCGCATCCGTGGAAGCCGCAGGCGGCGCAATGCGCGAGGCCAGCCACACCAGGATCAACACCGGCACCCCGAGCAGCGCCGTCGCGGTGAAGAAGTTGATGTAGCCGAAGCTGTCCACATACTTGCCCGAGAAGCCCGCCAGCCACTTGGGCAGCAGCAGCATCATCGAGCTGAACAATGCGTACTGCGTGGCCGAGTAGTTGATGTTGGTCAGGCTCGACAGGTAAGCAATGAAAGCCGCCGACGCAATGCCGCTCGAGAGGTTGTCTGCCGAGATCACGAAGATCAGCGACGTCACATCGTGGCCGCGCGAGCCGAGCCAGGCGAAGAGCAGGTTGCTGCCCGCGCTCAGCACGGCGCCGAGCATCAGCACGCGCATGACGCCAAAGCGCACAGCCAGTGAGCCACCGATGAACGCGCCTGCCAGCGTCATGATCACGCCGTAGATCTTGGTCACGGCAGCGACTTCATCTTTCGTGTAGCCCATGTCCACGTAGAACGGATTGGCCATGATGCCCATCACGATGTCACTGATGCGGTACACGGCGATCAGCGACAGGATGAGCGCCGCCTGCCATTTGTAGCGGCGCAGGAATTCGGCAAACGGCTCGATCAGCACTTGCTGTATCCACGCGGCGGCATTGCGCGGCGGTGGCAGCTCGCGGCGTGCCGGCTCGGGCGAGATCAGCACCGTGATCACGCCCACGGCCATCGACGCCGCCATCGCGAAGTACGCGACTTGCCATGCGCCATGCTGGTAGTTCGCGACGTTCGCCACTTCAGAGCGCGCGGCGATCCACAGCACGCCAGCGCCTGCCCAGATCATCGCGAGGCGATAGCCGGTCTGGTAGGCCGCAGCCAGCGCGGCTTGCCGCTGCATGTCGGCAGACTCGATGCGAAAGGCATCCAGCGCGATATCCTGTGTGGCAGAGCCAAAGGCCACCATCAATGCGAACCACACGATGGCCTCGAGCGACACCAGCGGGTCACTCACGGCCATGCCGCACAGGCCCAGCACGATGATGGCTTGCGCGAAGAGCAGCCACGCGCGCCGCCGCCCCAGCAGGCGCGACAACAGCGGGATGGGCAACCTGTCCACCAGCGGTGACCAGACCCACTTGAAGGCGTACGCGAGGCCCACCCACGACAGGTACCCGATCGTTTCACGCTTGATGCCGGCCTCACGCAGCCAGAAGCTCAGCGTGCCCAGCACCAGCAGCAGCGGCAGCCCCGCAGAAAAGCCCAGGAACAGCATGCGCAGCGTGGCAGGTTCGAGATAGACCTTGAAGGTCTGCGCCCAGCTCGGCTTGGCGTTTGCCTCTGGGGTCGAAAGGGGATCGATGGGGGCCGGTGGTGTCTGCATGTCGCGTGATTATCATGGCTGCCATGTGCTTTCACTGCTACCAACTCAACGCGCATGCGAGCCGGCGGCGCGGGTTTCTCTTCGCCCTAAGTGGCGTGGTCGGCGGCGCGATGGCGGGCATTGCAGCCACACCCGCCATGGCCCAAGTCGATGTCGGCGAGGCTTCGCGCCTGCGCTCGCTCGTGCCTGCGGGCCAGCTCGAATCGGCCGCCACGCAGCAGTACAGCGCCCTGCTGGAAAAAGCCCGCGAGCAGCGTGCGCTCGCGCCGGAGAATCATCCGCAGCTGCGGCGGCTTCGCGCGATCTCGACGCGGCTGATCGCGCAGAGCGCGAAATGGAACGAGCGCTCACGCCAGTGGAACTGGGAAGTGAACCTGATCGGCAGCAAGACGATCAACGCGTTCTGCATGCCCGGCGGCAAGATCGCCGTGTTCACCGGCATCCTCGACCAGCTGCAGTTGTCCGACGACGAAGCGGCGATGGTGCTGGGCCACGAGATCGCGCACGCACTGCGCGAGCATGCGCGCGCGCGGATTGCCAAAAGCCGCGGCACGGGCGTGGCGTTGTCGCTGGGCGCGCAACTGCTGGGCCTGGGCCAGGTCGGTGACCTCGCGGCCAACGTCGGCACGCAACTCATCACACTGAAATTCAGCCGCAACGACGAAATCGATGCCGACCTCGTCGGCCTCGAAATCGCCGCGCGTGCGGGCTACAACCCGGATGCATCGGTCACGCTGTGGGAGAAGATGACCCGCGTGCAAAAGGGCGGTGGCATGGCCTTCCTGTCCACCCACCCCAGCGGGCCCGAGCGCATCACGCGCCTGCGTGAGAACGTGCCGCGCGTGCAGTCGCTTTACCGGCAGGCCATCGGCGTGAAGCGGTGACGCGCTCTACCGGCAGGCCCTAGACGTAGTCGATGCCGTGGGCAGCCAGCCCCACAAGATCGATATTCGCGAGGTTCATCGGATGCTCCATCGCCAGCACACCGAGCGCGCCTTCCGTGGTGCTGCCGTAGTTGATGAGGTCTGCGTACGAGTCGATGTATGCGTCTGACGGCGTCACGCCGCAGATGTTGTGAAGCAGCAGTTCCACGGCCGCGTGGCTGCTGTGCCCGCCCCCAGCCGGGCGTTGAGCGCAGCTTCCATCAGCGCCGTCGCGCTCATGCCGTTGTCGATGGCGGCCAGGCCCACGCCCACATAGCTGGCGTCCTGGACATAAGAGGCGCCGAGCACGGCGCCGATGATCTTCGCGACGATGCCGGCGTTGCCGTCCAGGTCGAGCGCAATGTTTGCATCGGTGAATGCAATGCGCTCCACGCCCGTCAAGACGTCAGTGCCCGTCGCGCCGCCCGACAGGGTGTAGCTCGCGCCAGACTTGCTGATCGAATAGCCGTCGCGCGCCGCTTCGACCATGGCCGTGTCGATACCGTCGCCGCCGTCGAGCACATCGTTGCCGCCGCGGCCTTCCAGGCGGTCATTGCCTGCGCCGCCGCTGATGGCGCTATCGGCCTCATTGCCGCCGATTGAGTCCGCAAACGCGGTGCCGATGGCGTTTTCGATCGTCGCGCCGGCGGCAATCGACAGCGTGCCCGTGTAGGTCGTCTTGAGGGTGGCCCCGCTGGCGGCCTTGGCCATTGCGGTGATGGAATTGCCCAGGTCGCTCATCACGCCGCAGCGCAGGTCGAGCGAGATCGCATGGGCCAGGGCGCCCGCATCGAGCGTGTCGTTGCCGCCCGCGTCCCACAGCACGGAAAAGCCCTGGAAGCTGGCGCCCGACAAATCGTAGGTCGTGTCGCCTGTGTTCGTTGGCGCGGCGCCGTAGAGGCACTGCAGTGCCGCAACGTCCATGGGCATGGGCTCGCTTGGATACGCCGACATCCAGGACGAGCTTCCGCCGGCCACGGTCGAATAGCTCATGACGGTGTTGGGCACGATGTCCTGCGCCGTGCTGAGCACTGCGCCGGCTTCGAACGGATGCTTCAGGCCAATGGCATGCAGCGTCTCGTGCAGGATCAGGTTGGGGCGGTAGAAGTCCCACGTGCAGGTGGCCTGGTTCGCGCCGATCCAGATGTCGCCGCCCATGGCACTCGACGAGGGAAAGTAGGCGAAGCCGGCACAGCCCTGCACGTTCGGCTGTGGCGAGTAGCCGTAACGCAGCACGCCGCACTCAGAGGCGTTGCCGGCCACTTCGACGAATTCGACGTTGCACACCGCTTCGATCTTGCCGAGCAGCGTGCGGGTGAGCGCCTTGTCGGCTTCGGAGAACGTACTGACGTTGGACGTGAAGTTGTTCTGCCCCGCATAAGAGAACGACGACTGCGCGTTGACAAAAGAATAGGTGACCACCGTGCGTGCGGTGCCCGCGTCGGTGCCGCTCCACTTGCTGCCGGACATGAGTGCGTCGATCGCGTTGCCCATGCCTTGCGTGGGCGACTGCGCCACGTACTGGTACGTGCCCTGCGGCGTCGTCGCGAATGAACCGGGGCTGGCACCGGCTTCGCCGGCGAGGGACAGGTCTGGCAGCAGGAACACGTCTGCGTCGACCTGGGCGCCAGACGGCGTGTCGAGCGTGCCCCAAGCACATTCGCTGGTCGATAGATACAACATGGACACCCCCGAAGTGGTCTGAAAACACATGCCTGGATGGCATGTGTTGATCAAACCGCTGGGGGGGCGTGCCGCCTTAGGGAACGGCGGTGCTGCGACTAGGCATATCGGCGCGCGAGCTTAGGGCGCGCACCTATCAAGTTTGGGAAAACGCTTCATGCGATGCGCCGCGCAGGCCAGAGCACCGAGGCAATGGCGACCACCATCAGCACCACGGCAGCCCAGTCCTGCCAGTGCAGGATTTCGCCCAGCCACAGCGCGCCGCTGAAAACGCCGAGCACCGGGATGAACATCACGCTGAGCGTGGAGGCGACCGGCGGCAGGCCGCGCGCGAGATAGAACCACGCCGCATGCGCGAAGCCGAAGATCAAAACCGCGTTGTAAACAATGGCTGCTGCCGACGCGCCTTGCGGCATGACCCACTGATCACGCTCGAAAATGATGCCCAGTACCAGCATGAACACGCCCGCGGCCACGGTCATCCAGAACGTGAGCGTGAGCGTCGGCAGTTCAATGCGTGTGCGGCGCAGCAGTTGTGTGCCCAAGGCCCACACCGACGCGGCAAAGAGCGCGAGCGCCACGCCCACCGGATGGCCCGCCAGCCCGGTGAACTCGTGCCACAGCAGCAGGGCCACGCCCAGCGCAGCAGCTGCCACGCCCGCCCAGTTGCGCCACGTCATCACTGCGCCGAAGAGCAGCGCGCCCAGAATCGCCGAGAAGATCGGCATCGTGTAGCCAAGGATCGCGGCGCGCCCGCTGGAGAGGCTGCGCACCGCCAGGATGATGCAGACGTGCCAGATCATCATGTTGGTGATGGTGAGGATCGCGAACTCGCGCCAGTAGATGCGCGGCAGGCGAAACGGCACCTTCATCACCACCAGGGCCAGGCCCAGTACCGGCACGCCGAGCAGGATGGACAACGCGCGGAACGTGAGCGGCGGGTAACTGGTCACGCCGACTTTCATCACGGGCCAGTTGATGCCCCACACGAGTGTGAGCGCGATGAGCAGGGCGAGTTGTTTGGGGGTGAGGCGTTGCATGAGTCCACGCATTCTGCGGCAACGCGCGCAACCCGCTCATTACAATCGGAGCATGACGTTTATCGAGATGCTGAAAGGCGCCGAGCGGCGCCATGGTTCCATGTTGTGTGTGGGACTCGATCCGGAGCCTTCCAGGTTCCCGGCGCAAATGAAGGACGACGCGGCGAAGATCTACGACTTCTGCGCGCGCATTGTCGATGCCACTGCTGACCTGGTCATCGCGTTCAAACCCCAGATCGCCTATTTTGCGGCGCACCGCGCTGAAGACCAGCTCGAGCGCCTGATGAAGCACATGCGCGAGACAGCGCCGCACGTGCCCGTGATCCTCGATGCGAAGCGCGGCGACATCGGCTCCACCGCGCAGCAGTACGCGCGGGAAGTGTTCGACCGCTATGGTGCAGATGCAGTCACGCTCTCGCCGTTCATGGGATTCGATTCGATCGAGCCTTACCTGAAATACGAAGGCAAAGGCGCGTTCGTGCTGTGCCGCACTTCCAACCCAGGCGGCGACGACTTCCAGAGCCAGCGCCTGTCATCGGTGGAAGGCTCGCCGCTGATGTACGAGCATATTGCGCAACTGGCCAACGGGCGGTGGAACACGAACGGCCAGCTTGGCCTGGTGGTCGGCGCGACGTATCCGGCGGAGATCGAACGGGTTCGCGCATTGGCGCCCACGCTGCCGTTGCTGATACCCGGTGTGGGCGCACAGGGCGGCGACGCGGTGGCGACGGTGAAGGCCGGCTGGCGGCCTGACGCGCCGATCGTCGTGAACTCGTCGCGGGCGATTCTCTACGCGTCGAGCGGCGCTGACTTTGCCGATGCCGCGCGGCGCGAGGCGCAGAAAACACGCGACGTGCTTGCCGCCGCGAAAGGCTGAGGCGCGCAGCGTTAGCGCTTGGGCGCGTACTGCTGCAGGAAGGCGATGAACTTTGGCTTGTCGTAGTCCTTCTCGGCCTCCAGCTCGGCCGTGTTCTGCGACTGCACGAGCTTGCCGTCACCATCGAGGATGAAGATGTGCGGATAGCCCGCCACCTTGGGCCAGCGCGCCAGGAAAGCCTCGTTCTTGTTCTCTTTCGAGTAGTTCACCTTCACCCACACGTAGTTGGCGGTGACGAGCTTTTTCACATCGGCATTGCCTGCGACGAAGCGGTCGAGGATGTGGCACCAGGGGCACCACTCGCCGCCTACGTCAACCAGCACGCGCTTGCCTTCTTTCCTGGCCATCGCCGTAGCGGCGGCTACATCAGCAGCGGCGTCGCGGGTGGGTTCGAACTTGGCCGGCAGATCGGCGGCCAGTGACGCGGCGGGCGCGACGGCGGCCAGCGAGCAGGCCAGCAGGAGAGTCTGGAGGAGTCGTTTCATGATCCCGCCAGCATAGCGCGGGCGCTATCGCCATGAAAGAGAGGCGGCTTTGCGCCGCGCCCATCAGGCGGCTTTGGCTTGCCACAAGCCCAGCGCTGCGCCGCTCGGGTCCACGATGACGCTGAACCACCCCATGTCAGCGACCGGCGTGACGCCCTGCATCACCTTGCCGCCCAGCTGCTCGGCCTTGGCGGTCGCAGCCTTGATGTCGTCGACATTGACGTAGGCCAGCCAGAACGACGGTGTGCCGGGAACAGCGTTCGGCATCATGCCGCCGCCCGTACCCTCGCCGACACCGATGGTGGTGTAGACCATTCCGGGGCCCATCGGCATGTCTTCGAGCTTCCAGTCGAAGAGGCTGGAATAGAAGGTTTTGGCGCCGGGCAGGTCGTTGCTGCTCAGCTCGATGTGAACGAAGGGGTTGGCCATGTGTGCTCCTGGTTGATGTGCAGCCGCGACCATCGCGGCTGTCCTGACAATGACGGATGGTGATGACGGATTTCGACAGGATGGCGACAGCGCCACCAAATTCTTTGCGCAACTCAGCTCGCCAGCGCCTTGTCGATGTTGGGCCGGTGCACCTGCCCCGGCCCAGGCTCGGTCAGGTCGTACGTCGTGATGCCATTGGCCGTGGCTGTCTCCAGCCATTCAGGGTGGGCGACGGTGGATCGCATGTCACGCATGCCGGCCTCCCAGTGTTCCGTGACCATCGCGCGGGAGAACTCGTAGTCTTTCGAATCGAGCTCATAGGGCTTGTCGCGGTAGATCAGGTGGACGATGTCGACGGGCTTGTGCTTCATGTGGCCGCACAACGCAGCCACGCTCGGGTCGTTGCGCAGCTTGGCGGGCAGCTTGTCGATCAGGTCAGCCAGTGCCTGCTGCAAGTTGACGTTGGCGGCCAGCGTGCTGGTGTTCATCCGCGTGCGGCTGGAATAGGTGATGTCTTTCTGGCGCTCGATCACTTCAGACAGCGTTTTGGGCATGGGCCCGCGAGCGCTGAACAGATCGACCTGCAGCACGACCAGCGGCTTGGTCCGCGCCGCCATATCGAGCACGTATTGCAAAGGCGTGTTCGAGAGGATGCCGCCGTCCCAATAGTCTTCACCGTCGATATGCACCGGCGGGAAACCCGGCGGCAGCGCGCCGCTGGCCATGATGTGCTCTACGCCGATCTTGTGCGTCGTGTTGTCGAAATAGATGGAGTTGCCGGTGCGCACATTCACCGCGCCAACGCTCAGGCGCATGCCGTCGTGATTGATGCGGTCGAAGTCCACCAGGCGCTCGAGCGTGGCTTTGAGCGGTGCGATGTCGTAGAAGCTCAGAACGGGCGCTGCGCCGCCAAGGAGCAATGTCGGGTCCATGCGCGGACGAAAAAACCCCGGGATGCCAAAGAGCGCGCCCGTGATTGCGCTCCATTGGTTGAGCGCAGCCCGGTCGCCCAAGGGGGTGGACACACTCTGCGCGGGGCTGGACGACACCAGTTCCCAGAATTCGCGCAGCCGCGCCACGCGCTGGCCCGGCGGATTGCCTGCGATGAGAGCGGCGTTGATGGCGCCGATCGATACGCCTGCGACCCAGTCAAGCTGGTTATCGGATTCCAGCAGCGCCTCGTAAACGCCCGCCTGGTAGGCGCCGAGCGCGCCGCCGCCTTGCAGCACAAGCGCCTTCTCGGCGCTTTTCATGGACGAAGAGGAAGGCTTTTTTCGGGGCATGCACCAGCCTACAGGAATGCAGGCGCGCTCGCTATGGGCCGCGCTGCAGCGCCTTGACAGCAGCCGGTTTACAGCAGCCGCTTGAGGTAGCGCCCGGTGTGGCTTGCTTCGTTTGCAGCGATGTCCTCAGGCGTGCCCACGCCCACCAATTCGCCACCGCCCGCGCCGCCTTCCGGGCCCATGTCGATCAGCCAGTCGGCCGTCTTGATCACGTCCAGGTTGTGCTCGATCACGACGATGGTGTTGCCCGCGTCACGCAGCTGGTGCAGCACCTTGAGCAGCAACGCGATGTCGGCAAAGTGCAGGCCCGTGGTTGGTTCATCGAGGATGTAGAGCGTGCGGCCCGTGTCGCGCTTCGAAAGCTCCAGCGCCAGCTTCACGCGCTGCGCCTCGCCGCCCGAAAGCGTCGTCGCCGCCTGCCCGAGTTTGACGTAAGACAGGCCCACATCCAGCAGTGTGTGCAGCTTGCGCGCGATGGTGGGCACGGCGCCGAGAAACACATGCGCATCTTCAACGGTCATGTCGAGAATCTGCGCGATGTTGCGGCCCTTCCATTGCACTTCCAGCGTTTCGCGGTTGTAGCGCTGGCCCTTGCACACATCGCAGGGCACATACACATCGGGCAGGAAGTGCATCTCGACCTTGACCACGCCATCGCCCTGGCACGCTTCGCAGCGGCCACCCGCCACGTTGAACGAGAAGCGGCCCGGGCCGTAGCCGCGTTCCTTCGCGAGGTTCGTGTCGGCCATCAACTCGCGGATCGGCGTGAACAGGCCCGTGTACGTCGCCGGGTTGCTGCGCGGCGTGCGGCCGATGGGCGACTGGTCGACATTGATGACTTTGTCGAAGTGCTCGATGCCTTCAACGGCGTCGTGTGCGGCTGGCTCGTCATGCGCGCGATAGAGCGTGCGTGCGACGGCGGCATAGAGCGTGTCGTTGACCAGCGTTGACTTGCCCGAGCCGGACACACCCGTCACACACGTGAGCAGCCCCACGGGGAACGAGACGCTCACGTTCTTCAGGTTGTTGCCCTTGGCGCCCAGCACGCGAATCTCTTGCAGCTTGCCGCGCGTGGCCAGGTGATGCGCTTCGCGCTCGCGCCGGCGAATCGCGGCGTCGCTCGGCGGGAATTTCGAGGAAGGCTTGTATTCATCGCGCACGTCTTGCGACACAGGCAACCACGCCGTGCGGTGCACCGGCACAGGGATGGACTTCTTGCCCGACAGGTACTGCCCGGTGAGCGACTCCGGATTGGCGGCGACTTCATCGAAGGTGCCCTGCGCCATCACGCGGCCACCATGAATGCCCGCACCCGGCCCCATGTCGATCACGTGGTCGGCTGCGTGGATCATGTC
Source organism: Caenimonas koreensis DSM 17982 (assembly GCF_009646335.1). GTDB lineage: Bacteria > Pseudomonadota > Gammaproteobacteria > Burkholderiales > Burkholderiaceae_C > Ramlibacter > Ramlibacter koreensis. The sequence continues at coordinate 34,061 of NZ_WJBU01000005.1, read as the reverse complement.
TTCGTCGTGCTCGACGACGATCACGCTGTTGCCGATATCGCGCAGGTGGCGCAGCGTGCTGATGAGGCGGTCGTTGTCGCGCTGGTGCAGGCCGATGCTGGGCTCGTCAAGCACGTACATCACGCCGGTGAGCCCTGAGCCGATCTGCGAGGCAAGCCGGATGCGCTGCGCCTCACCGCCCGACAGTGTTTCCGCGCTGCGATCGAGGCTGAGGTAATTCAGGCCGACGTCATTGAGGAACTTCAGCCGCAGGCCGATTTCGCGGATCACCTTGTCGGCAATTTCGGCCTTGGCGCCGTGCAGATGCAAACCGTTGAAATACGCCAGGCTCTCGCGCAGCGTGGCGTGGCTGATCTGGAAAATCGCGCGCGCCTGCTCGCCTTCGCCGACCTTCACGTGCCGCGCTTCACTGCGCAGCCGCGTGCCGCCGCAATCGGGGCAGGGCTGCATGCTGCGGTAGCGGGCAAGCTCTTCGCGCACGGCGACAGAATCGGTTTCGCGGTAGCGCCGCGCCATGTTCGGGATGATCCCTTCGAACGGATGCTTCTTCGACAGTTTCTTGCCTGCGAAGTTGCCCGAGTCCATCACATAGCTGAACTTGATTTCCTCATCGCCCGAGCCATGCAAGATCGCGTTTTGCACCGGCAGGTCAAGATCTTCAAAAGGCGAATCGACGTTGAACTTGTAGTGTTTGGCCAGGCTTTCGATCAGCGAAAAGTAGTAGCCGTTGCGGCGGTCCCAGCCCTTCACCGCGCCGCTTGCGAGCGACAGCGACGGAAACGCCACCACTCGCAGCGGATCGAAAAACTCCATGTGGCCCAGGCCGTCGCAAGACGGGCATGCGCCCACGGGGGAATTGAATGAGAAGAGCCGTGGCTCGAGTTCCGTGATCGAGTAATTGCAGATGGGGCACGCAAACTTCGCGTTGAACCAGTGCTCTTGGCCTGTATCCATTTCAACAGCCAGTGCGCGGCCATCGGCCAGGCGCAGCGCCGCTTCGAAACTCTCGGCCAGCCGCTGCTGGATCTCGGGCCGGACCTTCACGCGGTCGATCACGACATCAATATCGTGCTTCTCGGTTTTCTTGAGCTTGGGCAACGCGTCGAATTCATACGCTTGCCCATCGACGCGAAAACGCACATAACCGCTCGCCTGCATCTGCTCGAACAGCTCGACGAATTCGCCTTTGCGCTCGCGCGCCACGGGCGCCAGGATCATCAGCCGCGCATCGGGCGGCAGGCCCAGCACGCTATCGACCATCTGCGAAACGGTTTGCGACGTGAGCGGAATGTTGTGATTGGGGCAGTAGGGCGTGCCGGCGCGCGCGAACAGCAGGCGCAGGTAGTCGTGGATTTCAGTGACAGTGCCCACGGTGGAGCGCGGGTTGTGTGAAGTGGCCTTTTGCTCGATGGAAATCGCGGGCGACAGGCCTTCGATCACATCCACATCGGGCTTGTCCATCAACTGCAAGAACTGCCGCGCGTAGGCAGACAGGCTTTCCACATACCGCCGCTGGCCTTCGGCATAGAGCGTGTCGAATGCGAGAGACGACTTGCCCGAGCCCGACAAGCCCGTGATCACCACGAGCTGGTTGCGCGGGATGTCGAGGTCGATGTTCTTGAGGTTGTGCGTGCGCGCGCCGCGAATGCTGATCCGCTGCTGGGCCAGGGCCAGGGCCGCGGCGAGGTACTTGCTGCCCTCGCTGGTCTCGAGGTATTTGGCGTCGGACGGAGTGTTCAAGGATGGGCTGCGACCAGCTGAAAAATGGGCTGCGAGGGGCTCCGAAGAGCAACCCTAGATGATACCTGCCAGTACCCTTTGGGGCGGGTTCGTATACTGCCGCTCCCCTCAAAGACACATTCACTCCTGACACGTGGGCCGTCGCAAAACATCATCGGGCGCCGCGCTCCTTATGGCGATGCTTACCGTAGCGCTCGTCGCTGTGTTCGCCAGCAGCGCGCTGTGGCAGCAATGGCGCGCGCTCGAAGTCGAGCGGGCCGAGCGTGTGCGGGTGCAGGCGGGCTGGATTCTGGCCGGTGCTTTCGACTGGGCGCGCCTGGTCTTGCGTGAAGACGCCCGCGCAGGCAGCGTGGACCATCTTGCTGAACCGTGGGCAGTGGGGTTGCAGGAATCACGCTTGTCGGAGTTCCTGGCGGCGCAAGGCGGCACCGTATCTGATGCCGGGGCCGACATGCTGGAGGCATTCTTGTCGGGCCAGATCACGGACTTGCAATCACGGCTGAACATCACGAACCTGATCGCCGATGGGCGCATCTCGCAGGCCGATGTGCGCAGCTTCGAGCGGCTCTTTGAATCACTATCTTTGCCGCCTTCTGAATTGCAAACCATCGTGGACAACCTACTGCTGGCTGCGTCGAGGCCAACAGGCGACGCGGCGGCGCAGGGCAAAGCGCCGCTGATGCCAACGCGCATCGAGCAACTTGCGTGGCTAGGTGCAACGCAGCAAACGATCACGGCACTGCGACCCTATGTCACGGTCCTTCCTGTGCGCACTTCCGTGAACATCAACACCGCATCTGCCGAAGTGATTCATGCAGCGGTCGATGGCCTGGGCATGTCGGACGCGCGGCGGCTGGTCGAGGCGCGCGCGCGTGCGCCGTTTCGAACTCTCGCTGAAGCGAAGAAGGTGCTCGGCGGCGCGGAGGGTGCGCTTGGAGACAGCGACGCGGCGATTGGTGTTGCCTCGCGCTTCTTCGAGATTTTGGCGCGCTTGCGTCTGGATGGCGTGGTGGTCGAGGAGCGATGCGCGGTCGAGCGGGACTTGTTGAATGTGCAGCCGTTGTGGGTAGAAAAGGTCCTGGCTCCCGCGTGAAGTGACGCTGGCCTGACAGGCCGCGATGCAAGCAGGCCACGAAATGCGTATCGACTTGTTCCGGTCGCGTATCAAAAGTAGTATCCCGGCCCAGGGAGAGTATAAAAATGGTCTATTTGCATCGGCCTGTTCGGGTCGTACTTGCGTTTTTTGTCGCATTGCTCTGCTGTGGCGCAGCCCAGGCGGATCTTTGCACCAGCGGCGGACAAACCTACGAGTGCAGCACCGCCCAACGCGGGTGGTTCACGCCCCAAGGCAGCTCGGTATTGGGAGCGTTGCGGTTTGACGGGCCCGTCTCGATTTCCGGTGCGGCTTCCTGCGCTGCGTACTATGGCGAAGGCTTTCACCAAGGCTCCAATGGCAACGAGGACTACACGTTGTCCTCATGCAGCGTCGGTGCTGCCACTCAGATCGACGGTGACTACGCCGCGAGTCAATGCCAGTGCATTCGCACAGGCCTCGTCACTGGAGAAGTCCGAACGACGTTCATGAACTGGACCGTGAACGGGCCGTATTGCCAGAACCCGCAACCTGGCCCGAATGATGGCCCGAGTTGGCCCTTGCGAAGTCGCGAAGACGCCACAGGCAAAACCGTCTGCCTCACGCCGCTCACCAGCATTTCGATCACCGGCCCGGCCGCAGCGCGCACCGGACAGATCGTCAGATTCAACGCCCGACTCACCAACTACGCGTCGGTCCCTGCAGGCGTCGCCATCAACGTCACTGCACCAGGTGCCAGCACAGCGAGCGGCCAAGCGGATGCGACCGGGAATTTTTCGTTCTTGATGAAGATGCCGCCCAAGGGCGGAACCTTGACGCTCACGGGGCAGTGCAGTGGATGTGGAGCGCCCGCAACCAAGAAGGTCGCGCTGGCTGCACCGATCGACAATTCTTGCCCGGTCGGCAACCCCGTGAGCCCAGCGACGGGCCAAAAGACCCAGGACGAAGAAGACTGGCGCGATGCGGGGGAAAACCCGCTTCGATTGACCCGGTTTTATCGCAGCTATGGCGCGCCACCTGCTGGCTTCGGCCCCAATTGGAGCCATGACTACGCCGCCCGCATCGTCGCTTCCGGCGCAGGCATGTCCGTCGAACTAGGAGACGGTGCCACGTACATCTTCTCCCTTGATTCGGCTGGCGTCTGGCGCAGCGACACCAGTGCCGATCAATTGACAGCCATTGGCAACACCATGCAGTTCACGCGGGCGGGCGACGACACTCGGATGCTGTTCCAGACCAGCACCGGGCGGTTGCTCTCGATCACCCAACGCAATGGCTGGACCACGACAGCGCAATACAACGCCTTCGGATTGGCAAGTGTCACAAACGCATTCGGCAGGGCGATCACGTTCTCGCGGACATCCCTTGGCTACATCACGGCAGTCACCTTGCCTGATGGGCGCGTCATCCGCTATGCCTACACAGGCGCGATGCTCGGCCGCGTGACTTATGCCGACAACACCGCAAGGAACTACCTTTATGAAGATGCGCGCTGGCCCGACGCACTCACCGGCATCAATGACGAACTGAATAATCGCTTCGCCACGTACACCTACGACGCAATGGGCAGAGCCGCCAGCACGGCGCACATTGGCAATGTCGATAGCTACACATTCACCTATTCGGACGGTGCAGGCCAGGCGACTCAGGTGATCGACCCACTGGGCACGCAGCGCAATTACCAGTACCAGAACGACAGCGGAACAGTGCAACTCGCGGCCAGCAACGGGCCATTTGATGGGCGGGGCATTGCAAGCCAAACGTTTGGGGAGGGCAATCTTCCTTCCAGCGAAACCGACTTCACTGGAACGCAGACCGCCTATACATGGGATGCCAGTCGCAAGCTGGTGACGGCCATGACCAGGGCAGCTGGTACGCCGCAGGCACAGACGGTGTCCATTCAATGGCATCCCGCATTCGCGCTTCCCGCGCTGGTGACGGAGCGGGGCCGGACGACAGCTTTCACTTATGACGGTGTTGGAAACCTTCTGACTCAAGCGGTGACCGATCTGGCTACGGCGCAGACGCGCACGTGGGTGTGGACATACAACAGCCAGAACCTTGCCGACTCCATGACGCAGCCGAATGGAGTGGTCTGGCGGTATGGCTACGACAGCGCCGGCAATCGCACGAGCGTGAAAAACCCGTTGGGACAAGAAACAACCTACACATTCGACGGTGCGGGCCGACCGACATCGCGCACTGATCCGAACGGGCTGCAGACAGGCTTTGCCTATGACGCACGAGGAAGGCTCTACAGCACTGTCCACAATGGCGAAGCAACGACATTCACCTATACGCCAACAGGCCAAGTCGCCAGCGCCACATTGCCCAACGGATACCGCATCGACTACAGCTACGACGCTGCCCATCGCCTGTACTACGCAGCCGACAATCGCGGCGCGGCAGTGCTCTACACATTGGACTCATCGGGCAATCGCGTGGGCGAGCAGGTCAGCGATATCAACGGCACGATTGCCCTGAATACGGCCCGCGTCATCAATGCGCTCAACCAGGTGGCCGCCATTCAGGGCGGGCAAGGTCAATCAACAACTTTCAGCTACGACGCGAACGGCGAGCCGAAGGACACCACCGACCCCTTGCAGCACACCACGACGCAAACGCTCGATGCCTTGCGGCGCGTGCGCGCTGTGACCCTGGCTGATGGCTCCTCTGTCAATCAATCGTGGAACCAGCTGGACCAGCTCACACAGGTGACCGATCCAAAAGGTGTGCAGACCAGCTACACAAGAAATGCATTTGGTGATGTTCTGGCGGAGGCGAGCCCGGATACTGGCACGTACACCTACCAACGGGACAGCAATGGCCAGATTACGGCTGTCACCGATGCAAAGGGCAACACGCGCACCATCATCAGAGACGCGGCCGGGCGGCCTACCGAAATCAGGCATGACGCGCAGCACGTGGATGCCTACGTGTGGGACGGTGACCAAACCGGCTACCTACGTTCCATCCAGGACAGTTCTGGCAACACGATATTCCAGCGTGACAACGAAGGACGCGTGCTGACCAAGACGCAGGCCGTGAACGACAATCCGTCGAGCCCGAGCCAGTACAAGTTGAGCTACACCTACGCGAACGGCGACCTCGCGAGCGTCGCTTATCCAAGCGGCCTGAAGGTGTTCTATCGGCGGCAGGCTGGGCGCATCACAAGCATCGACGTGCAAGAGCCGGGCGGCACCATCCGAAAACCCAAGCCGGTGGTGAGTTTTGTCAGCGCACTCGCGCACACGGCGCTGGGCCAGCCCCAGTCGTGGATGTGGAGCAACGGCGATGCAGCCAACCGGGTGTTTGATACCGACGGGCGCATCGTGCAGAGTGAAGTGGCGTACTTCAACTACGACCCCGCCTCACGGCTGACCGATGTCGTCCAGAATCTTTGGGCCGGCCGCACCGTGCCGCAATCTGACGGAACGACACAGACCGAGCTTTACCAAACGACGCTGGGCTGGTCTGCGGGCTACGACAGCCGCAACCGGCTCACCAGCTTTTCTCGACCTGGCTCCACGGCCACCTATAGCTACGACGCCAACAGCAATCGCCTGAGCTCGGTCGAGAAGACGACGAGCGACACCGACCTGAACGGCGACTTCGACGACGTTGACCTGGCCAAGGCGACAGGGCAGAACCTGACCATCGACGCGAACAGCAACAAGCTGCTCGGATTCACGCAGACTGTGACGACGACCAACAGGGGCAGGACACGAAGCGTCGTGACCAGCACGGTCAACTACGCGCTCGACGCCAACGGCGCGATGACAACGGACGGCCTGCGCACGTTTGACTACGACGCAACGGGTCGCTTGGCCAAGGTGGACGTAGTGAACAACGGCGAGTCTGCACAAGTGCGCTATCTGCACAACGCATTGGGCCAGCGCGTGTTCAAGAGCGTGCCGGAAGCCGAGCAAACTCTGCCTGATGCGCAGACGCTTAGCCCAGGCTTTCTGGATTGGCTCAAGCAGAATTTCAAGTGGCTGTTCAACACCACGTCAACCGTGACGAGCGTGGGCACTGCCTACATCTACGACGAAGGCGGCAACCTGCTGGGTGAATACGACAACGGCAGCGCGTTGGGCAAGGGGCGCACGGAGTACATCTGGCTGCCGACCGATTCAGGCCAGTCGATGCCCATCGGGTTCTATCGCAACGGGAAGTTCTTCGCGGTGCACACGGACCACTTGGGCACGCCCCGGCTGGTGACCGATGAGGCGAAAAAGCCGGTGTGGCAGCTGCCGTATTCAGCGTTCGGCAACAACAAGCCCACGGGAGTTTTGCAAGCGACGCTGAAGCCGACGCAGGCGCTGACGAACCAGCCCGTGTTGCTGAAGTCGACAGCGGCGGTGGAATTCAATTTGCGGTTTCCGGGGCAGTACTTCGACGCGGAGTCGAATTTGAATTACAACTACTTCAGGACGTATGCGCCGGGGAGTGGGCGGTATACCCAGCCGGATCCGATTGGGTTGGACGGGGGGTGGAATCGATATTTGTATGGTGGGGGCAGTCCGCTTGTGTCAACGGACCCTCGAGGGGAAAGCCCGTTGGCCGGGGCGTCGTACGGAGGGAGAGTCGGGGCCGCAGCGGGCAGCTTGTTCGGACCGATCGGAACTGGCGTAGGTCTTGTTGTCGGGGCTGGAGTTGGCGCCGCTATTGGTTGGTATGTCACTGGGCCAATGCTTCAAGAGAAGACGCCTAGCACTGGGAATCCAGGGGAGTGGCACACGAATCCGGCAGATGGGAAACCGGGGAATGGTCAGGAGCGCCTTTATGGGCCAAACGGTAACCCGGAAGTCGATATCGACTGGCATCCGGACCACGGCGCGGGGAAGCCCCACGGCCACAATTGGGACAATGGGCGGCGAGGGCCTGGCGTACCGCTTTCGCCATGGCCGCGCGACAGAGTTATTAACGGGTGTCCAAGACCATGAACAGCACCATGAGCGAAGAGTCGATATGTAGCTTGCATGACGCTGAGCTATGTGCGCTGAGTCAAGATGCAGAAGCTGGGAATTTGCAATGCGTGTTTCGGACTGTTGACGGCCGGTGCGTGACGCTTCTCCTAGGTGGTGTAACGAAGTTTCGATGTACTGACTTTGGCATGCAGAACGTTGTGTTCCAGTTAGTCGTCTCCGATTCAACTCATACGATCAATCCACAAGACGTGCACACGTACGTCACCTGGATGTCGGCAACCGCTGAAGGTGAGCAACTTGCGCAGCCCCGCGAAATACAAGTCTCCATCGACCAAGTGTTGAGCGGAAGGTCGCGATGTGTATTCTTGATTCCGTCCTGGGGGGCACAACTAGGAGCGATCGCCGCGACAGTCGAATGGCAGTGGGGGAAGGTATAGGGAATCACACTCGTCCACTTGCCAAAGGCGATCGACTGAGGTGCTGTATCCAGAAGCAAGTCAGAGTCGGAGTTCAACTGCACAGTTCTGACCTGAACGGCGACTTCGACGACGTTGACCTGGCCAAGGCGACAGGGCAGAGCCTGGCCATCGACGCGAACAGCAACAAGCTGCTCGGTTTCACGCAGACTGTGACGACGACCAACAGGGGCAGGACAAGAAGCGTCGTGACCACCACGGTCAACTACGCGCTCGACGCCAACGGCGCGATGACAACGGACGGCCTGCGCACGTTCGACTACGACGCGACGGGTCGCTTGGCCAAGGTGGATGTAGTGAACAACGGCGAGGCTGCCCACGTGCGCTATCTGCACAACGCGTTGGGCCAGCGCGTGTTCAAGAGCGTGCCGGAAGCCGAGCAAACGCTGCCTGATGCGCAGACGCTTAGCCCTGGCTTTCTGGATTGGCTCAAGCAGAATTTCAAGTGGCTGTTCAACACCACGTCAACCGTGACGAGTGTGGGCACTGCCTACATCTACGACGAAGGCGGCAACCTGCTGGGTGAATACGACAACGGCAGCGCGTTGGGCAAGGGGCGCACGGAGTACATCTGGCTGCCCACCGATTCAGGCCAGTCGATGCCCATCGGGTTTTATCGCAACGGGAAGTTCTTCGCGGTGCACACGGACCACCTGGGCACGCCCCGGTTGGTGACCGATGAGGCGAAGAAGCCGGTGTGGCAACTGCCGTACTCAGCGTTTGGCAACAACAAGCCGACGGGGGTGTTGCAGGCGACGCTCAAGCCCGTGCAAGCGCTGACGAACCAGCCGGTGTTGCTGAAGGCGACGGCGGCGGTGGAATTCAATCTGCGGTTTCCGGGGCAGTATTTCGACGCGGAGTCGAATCTGAATTACAACTACTTCAGGACGTATGCGCCGGGGAGTGGGCGGTATACGCAGCCGGATCCGATTGGGTTGGATGGGGGGTGGAATCGATACATCTATGCTGGAGGCAGTCCTCTTGTCTCCTCAGACCCACTTGGCCTGAGCCCGTTGGCTGGGGCGTCGTACGGAGCCAGAGTTGGTGCCGCAGCTGGCAGCTTGTTCGGACCGATCGGAACCGGTGTAGGACTTGTTGTTGGTACTGGTGTCGGCGCGGCGATCGGTTGGTATGTCACTGGACCGATGTTTCAAGATAAGACACCCAATACCGGAAAACCGGGGGACTGGCATACAAATCCGGGGAGTGGGCAAGAGCGGCTATATGGTCCTGATGGGAGACCTGCGGTTGATATCGATTGGGATCATGATCACGGGCAAGGTCAGCCTCACCCTCATAACTGGGGGCCGGGCGGCAGGGAAGTTCCCGAAAACGGGTTCTCACCATGGCCACGTGGCCGCACAAACCCGGCGCAGTGCTCTAAGTGAAAGGCATCAAAAAATGGTTTCAACCGTCGCACTGATTATGAGCATGGACAGCACTGCGCTTTTCGAGGGGTTGGCCCGTTGCATGCCGGTTTGGGTAGCAGACACGACGGTCAATGCACCGCTCAAGCACGTGCTGTCAGCCGAGCGAAAATTGTTGTCGATTACGTGGTTTCCTCTGAAGCAGGGCGAGCAACTGGGAGATGCCGCTGTGCGAATTAGTTTCTCTCTTGACGACCATTACAACGGGGACGCTCAAGCGGAGGGCTACAAAACACTGCTGGTGTTTGGCGCTTCGTTCGCTTCGACAACAACGGCGGAGCTTGGCGTCCTCGGCTTTAAGCACGTGGAGCCCGCAGCGTTTGGTTTTATTGCGGCAAAGTGATTCGACCGAATTGCCTATCGGTCATGCCCAAGCGTTAAGTGGGGCGACTTCCCGGGCAAAGTAACTTGGTAACGATGCCAGCAAACGAATGGAGTTGCCATCATGGACTTGTTGACGTTCGAGCTCGGAAAAGACAGCGATGAGTTGTTTATCCATGGAGACCCGTCCGGCCTCAGGCGATTGTCGAAGTTGCTAGATAGCCTTGCTGAGGCAGCTGACCGGGGAGAGTTTCCCCACGCTCACCTCTTCGCTGCGGAATGGGGTGGAGAAGAGTTGTCGTCCAAGGAGCAAGAGGAAGGGCACCGTTGCCTGCCACACGTAAAAGTGTTTGGATGGCCGGACAGCAGCGGCGCCAAGCCTTATCAACCGAACTAAACGCAACGGACGCACGGAGTACATCTGGCTGCCCACCGATTCAGGCCAGTCGATGCCCATCGGGTTTTATCGCAACGGGAAGTTCTTCGCGGTGCACACGGACCACCTGGGCACGCCCCGGTTGGTGACCGATGAGGCGAAGAAGCCGGTGTGGCAACTGCCGTACTCAGCGTTTGGTAACAACAAGCCGACGGGGGTTTTGCAAGCGACGCTCAAGCCCGTGCAGGCGCTGACGAACCAGCCGGTGCTGCTGAAGGCGACGGCGGCGGTGGAATTCAATCTGCGGTTTCCGGGGCAGTATTTCGACGCCGAGTCGAATCTGAATTACAACTACTTCAGGACGTATGCGCCGGGGAATGGGCGGTATACGCAGCCGGATCCGATTGGGTTGGATGGGGGTGAGAATCGGTTTGGGTATGTGGGCGGGAATCCGCTTAGCTATGTCGACCCCTCGGGGAAGGTAATCTTTGTTCCACTGCTTTGGGGCGTTGCTGCCGGAGGGGCAACTGCATGGGCAGCGTGGATGACCACCCCTGGTGGCCAGAAGGCGGCAGACATATCGAATGCCCTAAGTCAATGGATGTTCGCGAAGCCACCTAAGGACGCAAAAGAACCAGAAGGAGCGAAAGCTCCTGGTAAGCCAGGTGAAGCTGAAGGCCTCAAAGATCCGAAGGGCGGCGAAAACTGGGTTAGAAATCCGAATGGGCGAGGCTATGGCTGGCAGGGGGCGGATGGTGGAGTGTGGTGTCCCACAGGCCCCGACACAGGCTCTACGGGCGATGCTCATGGCGGTCCCCATTGGGATGTGCAGTATCCAGGTGGTCGTTACGACAACGTATACCCTGGCGGTCGACGTCGGTAGGAGAGATACATGATCTTGCAAATTGCGTTGAGCAGCTTTTACTCGCGAGGTGACGAGCGCCGCCTGTTCCAGGGATTCAAGGAAATCGCCGCGATACGTAGTGTTCAAGGCGTCGGCAAAGACCTGTTGCTTGACATCGAGGTTGCTGCTCTTAACAAAGAGGCTATGCGCGAGTTGCTTGCGCTCCTATGGCGCTATGAGATACCGCTTACACCGTTGCGCGTGTTCGCCGAGAAGAAGAAATTTGATTGGCTCAATGACTCGCAAGGCTACTGGTACAGCGCTATGTTCAAACCTGCCAAGCCAGCATCATTCTCTTCATCAAAGAAGATGCCGTCTGCAACTCTGCTTAGCCGCTGACGCTGCCAGAGGTTCCGGGGTCGGTGGCGCCAGCGCGTGGCCAAGAGCACTCCGGAAGCCGAGCAAACTCTGCCTGATGCGCAGACGCTTAGCCCAGGCTTTCTGGATTGGCTCAAGCAGAATTTCAAGTGGCTGTTCAACACCACGTCAACCGTGACGAGCGTGGGCACTGCCTATATCTACGACGAAGGCGGCAACCTGCTGGGTGAATACGACAACGGCAGCGCGTTGGGCAAGGGGCGCACGGAGTACATCTGGCTGCCGACCGATTCAGGCCAGTCGATGCCGATCGGGTTCTATGGCAACGGCAAGTTCTTCGCGGTGCACACGGACCACCTGGGCACGACCCGACTGGCGACCGATGAGACGAAGAAGCCTGTGTGGCAGCTGCCGTACGCGTTTCCTGACAGCGCCAAACAGACACCCCTGCGCGTCGGCAGACGTCGCGACCCTTGGCGGCATAGCGTCTCACAAACGAGCTACAACGCCAGCTCTTCCAGCATTACGGCTCACATACGAGACGATAGACGAGCGAAAAAGTCTGGGCCCAAATCACGGTTTGCAGTTGAACAATCCATGCGCCACGCCTTAGCATTGCCGTCATGACAGCTCCAGACATGCCCATCGAAGAGATCGTCCGCATCCACGACGACGACCCCGCCGCAGCCGCCCACGCCCTGCGCGCCATGTGCGCCAGCGCAATGGCCGACAAGGACCTGCCCCAGTTCTCATGGCTCGTGAATCATGTCATCGGCGAGAAGCTGGGCGCGTGGAGCGAAGCGCTCCAGCTGCAACGCTTGCTGCCCCCCACTGGCCCCGTCGTGCTGCGTCTGCAGCATGCAGCCGCCGCGCTGCTCGCGGGGCAGGCTGTGCAGGCCTGGGCGTTGCAGGCGCGCATTGCGCAAGAGTCGGGCGCTCCGGCTGAAGACGCACGCGCCGCCGTTGCGCTGCGCGTCTTGCAATACACCGCTGAAAGCGCCGATCCGCATGACTTCGCCATGGCGCTGCTGGACTGCGCACGCTCACTGCCGGCAGGCCCAGGCGGCCGCAAGCTCGGCATGGCGATTGCGTCGTCGCTCAACAACTCGGTCTCTGCGCTGGTCGAGCGCAAGGTGCTCCCGGTTGACGATGCCGCCGTCAAGTCGGCCCTTGTCGAAGGCGCGCAAATCTCACGCGGGGTGTGGGGCGAGGCGGGAACATGGATGAATCACGAGCGTGCCGACTATCTCATCGCGCTGTGCGGCAACCGCACCGGCGAGTGGAGCATTGCGCTTCAGGCGGCACGCAACGGCATCGCCACGATCGAGGCGAACGGCAGTGAAGACGTCGATCGCGCCTTTCTGCTGGAAGTCGCGCGCGCCTCGCATGGGCTGGGCGACGAATCCACGCGCGAGTCGGCGCGGGCTGAAGCCGTGAGCATGTCGCAAGCCTTCGACGCAAGCCTGCACGGCTGGTTCAACGACTGCTTGAAGCGAGCCTAGGTCCCCGCCTTCGCCAGGACCACGACCGACACGCCGCGCGCCGGTGCCACGCCGTCCGCGTTCTGGTACGAATGCGGCAGGTTCCCCGGGAACGCGAAGACGTCGCCCGTCTCCAGTGCGTAAACCTCACCGGCCACCAGCAGCCGCACGCGGCCCTGCAGGCAGGTGAAGAATTCGCGCGTGCCCGGCAAGTGCGGCGTGCCGCCCATCACGGCGCCGGGCGCGAAGTCCATCAACTCCATCATCGAATCGGGCACCGGCTCGGGTACGAGCTGCGTGATCGTCACGCCGCGTCCCTTGGTCTGATGGGCGACCTCATTCGCAGACCAGTGCCGCACGAGCGCGCGCGGCGACGCAAGCAGCTCGTCGATCGGCGCACCCAGCGCTGCCGCCACTTTCACGAGCACCGAGAGTGACGGGTTGCCCTCGCCCGACTCCAGGTTGGCGATGGTCGAGCGCGGCACGCCCGCGGATTTGGCCAGCCCGTCTTGCGTGAGCGAGCGCGTGCGTCGCAGGCTGACGAGGTTGCGTGCCAGGTGCGAAGCAGTGGTCGCGGCTGCTGCGGCTGTCGGATCGGCTGGGTCGGTCATGCCGCGCATTCTCGCGCCAGAAAGCGTTTGCTGTCCGCTTCAAGGTCCATCTGCCAATGCGCTGGACATCCGGCTGGATGCGATGCGCGTGCGTGCCTATCGTGAATGCACATCCAAACAACAAGGACACGCATCATGAGCAAGCAAGACGACTTCTCTTTCAACGGCCTGCGCGTTGCGGTGACTGGCGGAACTTCAGGCCTGGGCCTCGCGCTCGTCGAGCGGCTGCATCGCGGCGGCGCGAGCGTGGTGTTCATTGCCCGCGACGCCAGCCGCGTGCGCGCACTCGCGGCTCGCCTGCCCGGCACGCACGGCATTGTTGGTGACGTAGCCGACAAGGCGCGCATCCACGGCCTCGCATTGCAAGTGACGGCTGCACTCGGCGGGCTTGACGTGCTGGTAAACAACGCATCCACACTTGGCCCAGAGCGACTGGTACCGCTGGCCGACACGGAGTGCGAAGACTTCGAAGCTGCGTTGCAGACCAATGTGCTCGGCCCATTCCGCCTGACCAAGGCACTGCTGGGCGCACTCGCGTCGTCCGCGCGACAAGGCCGTGCCGCCACGGTGTTGAACATCAGCAGCGACGCGGGCGTCAACGCTTACGCAACATGGGGTGTGTATGGCGCGAGCAAGGCGGCGCTCGCGCACATGAGCAGGATCTGGGACGAGGAAATGCGCGAGCACGGCGTCCGCTTTCTCGCGCTGGACCCTGGCGACATGGACACGCCGATGCACGCGCAGGCGCTGCCCGACGCGGACCGCGCCTCGCTCAAGCGGCCGGCAGCAGCGGCTGAAGAGTTGCTTGCGCGCGTTGTATGGGCCGAAGCGAACAGCGAGGTCATCGCATGAAGGCCGCACAGCAGCCGACACAACGACCTGTGCAGGCGCGCCTGCTTGTGATTGACGAACACGGCCGCATGCAACACGCACCGCGGGCACGGCTCGCAGACTTCCTGCAAGCCGGCGATGTGCTCGTCGCCAACGATGCTGCAACGCTGCCAGCAAGCCTCGCCGGCACGCACCTGCGCGCAGGCGCCACCATCGAAGTACGCCTCGCTGGAAGGCGCTCGCTGGACGTTGGCGATGTGCGCGAGTTCACCGCAGTTGTTTTTGGCGAAGGCGACTGGCGCACGCGCACCGAAGATCGAGCCGCGCCACCTGAGTTGCTACCCGGCGATCAACTGCAGCTCGGCCCCTTGCGAGCGACGGTCCTCTCGCTGCAGGGTCACGCGCGGCTCATCGCGATGCGCTTCGAAGGCGATGCCGACACGATCTGGGCGGGGCTGGCCCGCCACGGGCGGCCTATCCAGTACGCGCATGTTCAGCAACCGCTGGCGCTGTGGGATGTGTGGACGCGCGTGGCGGCACAACCCGTCGCTTTCGAGCCGCCCTCGGCGGGCTTCGTGCTCGACTGGGCGATGCTTGCGTCGTTGAAAGAGCGCGGCGTTGCGTTCGCAACGTTGACGCACGCGGCGGGCATCTCATCAACGGGCGACGAGCAGCTTGATGCGCGCCTGCCGCTTGACGAGCCGTATTTCATTCCGCGCGCGACCCTCGAAGCCATCGAGGCGGCGCGTGCGTGCGGCGGGCGTGTCGTTGCGCTCGGAACAACGGTGGTGCGCGCGCTGGAGCATGCTGCACAACACGCCGGGCAACACGCTACGCAAGACGGCGGGCTGCGCGCAGGCCCAGGCCTCGCAGACCAGCGCATCGGCCCGGCAACGCAACTGCGTGTGGTCGACGCCATCATCAGCGGCACGCACGAGCCAGGCACGAGCCACTATGAATTGCTGCGTGCATTCGCGGCGGATGCGGTGTTGCAAAGTGCTGCCCAGGAACTCGAGCGCGTGGGTTACCTGACGCACGAGTTTGGCGACAGCGTGTTGATCCGCGTCAAGTCCAGGGTGGGGGAATTGCGTCCGGCATGACGGACAATCTCCCCTCTCGTGACCATATCCAGCCCCGCCTCCAGCACTGCCACCCGCCCCGCCGCCGGCGCCACCAGCATCAGCATGACGCCGCTCGAGCGCCGCGCTGGCGGCTCGCTCGCGACCGTGTATGCCGCGCGCATGCTGGGGCTGTTCCTGGTGCTGCCCGTGTTCGCCTTGGAGGCAGCGCATTACCCCGGCGGCAGCGACCCTGCCATGGTCGGGCTGGCCATGGGCATCTATGGGCTCACGCAGGCGTTGCTGCAAATCCCGTTCGGCCTCGCGTCCGACAAATTTGGCCGCAAGCGCGTGATCATTTTTGGCCTGTTCCTGTTCGCCGTGGGCAGCTTTGTGGCAGCTGCCGCCCCCACGCTGGTCTGGCTGACCGTGGGCCGCGCGATCCAGGGCGGCGGCGCTGTCTCTGCCGCCGTCACGGCGCTGCTGGCTGACCAGACGCGCGACATCGTGCGCACCAAAGCCATGGCGCTCATTGGTGCCAGCATCGGCCTGACGTTTGCCTTGTCGATCGTCGCGGGGCCGTTGCTCGGCGCGCATGTGGGGCTCGGCGGGCTCTTCGCGATCACGGGCATGCTGGCGCTGACGTGCATCGCCATCGTCGCGTGGTGGACGCCGCCCGAGCCGCTCGTGCACAAGAACCTGCCGCGCGGCAAATTCACGGATGTGTTCAAGCACGCCGGGCTGCTGCGGCTGAACGTGGGCGTGTTCGTGCTGTACGCCGTACAGCTTGCGACGTGGGTTGCCATTCCGGCGTTGCTGGTCAGTGCGGGGCTTGCGAAGGCCGATCACTGGCACGTCTATCTGCCCACGGTGCTCGCGTCGTTCGTGGTGATGGGCGTGACGCTGTTTCCGCTGGAGCGCAAGGGGCGGCTGCGCGAGCTGTTTCTCGCATCGGTTGCGCTTGTAGCACTCGTGCAGGTCGCGCTGGTGTTCATGGCCGGGGCGCCGTCGCTCGTCGGCCTGACGCTGGCGCTCTTCGTGTTTTTCTGCGGCTTCAACGTGCTCGAAGCAAGCCAGCCCAGCATGGCCTCGCGCATGGCACCGCCGCAGACGCGCGGCGCAGCGCTGGGTGTGTACAACACACTCCAATCCTTGGGACTATTTGCCGGCGGCGCCGTCGGCGGCTGGCTGTCCAAGAGCGTTGGACCGCAAGGCCTGTTTGCCGTGTGCGGCGCCATGATGCTGTTGTGGCTGGTCGTGGCCTGGCCGATGCGCACGCCGGCCCCCAGCCGTGTGTCACCAGACGCCGCATTGGCCGACGAGCCGCAGGCGACATAATCATCGAAGAATCCAAGAGGAACCCGAAAAATGGCATCCGTCAACAAAGTCATCATCGTCGGCAACCTGGGCCGCGACCCTGAAATGCGCACCTTCCCCAGCGGCGACCGCGTGGCCAACGTCACCATCGCCACCACTGACACCTGGAAGGACAAGAACACCGGCGAGAAGAAGGAAGCCACCGAGTGGCACCGCGTCGTGTTCAACGGCCGCCTGGCCGAGATCGTGGGCGAATACCTCAAGAAGGGCTCGCAGGTTTATGTGGAAGGCAGCTTGCGCACCCGCAAGTGGACCGACAAGGACGGCATCGAAAAATTCACCACCGAAATCCGCGCTGACGAAATGAAGATGCTCGGCAGCCGCCAGGGCATGGGCTCGCCCGATTCGGGTGGCGGCGGCGGTGGCGGTTACGACGACGATGGCGGCCAGCAGCAGCGCCGCGCACCAGCGCCGGCATCACGTGCGACGCCCGCATCCAAGCCAGCAGGCAAACCGTCGAGCGGCTTCGACGATATGGATGACGATATTCCGTTCTGACCTGTGAGCGGTGATGAGTGCATCGAAAGCGGCCTTGACGCCGCAATCGCTGGCTGGGCGCATCCTTGTCATTCGTGGACATCGAGTGATGCTGGATTCAGACCTTGCAGCGCTCTACGAAGTTGAGACGAAACGCCTGAATGAGCAGGTTCGGCGCAACGCAGGTCGCTTCCCGTCCGACTTCATGTTCAGGGCGTCTGATGAGGAATTTCGCAACTTGAAGTCGCCATTTGCGACTTCAAGTTGGGGCGGCTCGCGAAAGTCTCCTATGCGGGTGCAACTTCGTGAAGTGCTATCCAGTCACAAAGTCCTCGCACAGAAGCTGGACGAACTGGAGCGACGCGTGACTCACCATGACAATTCGCTGGCGAGTGTCATCGATGCGATCCGCGCCCTGACGTCAGAGCCTCGTCCGGTCAAGCGTGCCATCGGGTTTACGTCCAACCTGGAGAAGCAGTAGCCTTTCGCCATGCCCCGCTATGTAGCGTTCCTGCGTGGCGTGAGCCCGTTGAACCTCAAGATGCCTGAACTGAAGGCGTGCCTGGAGGACGCTGGGTTCACGCAGGTCAAGACGCTGCTTTCAAGCGGCAACGCCGTGTTTGACGCGCGCGCGACCACCGAGGCCGCGCTCGAGAAGAAGTGCGAAGCGGCCATGCACAAGTCATTCGGCAAGGCGTTCCACACCATCGTTCGTGCGCAGGCTGAATTGGCCACGCTGGTGGAGAGCGACCCATTTGCGAAGTTCAAGTTGCCGGATGCGGCCAAGCGCGTGGTGACGTTCATGCGCGTCGCACCTGCCGCGAAGCCGAAGCTGCCCGTCGAGCTCGATGGCGCGCAGCTACTCGCGCTACAGGGTCGGGAGTTGCTGACTGCCTATGTCGCGAGCGACAAAGGCCCCGTGTTCATGACGTTGATCGAGAAGAACTTCGGCAAGGACGTCACCACCCGCACCTGGGACACGCTGAAGAAGTGCAGCGTGGCGTGACCAGCGCGCGGTGGGCGATTCAGTCCCGCGACGAAATCACGCCGCCGCCCAGGCACACCTCGCCGTCATAGAGCACGGCTGATTGCCCGGGCGTCACGGCCCATTGCGGGTGCTCAAAGTCAAGGTGAAACGCGCCGTTCGCGCCGCCGGCGAGGTGACACGGCGAATCGACTTGCCGGTAGCGCGCCTTCGATCCATACGTGCCTTCCACGGGCGCGTGGCCTGACACCCAGCTCGCATCATCCGCATCGAGCGCGTGCGACTGCAGCCACGGATGCTCATGCCCCTGCACGACCCATAGCGTGTTGTGCTCGATGTCTTTGCGCGCGACAAACCATGGCGCATGATCGCCGCCGCCGCGCTGCGCGCCCTTGGCTTTGACGCCGCCGATGCCTAGGCCTTGCCGCTGCCCGAGCGTGTAGAACGACAGGCCCTCGTGCTTGCCGATCACGCGGCCTCGCTCATCCTTGATCGGCCCCGGTTCCTTGCTGATGTAGCGGTTGAGAAATTCGCGAAACGGCCGCTCGCCGATGAAGCAGATACCCGTCGAGTCTTTCTTCTTCGCGTTCGGCAGGCCGATTTCTTCGGCGATGCGGCGCACCTCGCTCTTGCGAAGCTCGCCAACGGGGAACAGCGTCTTCGACAGTTGCGCCTGGTTCAGGCGGTGCAGGAAGTAGCTCTGGTCCTTGGTTTCGTCCAGGCCCTTGAGCAATTCGAAAGCGCCGCCGCGTTCACGCACGCGAGCGTAGTGACCGGTCGCGATCTTCTCGGCACCCAGGCGCATCGCGTGATCGAGGAAGGCCTTGAACTTGATCTCTGCGTTGCACAGCACGTCGGGGTTGGGCGTGCGGCCCGCCTGGTATTCGCGCAGGAATTCGGCGAAGACGCGGTCTTTGTAGTCGGCAGCGAAGTTGACGTGCTCGATCTCGATGCCGATCACGTCCGCGACGGCGGCGGCATCGACGAAGTCTTTATTCGACGAGCAGTATTCACTGTCGTCATCGTCTTCCCAGTTCTTCATGAAGATGCCGACGACGTCGTAGCCCTGCGCCTTGAGCAGGTGCGCTGTGACCGCGGAGTCCACGCCTCCGCTCAAACCGACAACGACACGGGGCTTGGCACTCATTTGTGCGATTATCCCAACGACTGCTTGCCCCTATGCTCTACCGGCCCACGACCCCGCCATTTCCGCGGCAACGCCTGTCACCCACCGGCATGGCGACGGCGGGGGCGATCCACGTCGCGCTGCTGTGGCTGCTGCTGCAGTATTCGCCGGTCCAGCAGACCATTCGCTACGTCGTTTACCAATACGTCCAGCCGATCAACCCGGCCAGCACGAGTAGCAGCCGCGCGATCACGCTGCGCCCGCCCGCAGTGGTGAGCCCGAGTGAAAGCCTGACGATTTTTTCGAAGAATGTGGAGTCCAGTGTTCCGCTGAAGACGACGACCACGCTGCCCGATACGTTGCAGCGAAAAACGCGTGTGGCGGGGCCGCGTGCGACTGACAGCTCGCCCTCCATTGACCAGCCCGAGCCGGAGACTGCGCCGGCATCGGTGCCTGTTCCCGCTGCGCCCACGCCTGTGCCGCCGCAAGAGGTGCCGCCGGTGCCTGCGCCCGTGCCGGTTCCGCCGGCGCCTGTACCGCCGGCGCCAGCGCCTGTACCTGCTCCGGCTCCTGTTCCGGCGCCTGCTCCAGTACCGGCGCCTGCTCCAGTACCGGCGCCTGCTCCAGTACCGGCGCCTGCTCCAGTTCCAGCACCCGCTCCAGTCCCAGCACCCGCGCCCGTTCCTGCGCCCGCGCCCGTGCAAGCACCGGCTCCCGCACCGGTGGCCGCACCAGCACCTGCGCCAGTACCTGTAGCGCCGGCACCCGCACCGCCGGCCGCACCAGCGGCGGCACCTTCGCCACCTTCTGCGCCAGCAGCAGCGCCCACGCAGCGCCTGCAAGGCCCCGTGGTCGACGTGCCTGTTCCCGCGAATTCGCCGGGTGCGGGGCGTGCAACCACCATCGTCGTGCCCGCACCATCGGCAGGCGGCTGGGGTGGCCCTGCGCCCGCACCTGCAGGTGCAGCGCGCCCGCCCGCATTGCCGCCAGCGCCATCGCTCGCAGCGCCGCTGCCGCTGCACCCCGGCCCCTTCCGTGTGAAGCCGCAGCGCAGCCTGAGCGACATGGCCAATGACCAGTTGCGTCGCGACAAGAAAGCGCCGCTCGAAGGCGGTGTGGAAGACGCAGCGGTTGACGATTGCCTGCACGCGCCCAAAGGCGAGCAGACGGTGGGCGGGCTGCTCGCGTTGCCAGGGCTCGCGGCACGCGCACTCGCCGGAAAGTGCGCCAAATGATCAAGGTCACACCCGCGAACATCGCGTTGCTCGCGCCAAGCGCACGGTCCAGCTATCGCGCCGCGTTCCTGAACGGCCAGCAGTGGCTGGACCACTACGGCATCTCGGCGAATGCGCTGCGCACCGCGCATTTCATGGCGCAGATGCTGCATGAATCTGCCGGGCTCACCATTCAGTTCGAAAACCTCAACTACAGCGCGCAGCGCCTGCCCGTGGTGTGGCCCACGCGCTTCCAGCCGAAGGGGCCGCTCGATCCGGCGGCCTATGCGCACAACCCGCAAAAGCTTGCCAACACGGTCTATGCACGTGCTGAGCTGGGCAACACGGCGGCGGGTGATGGCTACAAATATCGTGGCCGCGGGCTGCTGCAATTGACGGGCAAGGCCAGCTACCAGGCGGCCACTGCCGAGCTGCGAAAAGACAATCCCGAGGCGCCCGATTTCGTAGCCGCCCCAGATGCTGTGATCAGCGCCGACTGGGCGCTTGCGATTGCGGCGTCAGAGTGGGCTGCCAAGGGCTGCAATGCGCTGGCCGATGAAGACAGCGTGCGGAAAGTGACTCGTGCGATCAACGGCGGATTGATCGGGCTGGCAGAGCGGATGGAGTGGCTGAAGCGGACGAAGGCGGTGTGGGGCTGAGGACGATCATTGGCTGATATCGTTGATATCAATGCAGCGAAAGATCTCCACAACCCACGCAGGTCAGCAGAATTTGCCGGATAGCGATGCCATGCTCAAACGCATTCGTAGCCGTTTTGCGGCGCTTGGCGACGTGAACCTGGCCCTGTTACCGCGAGAGCCGATTCGTGAGCTATCCCGCGACTCAGCCAAAAGGGCGCGGAAACGCGCAAGTTGAGCCTGCCCGCTACCCACCTTCAAGTCTGCGCCGTCTCCACCACCACTTCCTCTTCCCCCAGATACCCGCCGCTCTGGTGCGCCCACAGCCTTGCATAGAGGCCGCCGCGCTCAATCAGCGAGCGGTGATCGCCTTCTTCGACGATCTGCCCCTGGTCGAGCACGATGAGGCGGTCGAGTGCGGCGATGGTGGACAGGCGGTGGGCAATCGCGATCACCGTCTTGCCTTTCATCAGCTCCTGCAGGCTCGCCTGGATCGCGGCTTCGACTTCGGAGTCGAGCGCGCTCGTCGCTTCATCGAGCAGCAGGATGGGCGCGTCCTTGAGCATCACGCGTGCAATGGCCACGCGCTGGCGCTGGCCGCCTGAGAGCTTCACGCCGCGCTCGCCCACTTGCGCGTCATAGCCCTTGCGGCCCTTGGGGTCGGTCAGTGTGTCGATGAAGGTATCGGCCTGCGCGCGGTGTGCGGCAGCCAGCAACTCTTCTTCGCTCGCACCAGGGCGGCCATAGATGATGTTGTCGCGCACCGAGCGATGCAGCAGCGACGTGTCTTGCGTGACCATGCCGATGTTCGCGCGCAGGCTGTCTTGCGTGACATGCGCGATGTCTTGGCCGTCCACGACAATGCGGCCACTCTCCACGTCGTAGAACCGCAGCAGCAAGTTCACGAGTGTGGATTTGCCCGCGCCGGATCGCCCGATCAAACCGATCTTCTCGCCGGGCCGCACGTGCAGGTTGAAGTCGCGCAGCACGGCCGACTTGCCGCCGTACGAAAAATTCACATGCTCGAACTTCACTTCGCCACGCGTGACGGCGAGCGGCTTCGCGTCGCGGGCATCGATCACCGCGCGCTGCTTCGTCAGTGTGACGATGCCGTCCTGCACCGTGCCCACGTTCTCGAACAAGCCGGCGAGTGACCACATCACCCAGTGCGACAGGCCCGCAATGCGCAGGCTCATTGCCGTGACGGCGGCCACGGCACCCGGGCCGACGGCGCCTTGGCTCCACAGCCATACCGACTGCCCAACAGCGCCGAGCGTCAGCAGCACGACGAGCGAATGGTTCACGATCTCGAAGGCGGTGATCAGCCGGTTCTGCTCGTACCCGACCTCGCTCGACTCGGCGAGCGCCTGTTGCAGGAAAGCCGATTCACGCTGTGTATGCGAAAACAGCTTGACGGTCGTGATGTTCGAATAAGCATCCGAAATGCGGCCCGTCACCAGCGCCTTCGAGTCGGCATACACCTTGCCGATGCGTGCCAGTCGCGGCACGAAATACGAGCACGACAACCCGTACAGCAGCAGCCACCCCAGAAACGGCAACGCCAGCCGCGAGTCGAATGCCGCTGCCAGCGCGATGAAGGTGAAGAAGTACACCGCCATGCCGATCAGCACCTCCACCGTGGTGAAGATCACTTCACGCACCGCAAGCCCCGTTTGCATGACCTTGGTGGTGATGCGGCCCGCAAACTCGTCGGCATAGAAGGCCATGCTCTGGCCGAGCATCAGCCGGTGGAAGTTCCAGCGCAGGCGAAACGGGAAGTTCATGGCCAGCGTCTGCCGCTTCACAAAGGCTTCCATCGCGATACCCACGAGGCTGGCGATGAGCACGCAGGCAAACAGAATCAGCCCGCCGCGATGGTCTTGCACGAATGTTTCGGGTGTTGATTTCGAGACCCAGTCGACCAGGTGGCCCAGCATCGAAAACAGCCATGCCTCGAAGCCCGACACCAGCGCCGTGAGCAAGGTGAGCAGCAGGATGTAGCCGCGCAGGCCTTCGGTGCAGGCCCACATGAACGAGAAGAAGCCCACCGGCGGCGGTGCGGGTTCGTCTTCAGGATACGGATGAACGAGTGTTTCGAAAATCTTGAACAACGTGAGAACCCCCGTTTAACGTGCGTTGAGCAACAGCACGTTCTCGTGCGTGTAGATCACCGACAGCGGGTAGCTCACGCCGCTCAAATAGTCTTCCACGCAGCGCAGCACCAGCGGACTGCGATGGCGGTCAACGCTTGCGCGAATTTCATCCGGCGTCATCCACAGCGCGCGGACGATGCCCTTGTCGAGTGCGCGATGCGGGTGATGCACGCCGAGCTCGCCGCGAAAGGCGAGGCGCAAATACGTCTGGTCTTCGCCCGTCGAGCTTTTGCGTGAGCGGGCGAGGTACATGCCGAGCAGCGCCGTGGGCTCGAACTCATAAGCCGACTCTTCCAGTGCCTCGCGTGCGCAGCCTTGCGCGGGCGTCTCGCCAGGGTCGAGGTGGCCGGCGGGCTGGTTCAGCTTGAGGCCGTCGTTCGTCTCTTCCTCCACCATCAGGAAGCGGCCGTCTTTCTCGACGACCGCGGCCACGGTGACGCCAGGTTTCCAGGGTGACTGCATCGAGTCATTATCGGCGGGGCGGTTCTGGTCCAGAATGCAGTGGTCCTTGCTCACCTTCACGCCATGGCTCACCTCACTTCGCGCGCCTGCCGTCTCATTGCCCTGCTGATGGCCTTCGCGGCTTTTGGCGCCGGCTCTGCCAACGCACAAGCACCCGCCGCATCGGCTGCGGCGCCTGTGGCGGCTCCCGCTGCAGCGCCCGAGCTCGCAGCCCCCGCGGCAAAGTTGGCACCCTCGCTCGGTGCCGTCCCGGCAAGCGGCCTGCCGGCCATCAAGCCGGTGGAGGCGAGCAATCCCTATGGCCTGCAAGCCTTGTGGCAGCAGGGTGACTGGGTGGCGCGCATCACGCTGCTGATCCTGGCGGTCATGTCGCTGGGCAGCTGGTACGTGCTGGTGAGCAAACTCATCGCGCAGACGAAGATGGGTGGCCAAGGGCGCGAAGCCAATGCGTCATTCTGGAAAGCCAACACGGTGAAAGAAGGCGCCGAGCGTTTGCAGTCAGGCAGCCCCTATCGCTTCATCGCGGAGTCGGCGATGGAGGGAGCGCGCAAGCACGACGGGCTGATCGGGCAGGTTGAATTGAACACATGGGTCGCGCAGTGCATCGAGCGCGCGATCGCAACGGTGCACAGCCGCACACAGGAAGGCCTGGCAGTGCTGGCCACAGTCGGTTCCACGGCGCCGTTCGTGGGCTTGTTCGGCACCGTCTGGGGCATCTACAACGCGCTCGTGAAAATCGGTGCGTCGGGCCAGGCGTCGATCGACAAGGTGGCCGGGCCGGTGGGCGAGGCGCTGATCATGACGGCGCTCGGCCTCGCAGTCGCAGTGCCTGCGGTGCTGGGCTACAACTGGCTCGTGCGGCGCAACAAGGTGGGCATGGATACCGTGCGCGCCTTTGGCTCCGACTTGCACACGGTGCTGATGGCGGCCAACGCCAAGCGCGGCTGAACACCGGGCCTGCGCAACATGGCGATCCGCTTTCCGCACCAGATGCCCGAGGCCGAGGAGCCTTTGATCGCGAGCATCAACACCACGCCGCTCGTCGATGTGATGCTGGTGCTGCTGATCATTTTCCTGATCACGATTCCGGTGGTGAACAGCTCCATCGCCGTGAACCTGCCGCGCGAGCCGAACCAGCAGCGCGACGCGAAGGCGCAGGACATCATCGTCACTGTCGATGCACAGGGCGTGATCTACTGGTTCGACACAGCGCTGGCAGCGCCGCAACTGCTCGCCCGCCAGATGGCGCAAGCCGCAGCGAAGCAACCGCAGCCTGAGTTGCATATCCGCGCTGATGCGCGCGCCGACTATGAGTCCGTGGGCCGTGTGGTGTATGCCGCGCAGCAGGCGGGCATCGCACGCATCGGCTTTTTGACGGAGCCGCCGCGATGATCCCGCTTGGTGGCGAGAGTGACGAAGAGATGATGGTGGACATCAACACCACGCCGCTGGTCGATGTGCTGCTCGTGCTGCTGGTGATGCTGATCATCACCATACCCATCCAGCTGCATTCGGTGTCGCTGGAGATGCCGGGCACCAACGCGCCGCCACCGCTCAATGAACCCGAAATCGTGCAGATCGACGTGACGCCCGCAGGAGCATTCGTGTGGAATGGCGACACGCTCACGCGAGCCGACCTCGAAGCGCGCCTGCAGGCCGCAGCGCAGCAGCCGGACCAGCCCGAGATTCACTTGCGACCCGATCGCACCGCGAAGTACGAGCAGGTGGCCGCCGTGCTGGCGACTGCACAGCGCTTTGGTTTGCTGAAAATCGGCCTGGTGGGCTCGGAGCAGTTCGCCCCACAGTGAAAGGCGCGTGCGCTCGCGCGCCTACGCTTCGTATTGCGGCGAGCCCTGGACCCAGATGAACGACTGCACGTCGATCATGTCGCGCACCTTGAAGCCCGGCTTGCGATCAAGGTCGCGGCGGATGATGGCGGCGAATGTCAGCAGCGACCTGTAAACCTCCCACGACGGCTGCGGCACGTAGTCAAAGTCAAAACCATAGTCGCGCGCTGCCTTGCGAGTGACACGCGGCTTGAGGTACAGGTGTTTGTCGGGTCGCGCCACAAATCCGAACACCGTGATGAGCGGCCAGGTGACCACGCGCGCATCGCGTCGCGGCAATTCGGCGAGTGCCTGCACCCAGTTGTCGAAGCGGCGGCGCGGTGAGCCTGTGCCCCACAGGAATGCGTAGAGCTCGGTCGCAAACAGCCGCGCGCCCGCTGGCGTCTTGACGGCATCTCGCAATGCCATCTTCTCAAACGAGAAGAGCAGGTTGGTGTGCGACTGGATGCGTACGGCTGTGTCGGCAATCTCGCGGAATTCGCCGCGCGCAAGCAGCTGGCGGAACGTCACCGGGCCGAGCTCATGCTTCCACTCCAGATGGGCGCGCTCTTTGTACGAGCGCTCGGTGATCTGGTACGTCTCGTCGCAGAAGCCTTCAGGGTAGTAAAGCTCGAATTTGCGCCGGCAGCGCGCTGCACCCAGGTAGTTGACGTTGTTCGCGCGTGGGCCGGTTTGCGGGGATGGGAGGAGGACGGGGCTGACCATGCGGCCAGTTTTCTGCCTGTGGGTGACGCCGCCGTGTCAGACAACACGCCGCCGGCGCGTAGTCCTCAAGCGGACGCGGCCACCAGGCGGACCTGCGTGATCTCCGAGGGGGCGAACAGTCTCTTGGGCGGGCCCCAATAGCCGGTTCCGCGGCTGACATAGACCAGCAGCTCATCCAGCCTGTTTAGCCCGGCCGTGAACGGCTGCTGCAGCCGCACGAAGTGATTCCAGGGCCAGAACTGGCCGCCATGCGTGTGGCCCGACAGCTGCAAGTCGAAACCTGCGCGTGAAGCGGCGGCAGCGCTGCGTGGCTGGTGAGCCAGCAGCACCTTCACGGCAGCGTCGCCTGGTGCGCGGGCCAGCGACGCCTGCGGGTCGCTGCGATGGGATTCGTCGAAGTGCCCGCCCGTAAAGTCGGTCACGCCCGCCAGCACCAGCTTGGCGTCGCCGCGCTCGATCACCACATGCTCGTTGTGAAGCACGTTGATGCCCAGGCGTTGCAGTTCGCTGATCCATGGCACGACACCCGAGTAGTACTCGTGATTGCCCGTGACGAAGAAGCTGCCGTTGCGCGACGCCAGCCGGGCCAGTGGCGCGACTTGCTGCTTGAGCTGCGCCACGCTGCCATCGACGAGATCGCCGGTGATGGCGACCAGATCAGGCTGCAGGCGGTTGACGGCCGCGACGATGCGCTCGACATAGCGCGCGCGGATGGTCGGGCCCACGTGCACATCGCTGATCTGCACGATGGTGAAGCCTTGCAGCGCAAGCGGCAGGCCGGCAACCGGAATCTCGACCGTGACGACACCGGCTGTGCGCCGCGCGTTGAGAAAGCCGAAAAACGTGAGGGCGATCGCGATGGCCGGCACCATCGGTGCGGTGAAGCTTTCGAGCCGGTCGATGGAAAAGAGCCCGCTGCCCGTGGCCGACAGGAATATCGCAGCGCCCAGCAGCATCAGGTCGCGCAGCGCCGTGAAGATGAAGAGCGACGAGAAAAGTCCCATTGCCAGCATGCCCGCCCATGACAGGGCGTTGCGAAGGCGTTCGCTGCCGGCCCGCCGCATCATGAAGCCCAGCGGCATGACCACAGCCGATGTGGCGAGTAGCGCTGCCAGGCCGATCTGCCAGCCGATGCCGTTCAGTTGGGGGACGATTCGCGCGCCGATGTAGTAATGCAGCGCGGCGACGATGAGAACGATGAAGGCGAAGGGCATTGCATCCAGATGGTGGTACTGGACGCGATTGGAAGGGCAGATTGTTAGCCGGGCGTGACTGTGGCGACCGGCGGCAGGTCAATGCAGCGTGTCGGGCTTGCCGTAGTTGGAGATGAGCACGTGCCGGGCGTCAGGCTCAGCAGGCTCTTCAAGCGCGACACCGGCAGGCGTTTGCGGTGCTGCGGGTTCTGCGTGTGTGGCGGGCTCGCCGGTCGAGGCGGCTTCCTCGTCCATGCGGGCCAGCACCAGGCGGATGTCGTCAACCATGGGCCCGTTGTTGTTGGGTAGCGCAAGCCCTTCGTGAAAGTGAGTGCGTGCTGCCGAATATTCATTCCGGGCCAGTGCTGCAAATCCATAGACGAAATGGAGCATCGGATTGGTGTCGGCCAGCACCAACAGTGGCTGCCAGCTCACCAGCGCCGCCGCAGCGCGGCCACTGCTGAATTGCAGCAGGCCCAACTGGTACCGCGCCGTATTGAAGCCTGGATCGCAGAGCACGGCATTGGCAAAGGCGCTTTCCGCCTGCTCGATGCGGCCGAGCGAGGCGAGTTCGGACCCATACAGGAAGCTGGGCAGGGGGTGGCCCGGCCCGGTGGCGCAAGCCTGCTCAAACAGGCTCATGGCCTCGCTCTCGTTGCCAGCGCGGCTGGCTCGCACGGCCCGGGTCAGGTACGCCAGGGATTCATCAGGAAGATGCGCCTTCGGCTTGGTCTTGGGCGCGGAGCTATCGGTCATTGCATGGATCCTTTCCTCATCAATCGTTACCAGTCGCAATTCGATTTGTAATTATTTTGGCCTCAAGACTAAACGATTTGTGCTGCATGTGGATGTATTGGTTTGAAGGGACATGACTGTCCCCAAGAACAACCAACAGGATTCACACAGCATGGTCGCGATTGTTTCGGGCAACAGCCTGGGTTTGTCACTCACTTCATTGGTCACCCTGGGCCAGCAAGGCAGCGTCGGATCGTCGGGCGCGGGGCGCAGCGGGGAGCAGGTTTTCGTGAACGCCAGCAACGGTAATCTGGTGCTGCGCGACCAGGACGAATTTGTGGCCGCGTACGGGCTGGATGTGTCGGCGGTGCGCACATACAACAGCGCCGGCAAGATCGTGGGCGGGGTGCAGGATAGTTGGGCGGTGGGGGTGGCGCGGCAGAAGGTGACTGTGCCCACGACCTGGGGCGCAGGGACGATCACGCGTACGGACTTTGATGGAGCGGAGGCGACGTATACGTGGGATGCGGCCAGTTCTTCCTACGTCACGACGGCGGGGAGCGGCCCGAACGACACGATCACGCGCGATGCTGGTACGGGTCAGTACATCTGGACGGATGGCGCCACGGGCACCGTAGAGCGGTACGACGCGAGCGGGCGGCTGGTGAGCACGGAAGACATCCAAGGCAACCGCATTGTTCACACGTACAACGCGCAAGGACGCCTGGCGAGCTCGGTCGGGGCAAACGGTGAGACTGTGGCGTACCTCTATTCCGCTGCGGGCGACCTCACGGACGTCACAACATCAATAGTGGCTGGCACGGTCACCAAGCGCGTGCATTACGACTGGGACACGAGCCACCGCATGACGCGCGTGACGGTGGACCTCACGCCCGCTGATGGCAGCACGGCCGACGGCGTGTCGTACTGGACCACCTACAGCTATGTGGGAACCAGCAACCGCATTGAGACGATTGCGCAGAAGGACAACTCTTCGCTCAAGTTCGGCTACGACGCGCAGCAGCGGGTGGTGAGCATCACCGATGGGCTGGCGCGCGTGACGACGTTGAACTACGACGCGACAGGCCTGAAGACGCGCATCACAACGCCCGCCAATGTGACGAGCGACTTCCTCTACAACGCTGCCGGTCGCCTGAGCGAGATTGACGTCGGTGGGCAACTGGAGCACGCCTTCTCTTACGTGAATGCCAACGTCGATGACGTAGCGAGCGTGACCGACGGCGCAGGCCAGACCACCACATTCAGCTACGACACGCGAGGCAACCAGCAGTCGCAGCGCGATGCAGCCGGCAACACCATCGAGCGCACGTACAACGCGAACAACACGCTCAAGACAGAGACTGTCTATCACGTGGCGGCCGTCACGCAGGGTGTCGTGGCACCTGCAGCCGCGCCCGCGACCACCAACTACATCTACAACGCCAGCAAGCCCGCCGAACTGCGCTTCGTCGTCTCTGCGCAGGGGCGCGTGACTGAATACCAGACGGTGAAGATGGCGGGCGCTTTGGGCAGCGTCGGGCCGACGACGATCTTGGTTTACGACCAGTCAACCTATACGGGCGCGCTCACCGAGACGGCACTGGCCGCGTGGGCGCTGACCCAGCCCGCCGAAGGCATCATGCGCACCGACCTGAGCTATGACGCGCGTGGCCAGCTGGAGTCGAAGACGACGTATGTTGGCGTGGATGCACTCCGAGCAGGTCTGGCAGCGGGCAAGACGACCACGAGCTACACGTACACAACACAGGGGCTGGTGTGGACGACCACACAGCCGGGCGGCACTGGATTGACCGCAGGCGTCACGACCAACGTGTACGACGGCATGGGCCGCTTGTTGCAGGTGACGAATGCGCTGGGCGAAGTCACGCTCACCAGCTACGACGACGCGCTGATGCAAACCAAGGTGAAGCTGGCGAACAACCAGACGAGCATCAGCACCACAGATCGCGCAGGCAATGTGCTGAGCGTCTACAACACGAACGCAGCATTGGCGAACCTTGGTACGACGCAGTACGCGTATGACAAGGACGACCGCTTGGTGATGACCACCGATGCGACAGGCGTTCGCACCTTCAAGGTCTATGACACACAAGGTCGACTGGCTGGTGATGTAGATGCCGACGGCACGCTCGTTGAATACATGTACGACGCGGCGGACCGGCTCTCTCGTACCGTCAAGTACACGACGGCAGTGACTCTCACGAAGCTGGTCGATGCGACAGGCGTTGCGCTCGCTCCCGTCATCGACACGATCCGCCCGGTCGCATTGACGCTCACTGACCAAAGCACGTGGCGCGCGTATGACGCAGCCGGTCGCCTCAGTAAAACCGTCAGCGCCGAAGGCTCAGTGGTCGAGTACTTCTACGACGGTGCGTCGCTGCTCCTGTCAACCAAGGAATACGCCACGCGCCTGACGGCCACTCAAATGGCCGCTCTGGGCAACAAGCCCGCACCTGGGGCCATCGCGCCCACGCCGGACACAGCGAGCGACCGCGTCACGCGCAACTTCTACGACGCAGACAATTTACTCATTGGCACGCTCGACGCAGCTGGCTACGTCACGCAGATGACCTACGACGCGGCGGGCCAGCTGGTGCAGACCAAGCGCTCGTTCAACCTGACTCCCAATGCGCAGCGAGCCACAGGCACGCTCGCCGCGCTGGTCACAGGCGCGGGCGCCAGCACCCAAGACGAAACCACGACGTACTTCCGCGACGGCAAGGGCCAGCTCATCGCGCAAGTCGATGCGGCCAAGAATTACACCGAATACGGCTACGACGTCGCAGGCCGTCAAACCTCGACCACGCGCTACGCCAAGAAGGTCACCACGGCGTTCACCTGGTCATCGAAGCTGAGCGACTTCAAGCCTGCCGCCACCGCCGGCCAGGACCAGACGACGAGCCTGAGCTACGACGCGCTGGGCCGCTGTACGCAGGAACTCGATGCAAGCGGCACCAAGACCACGCACACGTACAACACGCTGGGCCTGCTCACGCAAACAAAAACCTCGGTGGGCCTGACGAATGAACGCGTCGCCGTCACGCTCGCCTACGACGACCTGGGCCGCCTCATATCGGAAACCACAGCAGACAACCGCACCCTCACCCACGCCTACGACCTCGCGGGCCGGCGCATCAGCACCACTGATGGCCCGGGCAACAAGACCCTGTTCTTCTATGACGCCGAGAGCCGTCTGGTCTACACCGTGGACGCCACCGGCGGCGTGAGCGAGACCGACTACGACACCCTGGACAACAAGCTCGCCGAGATCCGCTACACCCAAAAGAAACTCACCGCCACCACACTCAACTCGCTCACCGGCGGCCTGATCACTGCAGCCAATGCGGCAACCCTCGTCAGCAGCGTTCAGACTGCAGGGCAAGACGCCCGCATCGACTACAAGTATTTGCGCGACGGCCAGATCTCCTCGATCAAGGACGCCAACGGCAACACGACGTATTACTACTACGACGCGTTCGGTGCATCGCTGGGCTGCGTCGATGGCGCAGGCAATGTGCAGTACAGCGTGTACGACGCCAATGGGCGCGCTGTGCAGACTACGCGCCTTGCCAAAACCATCTCGGGCGTCACCGCAGCAACGACGCTCGCAGAAGTGAGCCAGCGCATCGCCGCTGTGATCGGCGACGCAGGCGACCAGACGATCTACCGCGTGTATGACATGGACGGCCGCCTCACCGCTACGGTGAACGGCCTGAATGAAGCAGAGCGCTTCTGGTACGACGGCAACGGCAACGTGATTGAGCACCGAGCCTATGTAAACCGTGTGGCTGCGGGCTGGACGCCCACCAACCTCGTCACGACTGACCACGTGGACGACCGCCGCACGCGAACGATGTACGACAGCTTCAACCGCGCTGTGTACACGGTCGATGGTGCCGGCTCAGTCACCACGTACCAGTACGACCTGGACGGCAACGTCACGCAGCAGCGCGTGTACGCCAAGCCCATCGACCCGGCGACCTTCAACGGAACAACGCAAGTCATCCCCGGCGCAGCGGCGACGACGCCAGACACGATCACCACCTACACCTACGACTCAGACAACCGCCTGATCTGGAGCGTTGACGGTGCAGGCGGCGTGACACGCCGCTACTACGACAAGGACGGCAACGTCACGCAGCTGGTGCAGTTCGCAGCGGCCGTCACACCGGGCACGAGCATCGCGCTGGCGGCAACAATCAACACGTACGCGAGCACCGGCAAAGACCGCACTACGAACTACACGTATGACGCAGCGGGCCGGCAGATCTACGCCGTCGATTCACTCGGCACCATCACCGGCACCGTGTACGACAAGGCGGGCAACATCACCGCGAGCATCCAGTACGCCAAGCTCGGGACGGCACCCGTAGCGGGCGTGCCGCTTGCGCAGGGCACACCTGTCGCAGATGCGGCCAACGACCGCATCACGCGCATGGCGTACGACGCAGCGAACCGGCTCGTGTTCACGGTGGATGCGACCGGCGCAGTGGCTGAGCGCAGCTATGACGGCGCGGGCAATGTGAAGAGCATCACCCAGTACGCGAACGTGATCGACACTGCGAAGTTCAATGCGTTGAGCAAGACGGCCACGTGCGATGACATCAACGCTGCGCTGGTGAAGGCATCAACTGCCAATCGCGTGCAGGCGCAGAGTTTTGATGCGGCGAACCGGATCGCCACGACAACGGATGGTGTGGGCCACATCACCACGTACGGCTACGACGGCCTGAGCCGCTCGACCAGCGTAACCGACAGCGGCGCAGGCATCACCGCGCGAACAACGACGTACACCTACGACGGCGCGGGCCGCACAAGCAGCGTGACCGACGCGCTCGGCCAAACCGAGCGCTACACCTATGACGGCGTGGGCAACAAACTCACGTTCCAGAATAAACGCAACGCCATCTGGACGTACGAGTACGACGCCGCAGGCCGCCTGACCGACGAGTACACGCCCAGCGTGGACGTCACCAGCGTCACCAGTGGCCTCGTGATGACCACTGCCGCACGCGTGATCCGCACCGCCAACACTTATGACGCTGCGGGCAACCTGCTCTCGCGCACAGAGGCCGTGGGCCGGCCCGAGCAACGCACGACGAGCTATGAGTACGACGCACTGGGCAGGCAGATCCGCACGCGCTTCCCGAACGTGGCCGTGTACGTGGCCGAGACTGACGCAGCGATTGCGGTGAACGGTCAGGGCAACGTAGCCACGCGAACCGACACCACTGTCGCAGGCGGCATCTACACCGAGACCACCTACGACGCATTGGGCAACGCCATCCGCAACCGCGATGTGGGTGGTGCGCTCAGCTACAAGGTGTATGACCAGCTTGGGCGAGTGACGTACGACGTTGACGCGATGCGCTACGTGACCGGTTACACGCTCGATACGTTCGGCGGCACAACGACCCTCACGCGCTATGCGAATGCGATGACGCTCACAGGCACAGAGACGTCGCTTAACACTGCGGACATGACCAGCGCCAAGCTCGTCAAAGACAGCGCCGCAGATCGCGTGCTGCTCACAACCTACGACCGCATGGGCCGCGTGGACC
>NZ_WJBU01000043.1 GCF_009646335.1 Caenimonas koreensis DSM 17982 | reverse complement strand
GGAAGGTCTGATCAACTCGCAAACGAGCCCGCTTTGACGGCGCGATAGCTGCGAGTTTCGAACATTTGCATGGTTTGAAGCGCGTTCCAGTGTGTTTTCGGCAGCGCTTTTGGCCCTCAGGCCATCTGCGGACGCACCTGTCCCATCAACTGCCTTCGCGCCATCCACAGGTTCGACAGCGCGAACAGTGTCAGCAGGTGTGCGGTGTTCTTCTGCAAGCCCTTGAAGCGCACCTTTGCCAAGCCGAACTGGCGCTTGATGACGCGGAAGGGATGCTCTACCTTTGCGCGCATGCTGGCCTTGGCGTGCTCGCGTTGTTGCACTCGCGTCTTGGCTACTCCTTCTGGCAGCTTGGCGATGTCGCTCGGGCGCGCCGCGATGTGCCACTTCACATCGCGAGCCACTCGGGCCGGCGCGCCGCGATAGCCCGAGTCGGCC
Source organism: Caenimonas koreensis DSM 17982 (assembly GCF_009646335.1). Classification (GTDB taxonomy): domain Bacteria; phylum Pseudomonadota; class Gammaproteobacteria; order Burkholderiales; family Burkholderiaceae_C; genus Ramlibacter; species Ramlibacter koreensis. The sequence goes on along the minus strand of NZ_WJBU01000043.1, from coordinate 715 downwards.
CACACCTGCTGCTCCTTGCCGTGCAGCAGATCGGCCACTTGCTCGACGTCTGCTTCGTTCGCCGCCGTGGTCGTCACCGTGTGCACCAGGCCGCTGTCCGCGTCCACGCCAATGTGCGCCTTCATGCCGAAGTGCCACTGGTTGCCCTTCTTGGTCTGATGCATCTCGGGGTCGCGCTCGCCCTGCTCGTTCTTCGTCGAGCTGGGCGCCGCGATGATCGTCGCATCCACGATGCTGCCTCGCTTGAGAAGAAGCCCCTTGCGCGCGAGCAGCGCGTTGACCTGCTTGAAGATGTCTTCAGCCAGGTCCGACGCTTCGAGCATGTGGCGGAAGTTCAGGATCGTCGTCTCGTCGGGGATCGGCTCGCTCAAGGCAAGCCCGGCGAAGTTGCGAAGCGAAGCGATCTCATACAGTGCTTCTTCCATCGCCGGATCGCTCAGCGCAAACCAGTTCTGCATCAGGTGCACTCGCAGCATCGCTTCGATCGGGTAGGGCCTGCGGCCACGCCCGGCCACCGGATAGTGCGGCTCGATGACTTTGAGCAGCGCCTTCCACGGCACCACCTGATTCATCTCCTCGAGGAAGACTTCTCGCCGTGTCTTCTTCCTCTTGCCCGCGTACTCCGCATCCGCAAAGCTGATCTGACTCATCGCGTGCTCCTTTGCAAGATCAACGCACGAAGGCATCATCGGTGGACTTATTCAGAGATTCCCTA
>NZ_WJBU01000004.1 GCF_009646335.1 Caenimonas koreensis DSM 17982 | reverse complement strand
TCCAACCGGGGGGCCTCCGGCGGCCCCTGCGGGGGGCTTAAAGAAAGGAAAATACAAGAGCCGAATTCAGCAGACCATGCAGGTCTGACTTACATCAACCGGTCTCCTCGAAACCCGGGGCGGTTCATTTTACCCTCTTAGGGCTTTGCTTTTTCACATTAACTTCCTTCGCGGCTGGCACTATCGCCAAGCGCGCCAACGCATGGCATGGCGTGACTCTTGAACAAGGGTGCATCATTTACGCCTTCACGGATGCAGGTTACGCAGAGCGATCTTGGCACCGATCTTGGGCCGGAGCTGGCTGCACTCCGAACGCTGCCGTTAATGGTAACGGTGAGTTGAGTGTGTTCGATCGCTCCGGAAAACTTATCTCAACAGCCATGGGCACCTTACGAGACGGCGTTTGGGACGGAGTGGTGAAGATAAATGGTCCCGGTGCTCCAGCTCGACAGATCGAGTTCAAGATGGGATGCCCAGTCGAGTTTCCTACGCCCAATTGTGAGCCGTGGACCCCAGGCTCTGTACGGGCCGGGGCAACACCTAAGCCTTTCTAGAAGCAGGCGCTGCCGATCCTCCCCGATACTGAAACGACTATGTTCGCGGCCGAGGTTACCCGCCCGTGGGCCAAACACCGTTAGCGCGGGTGAGCGAAAGACGCCACGGCCTGTTGGTGATCTCCACCGTCACCAACAGGGGCGTGATGCGCTGGAAGATCTTCGACGACGAACTCAACGCCGACATCTCGATCGATTTCTTCACGCGTTTGGTGAAGCACGGCAAGCGCAAGCTATCCCTGATCTTGGAAGACCTGAAGGTGCACCACAGCAAGCCGGTCAGGGCGTGCCTGGCCGAGCACGCTAACGACATCGAGGTCTTCTACCTTCCCAGCTACAGCCCCGAATTCAAACCCAATGAGCTGGCCAACGCCGGCTTGAAGCAGGCCGTCACGAAGCACGCACTAAGCGCAACTTGCAAAGGCGACCGCCGGACACTTGCGCAACGGTCAGCGGTTGTCGGAACGAATCATGAACCACTTCGAGCATTAGCCGGTTCGCTAAGCAGCTGGATTCAAGGTTGTTGAGACCGGATCGAAAATAAAGTGCACGACATCCTCATAGGTTCTGCCGCCTGGACAGACAAATCCCTGATCGACTGCGGCCGCTTCTACCCGAAGGGCGCTGTTTCAGCCGAGGCGCGCCTGCGGTACTACGCCTCGCAGTTTCCACTGGTGGAAGTCGACTCCAGCTACTACGGCGTGCCGACACCGTCGAACTCGCAGCTGTGGGCCGAGCGCACGCCTGATGACTTCACGTTCAACATCAAGGCCTTTCGCCTGTTCACCGGCCACCAGACCTCGCCGCTGGCGCTGCACAAGGATTTGCAGCAGGCGCTGCACAAGCACTTCGATGGCTCACCGCCCAACGTCATCTACTACAAGCACACACCAGCAGAGATCCGCGATGAGCTCTGGCGGCGTTTCATCGATGCACTGGCGCCGCTGCGTGCCGTTGGCAAGCTCGGCCTGGTGCACTTCCAGTTCGCGCCGTGGTTGCTGCGCAATCGCGAAGGGCTCGCGCATGTCGAGCATTGCGTGGAGAAGATGGCGGGCCACACCGTGGCCACCGAGTTTCGCAACAAGAGCTGGTTCGACGGCGCCAACCTCGAAAGCACAATTGCCTTCGAGCGTGAGCTGCAAGTCGTGCACACCATCGTGGACAGCCCGCAAGGCTTTGCCAACTGCGTGCCGCTCGTGTGGGAGGCCACGCATCCGCGCTACGCACTCATGCGCCTGCATGGCCGCAACCGTGAAACCTGGAACATCAAAGGCGCCGCGTCCTCGACGAGCCGCTTCGACTACTGGTACAGCGCCGACGAACTCGACGCGATGACTCCCGAAATCCGCCAGATCGCGCAGATGGTGGACAAGCTGCACATCGTCTTCAACACCAACTTCGAGGACCAGGGGCAGGTCAATGCGCGGCTGATGCGCCGGGTGCTGTCAGGGAACCAACGCGATGAGGGCTTGTCTGACAGGCCCTAAACTCGCTCGCAAGTACACGCCCTTCCGGAGATTCGATGAAATTGCCCCGTTCCCTGCTGGTTTGCCTCGCGCTCGTCGCCGCATTCAGCGCGACTACTGCTTCGGCCCAGCTCAAGCCCAAGTCCGGTACCGGCTTGTCTGCACCTGCAACGCCCAGCGCACCGGCCCCGGCTACCTCACCCGCTGCCAGGCCGGGGGCGACGGCGCCTTCGGCGCAAATCCCGGGCAATGCCGCCAAGGAAGAAGAAGGCAAGCTTGCCGCAGCCGGCTGGCTGGTGCTGCTCGACAGGCGCGACTGGGGCACGGCGTGGGAGACAACCGCCAGCATGTTCCGCGCAGCCGTGCCGCTCTCCGCCTGGATGGACGGCATCCCGAAAATGCGCGAGCCTCTGGGCAAGCTCATTGAGCGCACACCCACAGAGTCCGTCTACAAGACAACGCTGCAGGGCAAGCCCGATGGCGAATACGTGAGCGTCGTATTCCAGAGCAAGTTCGAGGGCAAGGAAGCCGAAGAAGTCGTCACCACCGTGCGCGACACCGACGGCCGCTGGCGCGTCACGGGTTACGTGCCGCCGCAGTAGCCACGGGCCTGGCCTTCGCACCGGGCGCAAGCACGTCTTCAGCGCCGGCCAGGCTGGCCCTGACCGTCGGCAGGGTCTGGTCGATCCACGCTTTCAAGGCGGGGTCGCGGGCACCGGCACTCGCCCGTTCGAACAGCTGCACATTCGCCTGTTGCGACTTCAACCCGACCACCGACATGAATTCCTGGTCGAACTTCCTGCCTTCGATCTTCGCCAGGCGGTTGAGCGCTTTGCGCTGGTGATCTGCAAGCATCGGCGCGGCCATGCCACGTGCATGCAACATGTGCTGCAACACTGGCGCCAGGGCGAGATGATGGTCGACCAGCGCGCTGGCAAAGCTGCGCACTTGCGGGCTTTGCGATTTGGCGCTTGCCATGCGTGCCGCATCAGACTCAAATCGGGTGCTCGCAGCGGCGTCCTTGAGAAATCCGCGCTCGAACAGCTGGTCGCTCGACAGCCGCCGTGAAGTCGCCGCGGACGCTGGCGCGAACAGGGGCGTTCTCGATATCGCCGGCCTGGCCGGCGGCTCGGAATCCGGCGAGATTGGCGCCGACTCGCCCGGCTGCAGCGCAGCCTGCGCCATCGCGCACACCGACGCAAGCGCCACAACAGCAGCCAGCAGATATCTCGCGTAGTTCATGGGGTTCCAGAGGGCGGCTTGGAGTCGAAGCCGTTGATACCCCTGAGTGTTGGTGGTGCGGATGAGGCGCGCTGTAGGGTGCGCACGAGTCGGGTTGTAGGACGCGGCCTGCCTGGCGCGCCGCCTTACGAATCGCGCCAAAACTTCACACGGCGGAAGTATTCGCAGCGGGTGCGCTTGACGTTGTGTGAACACCATTCGATCCACACATGACTGGAGGTCAAGATGAAACGAAGCACCTGGTTCGCAGCTGCCGCTGCGCTGACTGCGTCAGCCGCCTTGACGGCAAGCCTGCCTGCTGCGGCGGGCACGTCATACATGCTGCAAGTCGCGGCACCTGCGCCCGTGTATGTGGCACCACCGCCGCCCCCGGTTTACGAGGCGGTTCCTGTGCGCCGCCACGGCTGGGTGTGGGTGGCGGGCCACTACGAGTGGAACGGCCATCGCCACGTCTGGATTGGCGGGCACTATCTGCGCGAGCGGCCGGGCTACGTTTATGAGCCTGTGACGTGGGTGCAGAACGGCGACCGCTGGGCATACCGGCCCGGTCACTGGGGGCACGGCCGCCGTGACCAGGACCACGACGGCGTGCCGAACCGCTATGACCGCGACCGTGACGGTGACGGCGTTCCCAACCGGTGGGACCGCGCGCCCTCCAATCCGTACCGCCGCTGACGCCGGGCCTGGCGGCGCCCTCACGGCGCCGCCTAGTGGGTGTGAGCCAGGCTGCTGACCAGCATCACCAGGCCGATGCCGAGAAGCAGCCAAAACACCTGCGCGGCGGTCTCGCGCGCCGTCAGGCGCTTTTGCAGTTGCGGGATCAAGTCGGCAAGCGCTACGTAGATGAAACTGCTGCTCGCCACCACGAGGAAGTACGGTAGCCAGCCCCGCAGCTGGTCAACCAGCCACCAGCCGATGAGCCCGCCGATGGCCGTCACCGCGCCTGCGAGCGACACCTTCACCAGCGCCATGTTGCGGTTGGCGCCCGCCAGCCGCAGCACGGCCAGATCGCCGATGTGGTGCGGCACTTCGTGCGCCAGCACGGACAGCGCCGCGACAATGCCCAGGCGCATGTCGGCAATGAACGCCGACGCAATCAGGATGCCGTCGCCAAAACAGTGAACGCTGTCACCCGTGAGCACGGCCCAGCCGCCTGAACCTGTGGGTGCGGCGCCATGGTGATGGTGGCCGTGGTCATGACCGCCGTGGTCATGATCGCCGTGACCGTGATCTTCGTGGGCGGGGTCACCGTGGTGATGCTCGTGCCCGTGGTGCCACAGCTCTGCCTTGTCGAGCAGGAAGAAGAACACCAGCCCGACGAGCAGCGCGGAAAACAGCGTCTTGGCATCAGCGCCGGATTCGAACGCTTCAGGCAGCAGGTGCATGAACGACGTGGCGAGCAACGCACCCGCAGCCAGGCTCAGCAGGTGATGGGGGCCCAGGTAGCGCGGCGCGGCGTCGTCGCTTTCACGATTGAGAAAGCCCAGCCGCATCAGCCCTGCCGCGAGCCAGACGCTGCCGATACCTGCGGCGAGAGTGGCGATGAGGATGGCGAGGAGTGTCATCCGGGCTCAGGGCGACGATGCTGCCGGTGCCGCGGGCGAGCCCGGCGGCAACGTCCCGACCGGCGTGACCGCCGGTGCTCCGGGCGCCGGTGTCGGCGCAGGTGGGGGGCCTGACGGATGCGAGCCCGGATCGCCGCCACCGCCGCCACAGGACGGCAGTGCCACTGAAGCGGCGGTCAGGGCAAACAGCAGGGCGAGTCTTCGCCTGGCGTCGTAGGTGCTCATGTCGTCTCTCCTTGAGGAATTCAATGCGCTACTTCCCAGTTCGCGCCAATGCCGATTTCCGCGAGGAGCGGCGCACGCAGTTCAGCCACGCTCGCCATCAGCCGGGGAATCTCGGTGCGAACCCATTCAACTTCAGCGTCGGGCACTTCGAACACCAGTTCGTCGTGCACCTGCATGATCATTTTCGTGCCGCGCTTTTGCGCATCGAGCACGTCCTGCACCGCCACCATCGACAGCTTGATCAGGTCGGCTGCCGTGCCCTGCATCGGCGCATTGATGGCCTGGCGCTCGGCGCTGCCGCGGCGCGGGCCGTTCGGCGAATTGATCTCCGGCAGGTACAGGCGACGGCCGAACACGGTTTCAACATAGCCCCGGCTCTTGGCCGTCATGCGCGTTTCGTCCATGTAGTTCTTCACGCCCGGATAACGCTCGAAGTACCGCTGGATGTAGTTCTTGGCGGCCGTGTTGTCGATGCCCAGGTTGCGCGCGAGGCCAAAGCTGCTCATGCCATAGATCAGGCCGAAGTTGATCACCTTCGCATAGCGCCGCTGCTCGCTGCTCACCTCTGAAGGCGCCACGTTGAACACCTCCGCCGCCGTGGCGCGGTGCACGTCCATGCCTTCGCGAAAGGCGCGCAGCAGCGCCTCATCTTCCGACAGGTGCGCCATGATGCGCAGCTCGATCTGCGAGTAGTCGGCGCTGGCGATCTGGTGGCCCGGCGCTGCAACAAAAGCCTCGCGCACACGCCGGCCTTCTGCCGTCTTCACGGGAATGTTCTGCAGGTTCGGGTCGTTGCTCGACAAGCGCCCCGTGACGGCAACGGCCTGCGCATAGTGCGTGTGCACGCGGCCCGTGCGCGGATTGGCCAGCTGCGCGAGCTTGTCGGTGTACGTGCCCTTCAATTTCGACAGGCCGCGATGCTCCAGCAGCTTGGCGGGCAGCGGATAGTCTTCAGCGAGTTTTTCCAGCACCTCTTCGTCAGTGCTGGGCACGCCGCTCGGTGTTTTCTTGACGACTGGCAAGCCCAGCTTGGTGAAGAGAATTTCGCCGATCTGTTTGGGCGACCCCAGGTTGAACGGCTGGCCCGCAAGCTCATGCGCTTCTTTTTCGAGCGCAAGGATGCGCTGGCCCAGCTCACCGCTTTGCCTGGCGAGCATCGGCGCGTCGATCAGCACGCCGTTGCGCTCGACGCGATACAGCGCTTCGCTGCTCTTGATCTCCAGGTCGTAGATGAATGCGAGCTTGCTGTCGGCCTGCACGCGGGGCCACAACACGCGGTGCACATCAAGCGTCTGGTCGGAGTCTTCGCACGAATACTCGGCGGCCTTTTCCACCGACACCTGCGAGAACGGGATCTGGTGCGCGCCCTTGCCAGCCACCGTTTCGTAGTCGATGCCCGAGCGGCCCAGGTGCCGCTCTGCCAGGCTCGCGAGGCCGTGCGGCTTGTGCACTTCAAGCACGTAGCTTTGCAGCATCGTGTCGTGTGCGTAGCCCTGCACTTCAATGCCATGGTTGGCGAACACATGGCGGTCGTACTTGATGTGCTGGCCGAGCTTTTTCTTCTGTGGGTTTTCAAGCCACGGCTTCAGCCTGGCGAGCACCTCGTCGCGCGGCAATTGCTCTGGCGCATCGCCGTAGCTGTGGGCGAGCGGAATGTACGCTGCCTCACCAGGCTTCACGCTGAACGACACGCCGACGATCTCGGCAATCATTTCATCGAGCGAGCTCGTCTCGGTGTCGATGGCGGCAAGCTCGCTGGCCTCCAGCCGCGCGAGCCAGTCATTGAACTGCTCCCACGTGAAGATCGTGTCGTAGTGCAGGTTGGTGGCCTGCGATGTGCCGGAGAGGTCCGGCTCATCGAACAGGCCCATCGACGCGGGGCGCTGCTGTTCGATGCGCTCGGGCGGTACATCGTGCGCTTCGAGCTGCTTGGCCAGGCCCTTGAAGCCATAGCGCTCGTAGAACGCCTTCAGCGCTTCGGTGTCCTGGCCGTCCGTCACCGCGATGTCGCCCAGCGAGGGCAGCCCGGGGATGTACTCGTGCAGGTCGCAGTCTTTCTTGACGGTAAGCAGTGCGCGACCCGTGGGCAGCCAGTCGATTGCCTTTCGCAGGTTCTCGCCCACGGCGCCCTTGACTTCAGCCGAGCGCCTGACCAGCTCATCGAGCGAGCCGTATTCCTGCAGCAGCTTCACCGCCGTCTTGGGGCCAACCTTGTCCACGCCCGGCACGTTGTCCACCGCGTCGCCCACCAGCGCCTGGTAGTCCACCATCAGGTGCGGCGGCACGCCGAATTCGGCTTCGACGCCGGCCACGTCGCGCTTGCGGTCGTTCATGGTGTCGATGACCATGACGTGTTCATTCACGAGCTGGCTCAGGTCCTTGTCGCCGCTGGAGATTACCGTGTGGTGGCCCTGCTGCGTTGCCATGGTGGCCAGCGTGCCGATCACGTCGTCAGCTTCCACGCCGGGCACAGCCAGCACCTTCCAGCCGAGCAGGCGCACCACTTCATGGATGGGGTCGATCTGCGCGCGCAGATCGGGCGGCATCGGGTTACGGGTGGCTTTGTACTCGGGGAAGATGTCGTCGCGAAAGGTCTTGCCCGGTGCGTCGAAGATGCAGGCGACGTAGTCGGCCCGCACGTCCTTGCGCAGCTTCTGCAGCATGTTGATCATTCCGCGGATGGCGCCGGTGGCAGGGCTCGTCGGGTCGCCCGGTACGGCACGCAGGTCGGGCATGGCGTGGAACGCGCGGTAGAGGTAGCTCGATCCGTCCACGAGCAGGACCACTTTCGGCTCCTTGCTCTCGTCGCTTGTCTCTAGTGTCTGCTGGCTCATGGGGCACGATTGTGCCTGCACGCTGCGACCCTACAATGGCAGGATGCCCCGTCACCATGCCCTGATTTGTGCCCGGATCGGCACCCTGATCTGCGCCGCTGTCGCCACGTCTGCTGCGCTGGCGCAGAACCAGCCCCTCGTGCAGGAATCTCCTGCACCCGACGCGCGCCGCAACCAGAAGGTCGAGCGCATCCACAACGAAGACGCCTCGACGATCATCGATGAGGTGCGCTACGCTGGCGAGACGCGCAGCATCACCGTCCAGCCCAAGGGCAACATGCCCGGCTACGAAATCACCCCCAGCGACAACGCGCGCACGCGCCCCGGCGACAACCGCGACGGCCTCGGCAATGCCAACGGCAAGAGCGTCTGGAACGTGCTGAAGTTCTGACGTGGCGGTTTTCACTGAAGTTTCGCAGGACGACGCACGCGACCTCGCAGCAAAACTCGCGCTCGGTGAAGTGCGCGAGCTGCGCGGCATCCAGGGCGGCATCGAGAACACCAACTACTTCCTCACGACGTCAACGGGCGAGTTCGTCCTGACATTGTTCGAGCGGCTGTCGTTCGAGCAGCTGCCGTTCTACCTGCACCTGATGAAGCACCTGGCCGCGCACGCCATACCGGTGCCCGAGCCGCATGCCACCCCGGGCAGCGCCACCGCCGACAACCCCGACGGCCGCCTGCTGCAAACCGTGTGCGGCAAGCCCGCCGCTGTGGTGGGCAAGCTGCGCGGCAAGAGCGAACTGGCGCCCACGGCAGTGCACTGCGCCGCCGTCGGCGACATGCTCGCGCGCATGCACCTCGCAGGCCGCGACTACCCGCACATGCAGCCCAACTTGCGCGGGCTGGCCTGGTGGAACGAAACCGTGCCGGTTGTGCTGGAGCACACCACGCCCGAGCAATCGGCACTTTTGAAGGGCGAGCTGGCGCTGCAAAACCACGTCGCGGCCAGCTCCGCGTATGCCGCCTTGCCCTGCGGCCCGATCCACGCCGACCTCTTTCGCGACAACGTGATGTTCGACGACGGCGAGCTCACGGGCTTTTTCGACTTTTATTTTGCAGGCGTGGACACGTGGCTCTTCGACATTGCCGTGTGCCTGAACGACTGGTGCATCGACCTTGCCACCGGCCGGCAAGACGACGCACGCACCCAGGCCTTCCTGCGCGCCTACAACGCCGTGCGGCCGCTGGCCGCGGCGGAGCGGCAGCTGCTGCCGGTGATGCTGCGGGCCGGCGCGTTGCGCTTCTGGATCTCGCGCCTGTGGGATCTGCACCTGCCGCGCGAGGCTTCGATGCTGAAGGCGCATGATCCGACTCACTTCGAGCGCGTGCTGCGCCAGCGGGTTGCGCAGGCGTACCGCACACTTTGAGCAGCCGCTTGCGTTAAATTTGTCACGTGCAGCCAGCAGCACCGGTTGCCGGCTGAAATAAAACCTGCGTCCAGTCCGACCCATCCTGCGTACCCCTTCATGAAACTCAACATCGTTCCTGCGGGAACCGGCATTCAATGGGTCAAGCTCGGCATACGCACGTTCATGAGGCAGCCCCTGGCACTCACCGCGCTCTTTTTCCTCTATATAGCTGCAGCTTCGCTGTTGTGGCTCGTGCCAATCCTCGGGCCGCTGCTGGGCGCCGCCGTGGTGCCTGCGGCCACGCTGGGCTTCATGGCCGCCACGCAGGAAGCCGTGAATGGCAACGTGCCGACGCCCATGGTGTTCCTGGGCGCCTTTCGGGCGGGCCGTGCACGTGTGAAAGCCATGCTGGTCCTGGGCCTGATGTACGCCGTGCTGTGGATCGGCATCCTGCTGCTGGTCGGTGTGCTTGTCGACCTGCCGACCGACGCAGTCACGCCCGACGCGCAGCATCCGCCCTCGCCTGCGTACGTGAACGCAATGCTGCTCGCCTTTGCGATGTATGTGCCGGTGTCGCTCATGTTCTGGCATGCGCCGGCCCTTGTTCACTGGCACGGCATCTCGCCGCTCAAGAGCCTGTTCTTCAGCAGCGTGGCATGTGTTCGCAACTGGAAGGCGATGATCGTCTTCAACCTGGCCTGGCTGGTGCTGATCATTGCCTTCGGCACGATTATCTCCACCGTGTCCATGCTCACCGGCAGCGGCCAGTTGAGCGTGGGCATTGCCATGCCGCTCGCCCTGCTCGTTGCCGCCGTGTTTTCCACGTCACTGTTTTTTACCTTTCGTGATAGCTTTGTCCCCGACGAGCCCACACCCGAACCACCCACCTCCGGAGATTCCCCATGACCCAGCACACCCTGCAAGGCCGCACCGAGAGCGAAGTGCTCTGGTTCCAGCGTCGCAGCTTCCTGCAAGCAGCAGCCGCCTGGACGGCGATGGGCGGCATCAGCGCTGCCGTCGCACAGCAACGCTCGAACATCGTTGACCTGCGTGGCGATGCACTCATCAATGGCGAGCGGCTCGTGCCCCAGCGCAGCATCCAGACCGGCGACACGATCGAAACCGGCCCGAACTCCGGCCTGGTGTTCGTGCTGGGCACGTCATCGTTCCTGGTGCGCCAGAACACGCGCATGACGGTGGAGCGCGGCTCGTCGCTGAGCACCGTGAGCGTGCTGCGGATGCTCACGGGCGCTGTGGCCAGCGTGTGGGGCCGCGGCAACCTGCGCCAGATCGTCACGCCTACGTTGACAGCCGGCATTCGCGGCACGGGCGTGTACACCGAAGTGTTCCCGCAGCAAAGCTACCGCAGCTATTTCTGCAACTGCTACGGCACCGTGGACATGGGCGCTGGCCCCGACCGCACCGTGTCGCAGTCGAGCTACCACCAGTCGTTCTGGGGCGAGGCGGAACCGAAGAACGGCCGCTTCCTCACGCCGGCCAAGGCGATCAACCACACTGACGAGGAACTCGAATTTCTCGCCAAGCTGGTGAACCAGCGCACCGCCTGGGAAGTGCTGGGCCGCAAGGGCGTGAAGGACGGCATGGGCTACATGGAGCAAAGGCCTGAGACGGCGCATCCTGCGATGAACATGCCGCGCTGAGGCGTCGGGGCCAGTGCATGCGGCAGCGGTGAAGGAGCCGCCGTTGGCCCCCACCCCTGCCCTCCCCCAGAGGGGGAGGGAGACAGTCAAACGCTAATTCTTAGCCTTGTACTCGGCGATCGACTTCGCCAGGTCCTGGTATTCCTCACACGTCTTGTTGCCGCAGATCTGCTCGAGCTGCGCGAGATGCTTCTCGGCTTCGGCGGGCTTCTTGTCCATCAGGTAGGCCTCGCCGATGTACTCGTGCGCACCCTTGTGCCGCGGGTCGATGGCCAGGGCCTTCTTGTAGTGATCGAAGGCCTTCGGCAGATCCGGGTTGGCGCGCTTGCGATAGCTGTAGCCCAGCAGGTTCTGCACATCGGCATTGCGGGCGTCGTCGCGCTCGGCAGCATTCAATTCGCGCATCGCCAGGCTCCAGTCCTTGGCGTCGATGGCCTTGCGTGCAGCGGCAAGCCGCTCGCTCACGCTGGGCGCCTTCACGCTCGGGTTGCTGCCGGGTGTGTCGGCGGCATACGCGAGGTGGGAAGTGCCGAGGGACGCCGCTGCCAGTGCGGCAGCAATCAGGTACTTGCAGTTCATTCGCTGGTTCCTTCGAAAGAGCATCGAGTGTCGTGCCGCCCGCAGGGGACGTCAACGCCGCGCGACCTGAACTACTTCACGCAATGGCCAGCCGCGTGATGCTCACGTCACCGGCGTGAGCTTGGCAACGCTGAGCGCCAGCCACTTGATGCCGTGCCGCGGAAAGTTCACCTGCGCGCGCGCATCAGCGCCCTGGCCTTCGAGCGAAATCACCGTGCCCTCACCGAACTTGGTGTGGAACACTTTCATCTTGGCTTTCAGGCCATGCGACGGCTCGGTCTTTTGCGCCGGCACTTGCGGGCTTGCGAAGGTCTCGCGCGAAGCAAAGCCGCTGGAAAAGCCATTGGAGCGCGTCGATGGATAGCCTGAGCCGTAGCCAAAAGCCGAGCCGCCGAAGTTCTGGTTCTTGGGCGTGAGCCACTTGAGCGCGCCTTCGGGCAACTCGTCGAACCAGCGTGTGCGCACGTTGTAGCGCGTCTGGCCATGCAGCAAACGAGTTTGCGAGTAGCTGAGGTACAGCCGCTTGCGCGCCCGCGTGATCGCCACGTACATCAGCCGTCGCTCTTCTTCGAGGCCTTCGATCTCCGTCATCGACCGCTCGCTCGGGAACAGGCCTTCTTCCAGCCCGCTCACGAACACGCAATCAAATTCGAGGCCCTTGGCCGCATGCACGGTCATGAGCTGGATGGCGTCCTGCCCCGCCTGCGCCTGGTTGTCGCCCGACTCCAGCGCCGCATGCGTCAGAAAGGCGGCAAGTGGCGACAACGTCTCGCCCGTCTCCGCATCAGGCGGCACGTAGTCGGGTGCAGGCTCGTTCACCTCGGGCTGGCTCGGGTCCAGCCCCTGGCTCGCGGGCGACTGCCGCAGCATGCCCGGGCTGAGTTCATCGACAGGCATGGCCACCACATCGCGCCCGAAGCCTTCCTGCGTGACGAAGCTCTCCGCCGCGTTCACGAGTTCTTCCAGATTCTCGATACGGTCCGCGCCATCGCGCTCGCTCTTGTAATGAGCAATCAGGCCCGACTCCTGCAGCATGATCTCGATGATTTCGCGCAGCGAGAGGTTGACCGTCTGCTCGCGCATGGCGTCGATTCTGGCGACGAATGCCGTGAGGTTCGCGCCGGCCTTGCCCGTGGTCGCGCTCACCGCGTCGTGCAGTGAACAACCTGCGACGCGCGCAGCGTCCACCACCTGCTCGATGCTGCGTGCGCCAATGCCGCGCGGCGGGAAATTCACCACACGCAAAAAGCTCGTATCGTCGTTGCGGTTTTCGAGCAAACGCAAATACGCCAGCGCGTGCTTGATTTCCGCACGCTCGAAAAATCGCAGGCCGCCATACACACGATACGGAACTGCAGCGTTGAACAGCGCCGTTTCAATCACCCGGCTTTGCGCATTGCTGCGATAGAGCACCGCAATTTCATGGCGCGGCACGCCGGGCTCTGCGCCCTCGCCTCGCACCAGATGCCGCATCTCTTCGACCATCCACTGCGCTTCTGCGAGGTCTGTCGGCGCTTCGTACACGCGCACGGGTTCGCCGGGGCCTTGATCGGTGCGCAGGTTCTTGCCCAGGCGCTTCTTGTTGTGGCTGATCAGCTCGTTCGCTGAATCAAGAATGTTGCTGTGGCTGCGGTAGTTCTGCTCGAGCTTGATCTGGTGGCGCACGCGGAATTCGCTGACGAAGTCGGCCATATTGCCCACGCGCGCACCGCGAAAGGCATAGATGCTCTGGTCGTCGTCACCCACTGCAAACACCGAGCCTGCCTCATGCATCTGGCCGTCATTCGCCAGGCCCGAGAGCATCTTGATCCATGCGTATTGCAGCTTGTTCGTGTCCTGGAACTCGTCGATGAGGATGTGCCGAAACCGCCGCTGGTAGTGCTCGCGAATCGGGTCGTTGTCGCGCAGCAGCTCATAGCTGCGCAGCATCAGCTCACCGAAATCAACCACACCTTCGCGGTTGCACTGGTCTTCATAGAGCTGGTAGATCTCGACCTTGCGGCGGTCGTCGTCGCTGCGCGTTTCCACCACGTTGGGCCGCAGGCCGTCTTCCTTGCAACCGGCGATGAACCACTGCGTTTCCTTTGCCGGAAACCGCTCTTCATCGACGTTGAACTGCTTCATCACCCGCTTGATGGCCGACAGCTGGTCTTGCGTGTCCAGAATCTGGAAGCCCTGCGGCAGGTTGGCGAGCTTCCAGTGCGCGCGCAAAAAGCGGTTGCACAGGCCGTGGAAGGTGCCGATCCACATGCCGCGCACGTTCACGGGCAGCATCGCCTGCAGGCGCGTCATCATTTCTTTTGACGCTTTGTTGGTGAACGTCACCGCCATCACGCCACCGGGCGAGACCTGGCCGGTGGACAGTAACCATGCGATGCGCGTGGTGAGCACGCGCGTCTTGCCAGAGCCGGCACCCGCCAGAATCAGCGCGTGCTCATTGGGCAGGGTGACCGCAGCGAGCTGCTCGTCGTTGAGGTTTTGTAAGAGTGGGGATTGCGAAGCGACTTCTGGGAACATATGCCATTGTAGGAACGAACAAAGTGTCACGAATGAGCCGCCTCTTTCCCCGTATCTGCGTGCTTGCTGCCGCGCTGGCCGCAGTACCTGCGCTGCACGCGCAATCGTCGTGTTCCAGCGATGGCGTTGCGCGGCCCGCTGCGCTGGTCGAGCGCTTCATCAACGCCGACTGCCAGGGCTGCTGGTCTGACGCAAAAACGCCTGCCGCCGGCAAAGGTGAGGTTGCGCTCGACTGGGTCTTGCCCGGCTCGCGCGGTGACGACGCACCGTTGTCTTCCGTTGCCAGGCGCGATGCCGTGCAGCGGCTCGCGGCGTTGAAGCAGGCCCCGCCTGCCGAAGCAGCCACGCTTCGCGCTGCCGTCGTGAAGCAGCCGCGCTCACTTCGTGTTGCGCAGGGGCTGGCTTTCAACGGCTACGTGGCTGCGTCCATTGAACTCAAACCCGGCACCGGCGGCCCGTGGACGGCGTGGCTCGCGCTGGTGGAGACAGTACCAGCGGGCATCGAAGGCTCGCCTGTCGAGCGAAACCTGGTTCGCAACGTCTTGCAGGCCACATGGAATAACGATCAGCCGCTATCAAGAGAGGAGCGCATGCGGCGCATCGAAAGCCGTTCGATGAACCTTCCGGAGGGCGCGAACCCGCAGCGCATGCGTGTGGTGGGCTGGGTGGAAGACGCGCGTGGCCGCATCGTGGCGGCCGCCCAATCGCGCTGCGACGCCACGCAATAGGCGCAGCGCCTGCAACTATTTTTTCGCGGGCTTAACCCCGCGCAGGGTGCCCGCCCGTAAGAGCCATGTCCTCAATCAAATGGAGAAGGCTGATGGAACACCCAACACCCACGTGGCGGCGCCGGGGCGTCCTGCAAATCGCGGGGTGGCTCGCTGCCTGCGCCACCGCGCTGCCCGCACTGGCAACCTCGCCGGTGCTGATGCCGCAACGCATCAAGATGCCGCCGCCTCTAGACTGGCGACCGCCCATCATCACGGTGCAAGGCAACGCACAACCCATCCAGCTGCGCGCCGTGACGATAGACACCGACGTGTTCGGTAGACAAGCCCAGTCGCGCATCGAGCTGCGGCTGTTCAACCCCAACCCGCGCGTGCTCGAAGGCGAGCTGCAGTTCCCGCTGCTCGAAGGCCAGGTCGTGACGGGCTTCGCGCTCGATGTGAATGGCCGCCTGCGCGATGCTGTGCCTGTCGCGAAAGCGCGCGGCCAGGAGATTTTTGAAGACATCCGCCGCCGCCGCGTGGACCCGGGCCTGCTCGAAGCCACTGCGGGCAATCAATACAAGCTGCGCGTGTACCCCATTCCTGGTGGCGGTGAGCGGCGCGTGCAGCTCACCATCAGCGAGACCTTGCCGCAGTTGCAGGGCCGCGCCATCGTGCGTGTGCCGCTGGTGTTTTCGCAGGCCGTGGGCCAGCTGCAACTGCAGGTGCGCGCGAGTGGGTTGCGCCAGCAGGACATCGAGTTGCTGCAAGCGCCCGCCGAGGCGAGCCTGCAGCCCGAGTTCGACGGCATGGTGCTGCGCCTGCAGCGCACAGCGTGGACAGCGCCGCAGGGGCCTGCGGGTTGGTTGCAGATGGCAGTGCGCACCAGTGCGGCGCCGCAGGTGATGGTCGGCGAGACGGCAGGCCGCCCGTACTTCGCGGGGCAACTTGCGATGAAAGACGAGCTGGTGCGCCGCACCGAGCCGAAACACATTGCGCTCGTGTGGGACGCATCGGGCTCGGCCGCAGGCTCGCAGGCGCGCGTGCTGCCATTGCTCGATGCCTACTTCAAGAGCCTGCGCCAGCCCCTGCAGGTGTCGCTGCTCGTCGTGCGCAATCGCGTTGAGGCTGCATGGCGCTTCACCGTCACGGGCGGCCGCTGGGACGAGCTGCTGGCCGCGTTGCGCGCCGAGCCCTTCGACGGATCGAGCAACTTCGACCAACTCCCGATTCCTGCGGATGCCGACGCAACACTGCTGGTGTCCGATGGCCTCATGACTGATGGCAAACGCGCGATCGGCTACGCCAGCACCGCGCCGGTGTTTGCCATCAGCGGCGCACCGGCCACCGACACGCCGCGCCTGACGCGGCTGGCCGAGCGCACCGGCGGCGCCATGATCGACGTGAGCCTGCTACCCACTGAGCAGGCGCTACGCGCGATGCAGTTCTACGGCTGGCGCGTTGATCATGTGTCGAGCCTGGGCGCGGAGCGGCTCGTTGCGCCAAGCCTGCGCATTCGCGAAGGACGCATTGCCGTTGCAGGCGAGTTGACCGACACGCAAACGCGCGTTGACGTACACATGGTGCATCCCGATGGCCGCAAGCGCGTGATCGCTTTCAATGTGAATGCACGCCAGGCGCGCGCCGGCAAATGGCCCGGCCAGCAGTGGGCGCAATGGCGGTCTGCCGAACTGGCGGAGAACCCCGCTGTACATCGTGCAGAGCTCGAACAGATTGCGGCGACGCACGGCCTCGTGGGCCCCAACAGCTCACTGATCGTGCTGGAACAGGCCTTCGACAACGCGCGCTATGACTTGCCCGCACCACCCGAGCTCGCCGACGAAGTCGCGCGTCTGCGGCAAAACCAGTCCACACAACTCGCGCAGCAAAAGCAGGCACACATCGCCAACATGGTGAGGCAGTTCGACGAGCGCCAGCAATGGTGGGAACGCGACTGGCCGAAAGAGCCGCGCAAGGACGCGCGCAAGGAGAACAAGGACGAAGCGCAGCAACTGTCGCGCGGGCCTGCTGCCGTGGGAGGGATGGCTCGTGATCAGGCCAGGGAGCGTCGCGCTGAGCCCGCGTTCGCCGACAAGTGGAATGCCCCGCCCACGCCTAGCGTTGCGGCACCTTCAGCCGCGCCCATGGCGCCTCCAGCACCTGCGCGCCAGATGGCCGAGTCAGCCGTCGCCAAGAGCGCGAGCAGCGACAGCCTCGCACGCGCACCGAGTGCGCCTGCGCAATCGACCATTGCGTTGCAACCCTGGACAGCCGACGCGCCCTACCTGCGCCGCCTCGCCGATGCGCCTGCCGACCGCCTGTACGCCACCTACATCGACGAGCGCAGCCGCCACACGAGCAGCAGCGCGTTCTTCATCGATGCCGCGTCGCTGTTCTTCGAGCGCGGCCAGAACGAGCTTGCACTGCGCATCCTGTCGAACCTGGCAGAGATGAACCTGGAGAACCGGCAGCTGTTGCGGCTGTACGCCTATCGCCTGGTGCAGGCGCGGCGCGATGAGCTGGCTGTTCCCGTGTTCGAGCGCATCACCGAGCTGGCCCCGAACGAGCCGCAGTCGTGGCGTGACCTGGGCCTTTCGCTTGCACAGACCGGCCAGCAGCAACGCGCTGTGAACGCGCTATGGGAAGTCGTGTCGCGTCCATGGCACGGGCGCTTCGCTGGCATCAACATGATTGCGCTGGCGGAGCTCAATGCGATTGCGGCGCAGGCACAGGCCGATGGTCCGGCGCTGGATATGTCGCGTGTCGATGCACGGCTGCGCCGCAACATGCCGCTGGGCTTGCGCGTGGTGATGGCCTGGGACACCGACGACACGGACATCGACCTGTGGGTGACTGACCCGAATGGCGAGCTTGCGAACTACGGCAACCGCCGTACGTTCCAGGGTGGCGCCGTGAGCCCCGATGCGACAGGCGGCTATGGCCCGGAGGAATACGCCATCCGCCATCCCAAGCCCGGCAAGTACGTCGTGCAGGCACAGTTCTACGGGCACAACCAGCAGGTGCTCAGCGGCGGCACGACGGTGATGGTGCGCGTCTCGACGGGGTTTGGTACTGCGGCTGCGAAGGATGAGTGGTTGACGCTGCGTCTCACGCAAGGCCGCGAGACAGTGCGCGTGGGCGAGGTCGTGGTGAAGCCGTAGGCGCAGGCGGCCAAAAAGACGCAGCACACAAACGCGAAGACGCGCGTTTAGAATCAAGCACCGGGCCCAAGCATATTGCGGCCCGGTTTGCTTTTGTACCTCGGCCCTATCGCCGTGCCCCACGAAAGCCCGGGTCCGATCCAAGCGCTCAATTCGTTGTGCAACGACTTCACCGGAGCTGGATCATGGAAATTTTCGATTACGACAACGTCTTGCTGCTGCCGCGCAAATGCCGCGTGGAAAGCCGCTCTGAATGCGACGCCGGCGTGGAGCTGGGCGGGCGCACCTTCCGCATCCCCGTCGTGCCGGCCAACATGAAGACCGTGGTCAACGAGCCCATCTGCCTGTGGCTGGCCGAGCACGGCTACTTCTACGTGATGCACCGCTTCGACATCGACAACGTGGCCTTCGTGCGCGAGATGCATTCGAAGGGCGCGTACGCCTCGATTTCCGTCGGCGTGAAGAAGGCCGACTACGACGCCGTCAACCAGATGGCGGCCGAAGGCCACGTGCCCGAGTACGTCACGATCGACATCGCGCACGGCCACGCCGACAGCGTGCGCGACATGATCACGCACCTCAAAGCCACGATGCCCTCCACCTTCGTGATCGCAGGCAACGTCGGCACACCCGAGGCCATCATCGACCTGGAAAACTGGGGCGCCGACGCAACCAAGGTCGGCATCGGCCCGGGCAAGGTCTGCATCACACGCATGAAGACGGGCTTTGGCACGGGCGGCTGGCAGTTGTCTGCGCTGAAGTGGTGTGCGCGTGTGGCAACCAAGCCGATCATTGCGGACGGCGGCATTCGCGAGCACGGCGACATCGCCAAGAGCGTGCGCTTTGGCGCAACGATGGTGATGATCGGCTCGATGCTCGCAGGCCACGAAGAGTCACCCGGCGAAACAGTCGATGTCGATGGAAAGCTCTTCAAGGAGTACTACGGCAGCGCGTCCGACTTCAACAAGGGCGAGTACCGCCACGTTGAAGGCAAGCGCATCCTCGAGCCCGTGAAGGGCAAGCTCGCCGACACGCTGCGCGAGATGGAAGAAGACATTCAAAGCTCCATCAGCTATGCGGGCGGGCGCAAGCTCAATGACATCCGCAAAGTGAACTACGTGATCCTCGGTGGGGACAACGCGGGCGAGCATCTGCTGATGTAGCGCGTCACCAGGTCGTGCGTACATTCGTATAGATTGGCAAAGCGTGCGTTCAGTCGCACGATTCGTTCACTCCATACGAATGTTGCCAAGGTCATGCAAACCACACCTGGTCAAAGAGCCGCACGCCCCCACCAATCCACTGGCTACCAGGCCCATCTCTCGCGGACACCTGAGTACAAAGGCCAATGTTCGCAGGCACAAGTGAGCATCGCCCCTGCGTCATCACGGAGGTCGCCGCAACAAGCAGCGGGAATCGAGAGACCAAAGGTTCTTTCCACCGTTGTCCATGCATTGCGCACTGACCCGCACCTTGTGCGCACAGGCGATCAAATCGGTTGCGCTATTGCGGCCGAGTGCCATGAACAACCGCTGAACGCAGAGATGGTGGCCCAGTTGCTCGAGGGCGCGGTTCGATCTGGCGAGGAAATCGATTTCTTCCGCGAGATGATGTCGGATCCGCGATGCCCCCATGACGCCCAAATGGACTTCATGCTCGAAAACGGCGTACGCGACCAGTTGAGCAAGGAGGTCGCGCGAACAGTCGCGGAATTGCCTGTAGACAACCCGCACGTGACTGGGCATCTCGCCAAGGTGCTTGAGAACGAGCAAATCCACATCAAGAGGGCGGCGTACAACCGCGAAGACCGCCGCGATGGAAAGGCGTTTGTCGATGCAAGCCGATTTGCGGTCATGAGCACAGGGTTGGGTCACGTCGTCTCGGTTGCATGCGACGAGCCGGACTTTCTCTACGACCTGGTGCTCCGAGGATTCACCTACTTTCCGCCGGACCCGGATCAGCCGAACCTATCGCCCGACTGCATTGCTGACGCCACGGACCTGTTGCGGCGCGCCCAATCAGCCAGGAACACTGCACTAGTCATACAGCACAACCTCTTTGAGGGTGAAGACAGCTTGTACGAGCAAGGGCAAATGTTCGAATACATGCGCGACCTTGGATTCGGCGCTCTGACGTTTGTCCTGAAAGATGGCGTCAAAGCCACCGTCTTTGCGCCGGGTGAAACCTTGCCCACGCTGCGGCGACTGAAGCAAGAGCTCGGTGATGTCGTTGACCTTCAGCTTCCCAGGCATGGGTGCGCTCCTGCGCTGCCGCGCATAAATCCCCGATCGGCGGCTCAGCTACGCAAAGCGGCGCACAGGTCAACCGTGGAGTGACGGGCACTGGTCTTCGACCAGCTTCAACGCGAGCTGATGTAGCGGCGCGCGTTGCAACGTGTGCCAGCCACTACACTGGCCGCCATGAGCAATCGTGCCGTTGACGGCAAAGCGCGGCACACCCGGGGGCGGGAGCCGCAGCCCGCGCAGAACCACCTGCTTGCCGCCCTCTCACCCGAGGTGCAGGGCCGCCTGTTTCCTCACCTTGAACTGGCTGAGCTGCCATTGCGCTCGGTGATGTACGAGGCCGGGCGCGCCATGCGGCACGTTTACTTTCCGACGGACTCGATCATCTCGCTGCAGTACGTGATGGAAAACGGCGCGTCCACGGCAATCTCGGTGGTGGGCAACGAGGGCTTGCTTGGCATCACCTTGTACATGGGCGGCGAGAGCACGCCGAGCCGCTCGCTCGTTCAAAACCGGCTGACCATGACGCAGGAGTTCATCAGCCACATGCTGGGCGTGCGTCGCTCGGGCGTCAGCGTTGCGGCGGCGAAGCTTGAAAAGCTCGGCGTGATCGCCTACCAGCGCGGCCTGATCACCGTGCTCGACCGCAAGCGGCTGGAGGTGCTGAGCTGCGAGTGCTATGCCAGCGTCAAGCGCGAGACGGACCTGCTGCTGCACTACCTGCCGCAGCGGCAGATCGTGCAAGACCCGGCCGCCATCCCGACGGTGCAGCTGCCGCAGGCCTGAGCCAGCGGCAGACTGAAGGCCGCGCCCGCGGCGGTGGCCCCGCAATGCCCGTCAGTTGCGTGACGGCTTGGGCACGAGTGGTGCCGGCACGATGACCACCGGTGCGGGCACTGGCGTCGGCGCTGGCACAAAGACCACCTGCTCGGGCACGACGACGACGACCGTTTGCGGCACGTGTTCGCGCACCACGACAACGTCGGGCCACGTGCTGTCGAACGGCACCGTCACCACGGGCATGAGCGGGCGGACTGGCGGTGGTGTCGGTGCTGGCGTTGGCCCCGGTGTCGGCCCCGGTGTGGGTACTGGTGTCGGCGCAGACGTCGGGGCGGGCGTCGGTGCAGACGTAGGCGCTGGTGTCGGCCCGGGTGTCGGTGCTGGCGTCGGTGCTGGCGTCGGTGCTGGCGTCGGTGCGGGCGTCGGTGCGGGCGTCGGTGCGGGCGTCGGTGCAGGCGTCGGTGCAGGCGTCGGCGCGGGCGTCGGTGCAGGCGTCGGTGCAGGCGTCGGCGCGGGTGTCGGCGCGGGTGTCGGTGCAGGCGTCGGCGCAGGCGTCGGCGCAGGCGTCGGCGCAATGATCACGCCGGTGGTCTTTGCTACCGCCGGCCCGCAACATGCAACCGCCAATGCGTACTCAGCCGCTCGCGGCCCCGTGAGCGTGTAGCCCGAATACGTGATCGACTTGCCTGTGCCCACAACACTTGTGTCGAAGCTGGCCTGCGCACCCGGCCCGGCGACAAGACTCACGCCATCGGGCGAGCCAACCAGCCCGCTCAACGTGATCGCTGTCGTGCCATCGAACGTCTTGCTGCCGCCATCGGCGAACACCAGCATGTGCGAGTGCAGCGTGCCCGGAATCGACAGCACGAATTTGCCGGTGCCCATGTAGTCGGTGGGCGTCGTGTACGAAGTCGGGTTGTAGTAGATGTTCACCGGCGCATCAGTCGCATCAGCGCCTGTGACAGTCACGCTCGCCGGCGCACCAGTCATGTTGACCGTGCCGCTTCCGGTGCCGCCAGTGCCAGCGCTGAAGACGAGCCCGCGCTGCAGCCCCAGGCTGCGCAGCGGATCCGATGTGCCGTTGGTCAGCGTGATGGCGCCGCTCACCGTCACGTCGTTCGCAGCGCACATCGTGATGTTGCCGTTCGTCACAGTGATCGGCGCTGAGGCGCTGACGTTGCGGCCCGCGCTCAGCAGCAAGCTGCCGCGCGTGATGTTCATCGTTGCGCCGATCGTGATGTCGCGGCCACAGCAAATTTCCAGGTTGCCGTCCACCGCCGTGATGGTCGCGCCAGGCTTGACGATCACGTCGCGAAACGCATTCATGGTCAGCGTGGTCGGGCTCGTGCCGGGCACAGCCGTCCAGCTGATCGCCTCGTTCACCAGAATGTCGCCGTTGATGCCGGCGCTGCCGTCGGCCGTCTTGATCGTGACGTTGCTGGAAGTGAGCGTCATGCTCAATGCCGCGCCCGTGATGTCGCCACCAGCGCCAATGGTGAAGTCGAACGGATCAATGAGCCAGTTGCCAGTCTGCCCGCTCGCCGCGGCGGTCGTGATGTGGGCCGACGGCATCACAGTGACCTTGGCTGCAGACGTTTCGATGAAGCCGCCCTTGCCGCCATCAGGCGCGCTGGCGTCAAGCGTGCCTGCAATGTTCACCGTGCCCGATTGCATGTCGCCCAGCAGCACGATGCGCCCGTCGCGGTTTTCAACTGTGCGGGCTTGCACCACGCCGGTGTTGTTGACAACGGTGGACAGCAAGCTGCCCCCCGCCTGCGTCGTCATCAACGCAAAGCCGCCGTCAGCGCGAATCACGCCGCCGTTTTGCACCAGCGCATCGACAGCGCCACGGTCCACCACGACGTTCAGCAACTTGTCGCCAGCCATGTCGAGCGTGATCGCGTCGCCACCTGCCAGCGCCACCGTGCCCATGCGCGCAGACACCGTGCCCTCATTGCGCACGTTGGCACCCAGCAGGGCCACGTAGCCGCCGTCGGCGGCCGTGATGGTGCCCTCATTCACCACGGTGCCAATGCCTGCGCCGGCAAAGCGGTAGCGGCCCGCCATGAAGTCCGCATCGGCGATACCCAGCGTCGATGCGACAAGGCTGCCCACATTCACCGATGCGCCCGCACCGAACAGGATGCCGTTCGGGTTGACGAGAAACACTTTTCCGTTCGACGTGAGGTTGCCGAAAATCGCCGACGGGTCAGGCCCGAGCACGCGGTTGAGCGCAACGGAATTCGCACCCGGCTGCACGAAGCGCACCGTCTCGCCGGCGCTGATGCCAAAGCTCAGCCAGTTCAGCACCGCGTTGGGCGTGGCTTGCTGGATGGTGGTGGTGGTGCCGTTGGTGGAAATGGTTGCCGCACCGGCTGCAACCGTGCCGCCAGCAGGTGCTGCATGCACGAGCTGGCCCACGGCCATGAAAGCGAGTGCGACGGCAACCGCGAGCGGATGCCGTGAAAAGCCACGTGAAAAGCTGCGTGACTGAACACGCGCCGTCTGGCGAAGGGTATGTTGGCGATTCATGAGGTCTCCCTGATCTTTTTAGAAGTACTTGACCAGCTGGAAGTAAAAGCGCCCGGCGCGATCCGAATACGGTGGCGCGGCCTTGCCACCGAGCGTGTGCGCGTAATAGGCGCGCACCAGGAAGTTGCCCGGATCGCTCCAGTTCACGCCCACACCTGCACCGCTGAGCGTGCGGTGATTGCTGCCAGCTACCCACGGGCTGTGGTCAATGGTCACGCTGGCCGCATCGACAAAGCCGACCAGCTGCATGTACCCCGGCAGCGAAGTGAATCGCGGCAAGTCGTCGCGCAATTCAAGACTGACCAGCACGCCTTCATCGGCATACGCCTGGCCTTCCGAATAAGCACGGACACCACCGGTGCCGCCGAGCACCAGCTTTTCTGACGAGTCCAGGTTTTTGGAGGCGAGCTGCCCGCCGATGGAGCCGTAGATCGAGAGCGGCCCGCTGCCCAAGCGCTGCGTGCGGGTGGCATTCAGAACGATCTTGCTGAAGCCGCCGTTCGCCCGTGCGGTCAATGCGTCGGCAGCGCGCGCCGATGGCGTCTCGATGTCGAGCGAGCCCGCTGACAGGCCCGCGAAGTAGGTCGTGTAGCCACCGCCTTCAGCGTCAGTGCGGTCTCCAAATACGCTGGCCGTGAGCACGCGCGACTTGCGGTCAATCTCACTGCCGGTCGCATCGATACGGTCGTTGAACGTCTTCCAGTCAAAGCCGAGCTGTGCATACATGTTGCTGTTGCGCGAACGCATGAGCGGATAGCGGCCAAACACGCTGGCCACTCGCGCCGTGCCGTGCGCACCCAGCGGCGCGAACTCTTCACCCAACTCGTAGCCGAGCCAGCTGTAGGCCACGCCCACCTGGCCACGGCCAAGCTGCCGCTGCCACGAGGCGCGTGCGTACTGCAATCCGTGGCCCGAGGTGAGCAGCCGCAGGCTCGCAACATCGCCCAGGCCCAGCGGCTCATTCACGTTCACCGTCGCGCCAATGCGATAGCGGCCAGTGAAGCGGCTGCCGCCGTTGTCGATGTCGATGCTGCCGTTCACGCGTGCGCCTGGCGACACTTCCACAAGCAGGTCCGACGTGCCAGCCACAGCGCCCGGCGCCAGCGTGGAGTTCAGCGTGATGCCGGGCAAGTCGGACAGCAGCAACAAATGGCGCTCAAGTGGCTCAGCCAGGATCAGGTCGCCCCGGTTTACGCCATCGAGCGCACCCTGCGCAATGCTGTCTGACAGATTCGTGTTGTTGCGCAGCGCGATGGCACCATAGCGGCCCTCGCTCACGGCGATGTGAACAGCACCATCCTTGATCTCCTGCGCCGGCACATACGCATGCGCTGCGAAGTAGCCGTTGCGGCGATACAGCCCGGTGATCTTTTCAGCCATGGCCTGCAACTGCGACAGCGTCAGTTCAGAGCCCGCAACGAATCCCGTCAACTCGACCAGCGCCGGTTCGGTAAAGGCCGTGCTGCCAGTCACGCGCAATGACTGCACGCGCAGCTTGACCTCATCAGAAGTGACCGGCGTTGAAGCCGTGCGTTCCTCGATGCGCATTTGCGGCGCGGTGCGCGGCTGCACGGGTGCAGCGGGAATCTGGAGCAACTGGCTGCCTGCACCGGGCGGTTGTTGCGCAGCGGCGACCTGGCAAAAGGCAAGCGCCGCCAATGACAAATTGCCTCGAAGCACCCAGCGCTGCCTGCGCGTGCGAACAATAAACATCTTCACCTCCCTGGCGGTATCCCCGACACATCAAGGCTCTGGACGCTCCAGAGCTTGTGAGTCGGGTGAGTAGCAAGAGAGTGCGCGAACCTGAACTGCCGGTCTGTACGGTAGCGCACATCACGGCGCAGGCCGTGTCCTACGCCGTGTCAGACACGGGCTTGCCGCGCGTTCGCAATCAGCCGTTGATCAGTTGCATGGCCTGCTGGTGCAGGCGATGTTCGGGCTCAACCAGTGCATCGAGCGCAGTGAAGTGATTGCGGTTGGGTAACAGTTCGCACACCGGCACACGATCGTCACCCCACGCAGTGCGGATGAGCTGGTTTTGCCGGTGATATTCAAGGCTTTCATCAGCGCCGCACACCGTGATGAGCTTGCCGCTCGCCGGTGGCGGCAGCAACGCCGGGCTCGCCTTGCGAACCTGCTCGCGCGTGAGGTGCAGCGTCGATTGAAGAAACGGCGCACGCATGATCGGATCAAGATCGTGCAAGCCCGACACTGCGATGGCACCCTTGACCACATCGCCGGCCAAGTCGCGGCCATACACACGCCAGAGGCACGCCATCATCATTGCGGCGAGGTGCCCGCCTGCTGAATGCCCCGCCACGGTGATGCGATTCGGATCGCCCCCGTAGCGTGCAATGTGCCGCCACGTCCACGCGACGGCATGAACCATCTGCATCACGATCTGCGGCACCGTCACCGCCGGTGCGAGCGCGTAGTTGGGAATGACCACGCACACGCCTTGCTTGACGAACGGCGGCGCAACAAAGAGGTGGTCGCGCTTGTCGAGCGCGCGCCAGTAGCCGCCGTGAATGAAGATAAGCACCGGCGCGTCGCGGTCGCCGCCGTGGAAGATGTCGAGGTGCTCGTTCTGGCCGCCGCCGTATCGCACATCAAGCTCGCGGTCGAGCGAACGCATCGCGTCGGCCGATGCACTGGCCCAGCGGCGAAAGTGCTCGGGGTATTCAGGCACCAGTGCGCGGTTGTTGTACATCGCGTCGTGCCAGGCGCCGTCTTTGGGTTGTGTCATTGCAGCCTCGTCGTGTTTCATGCGATCTTGTCACAGGGCGGACAAGCCAGCTTGCGATGGCGCGCCAAACCTTTTACCGTTGGCGCATGAGCCTTCACACCCAACTCCTGCAACGCGCCGCCGACCACCAGCCCATTCGCGTCGGCCTGATCGGCGCGGGCAAATTCGGTTCGATGTACCTCGCGCAGATCCCGCGCACACCCGGCGTGCACCTGGTGGGCATCGCCGATCTTTCACCCGACGGCGCGCGCACCAACCTCGCGCGAGTGGGATGGAAGCCGGAGCAGACAACAGCCACCTCGCTCGAAGACGCAATCAAGCAAGGCACCACACACATCAGTGAAGACTGGCGTGCGCTGGTTGCACACCCGGCGATCGACGTGATCGTCGAATGTACGGGGCACCCGATTGCGGCCGTCGACCATTGCCTTGAAGCGTTTGCGAATGGCAAACACGTCGTGAACGTCACGGTGGAGGCCGACGCATTCTGCGGCCCGCTGCTCGCACGCAAGGCGAAGCAGGCAGGCGTGATCTATTCGCTGGCCTTCGGCGACCAGCCTGCGCTGATCTGCGACCTGGTCGATTGGGCGCGCACCTGCGGCTTTCCGGTGGTGGCGGCGGGCCGCGGCCACAAGTGGCTGCCGCACTTTTGCGAATCGACACCGCTGACCGTGTGGGGCTACTACGGCCTCACGCCCGAGCAGGCGCAGCGCGGCGGCCTCAACCCGAAAATGTTCAACAGCTTTCTGGATGGATCGAAGCCATCGATTGAGAGCACGGCCGTAGCCAACGCAACCGGCCTCACAGTGCCGAGCAACGGCCTGCTCTACCCGCCTGCCAGCGTCGAAGACATTCCGTTTGTCACGCGGCCCATCAGCGAAGGCGGCGTGCTCGAGCGCAAAGGCATGGTCGAAGTGATCTCGTCACTGGAGACGAACGGCCGCAAGATTCCGTATGACATCCGCATGGGCGTGTGGGTCACCGTTGAAGCAGAGACGGAGTACATCAAGAACTGCTTCGAGGAATACAACGCGCACACCGACCCGAGCGGGCGCTACTTCACGCTCTACAAGCGCTGGCATCTGATCGGGCTGGAAGTGGGCATGTCGGTCGCGAGCGTCGCGTTGCGCGGCGAAGCCACCGGCGTTGCAACCTGCTGGAACGCCGATGTGGTTGCCACCGCAAAGAAAGACCTGGTGCCCGGCGACATGCTGGATGGCGAAGGCGGCTACACCGTGTGGGGCAAGTTGTTGCCCGCAGACAAGTCAGCAGCCATTGGCGGATTGCCGTTGGGCCTGGCGCATGACGTGAAAGTGACGCGAGCCGTGCGCAAGGGCCAGAGCCTCACATGGGCTGATGTGGCGATGGACACGGGCACCCACGCGTACAAGATCCGCAAGGAGATGGAGGCGATGTTTGCGCATAGCAGCACGGCGTTGGAAAAGCGGTCTGCAGTTTTGGCATAATCCAGCTCTGCCTTCTCGGCGTTGCGCGCATCTTTGATAGAATTCGCGCAGCTGTGGGGGGGTAGCTCAGCTGGGAGAGCGTCGCGTTCGCAATGCGAAGGTCGGGAGTTCGATCCTCCTCCTCTCCACCACAGCAACAAATTGATTTCAGTGGGCTCTTAGCTCAGTTGGTAGAGCAGCGGACTCTTAATCCGTAGGTCGAGTGTTCGAGTCACTCAGGGCCCACCACTGAATCCCGAAAGGGACTTTGAAAAGCCTGCTACCTGTGATGGGTAGCAGGCTTTTTTCATTGCAGTTCAGGCAGGCACCAATGCCCGCTTCACGCGTAGCGGCCGCGCCTTCAGCCCCTTGCGGGCCTGCCATTCGTCGTAAGCGCTTTGCTCCGCCAGCCAAAGATGGGCCGCGCCGCCGTTTTCCACACCGAGCCATGCCTCCAGGCGCAGCGCCATCTCAGGCGAGATCGCGGCCCGCCCATTGAGCACACGCGACAGCGCCACTCGCGTGACGCCAAGTTGCGCAGCTGCGTCAGTCACGCTGAGCCCCAATGCAGGCAACACGTCATCGCGCAGCGTGAGGCCGGGATGCGGGGGATTGAACATTTGTGCCATCGCTACTCCTTCAGTGATAGTCCTGGTAGTCAACCAGGACGGCATCGCCGTTCTCGAATGTGAAGGTCATGCGCCAGTTTCCACTGACCCACACGGCCCAGTGACCCCTCAAGTTTCCCTTCAGGGAATGCAACTTCCAGCCCGGCACGTTCATGTCCTGAGGGGCACGCGCAACATTCAAGCGCCTGAGCTGACCGCCCAGACGCGCAACATGATTTGCCTGAATACCTGCTTTCGTGCCGGTCTCGAAGAAGGCTTGCACCCCTTTGTGTCGCCACGTCTTGATCATATCCAGATTGTATACCGTTGCTTTACGGTGCTCGATTTGCCTTTGTGCCAGCCAGGTCTTCTCTCGCAGGCAAAAGAGCAGCGGACTCTTAAGCCGTAGGTCGCGTGCTCGAACCATTCGAGGCCACAGCCCGGCGATCAAGCCAGCTTGAGTGCTTTGTCCAGCGACAGCGCACCTGCACCGCGGCCAACAAGGTAGAGCAGCAACGCCGCCCACGACAGGTGCGTGGGCCAGGCGTCCGGATAGACGAACAACTGGATTGTCAATGTCATTCCCAGCAGTGCCAGCGCAGACAGTCGGGTCATGAGTCCGAGGACCAACAGGAGCGGAAACACATGCTCTGCGTAGGCCGCCACATGCGCTGCGACTTCTGGTGGGATGAGGGGCAATTTGTATTCGCTGCGGAATAGTTCGTACGCACCGTCTGTGATGTGCAAGAAGCCATCAACTTTCGTGCGGCCTGAAAGAAAGAAAATGGCCGCGATCGAGACTCGTGCAGTCAGCGCCAGCAGATCGTGTCCGATCCATCGCGACAGAAAGCCGGCCGTTGCACTCCAGTGGTCTGCGAACTTGTTCGTTGGATGATTCATGTAGGTCTCGTTTCGTTCGGATGCGCAGCTGTCAAGGCACCTGACGACAACAAATGCGCCAGCAGTGCAGCGATGTCGACACTGGCATCAACGTCCAGCGCAGCGCCTGCGGCCTCAGCCAGCAGGCAGCCCTGTGCACATGCGTCGAGAAAGGCAGCGCCGGAACGCTCAAGGGCCTGCCAGGTCACGGCGTCGACGGGCCGGGTCAGCAAGGCGCCTTCACCTCGCCAGACGATCTCTTGCGTGCTGTCGATGCCGGCGCGATTGGTCGCCCAGATCGAATAGATCGGCAAATCGTCGAAAACGCGCCAGCGCGCGGCCGGATGCGGTCGCAGGCACACACAGCCGAGTTCATCCGGCGACAAGGTCGCCAACCACGCGGCATCGACCGCGACCGCATCCGCTGCGGTATGCGCTTCGATCCACAGCCAGTCCAGCCGCGCTACACCCCCAAGATAGGGAAAGTCGCGCGCAGGCTCGAACCCGGCAAGAAAGTCGGCGAACGCCGATCCGTACATCAACAGTCGACCGTCATCCGGCGGTTGGGCCCGAGCGAATGTTGCGGCGGCGGCTCGAAACCACTCGACGCCGACGAGCCTGACCACACTCGGAAAGTTCGCCTGCAGGGCGTCGACGCAGCCGCTCATCACCGTGTTGCGATATACCGCGAATGCAGGCTGCACCGCCAGCTCACACGTTGCATCCAGGTCGAACAACGCATTGGCAAAGCGTGACTGAAAGCCGGCCAGCGCGCCGTTCATGTGGGCTGCTCGATCGGTTCGGCGACCCGGCGCAACTCGGCCGTGGCCATCTCGCACTCACCGAGCAATGCGTTGAATGTGGGGACGTTGCCGTCGCGCTCGATCAGCGTTGGCCGGGGGCCAATGCGCTCGACCAGATGCCGATACAGCTCCCACACATCGGGTGCAATCGGTGCGTCGTGCGAGTCGATCAGCAAAGCATGACCCAGCGCAGGATCCTCTGTGTGGCCGGCCAGATGAATTTCCTGGATGCTTGCGGCCGGAAAACGATCGAGGTAGGCGAACGCATCAAACCCGAGATTGCGCGACGAGACGAACACGTTGTTCACATCGAGCAGCAAGCTGCATCCGGTGCGGCGAACCAGCTCCTGCAGAAACTCGATTTCATCCCACTCGTGGCCGTCGATGCGCAGATAGTGAGACGGGTTCTCGATAGCCACTGTGCGGCCGAGTGCAGATTGCGTCTGGTCGATGTTCAACACGATGCGGCGCAACGCTTCGTTGCTGCGTGGGAACGGCAGCAGGTCGGGAACGTTGATTCCGTTCCACGCCGACCAGGCCAGGTGCTCCGACACGAGCGCCGGCTCGACGCGCCGCACCAGTGCAGACAGGCGCTTCAGATGTGCCACATCGAGCGGGGCGTCACCCGCGAGCGACATCGACACACCATGCAGCGACAGCGGGTGCACAGCGCGAATGGCCTCCAGAAGCCGCAAGCGCGGACCGCCTGCGACCAGGTAATTCTCGGCGTGCACCTCGAACCACATGCCCTGCGACGTGCAGGCAAGCGCGGCGTCGAAGTGCTCGGGCTTGAGGCCCAGGCCGCACAGCATGTGGGAGTTCATGGCCGCACGCGTCGGATCAGGACTTGATTTCCGTCAACGATCCGGTGCCTTTGGGGGTCTTCATGGTTGTGCAGGTTCCGGCCGGCACGTTCTTCCAGGCATTGCCTTGGTAGTCGGTCTTGGAGGTACCTGCGCATGTCGTGCCGGCGCCTGCCTTGCAGTCGTTCTTGCCTGCCAAGGCTACGCCGTAGCACTTTTCCATGCTGGCCATCATCTTGTCGCCCATAGGCTTGGTGTCCTGGGCCATGGCTGCGCCTGCGGCTAGTGCGGAGAGTGTGAGTGCGGTAATTGCAATGGAACGGTTCATGATTTGGTGACTCCAGTGATTGATGAAAAGAACCTGCCACATGGCGCGGTCGAAGGTAATTCGGCAACTGAAGCCCGCCGGTTACAGCACAGCGCACAATTCGCCAACTTATTTTTTTCCGATCGGCTGTAACCGTCCGACCTGATGACGCGAACTACAGAAGCAACGCCATCCCGGCCAGGCGACATGGAGGCAGAACTGCACGGCTTGTTCCTTCGTGGACTGGCCGGCGATCACGCCGCGTATCAGGTCTTCCTGCAAAAGCTCAGCGCGCACTTGCGTGCGTTTTTGCGCAGGCGCCTGTTCGGCTGGCCCGATGAAGTTGAAGACCTTGTCCAGGAATGCCTGCTCGCCATGCACAACAAGCGCCACACGTACCAAAGCGATCAACCGCTGACGGCGTGGGTGCATGCGATCGCCCGCTACAAGTTGATCGACCTGCTGCGATCAAAGTCCGCGCACGAAGCGCTGCATGATCCGCTCGATGACGATCTGGCTGTGTTTGCCGAATCCAGCAACGATGCCAGCGACGCACGCCGTGACCTGTCCGGCTTGCTCGAGACCCTGCCCGACCGGCAACGCCAACCCATCGAATGCGTCAAGCTCATGGGCCTGTCGGTGACCGAGGCAGCAGCCCAATTGGGCATGTCGGAGTCCGCCGTCAAGGTGGGCATCCATCGCGGCTTGAAGGCGCTTGGCAAACGCGCAGGGAACACATCATGAAAACCGATGACCTGATTTCACTGCTGGCTGCAGACACCGCAGCCGTGCCCCGTCGCGCGGCGTCGAGGCAAATCGCGATCGCGATGGCGGCCGGCATTCCACTGGCAATCCTTGCGATGCTTGTGACGATGGGGGCACGAGTCGACTTGCCACAGGCGATCCACGTTCCGATTTTCTGGTTGAAAGTACTGTTCCCCGCTGCAGTGGCGTGCGCGGCATTCGCGACGCTGTCCCGGCTTGCGCGTCCTGGCGTCAGCGCCCGGTCTGGCATGTGGGCCATCGCGGGGCTAGTCGTGCTTTTGTGGCTTATGGCGATTGCTGCGTACGCCGGTGCGCCATCGCCGGAGCGCGCCGCGATGGTGTGGGGCCAGAGCTGGCAGACCTGCACGTTGAGCGTCCTGATGCTCTCGGTGCCAATCTTCGTCGCAGCATTTCTCGCAGTGCGTCAATTGGCACCTACGCGGCTCACGCACGCCGGTGCCTGCGCCGGCTTGCTGAGCGGCGCGGCAGCAGCGTCGATCTACGCTTTTCATTGCCCGGAGTCGGCGCTGCCGTTCATGGCCATCTGGTATGTCGCGGGCATCGCAGCCGCAGCGGGCATAGGGGCCGCGTTGGGTCCGCGGCTGCTCAGGTGGTGATGCTCGCATGACTCGAAACAGACCGTCATGATGGACCCGCACCGACCATGATCGATCGCCAGACGACCGCACTCATCCGCCCCGCCCTCGAAATCGCCGCGCGCCATCTCGTGCGCCGTGGTGTCAGCGCCGACGCATTGACCTTCACCGGCCTGGCCATCGGCTGGGCCGCTGCGGGAGCGATTGCGATGCAGTCGTTCTGGCTGGGGGCAGCACTGATCGTCGTCTCGCGACTTGCGGACGGACTCGACGGCGCAGTCGCACGTGCCACAACGCCGACAGACCGCGGCGGCTTTCTCGACATCAGCCTCGACTTCCTGTTCTATCCGTCCATACCGCTCGCGTTCGCGATTGCCAACCCCGCCAGCAATGCGCTTGCAGCCGCCGTGTTGCTCGCTGCGTTTGTCGGCACGGGCACGTGCTTTCTCGCGTTCGCCACGATCGCCGCCAAACGCGGGCTGGCCAGCGTCGATTACCCGGACAAGTCGTTCTACTTTCTCGGCGGCCTGACCGAAGCCACCGAAACGCTCGCGTTCTTCATCGCGATGTGCGTGTGGGCTCAGCACTTTGCGTGGCTCGCACTTGCCTTTGCCGCGATGTGTGCAGTGACGATCGTCACGCGCATTTTCTGGGGCTGGAAAGCTTTCCGTCCGCAAACGCAACCTGGAATTGAGCCATGAGCACTGGCAAGCGTTGGGGCGTGCTGGCCGTGCTGGCGCTGGGCGTTGGCACGTTCTTCGCGCTCGGGCTCGGGCGCTACCTGAGCCTGGAGTTCATCAAGAGCCAGCAAGGCCAGCTCGAAGCATGGCGAGCCGCCAACCCGTTGGTGGCGGCGCTGACCTTCTTTGGCATCTACATCGGCGTGACGGCGCTCTCGCTGCCCGGCGCCACCATCCTGACGCTCGCCGCCGGTGCGATCTTCGGTCTCGGCTGGGGCAGCCTCATTGCTTCGTTTGCTGCATCGATCGGCGCGACGCTCGCGTTCCTGGTGTCGCGCCTGGTCTTGCGCGACTGGGTGCAGGCCCGCTTCGGCGAACGGCTCGCTGCGATCAACGAGGGCGTGCGCAAAGACGGCGCGTTCTACCTCTTCACGCTGCGCGTCGTTCCGCTGTTCCCGTTTTTCCTGATCAACCTCGCGATGGGCGTCACGCACATTCGTGTGCTGACGTTTTACTGGGTCAGCCAGATCGGGATGTTGCTCGGCACGCTTGTCTATGTGAACGCTGGCACGCAGCTCGCACGAATCGACAAGCTCGCCGATGTGGCATCGCCAGCGGTGCTTGTCTCGCTGGCGATGCTGGGACTGTTTCCGTTGATCGCAAAGAAAGGCATGGATGCCTTCAGGGCGCGCAAAGCGACTCGCCACTGGAAGAAGCCGGCCCGCTTCGACACCAATCTGGTAGTCATTGGCGGCGGGTCGGCCGGCCTCGTCACTGCCTACATCGCCGCCGCCGTCAAAGCCAAAGTCACTCTGGTCGAAAGACACCAGCTCGGTGGCGACTGCCTGAATACCGGATGCGTTCCGTCGAAGGCGTTGATCCGCACCGCGAGACTGCTTTCGCTCGTGAAGCGGGCCCCTGAATTTGGCGTGCGCGCGGCCCATGCCGACTTCGACTTCGCCGACGCGATGGAGCGCGTGCAACGCGTCATTCAGGCGATCGCTCCGCACGACTCGGCCGAGCGCTACACCTCGCTCGGTGTCGACGTGGTCATGGGCAACGCTCTCATCGTCTCGCCGTGGGAGGTCGAGGTGACCCAGGCCAACGGCGACGTTCGGCGCTTGACCACGCGCAGCATCGTGATTGCCACCGGCGCGCGCCCGTTCATACCGCCGATTCCCGGCATCGAGCAGGTCGAAGTGCTCACCTGCGAGAACGTCTGGAACCTGAGGCAGCGGCCCGGGCGGCTCGTCGTGCTGGGCGGCGGCCCGATCGGCAGCGAACTCGCGCAAACCTTTGCGCGCCTCGGCTCGCAGGTGACGCAGGTGGAAATGGCGCCGCGCCTGCTGATGCGCGAGGACGTGGACGCTTCGGAGTTGGTCACGGCACGGTTTCGCAGCGAAGGCATCGACGTGCGCGTGAATCACACGGCCAAGCGTATCGAGGTCGTCGACGGCGAAAAAGTGCTGGTCGCCGAACACGGGCAGCGCGAGGTACGCATTGCGTTCGATGCGTTGCTGGTCGCCGTCGGCCGCACTGCCAATCTGAAGGGATTCGGGCTGGAGGAGCTGGGTGTCGCCACCGGCCGCACGGTCGAAGTGAATGCGTATCTTCAAACGAACTTTCCGAATATCTACGCGGCTGGCGATGTGGCCGGGCCATACCAGTTCACGCACACAGCAGCGCACCAGGCCTGGTATGCCGCAGTCAACGCGCTGTTCGATCCATTCAAGAAGTTCCGCGCTGATTACCGCGTGATTCCCTGGACAACATTTGTCGATCCTGAGGTCGCGCGTGTGGGCCTGAACGAGCTGGAAGCGAAAGAACAAAACATCGCGTGCGAGGTCACGGTCTATCACCTCAACGATCTGGACCGTGCCATCGCCGATGGCGAAACACAGGGATTCGTCAAAGTGCTGACGGTGCCCGGCAAGGACCGCATCCTTGGCGCCACCATCGTCGGCGAACACGCGGGCGACCTGCTGGCCGAGTTCGTTCTGGCGATGAAGCACGGCATCGGCCTGAACAAGATTCTCGGCACGATCCACACGTACCCCACCATGGCCGAGGCCAGCAAGTACGTGGCCGGCAACTGGAAGCGTGCCCATGCGCCGCAGCGCTTGCTGGCGTGGGTCGAGCGCTTTCATGCATGGCGCCGGCGGTGAAGCGCGACGCCGCATGAAACGTCTCATTCTTCTGGGCGGCGGCCATGCCCAGCTCGGCGTGCTGGCAAGCCTTGCCGAGCGGCCCATGGCCGGTTGCGACGTGCGCCTCGTGACGCCGTTCAGACGACAGATCTACTCCGGCATGTTGCCCGGATGGATCGCCGGTCACTACCCGATTGAGGCATGCGCGATACCGCTCGATGAGCTGGCGGCGCGTGCTGGCGTCGTGTTCCACCAAGCCGCTGCCGTCGCAATCGATCCAACCCGAAATTCACTTCGCTGCGATGACGGCGCCGACCTGCCGTTCGACCTGCTCTCAATCGATACGGGGCCGGTGGCGGCAATCACCGACCTGCCCGGCGCTGCGCAGAACGCGCTCGCGATCCGGCCGATTGAAGGCTTTGTCGCCGCATGGCCCTTGCTGGTCGATCGCATGCTCGG
Organism: Caenimonas koreensis DSM 17982; assembly: GCF_009646335.1. Taxonomy (GTDB): domain Bacteria; phylum Pseudomonadota; class Gammaproteobacteria; order Burkholderiales; family Burkholderiaceae_C; genus Ramlibacter; species Ramlibacter koreensis. The sequence continues at coordinate 163,203 of NZ_WJBU01000004.1, read as the reverse complement.
CGTCTGCCGGCGCTTTGACCTGGTCATTCTCGGAGCGGGCGCCGCCGGTGTTGAACTGGCGTTCGGCATCCACCACAGCGCCATGACGCAGGGGTGGTCGCATGTGCGAGTGACCCTCGTCGGATCGGACGTGCTGCCGCTCGAAGGCTCGCCGCACAAGCTGCGGCGGCAAGCTGCAGCATTGCTGGCCCAGCGCGGAATCGGCTGGCTCGGCGGGCGAAAAGCCCAGCGGATCGAGCCGAACCACATCTGCATGGAGGATGGCGCTGCCATCGACTTCGACGCCTGCCTCGTCGTGACAGGTGCTGCAGCGCCGACGTGGCCACGCACGGCCGGACTGGACACGGACGAACGCGGTTTCATCCGAGTCGGCCCAACGCTCCAAAGCGTGTCGCATCAGCACATTTTTGCTGCGGGGGACATCGCCGCCTATTCGCATCCGCGCCCGAAGTCCGGCGTGTTCGCTGTCCGGGCGGGGCCGGTCCTTGCCCACAACCTGCGTGCCGCGTGCGAAGCTCGCGCGCTCCAGGCGTGGCAGCCGCAGCAGCGCGCGCTCTACCTCATCAGCACAGGTAACCGCCACGCCTTCGCCTCGTGGGGGCGCTGGGCCTGGCATGGCCCATGGGTCTGGAGCTGGAAGGACCGGATCGACCGGCAATTTGTCCGGCGATTCCGCGCCACCGGCTGAAATCGCGCATGCCGGTGGCCCGACAGTGTCAGGGCGAGGCGGCAAGCGCCGCACCGGGCATGGCATTGACGACGGACTCCCCTCGAACCAGACAAAGCAGATGCAACGTCATGGTGAGGAGCACCCTCCTATGATGATGGACCAGATTGCTCTCCCGCGAAAGAAGCCCCACATGCCTCGCCTGCAACCGCTACCGCCCGAGACCACGCCCGAGCTGAAGGGCCATTTCGACTTCTTCCTCGGCACGCTAGGCTTCACGCCGAACAGTGTGCTGACGATGCAACGCAAGCCGAAGCTGGTGCAGGCTTTTGCCCAGCTCAATGCAGCGGTGATGGATCCAGATGGCGAGGTGGAGCTTGGCTTTCGGCGGCTCGTGGGGCACGTGGCGAGCAAGGCGGCGGGTTGCCTGTATTGCCAGGCGCATACGCTTTTAGGCGCCCACAACTTCGGTGTCAGCGACGAGAAGCTTGCTGACGTGTGGAACTATGCCAACAGCCCCCTCTACAGCGAGCGCGAACGCGCCGCGCTCGACTTTGCGCTGGCGGCGGCAGCACAACCGAACGCCGTCACTGACGAACTCTTCTCGCAATTGCAAGCGCATTGGAGCGACAGCGAGATCGTTGAAATCCTTGGCGTCGTGGCGATGTTCGGATTCCTCAACCGCTGGAACGACACGATGGCAACGCCGCTGGAACAAGTGCCTCTCCAGGTCGCGCAGCAGGCTGCCGGCGAGCGCGGCTGGGCACCTGGCAAACACGGCTGAGCAGCCCGCTTACCGCGCCATCCACCCCAGCGTGCGGCTGTGCAAATTCTGGATATACAGCCGGTCACCCACCTCTGTCACACCCGTCGCTTCCGGGTACGCAGCCGCAGGGTCCTGCAGGCTGGCCACCACCTTGCCGTCTTCAGTGAAAGCGAACACATGGCCGTATTCCTTGGGCAGCGGCCACAGGGCGCGCGGCAGGCGCAACACCAGCTTGCGCAGGAAGGGCTTGCCGGACAGGTTGTCGTTATCGGCCGTGCGCGGCTTCACCAGGCCGACCCAGATCTTTCCATCGCTGCCGCGCATCAGGTTGTCCGGATAGCCGGGCAGGTTCTCCATGAACACTTTGGCGCCCTCGCTTCCAGCAATGTCCACTTTCCAGATGCGATAGCGGCCTGTGTCACTCACAAACAGCGATCGCTCGTCCTGGCTGAGCGCAACGCCGTTTGAAAACGCAAAGCCCTTGGCGATGGTGCGCGTCTTCTTCGTCGCGGGGTCGTACTCCAGCACGCGGCCTGTGGCACCGCCTTCCAGGATTTCCAGCACGCTCGCTTCGAACACGCCGCCGTGCGTGCGCGGGCCGAACCGTGTCGATGCATCGCTGAAATAGATCTTGCCGTTGCGTGCCACGGCCACTGCGTCTGCATAGCGGATCGCATCACCATCCACCGCGTCTGCCAGAACCGTCACCTTGCCGTCGGGCGCTACCGACACCAGGCCGCGCTCTGCGTCAGCGCCGATCAGGTTGCCGGCCGCATCAAAGTCAAAACCCAGGATGCGGCCCCCAGGCCGCGCGAAGACTTCCAGGCCAGTGCCATCGGCGTTCATGCGCAGGATGTTGCCGCTCGACACGGCCGTGTAGAGCTTGCCGTCGCGCCCCAGCGCGAGATGCTCGGGGCCGCTCTCGCCTTTGAGGTCAATCTGCTTGAGTGATGCGAGCCGCTGGTTGGTGGCGAATGCGCCTGTGTAGCCAGGCATCGCCGGTGCGGGCCACGCGATGGGCTCGATGGGTACGGGCCAGAGTGCGAAGTACGCGACGAGCGTGACGACGACGAACCCGAGTGCCGCGAGTATCCTTTTCATGGTGTCTCCTCTTGTTGCCAGGCATGCACTCACGCCATGCACTGCGCATCGTAGCGCTGCGCTCACGCAACCAGCACCTCAACGGTCTCGGCCACCATGCTCGCTGGCTGTTGGCACCCTGCGCCGCTCAATACGGCCGAACCCCACGTGATGCATGAACTCGCGCAACATCACCAGGCTCGCCGACTGATCGTGGTCATGTATAGGCGCAATCACTACTTCAGATAGCCCGTCACCAGCTCGACCACACGCATGTCAATGCCATGTCCGAGCGAGGGGACGATATCGAGCGTCACCTGCGCACCCAGTTGCTTCAACTGAGCTGCCCCACGCTTGCTGTTCTCCGCGGGAACAACCGCATCGCTGTCACCGTGAATCATGTGGAATACGGTTGCATCGCGCGGCCTCATCACCTCAGCGGCAAACCGGCCGGCAAGCGACACCACGCGCCGCGCAAGCACCGGCTCGCACTGTGTTGATTCCAGCGACATGATCGCGCCTTGCGAGAAGCCGACCAGCGTCGTTGCCTCAGCTGAAACGCCCGCTTCGCCCTGCCAGTGAAGCACCGCCTGCTGAAATGCAGGCATCACCTGCGCGATACGCCCTGGCCTGTTCTCCTCGGTAACGCCCCGCACGGAAAACCATTGACGCCCCGCGCCGATGTCGGATGCGAATGGTGCCTCCACGCTTACGACCATGGCATGCGGCATCGCCTTCGCGATCAACCCGCCAAGCGGCGCCAGGTCGCTGGCAGTGGCGCCCACTCCGTGGAACAGCAGCACCAGCCCGGCCACCACAGCAGGGCGCGCAACAACGATGGACTTGTCTTCACTCATGCGGGCTGCCTTTCGGCTTCCAGTATCACCGCACGGCCAAACACAAACGAGTCCATCGACAAGACACCATGCTCAATGCCGCCCTCCAGCACCGTCACAGGCAACGCCTGCGGTGCAGCACCTGCAGCCACGAGCAGCGGCAGGAAATGTTCCGCCGTAGGGTGCGCACGTGCGGCATGCGGCGCATCGCGAAGTGCGCCCACAAGCCGCGCAGCGTCACCGCCCTGCACCGCAGTGCGAATCCATTGCGCGAATTCGCGCGCATAGGGCTCTTCACGCGTTGTGCCCTGCCGAAATTCGTAGAGGTTGTGCGTCAAGCTGCCCGAGCCAATCACGAGCACGCCTTCTTCACCGAGCCAGGCGAGCGCTTGCCCGAGCCGCAGCGCTGACTGCGAATCCAGCGAGCGCGGCATCGACACCTGCAGCACCGGAATATCCGCGTGAGGAAACATGTGCAGCAGCGGCACCCACGCGCCGTGGTCCAGCCCGCGCGTGGCATCGAGCGATGCGTTCCATCCAGCGCGCTTGAACCTGTCCACGATCAGGCTCGCAAGTTCCGGCGCGCCCTTTGCGGGGTACTCGATGTCATAGAGCGCCGCAGGAAAGCCACCGAAGTCGTGCACCGTTTCCGGCTGCTGCACGGATGTGACGCTGACGCCAGCCGTCATCCAGTGCGGCGACACAACCACCACAGCGCGCGGCTTGCCCAGCGCACGGCCCAGTGCGGCGAGCTTGGGGCCTGCGATGCCCGGCTCGATCGCGAAGGTAGGCGCGCCATGCGACACGAAGACCGATGGAAACACTTGCATCACATCCTTCTTTCTTCCAGAACTTAACCGGTTGGTTTACTTGGCCGATATCCAGGTCGGCGCAACGCTCGTTCCAAGGCCAGCGCCATAGCCGAAATAGATGTTCAGCCCGGCCAGCGGCTCCAGGTAGCGCGCGTTCTTCAGCCCGCCCACATCCATCGTCTTGAAGCCCATGCTCTCGGCCAATGAAACTGCCGTCTGCTTCGCGCGCTCGCTATCGCTGGCAACAAACACGGTGACCTTCTCGCCACCAAGCTGCGCGCCAGCAGACAGCACTTGCGCGAAGAGCGTGTTGAAGCCTTTGACCACTTGCGCGCCCGGCACGGCGAGCGCGATCTGCTCGGCTGCCGACGTGCTGTGCCCCATCGTCAAGCCCATGTAGTCGGGCGTCAGCGGATTGGTGATGTCGATGACCACCTTGCCGCTCACATCGCCGAGCGACTGCAGCGCTGCAACTGCCTGCTCATAGGGCGTGGCAAGCACGATCGCATCGCTGCCCTGCGCGGCGGACTTCACGTCCACTGCCGACACGCCTGTGTATTGCGCAGCAAGCTGCGCAGCCTTGGCCGCATCGCGCCCCGTGACGCTGACGACATGCCCCGCCGCATGCAGTTGCTTGACGAATGCAGAGCCCATGTTGCCCGAGCCGATGACGGTGACTTTCATGCCGATTCCTTTGCGTGTTGAGTGAATGGTTTGACTCTAACTATCTAGGCACTGAAGATAAACTACGCCAAAATTGATTGACTGTTCCGTTTTTTGAGTCAATTGCAAAGGCAGCCCTCATGGATCGCTTTCTTGAAATGCGCGTTTTCACCGCTGTCGTCGATGCAGGCAGCTTTGTGAAGGCGGCGCAATCGCTCGACCTGTCCAAGGCTGCCGCGTCGCGCATCGTGGCTGACCTGGAGGCGCGGCTGGGCGTGCGGCTGCTGCATCGCACCACGCGTCGCCAGTCGCTCACGGCAGAAGGCGAAGTGTTCCATGCGCGATCGAAAGAGCTTCTCGCCTCCGTCGACGAAGCCGAGGCAGAGGTCACCGAGCGCACGGGCCGCGCCGTTGGGCTTCTCAAAGTGAGTGCGCCCGTCAGCTTTGGCATGCTGCACCTCGCGCCCCTGTGGCCCGGCTTCATGCTGCGCCACCCTGAGGTGGAGCTCGAAGTCAACCTCTCTGACCGCATGGTGGACGTGGTGGAAGAAGGCATCGACGTTGCGGTGCGAATCGCGCGGCTGCGCAACTCGACGCTCGTCAGCCGCCAGCTGTCATCCACACGGCTGGTGCTCTGCGCCTCGAAGCGCTACCTGCGCAAGCACGGCACGCCGCGCCATCCGAATGACCTCGCGCAGCATCAGGTGCTTGCCTACAGCCTGCTCGCCACGGGAGACACATGGGAATTCACCGGCCCCGATGGCGTGGTGTCCGTGCGCGTGAGGCCGCGCCTGCGCACGAACAGCGGCGATACCTGCCGCGCTGTAGCACTCGGGCACGAGGGCATCATCCTGCAGCCCTCATTCATGGTCGAAAGCGACCTGGAAAGTGGCGCACTGGTTGAGGTGCTGCCGCAGTACAAGTCGCTCGAACTGGGCATCTACGCCGTGTATCCCACACGCAAGCACCTGTCGCCCAAAGTGCGGGCGCTCATTGACTACCTGGCGGGATCGTTGGCGAAGAAGGCCTGGGGTGCCCTCTCACCAATATGACCATTGCTCGCCCACCATGACATACACCGCGATCAGCAAATTCGTCGTTGCGTGGGCAACCACTGCATCAGTGATCCGGCCGCGCACATAGAGCGCGCCCGCATAGGCAACCCCCGCGAGCGCCGCCGCGATCCACGCGCCGTGCAGCAACCCGAACGCGCAAGACGATATGGCGATGGCTGAGGTGTAGCGCAGCCACTCAGGCGCATCGCCAAACGCGAGCAGCAGCCGGGACAACAGGAAGCCCCGGAAGGCAAGCTCCTCCGCAAGCGGAACGATCACGACGCTGCCAACCACACGCGCAATAAGCCACAGGCCCACCAGCCACGCGGGCGCAGCGAACAGCGCCGCTGCAAACGCCTGCGACTTCGCTGGCTCTGCGGGGATCATCACTATCCACAGAATGAAGACCACGATGCCGATCAATGGCGGCCAATGGTTCAAGTCCAGGCGCGCCAGCGGCAGCCTGCGTGCGTACCACGCGAGTGCCGCAGCAGCAGCCGCTGCGCGCACCGGGTAGAGCCAGTCGAACGTGGCGGTGAACAGCAACGTGAACAGCCCCATGGCCAACAGCACCAGCTGCGGCACCAGCTGGATGTCTTCATCCGACAGCGGCCTGCTGGTTGCTTTTGCCCTGGTGGAAAACAGCGCCGAGCGATCCACGAAGGCAATGCAACCGACGGTCACACCCATCAGCAGCACCCAGCCCGCCGCCGAATGAAAGCCCTGCACTGCCACCTCGGGCTGACCCATGGCACCAATGGCCATCAGCACGGCGATGCGCACACCATTGAGCAGCCAGATCAGCCCCATCGCGGCTGGCACCATCACCAGCACCTGCGGGTAACGCAGATGCTTGCGACCTGCGTAGAGATAGGCGCTGATAAAAACGAAGACCAGCCCGATACCGGCGTAGCCCAGGCACGACGGCGCCATCTCAACCGCGAACGAGCCGATGGACAACGTGCGGGTTGCGGCATCCATGGACGTATCGAATCCCCACCAGTGATCGATCGTGCGCGCCACGCCAGTCGTCGGCGCAAACAGCAGATCGGCAATCACGCGCTCGATGTCAGGCAGAAAGTGCGACGCGAGCTTGTAGCCAACGGCTGCGAACAGGACAAAGCCGAGTTCCCAGCGCTTGCTGCGCAGCGCTTGAGCCCACACCTGGCGCGGCGCGACAAGCAGCGCGGCGGACGCCGCCCACATGAGCAGTGCCGGCATCACGATCCATGGCAGCAGCGGCGGCCACGCTGCTGCGTCTTTCGGCGGTGCCAGCAACAGGGCCGCCACCGACGCGATCAAGGCGCCGGCCGCCAGATGCGTACCAGCAACCAGAGCCAGTGTTGGGATTTGTGTGCGCTGCGCAGCCAACCGCAGCAGGCTGGGCGCGAGCACGACGGCTGCGCCAATGCCCAGCAGCGCAAGATTTTTTGGAAGGACGCCGATGAAGCCCCAGTAGCGCCAGTGCGTACCGATCGTGCGAAGAAACATCAGCCGCTCGCCAAAGGCGTAGTCAAACGCCGCGAGTTCGCACCCGACGATCAAAAGCGCGAACAAAGCTACCCACAGCCGCCGCAGGTCAATGCTCGAAGCGTCCCATCGCGGCTCCTGCGCCGCGCTCGCGTTGCCTGCGATGCCGGTCGCTGCCGGCCGCACCGTTTACTTCTTGCGCTTGAGCAGATACACGAGGCCGCCCATCAGCGCGATGGCCTGCAGCGACAGCGCGCCATCAATCTCGGGAACGCTGGAGACTGCGAATGCGTGAGCTGGCAAAAGTGCGGCAACGCAAAGCAGCGCCACAGTGGTCAAGGTTTTCTTGGACATCTTGGTCTTCCGGAGTTTGTCGGTAACACAACCGCAGTCAGCGGAACAACGTGATTTTTCTCACGCCCGGGCCAGTCTGTATCGAAGTGAAACAGGTGTCAAGGGTGAAAGCTGAATGATTGCGCCGCCGCAATCGTCTTGAACGCCGTCAGCGCCTGGGCGACCACCTGGTCCATGTTGTAGTAGCGGTACGACGCGAGCCGGCCCACAAACGTCACGCCCTGCAGCTGTTCGACCTCGGCTTCGTACTTGCGGTAGAGCGCGGCGCTCTCGGGTTGGGGCACCGGGTAGTAGGGCTCACCGCTGGCACTGGGGTACTCATACACGATCGACGTGCATGCATGCTCCTGCCCGGTGATGTGCTTGAACTCGGTCACGCGCGTGTAGGCGTGGTCATTCGGGTAGTTCACGGTGGCCGCCGGCAGGTATTGCGCCTGCTGCAGCGTCTCGTGCCGGAACTGCAGGCTGCGATACGGCAGCTTGCCGTGCCTGTGGTCAAAGAACGCGTCGACCGGCCCGGTGTACACCATGTGCTTGTGCGCGACCGCATGCATCACGCTGCGGTAATCGGTGTTGAGCATCACCTCAATGTTGGGGTGCGCGAGCATCTTCTCGAACATGCGCGTGTAGCCGTGCAGCGGCATGGCCTGGTGCTTGTCGGTGAAATAGCGTGAGTCGCGATTGGTGCGCGCTGGCACTCGTGCGGCCACGCTCGCATCAAGCTGCGACGGCTCGAGCCCCCACTGCTTGCGCGTGTAGCCGCGATAGAACTTGTTGTACAGCTCGCGGCCCATCTTGCTCACCACCACGTCTTCCGATGTCTTGATCTCGGCTTTGTGTTCAGCAACAGATGCAAAGAACTTCTCCGCCTCTGATGACGTGAGGCTCCACCCATACAGCTTGTTGATCGTGTCGAGGTTGATTGGCATTGGCAGCAGCTGCCCGTCCACACTCGCGAGCACGCGGTGCTCGTACGCACGCCACTGCGTGAACTTCGACAGGTACTCGAAGATATTGTCGGAATTGGTGTGAAACAAGTGCGGCCCGTAGGGGTGGATGAGCACACCTGCCGCGTCACAACAGTCGTAAGCGTTGCCACCGATATGCGCCCGCTTGTCAACCACCAGCACGCGCTGGCCGAGCACATTCGCAAGCCTCTCTGCGAGCACGCTGCCCGCAAAGCCTGCCCCCACGACCAACGTGTCGAACGAGCCCAATCAATGCACCCCGGCAACACTCGCAGCGATGTTGATCAGCAGGCCCAGGATCGCCAGGTTGAAAAAGAAGCTCAGCACTGACTGGGCCAGCACCACGGCACGCATGGCCGTGGTGTGCACCACCACATCAGAGGTCTGCACGGCAACGGCAATCGTGAATGCGAAGTACATGAAGTCCACATACGAAGGCGACTTGATGCCATCCGGAAAGACGAGCGGCTGCCGGTGCGCCGGCGCTGTGTAAAACAGATGCGCGTAGTGAAAGGTATAGAGCGCGGCCAGCAGCAGCCACGAGCCCATCACGGTCAACACCGTGATCACATACACGAAGAGTTGCGTCTGGCCGCTGTCGCGCGCATGCGCCATCTCAACCATGATGGCGGCCACGCTCAACACAGCCGCCGTGCACATCAGTATCAGCAAGCCCGCGCTGCTCGCGTCCTCCTGCTTCGCGATGGTCCGCACGCCTTCTGCATTGCTGCGCAGCATGAGCCAGCCCAGCGCGACCAGATAGGGCCACACGCCAAGATTCCACGCCACCAGCACACGGGCCGTGAAGGTCCATGCCTCGGGCAGGAAAAAGAAGGCAGCTGTGCCCGCAGCAGCGGCGGCAAGCAGCCGCGGGCGGTGCAGCCCCACGTGACGAAAACGACTGGCAAGCGAACTCATTCGATCGAGCGTACCACCGGAGATTGCGGCAAGCGTTGTCTTCAGCCGGCGTCAGCTGCCCGCACCGCTGCGCTAACGCTCCACCTCGATCTGCATCGCCTCCAGAAACCGCGACACCATGTTGTAGCCCGCGATGGTTGCTGTCAGCTCCACCATTTCGCGATCGCCGAAATGCCGGCGCACATTTGCGAAGACGTCGTCAGGCACTTGCACTTGCAGCGTCATGGCCGTGGCATAGGCCAGGGCATCACGCTCGCGCGGGTTGAATTCACCCGACTCCGCCCAATTCGCCAACGCGTCGATCTTCGACTGCGGCACGCCCTCTTCCAGCGCGACGGGCGCGTGCTGCGCGAACTCATAGGGCGCGCGGTTGAGGATGGCCACGAGCAAAATCACCAGCTCGCGCACACCACCATCGAGGATGCAGCCCGTGCGAATCGCGCCGAACATCGCATTCCATCCGCGAGCCAGCGGCGCACTGTGCAGCAGCAGTTTGTCGAGGTTGAGCAGCTCGCCGCCGCGCCGCTCTTTCACCATGTTGACGAGCGCAGCGTCCACACCCGGCGTGGACGCATCTACAAATTCAAGTCGTGCCATGTTTTGCCTCCTTCAGTCGGCCACCGCGCCGGTTTCCTTGACGATGCGACCCAACCGCACCGTCTCAGTTCGCACGAGAGCGCCAAACTGCTCGGGCGTGCCGCCGACGACGGGCGAGCCAATCGCTTCCCAGCGCTTCTTGATGGCCGGATCGGCAAAGATCGCGTTGAACGTTTCGTTCAGCTTCTTGATGATGGGCGCGGGCGTTGTGCCAGCCACGGCAATGCCATGCCACGCCGAGAAGTCAAAGCCCGTCATGCCCAGCTCTGCCAGTGTTGGCACATCAGGCAAAGCACTGCTGCGCTTGGCCGTGGTCACGGCGATGGGCCGCAGCTTGCCTGCGGCAATATGCGGCAGCGAGCTCGCGAGGATGTCGAACATGATCGGCACCTGCCCGCCCAGCACATCGTTGAGCGCGGGGCCTGCGCCCTTGTACGCAACGTGCTGCATCTTCACGTCGGCGCGCCGCTTGAACAGCTCGCCCGCCAGGTGTTGCGGCGTGCCGTTGCCGGCAGATGCAAAGTTGTACGCATCGGGCTTCGCTTTCAGCGCGGCGATAAATTCCTTGAGGTTCTTCGCGTCGACCGACGGATTGACTTCCAGCACCAGCGCAAACGCCGAGATCTGAATCACAGGCGCCAGGTCCTTGATCGGGCTGTAGGGCAGCGATGAATACAGGCTGCCGTTCACGGCCATCGGCCCGCTTGCCGCCAGCAAGATGGTGTGGCCGTCAGGCGCTGACTTCGCGACTTGGTCGGTGCCCAGGTTGCCACCCGCGCCCGCGCGGTTGTCCACCACCACCGGCACGCCCAGCCGCTTTCGCATTTCAGGCGCGAGGATGCGGGCCATCAGGTCGGTCGGCCCGCCGGGCGGATACGGCACCACAAAGCGGATCGCTTTGCCCGGTTGCGGAAAGGCGTCGGCAGCGTGCGCGGTGCCGCTGGCCAGGAGCATGGCGAAAGGCGCGGCCAGCGCGAGCGCGGCGGCCTGGAATGTGCGTCGAATCAAGGCAGTCTCCGGGGTCAGAATGTTCGCATGCTACCCCGGCCCGGGCGGGCTTGCAGCCGCCCTGCTCACGCCCTGCCCTCACCCTTGCATCACTGCCCCTCAGGCCGCCTCCAGCGCAATGCGCCGGCGCAGCTCGTGGAACCGCGCTTTCGGGTTCTTGCCAAACACCGGGTCTTCACCGCCCGGCGCAGCTGCGGCTGCAGCAGTCCAGTCTTGCGGTGTGAGCGCCTTGGCCGCGAGCGGAAGAATGTCTTCTTCTTCTCGCATGATGTGATTGCCGTAGTACACAAGGTAGGTTGCCGCGGCCACTTCCACTTCACTGCGCGAGAGCACCGCATCCGACTGCAGCTCTTCCAGCATGCGTTGCAGCGCGATGCCTGCATGTGCAATCACGCGGTGTTCCTGCTGCAGCCTCGCGAGCGGCAGCCGCCTGTCAGGGTGCTTGAGCAGCACCTTGGCAAACACCGCATCTTCACGCGGGTGGTGGTACTGGTCGGCGTAGTCGCGCAGGTATTCGATGATGTCGAGCATCAGCGAATAGTTCGGTGTGTCGCCAGTCGCGAAAACATCCATCTCATGCTGCAGCAGCGCCAGCAGCCGGCCAAAGTACATGTGCTCTTCATGCCAGGCCTTGACGGGATCGAACATGACGGCTCCTTGAAGTGTTAACTGTCCCTCTTGAAGTAACCATCATGGTCACCAGCGCTGCGCCGGCGGTTGACTTGCGTCAATCAAGCGGTGCAAATCCACCGCTGCGGCGGTGGTGGCCAATTGCCGCAGCAAACACGCAGCCGAGCAGGCCCAGGCCGATAGCGCTCGCAGCAAACACCGGCCGGAAGCCAAAGCGGTCCACCACCAGCGAATCCACCGCCACGCCCGCGAACACACCCAGGAACAACGCCGACGCAAACAGGCACACCGCCGTGCCGCGCATCGCGGGCGCCATCTGCGTGGCGTTGGTCTGCAAGACGCCGTGCAGGCTGTAGAAGCCCATACCGGCCAGCGTGCAGGCGGGTATCACAAGCCACCAGTGATGCGCGAGCGCCAGCGCCATCCATGCAACTGCCAGTGCACCACCACCGAGCACAGCCAGCCGCGCCTCGCCGAAGCGGCGTACCAGCCATCGAGCGCTAGCGGCATACGCCAGCCCACCCACGCCGTACAACCCCACAATGCCGGCAGCCCCCGAGATACCCAGCTTGAACTCGCTCACCAGGTAAGCGGGCAGAAAGGCAATGGCGCCGAGTGCAAACGCGCCTTCGACCGAAACAATCATCAGGATGCGCCGCGCCCATGCAATGCGCAGGACATCAACGATGGGTTGCAGGTGCCGGCGCGAAGGGCCTGTCGCACGCAAGTCGCCTTTGAGCGCCGGGTCGAGCAGCACCAGCAAACCCGACACGCCAAACAGCACGATCAGCAACACAAACACCGCGCGCCAGCCAAACTGCTCGGTGAGCAAACCCGAGATCAGCTGCCCTGCGATCAGGCCCGCCAACGATGCTGAAAGGAACCGCGCGAGCACGGCCTGGCGGTTCTCGTAAGCGACCGTATCGCCCACCCACGCCAGCGTGAGCGCGATGATGCCCGCGCCTGCCGCGCCCGACAGCATGCGCGCGACGATGAGCACAAACAGGTTGGGTGCACTGGCCGCAAGTGTGTTGCCGACCACCGTCGCGAGCGCACCGCAAGCAATCACGCGCCGCTTGCCCCAGCGGTCGCCCGCCGGGCCGAAGAAGAACTGCAGGAAGCCATAGGCAATCGCGAAGGCAGAAACCGTCTGCGCCGCCTGCCCCGTCGTCACACCGAACTCGTGGGCCAGCACCGTGAGCATCGGGTCGCAGATGCGCATCATCGCGCTGCTGCTGAAGATAACGACATACAGCGCTGCCGTGCTCGCGCGGCGCATGGCAATGGACCTTGTCACGCTGGCAGCCTTTTCATTCAGCCAAGCATAGCGGCTTGAGGTACGGGTCACTACCAGCAGTGCCAGCGCCTGCGAGGGACGCAGGCCTGTCAGGCACTGCTGACCAGCCGGCCCAGCCGCACTGCCGTGAGGCCGGGCTTGATGTGGTGCGACGAGGCGGGCATGACCAGATAGGTGTTGTCATACGGCGTGCGCACTTGCTGGTCGCCATCGTGCGCGAGCAGCGTTCCGGCTTGCGGCACCACGGCCATGTTTGGCCACTCGCGTTCGAACTTGAAAGCGGGCGTGCGGATGGTGACGGCTTCGGTGACTTCAATCACGCTCTGCGGCTGCGCGGGTGGCAGCGCGTTGGTATCGAGCACAGCGGCAATGGTGCGCGTCACGGCGACTTCAGCGGCTTCGAACGCTTCTTCGCTGAAATGCTGGCCGCATTCGACCAGCATCGCGGCAGGCGCAGCAGCCGCATCGCCGAACGGCTGGCGATCGATCAGCCGCAGGCCGGCGGCGTGGCCTGCATCACGCACCAGCAGCGCAGGAAAACCCACCACGCGTGCAAAGGCCACGTTCTTGTCTGCAAGGCCGACCAGCCCGAGCGCGGGCGCGGGGCTCGTCATGGAATGCAGGTCGAGCAGCACGTCAGCGTCTTGCACCCAGGGCCAGATGGTGCGGGCGCGGCGCACTTCGTAGGTCGCCTCTGCGCCGGGAGCGCCATCGAGCCGGCCCCATACACGGTTCATGTCTTCATCGACGAATCGCCTGTCGCCCTTGGTGGCGTCGTCAAGACGCGCGTACGCCTCGAGGTTGCAGCACACGATGGTCAGCGTGCCACGCGCCAATGTGGGCGGTGACTGCACCACGCGCCACAGCGCATGCGCGCCACACACTTCATTGCCGTGGATCAATGCCGTCAACACCACATGCGGGCCGGGCGCAGCAGCGGTGAATCGCCACACGCCCGGCGTGCCGCAGTTGGAGCCGGCAATGCCGTCGGCCGGTGGCAGCGTGCGCGCGGCACCGCTTGCGAGTGTGATCGTGGATGATGTCGCCATCGGCAAAGGCTAGCAGGAAAAGGCGACCCATCATGCGCAATCTCAGCCAGGACTCCAGCCAGGACAGCATCACCCAGGCCGCGCTCGCCAGCTTCAGCGCCACGCCCGACGCGCGGCTCAGGCAGGTGATGACGAGTCTTGTGCAGCACCTGCACGCGTTTGCGCAGGACGTGAAGCTCACCGAGAAGGAATGGTTCGAGGGCATTGCCTTTCTCACGCGGTGCGGGCACATCACCGACGACAAGCGCCAGGAATTCATCCTGCTGTCGGATGTGCTGGGCCTGTCGATGCTCACCGTGGCCATGAACAACGACAAGCCGCCCGGATGCACAGAGGCCACCGTGTTCGGCCCCTTCCATGTGGAAGGCGCGCCGCACTACCCGCTGGGCGCAGACATTGCCAATGGCGCAAAGGGCACGCCGTGCCTCGTGCGCGGCACCGTAAGGAGTATCGATGGCCAGCCTGTGACCGGTGCCGTGCTGGACGTGTGGCAGTCAGACGACGACGGCTTGTATGACGTGCAGCGCGACCAGCTTGAACATGCGCAGGCACGCGGCGTGATCACGGCCGACAGCGAGGGGCGCTATCACTTCCGATCCATCGTTGCCGTGCCGTATTCCATCCCGCAGGACGGGCCAGTCGGCCAGATGCTTGCAGCCACCGGGCGGCACGCGTGGCGGCCGGCGCACCTGCACTTCAGGGTGAAGGCGCCGGGTTACGAAACACTCATCACGCATGTGTTTCGCAGCCAGAGCGATTACCTGGGCAGCGACGCCGTGTTTGGCGTGCGCGAGTCGCTGGTGTGCGACTGGATCGAGCAGGCCGACGGTACATTCATCATGGAATACGACTTCGTGCTGAACCCGCTGGCGCGAACCAACAAGGAGACGGCATGACGCAAGCAAGTGAGAGTCTCGATGTAGCCATCGTCGGCGCAGGCATCGGCGGCGTGATTTCGCTTTACTACGCGCAGCGAGCCGGCCTGCGCGCCCGCGTGTTCGAGGCACAGCCGGGTGTGGGCGGACTGTGGCGGCAGCTGCCCGCATGGCAGGACATCCAGATTGCGGCAGCAGACTGGACGCTGGGTGACATTCCTCTGGCCGGAACGTTCGCGCCCCACATCCGCGCCAACATCGAGGCCTGGGTCGACCGCTTTGACCTGGCGCGAGACATCTCGCTGAACACGCCAGTGCGCGCGTCGCCGCGTGAGGGCGGGTGGACGATCGCAACGGCGGGTGGTGAGGTCACAGCGAGCCACCTTGTGGCTGCAACGGGCGCGCACAACCGGCCGTTCATTCCGCCGGTGCAGCGCAATGCCAGCGCGGTGGCAGAGCTTCATTCATCCGCGCTGCAAGACCCACAGGCGCTCGCCGGCAAGTCGGTGCTGGTCGTCGGCGCTGGCGCTTCGGCGCTCGACCTGCTGGACCTCGCGGTGCAACACGGCGCCCGGGAGATTGCGTGGGCGCATCGCGGGCTGCGCTGGTTCACGCCCACACGCAAGCCCAAGGCGGTGGCCGGCAGCGTGCGCGACTTCTCGCGGTTGCAGGCATCGGGCATGACGCACGCACAGCAAAGCGCGTTTATCGAGGCTGACCTGCGCGGGCGCTACGCCAAGTTCGGGCTGCAAGCCATCGTGCCCGCATTCCCCTTCGACGTGCTGCACCAGCAGTTGATACCGGGGCGGCACCGCATGATCGAGCACTTCGCGGCGATCCGCCGCATCGCCGCAGAGGTCGAGCACATGCAGGCAGACACGGTGACGCTCACTGACGGCACGGCGTTGCGGCCCGACGTTGTGCTGTGGGGCACTGGCTATACCGCCGACCTGTCGTGGCTCGATGTGCCGGCGCTGGCAACGGTGCGCAGCGCGACGCAACTGCGCGAGCACTGCGGCGGCGGCTTTCGCAGCCTTGATGTACCGCGGCTGTACTTTCTTGCGGTGGGGCTGGATGGCCTGGGCTCAACCTCGTTCGCGTTTGCGCTGTCGTGCCGCTCGATCATGTCGCACATCCGCGGCACGGCGGACCTGGGGCTCGAACCGGTCAAGCACAACATCAATCACTTCGACCTGGCGACGTATCTGGCGCCGCGAGACCCTGCGAGCTTTCCGGCGGGCTGGCAGAAGGTTTATCGCGACATGCAGTTGACAACGCCTGATGACCAGCCGTATCCGATACCGCAGTGATGCGGCATGCTGCCTATGCGTATCGACCCTGATGGCAGCTGCTGCCCGCGTCGTTATGTTCACAACTTCAATGGAGCTAACATGATTGCAAAGACCCGCCTGACGATGCTTGCTGCCTGCGCGATCCTGAGCGTGGCCACGTCAGCCGTAGCGCAAGAACAGGCATGGACCGGCGAGCAGATCAAAGCTGCCTGGGTCGGCAAAAAAGTGTTCGGCCGCAGCGCGACCGGTGGCTTGATTGATTTCCACATGAGGGCCGACGGCACAGCCACCGTGGCAACAGGCAACCTCGTGGACAGCGGCACGTGGCGCGCCATCGAGGCAGGCTACTGCGCCACATGGAAGAAGATCCGCGCTGGTGAAGAGCGCTGCTTCAAAGTCGTCAATCGCAACGGCAAAGTACTCGTGCTCAATCCTGACGGCGCGATAGGAACTGAAATTCTCAACGTCGTGGACTGAGCCTCGCGACCCAGCTCATCGGATAATCTTCCCAGCGCGCCAGCCTTCATCGGCGCGTTGCTCTGGGAGGAGCCAATATGTTTTATCGTCTCGCGGCATGCGCCCTGCTGCTCGTGCCCCTGTCCGGCTGCGATGTTGTCAGCGCCGCCTTCACGTCCACCCCGCAAAAAGTCAACAACGCCGCTCCGGTGTCGGCAGAGACCGAGACGGCGTTCAACCGCCTTCTCGCCACGCTCGAGGGTGACAGTGCAGCGAAGAAATCTGTCGAGACGCAATTCGACCAGCTCCTGAAAGCGCGTGCTTTCTCGTGCAGCGCACTAGTGCAGATCGGCCGCTTCGATACGCCCAAGCAGGTCAAGGCCAAGCTCACCGACAAAGAATGTTTCGCCGCGCAGGAAGGCGTGATCCAGGAATGGATTGGCGCGCGCCGCCTGGCCTTGCTCATTCAAGCGCCGCCGCTCGCGCCGCTCGCCGCATTGCCGCCTCGCGCCCTGATTGCGACGCCCGAAGGCGCATCGCAACTGGTGCTGGCTGACGATGCCAACGTGCTCGTGTTCGGTGGCGGTGAGAAGTTCACTGCCGTGCAAGTGCCAGACGGCAAACGCATCGGTGAGATCAAGGTGGCAGGAAGCCAGCCACGGCCACTGTCACTGTCGCCTAACGGACGCATCGTGGCGATTGCCTTTGCGAACGGGTTGCGCTTTCACGATGTCGCCACAGGCGAGCCGCTGTGGACGGCAAGCAAATACGCATCGGTGTTGACATGGCTGCCCGAAGTCGATGGCGTTGTGTTGATGCAGTCGAACACCGGTGCGCCCTTCCTGCTCGATATCAGGCAAGGCAAGGTGGAGCCCTATGCCTCGATGACCACGCGCCCCACTTGGGCCGTGACCATGCCGCAGGGACAGCGCGTCGTCGGCGCCTACCAGACGGCAGCACTCATCGGCCACGCGCGCAACGCTGTGGGTGGCATCGCGGTAACCCCCATCAAGCAATGGTCGCTGGGCAATGTGTCTGTGCAGTCAGGCACACCGCTCGTCATGGGTGGCGGCAAGAAGCTGGTTTATGTGTCGGGCCAGAACGTGTCGTGGCTGGACACCGACTCGGGCCAGGTCACCAGTTTGCAGACCGCGATGCTGAATGTGCGAAGCATCGCCAAGACCTCTGAGAGCACGCTGATGTTCGACGGCAACTCGTATGGTGCAAGCGGCGAATCGCAGGATCACAGCGCCCTGCTCGACATCGACAAGCAGGAGCTATCAACTGCGCGTGACGTGAAGCAGGCCGATGGACTGCTCATGGCTTCGTCGCAGCGCACAGCCTTTATCAAGCGCGGCAACGGCGGCATCCTGCTCGGCACCACCGTCGAAGGCGACAACCCGCAGTCGCTGGAAGGACTCATCGCGCAGGCTGACCTCACCAAACAGCTGCGAAAGCTCGAAGACGCCAAGCGCGAGGAAGAATTTGCATTGGCGCGCGCCCGCATAGAGATGACTCGCCCCGGCGCATCGGCGGCAGCAACGGCCGACATGACACCCGCCGAGGCGGCAAGGGCACGGCATCTGTCCATGTCGCAAGCGCGAGGCGCGGCCGAGCAGGCGGCTGCGTTTGCGCAGCAGGCCGCCGAACGAGCGCGCGTCGTGCAGGCGGCAGGCCTTGCGCCCGGCGGCGCGGCGGCTGGGCCTATCCTTGCCGGAGTGCCTGCGAATGCAAAGGTGGCGTTCGTGGGCGTGTATGAAGCAGTCAATACACCGGGCGGTGGCCGGGCCGGCAACGTGCGCGTGAACATCGCACCCGGCAGCGAACCGCTGGTGCTGGTGCTGAGCAACTACGAGCCGGTGACATGGACGATCAACACCGGCGGGCGAAAGATTGCCGCCGTGCTGCTGTCGAGCTACAACCCAGCAACGGTGGTTGGCGCAGAGCCAGCGCAGGTGATGCGCATTGGCAGCAACCACGCGTACAAGCTCGACTCTGAAGATTACGCAAAAGTGCAGCGCGACGTGACGCGCTATGTAGGCAAACCGGTCTCGTCGTTCCAGGGTGGCTACCGGGGGCAGGAATTCACGGTGAGGTGAACGGTGCGTGCTATGCGCGTTCCAGATAGCTCTGGAACACGCCCACATGCACCAGCGCCGAGTCTGCGCCGTTGGGCCACAAATCTTCGGAGCGAAAACGCACGTCGTACGTCGGCTCGTCTTGTGCCTCGATGCCATGCGCGTGCGCATCCGGGAACGGATAGGCGGGCGACTCACCCACGACCACACCTGTCTTGCCGCGTATGTACCCCGGCAGGCGGATATGGCCCGGCACAAAATCAAGGCGCACACGCACGCGGTCGCCCACGTTGAACCGCTCGCGCTGCGGCGCATTGCCACGGCCAGGCGCGCTGGGCGATGCAAGCGGGAACGCGCCGCCCGCGCGCTGCTCCAGCTCTTCACGCGGGACAACGCCCTTTTCAACGCATAGCGTGGCCAGGCTGGTGAGCGTGCGCTCGTAGTAGCTCGCGCCCAGGTAATGGCGCGGCTCCATCCGCTCGATGGCGTGGCGGTATTCGTCCATGTTGAACACACCGCGCCGCACGGCGTGCGCATAGAGCGCATTCGCACGCACTTCCCACGTGGCGTGGAACACCGGCGCGTTGATGGTGTAGCGCACGCGGCCAAAGCCCTGCCGCCCGCCGAGATCGTGAACTCCGTCCATGGTGCTGGTCTTTCTACAAACGGGTGATTACAAACGGGAGACGCCAATCATGGCGTCGCGTGTGACGATGGAAGCCAGCTTGTCTTCAGGCCAGCCGATGGTGTGCGCAGGCTGCTCGGGCAAGACCATGTAGCGCGTGTCGGCAGTCGTGTCCCACACACGGATCTCAACGTCAGCGGGCAAGTCGAGCCCCATCTCCTTGAGCACCGTTCGCGACTCGCGCACGACGCGGGCGCGGTATTCCAGGTCTTTGTACCAGTCAGGCGGCAGGCCAATGATGGTGAAGGCCGTGCACGAGCACAGGGTGCAGCAGATCACGTTCTGCACCTTGGCGGTGTTCTCCAGCACGACGAGGTGGCGGTGGTGCTTGGGCATGGACAGGCCCAGCTCCATCACCGCGTCGCGGCCATTGGCAAGCAGCCGCGCTCGGAAAGCCGCATCAGTCCACGCCTTGGCCACCACGCGCGCGCCATTGCGCGGCAGCCATTCTTCCTGCGCCATGTGGCCGAGCTCATCGACGGCCTGCGACGCTTCGAAGCCACGCGCATCGAGCGCACCCTGTATCGCGTCCACACGCTGTTCAACGGTGGCGATGTGGCGAACGGTCGTATCAATCTGGGACTCAAGCTCGGACATGAACACTCCTGGCGCTGCTGCGTTGTCGATCGTACTGGCTTGCTCAGCTGCCGGCAGCGGGAGCAGAGAGAAACTTCACGACCTCTTGCACTGTGCGCTGTGCGTCTTCTTCATGCGGCACATGGCCGAGTTCGTCGAACATCACGAGCTTGCTGCCTGCGATGTCGCGCGCGAACCATTGCGCGGCCTCACGCGGAATGAGCTTGTCTTTGCCGCCCCAGAGGATCAGCGTTGGCATGCGAAGCTGCGCGAGCCGCCGCGTGTCCGCCGTGTAACCCTGTGCGAGCCGCAATGACAACGCACGGCGATTGCCCTCGCGCAGCGCCATGTCGTAATACACATCGACGAGTTGCGGCGTGACTTTGGATGGGTCGCCATACACATTGCGCACACTCGTCTCGACCACGCTGCGCGGCAGGCTGTTGCGCACCACGGGCTGCAGCCACGGAATGGCCGCGAGCTTGAAGCCCAGCGGAATGACCTGGCCGACCAGCAGCTCCATCGGGTAGCCGCTCGCGTCCACCAGGATGAGCCGCGCGACGCGATCGGGCATGGCCGCAGCAGTGGACCACGCAATCTGCCCGCCGAGCGAATTGCCCGCGAGCACGAAGCGCTGCACGTTGAGCTTGTCGGCCAGTGCGCGCACGAAGGAGACATAGGCCGCGGTGGAGTAATCGTCTTTCGGGTGCGGGCCGGTGAGCGCAAAGCCGGGCAGATCGACACGGATCACCCGGCGGTTGCCGCGCAAGGCACTTGCCCACCCTTCCCATGTGTGCAGGCTGGCCGACGTGCCGTGCAGCAGCACGATGGGCAGCGGATCGTCACGCGGGCCTTCATCACGCAGGTGCACCTGCATGCCCTGCAACTCGATGAACTGCGAAGGGGGTGTGGCCCACTTTGCGGCGAGTTCGGCGGCGGGCTTGTCGGGCGCCCAGCTTGCGGCGATGCCGGCGAGCACCAGAGCGACGAGTAACAGCAGAACAAAGAGGAAGCGGCGCACGAGCTTGGTCATGGGCTCGACTCTAGCGAAAACAAAAACGAGTCCACTGGCTGCGCTGAGAGATGAATCAGGTGGTGAGTTAGCGTGCGCCGCTTCGGGCTTGAAGCAGCTCTGCAAGAGCCGTTATAGTCCGCGCATCAAAAATAGTGTTCAGGGAGTGGACGGTGAAGAAAACCGTGAGCGTGGCTGTGGCCACCGCGTTGCGCTGCGTCATCGCGCTTGTGTTGTTTGTTGTGTCGGGCATTGCACACGCGCAGCAGCCCATGCAGTTTGGCGGGCCTGCGCCGGCACCTAGCTGCTATGTGCCTGCCGACCAGATCTGGGGCGGGCCGCAATGTTCACCGCCGCTGGTCGTTCAGGGCGCTTACGCCGCGATCCAGGAATCCTGCAAACGTTTCGCGCGCAGTCACTCGCTGCATCTGGGGGGTGCCCACACGTGGTCGTGCGTGGCCGGATCGGAAGTGACGTCGTGCGAATTCTCCAATCCCACCATTCGGCCCGACTTCGTGGGCGGGTTGGGTGCAGAGGTCCTGTTGGACTTCGTCGGGCTGGACGTAGAGCCCAGCGGCAACCCGCTTATACGCCAGCCATGGGGCACGACGATCTACGGCCCGGGCTGCGAGTGCGCGGGCGGCTCCCTCATCAAGGCCGACGCAACATGCGCATGCCCGGTGGGCCAGTCGTGGAACGAGCAGACGCAGCGCTGCGAAGTGGCGCCGTACCGCATTGAGCTGATTGGTGCGAGCAGCACCAAGGCGTTGATTGCGGGGCCGGTGCTTGCGCAGATCGCGAAGGTGACGAGCAACGGCGCACCGGTGAGCGGGCGCAGTGTCACGGTCACCATCACTGGCGGAGCGACTGCCACTGGCACCACCAACGGCGCAGGCGAATTCAACTTCACGTACGTCCCGCCGTACAAAGCGACAACCGACACATTGACGGGCACGTGCGACGGCTGCGCGAGCGCGGCCACCAAGCAGATCACCGTGCAGTCGTGCGACCTGTGCGGCGGTGTGGGCAACCCGATCCAACCCGCCACCGGCGAGAAGCTGCAAGACGAATCGGATTGGCTCGACAGCAGCGCACATCCCCTGTCGTTCGTCCGGCACTACCGTAGTCTGTACAACACCGATGCAGGCATGGGGCCGATGTGGAGCCACGACTACGCGGCCACCGCATTCAAGGGCGATGCAGACAGCCACATCCGCTTTGGCGATGGGCGCAAGGTGCTGTTCAAACGCGCAGCGACTGGTGGCTGGGTGGCAGACAACTACAAAGACACCCTTGCAGAAGATGCAGCGGGCCTGACATACACGCGGGCATCAGATGAATCGCGCTGGCGCTTTGATACGGCAGGCAAGCTCCTGTCGATCACGCAGCGCAATGGATGGGCGATGACGCTGGCGTACGCGGGTGATCGTCTTCAGTCGGTCACCAACGCGTTCGGTCGTCGGCTGCAGTTCGCCTATAACGCGCAGGGCAAGCTCCTGAGTGTCACTGCCCCGGACGGCCAGCAGATCACCTACGGTTACGACGGCATGGGCCGCATGGTCACGGCGACCTTCGCGGGCAACGTCACGCGCGGCTATCAGTACAACGACACGCGCTGGCCATGGGCGCTGACAGGCATCGTGGATGAATCGGGTGTGACCTACGCCAGCTTCACCTACGACGACGCAGGCCGCGCAGTGAGCACGCAGCATGCGGGCGCGGCGGGCAGCTTCAGCGTCACGTACTCGGGCGGCACGACAGCAGTCGGCACCTTGACCACGGCAGCGGTGGACCCGGACCTGTTCCAGTCCAGCGCCCAGGTGAGCGACCCGCTGGGCACGCCACGCACCTACACCTGGCTGGGTGGCGATGGCCAGATCCGGCTGGCCGGTACAAACGGCGCGTTCGACGGCAACCGCACGGCGAGCACCGGATTCGGGCCACTGCAATTGCCGCAGTCAGAGACCGACTTCGCCGGCGTGCAGACCACCTACACGTGGGACACGGCGCGAGTACTGAACCTCTCCACAACGCGCGCAGCAGGGCGCCCCGAAGCCCAGACGCGAACGACGCAGTGGCACCCCACGTTCCGCCTGCCCACGCTCATCACAGAAGCAGGCCGCACGACAGCGTACGAGTACGACGCGCAGGGCAACACCCTGAGCGAGACGGTGACCGACACGGCCAGTGGCGCATCGCGCAGAACATCGTGGAGCTACACGAGCAGCGGCCAAATTGCCACGATGACAGACGCCAACGGCGGTGTCTGGCGCTATGGCTATGACAGCGTGGGCAACCAGCGCTCAGTGAAGAACCCTGCAGGCCACGAGACCACGTACACCCATGACGGCGCAGGCCGCGTCCTGAGCCAGACCGAGCCCAGCGGCTTGGTAACGACCTACGTGTACGACGCACGCGGTCGCTTGATCAGCGTCATGCAAGGCGCTGAAACCACAAGCTACCAGTACAACGCGCTTGGCCTGCTGACCAGCGTGCAGCTGCCCAACGGCTATAGCCAGAGCTACCAGTACGACGCAGCGCAACGCCTTCGCACGATCGCCGACAACTTGGGCGCAACGATCCAGTACGAGTTGGACGCAGCGGGCAACCGCGTTAGCGAACGAGTGCTGGACGCCAACGGCAACCTCGCGCTGCAAACCGGCAAGCTCATCGACAGCTTCAACCGTGTTCGGGCCCTGACCGGTGCGCAGGGCCAAACCACGCAGCTGGCCTACAACGCCAACGGCAAGCCGGTATCGGTCACGGACCCCCTGCAGCAAACAACAGCCCAATCGCTCGACGGCCTGAGCCGCCCCGTTCGCACCACCATGCCCGACAGCGCGAGCGTGACCACAGACTGGAACGCACTGGACCAGCTCACGCGAGTCACCGACCCCAAGGGCGTGCAGACCGGCTACGAGCAGAACGCCTTGGGCGATGTGAAGCGCCAGACCAGCCCCGATGGCGGCAACGTCACCTACGAGCACGACGCCGCAGGCAACGTGATCGCAAGTACCGACGCAAAGGGCGTCAGAACGGTCATCACTCGCGACGCCTTGGGCCGCCCCACAGAAATCCGCCACGGCAATGAACCCGTCCAGCAGTTCGAGTGGGACAGCAACAAGACGGGGTATCTGGCCAGCATCAGCGACAAAACAGGCTCACTCGTCTTCGTACGCGATGCGCAGGGCCGCATCACCAGCAAGACATCGACTGTGCTGGACAACCCCACCACGCCCAGCAGCTACACGGTGAGCTATTCCTACGCAGCAGGCGAGTTGGCTGGCATCACCTACCCGAGCGGCCTTGCTGTGACATACCAGCGCACGGCAGGCCGCATCACAGGCGTGACCGTGCGCGAGCCCGGCACCGCCCGCAAACCCAAGCCCACGATCCCGTTCATCAGCAGCCTCACGCACAACGCGCTCGGCCAGCCGCAAAGTTGGACGTGGAGCACCGGCGACACCGCAGCGCGCACCTTCGACACCGACGGCCGCATGACCGGCACCGAGTTCTCAAGCTATGGCTACGACGCGGCAGGCCGCATCACCAGCATCACGCAAGAGCTGTGGGCACAACGCACCACAACGCTGGAGCTGTACCGCACGCCTTTGACCTGGACTGCCGGCTACGACAACCGCGACCGCCTGACCTCATTCACCCGAGCAGGCGCCAGCACCCACTACACCTACGACGCCAACTCCAACCGCCTCACGTCCATCGACAAGACCACCAGCGACACGGACATAGACGGCCAGTTCGACGAGCAGGATGCAGCACGCACCACAAGCCAGGTGTCGTTGATGGACGGCGACAGCAACCGCCTGCTGGGCTTCACGCAAACACTCACGACCATGAGCAACGGCAAGGTCAAGAGCGTAGTGACCGCGCCGGTGAACTACATCGTCAACGCGAATGGCTCGATGACCAGCGACGGCCTGAGGGAGTTCGACTACGACGCAGCGAACCGCCTCGCCAAAGTGACAGTCAGCAAAGACGGAGAAGCCGCGCGAGTGGTCTATCTGACCAACGCCATGGGCCAGCGCGTGTTCAAGAGCGTCCCGCAAGCCGAACAAACGCTGCCGAATGAAACGACGCTGGACGCAGGCTTCATCGCGTGGCTCAAGAAGTCGTTCGGCTGGCTGTTCAGCGCCAGCACCACGACAACAGGTGCAGGCCTTGGCACGGCATACGTTTACGGCGATGGCGCCATCCCCGCATGGGCGATGCTGGGCGAGTATGACAACGGAAGCGCAGTGGGCAAAGGACGCACGGAATACATCTGGCTGCCGACGCAAGACGGCCAGGCATTGCCAGTGGGTATGTACCGCAACGGCAAGTTCTACGCAGTGCACGCGGACCACCTCGGCACGCCAAGGCTGATCACGGATGAAGCCAACAAGCCAGTGTGGCAATGGCCGTATTCAGCCTTCGGCAACAACATGCCGACGGGCGTGCTGCAAGCGACACCAAACCCGAAGCAGGCGATCACGAATCAACCAGTGTTGCTCAAGGCGAGCAAGCCCATCGAGATGAACCTGCGGTTCCCGGGGCAGTACTTCGATGCGGAGACGGGGCTGTTCTACAACTGGCAGCGCTACTACAACGACAAGGGTGGGCGGTACATTCAGAGTGACCGGATCGGGCTGGATGGTGGGATGAACACGTATTCCTACGCACTGAACCAGCCGAATCGATTCATAGATCCAAAGGGCGAAAGTGCTGGTGTGGCCATTGTCGGTGCGAGCGTACTGGCCATCGGTGGTTTGATCTACATGTCTGGACCAGTCGGCCAGAAAGCGATCAAAGATCTGGGCAATGCAATCAACGAGCTGTGCAAATCCAAAGACGATGGTGATGAATGTGAAATCATTCTCGACAAGGGGCAGCTGAAGGCGGCCGGTATTCGCGGGCGCGAGCATGAAGTCAAAGCAGACGAGCTTGGAACAAATCGAGGTCTTTCCAAGTTTGATCTTTGCGGATGTAAAGATGGGCGGGTTGTCCTGAAGGCTCACGGGTGCAAAGGACCTATCATTTCTGTAACTGACTACAAGTGGAAATAGCATGATCAGACTCACCGTGAGTGTTATCGGTGTCGAGCCGACTACGGGAGCAGAAGTGGTCTTGGCCAAGATGGAATCTCGGAAGTACGATCCTGATCACGCGGAGCGCCAGGTCGGCAGTGCCTTGGAGGCGGCTCTTAAAGCAGCCAAGACCGAGACTCATGCTGCTCTACGTGCATGGAAGCCGGAAGTCGCAATATCTCTCATTGTTGAGGAGGAGCTCGTACGCCCCGCTTTGCATCTGGGTGATAAGACACTGGCCCTCTTGTCGTTGGCTGGAGCGTCGGTTGACTTTGATCCATACGTAGATTGACGGCGACTACCCAGTGTAGATTTGCGCCCACTACACCTACGACGCCAACTCCAACCGCCTCACGTCCATCGACAAGACCACCAGCGACACGGACATAGACGGCCAGTTCGACGAGCAGGACGCGGCCAGCACCACAAGCCAGGTGTCGTTGATGGACGGCGACAGCAACCGCCTGCTCGGCTTCACGCAAACACTCACGACCATGAGCAACGGCAAGGTCAAGAGCGTGGTGACCGCGCCGGTGAACTACATCGTCAACGCGAACGGATCAATGACGAGCGATGGCCTGCGCGAGTTCGACTACGACGCGGCCAACCGACTCGCCAAAGTGACAGTCAGCAAAGACGGCGAAGCCGCACGAGTGGTCTATCTGACCAACGCAATGGGCCAGCGCGTGTTCAAGAGCGTCACGCAAGCCGAACAAACGCTGCCGAATGAAACGACGCTGGACGCGGGCTTCATCGCCTGGCTCAAGAAGTCGTTCGGCTGGCTGTTCACGACACCGACACCAACCGGTGCAGGCCTAGGCACGGCATACGTTTACGGCGACGGCGCCATCCCCGCATGGGCAATGCTGGGCGAGTACGACAACGGAAGCGCAGTGGGCAAGGGGCGCACGGAATACATCTGGCTGCCGACGCAAGACGGCCAGGCGATGCCAGTGGGCATGTACCGCAATGGCAAGTTCTACGCAGTGCACGCGGATCACCTCGACACGCCGCGCTTGATCACGGATGAGGCGAACAAGCCAGTGTGGCAATGGCCCTATTCAGCCTTCGGCAACAACACGCCGACGGGCGTGCTGCAAGCGACGCCGAACCCGAAGCAGGCGATTACGAACCAGCCGGTCTTGCTCAAGGCAAGCAAGCCCATCGAGATGAACCTGCGGTTCCCAGGGCAGTACTACGACGCGGAGACGGGGCTGTTCTACAACTGGCACCGTCACTACTGTGCCCGTTGCGGAAGGTACATTCAGAGTGACCTGATCGGGCTGGATGATGGAACAAACCGGTTCGCCTATGTCTCTGGACGGCCGTTGAGCAATGTCGATACAAACGGTCTGCAAGCAGCGAGTGCCGCCGCCGCGGCAGCTGGAGCAACGGGTGCGTTAGGCGGAATGAGTGGAGCTGGCAAAGATCAAAGTCGCCTGCCGGCGGATTGGGCAGTGCCAAGCCCCTATCTACCGACCTGGAACTGGAATGGGATAACTTGGCCGGATTGGATGGAGTCGCGTTCTTCTGAAAAAGACCGTGCAACTGATGTACCAAGCTGGTCCCGCCAATACGCACGAAAATCAGGCGAGACCTGCGATCAATATGCAAAGCGAATTCTTGAAGAGCACTACGGCTGCGACGATCCACGGGCGAAGGCAAGAGGTCCAGGGTCAGAGTTCAGCAAGATCAAGAAACACTGCGAACGGGGTGGAAAGTGAGCAATGAACTGCACTACGTGGTCTGTATCCGCACAGCCAGACGAGAACTCTACTTACTCTGGTTGGATGGCAGAGGCCGTGGAGACAAATATGCGATCTCAGCAAATTCTCGATCGTTACTCGCATGTCGCACAAGAGCCCAACTCGAACGGCGCGCAGCGGAGCTGAGAATCAATGTAAGCAGCGAGAAGACACACCTAGTAGATATTTCTCAAACAAAGTCCGTGCTGAGTCAGTTAAGGCCAAGCAGGTCGCTTGGCAAAAGGGCGGCTCAAGTGCTCCTAGAGACTTGGAACGCTTTGGAGGACCTTTGCCGGTCGACTGGAAAAAAAATTCAGTGGGGCGGCGCTTCAAAGGCGACTGTTCAGCGCATCTACAACAAGTTGTTCTATGCAAACAACCTTCCTTCAGTGACGCCAGCAGGCAAAAGATTTGCTCCGGTGCTTGATCGCCATGAGCTCATGGTATTGAGAGCAGGACTCAGAGATTCGTTGAGCCAAGTTGCTCAATTTGAGGAGTAAGCGGGGCCTATTGTGAAGTTGCGCCCATCTAACAATGCCCTACTTCACGTGTTCCTCGATCAGCTCTCACCCTTCCTGGCTGATCCTGGTGCACGTGGACGCCTCTTCGCTGATCTTTCTGACATCAATGACATGTGCGCTTGGTTCTGCAATGCGGTTTCAGCCCTTGATCGACCAATGAGCCAAGAGGATATGGAGCAGTTTCTTCTTGATATTGACATCAAACTGAATCAGCACCTTATGCATCACTTGAAGTCGCTGAAGCGAGAAATGCCGAAATTGCTGGAGGCGATTGCAACTTCCGAGGGTGGGAAGTGACCGGCCAAATTCTCCGACCCGACCAAGAGAAAGATTGGGGTTCGCAATCCAAGCATCCTACAAATCGCATTTGACGGGCCTTGGAGTTCCAATAGAAGAATTGGGAAGAATTGGGGTCAGAGTCCGATTTCACTGGCGCTCCGCCAGCGACTGGATGGGGCACGGCAGACAAGGTGGGCTTCTGATGAAAATGCGCGCAATGTGGGTTGCGGTTTGGGGTTTGCTGATCCTCGCGACGGCAAACGTGACGTCAAACCTCTTAGAGTTGTTCGATCTGCAGGACTCGATGACGAAGGGCTCGGCTCCAGCAGACATACTGGGATACGGCATCGCGCCAATCTGGATAGCTACGGGGTTTCTGCTTGCCATTCTGCTGTTTCTTGGCCGAAATCACGTCCATCGGAACCAGGTTGCAGTCGTGCTAGCTGGATTCCTCGCGCTGCTTATCGCGGACTGGGCTACGTATTTGAAGCTGCTGGGATCTATGGGCCTTTAGCACATTCAGGGTGAATTGGTGTCAGAGTCCGATTTGCCTGTAGCCAAGTAGAAAGGATCGCCGGATGAACCACCGCATCTGGATCGTCGTCGCCAGCCTGTGCTTCTTCTCGTCGCTCGCCCAGGCGGCGGGCGAGACATTTCCCAAGGAGCATTGGGAGACATTCGCGACACCGGAAGAGGCCGGCTTTTCAAGCGATGGCTTGCGTGCTGCACGCGAGTACGCCGCGCGCATCGACACGGTTGCGGCCATGCTGGTGGTCAAGGGCCGCGTCGTCACGCAGTGGGGGCGCAATGAAGAGCGCTTTAACGTGCATTCGATCCGCAAGAGCATCATCAGCGCGCTCTACGGCATTGCGGTGGAACAGGGATCGGTGTCGCTCGACTCGACACTCGCGCAATTGCAGATCGACGACAACGAGCCTTCGCTGACCGAAGCAGAAAAGCTCGCGACCGTGCGCCACCTGCTCACCGCGCGCTCGGGCGTGTACCACCCTGCGCTGTATGAAACACCCGGCATGGCAGCGATGCGGCCGCTGCGCGCAAGCCATGCGCCGGGCACCTTCTGGTACTACAACAACTGGGACTTCAACGCGCTCGGCACGATCTACGAGCGAGCGACGGCCACCGGCATTTTTGAGGCGTTCCAGTCGAAGATTGCGGGGCCGTTGCAGATGGAAGACTGGCGCCGGCAAGACGGCGACTACTTCCGTGGCCGCGCGTCGATCCATGCCGCGTACCCCTTGCGCATGAGCGCGCGCGACCTGGCGCGGTTCGGCCTGCTGTACCTGCACAAAGGCAAGTGGGGCGACAGGCAAATCGTGCCGGCAGAGTGGGTCAAGCAAAGCCTCACCAGCTATTCGGACGTGGGCTTTGCGGGTGGCTACGGATACCTGTGGTGGATTGCCGTGAATGGCAGGCACCTGCCCTTTGTGAACCTGCCCGAAGGCTCGTTCTCAGCGCAAGGCGCAGGCGGGCACTACGTGCTTGTGATCCCGGCGATGGACCTGGTGTTTGTGCATCGGGTGAATACGGATATTCGGGGGAATGATGTGAATGCGCGGCAGTTTGGGGAGTTGGTGCGGTTGGTGTTGGGGGCGCGGCGGGGGCGTTGATGGGGCGGTACGCGCTAGAACTGCCCCTTCTCCGCGCCTGCGGCCCACAAGGCCGGTTGCGGTTTCCAGTCGCCCGGCCCCAGTACGACCTTGACGAGCTCCTCGAGGCTTTCACCCAGGATCGCGATCGCCGCATCCTCTCCCCCATCGTGCAACGACGCCTTCGCGCAAAACTGCGCAAGCAGCTCAAAGTCTTTGTCCAGCAGTTGGACGAGCAACTTCGCCAGCTCATAGCTGAGCGGTTGCCCATCGTCGGGACGCAGGAACGACTTGCCGCTCCAGAACTCCTGGATGGTGGACGCATTCCAGAACCTGTCAAAGAGGTACTGCAGTTCGTTGGCGCGATAGCGGGGTCGCGCAGCAACAAAGCGATGCTCGGTGTTCACGGCCAGGCCTTCGTTGAGCCAGGCAGGAATTGGCAGGTGGCGCACCAGGCAATGCGTCAACTCGTGGACGACCACCGGCTCCATGGACTCGAAAGGGGCTTGGGAAAAAACGAAATGCCCATAGCCCGCATCGATAAACATCCCGCCGCTGTATGCCTCAGGCTCTGACGATTCGCCGCCGTAGTTGGCGATGTATTGGTAATAGTGCTCCTCGTCCCCAAACACCATCACCACCGTCTTGCCGTGCCCTTGGTCCGCCGCAATGCCCGGCAGGGTGGCCAGCACACGGCGCCTGGAGCGCTCGAGGTAGTCCAGCAGAACACCCGTGGGGCGTGGCTGCAGGGCGGACAGGAGCATGAAGTTGGCAGACTCCGCCCGGATGTGGCCTACAGGAAGCGCTGCAATCGTCGCATCCAGCCACGCTGCCGCCAGCCCATTGGCGTGCGCATGCAACTGCTCATCCGCCCCGGCCTCGGGCCACGGCTGCTTACTCCAGTCCGGAATAGGCAAGCTGGCATCGGCGCGCCACAGCACGTGTTGAGCAGATATAGCCTTGCTCAACGCGACGGCATCAGTCGAAGCCCGACTGGTTCTCTTCCCTCGTAGCCACTGCAGCATCGTCAATCTTTCATGGTGAATTCTGGTAGCAAGGCCGCTTCCGACCCGGAGCAGACATCCACCCACAGGTTGTGATTCAGGCCCCGAGCACGTCCGCCAGCGCTACCAAGCTTTCGCAATGGAGGTCGTTTCCGGGCTGCGGCGATACGTCTTTCGGATCGCTCGTGCCGAATTCGAACTGCCGCTCAACATACGCGGTGCGCAGGCCACATGCACGCGCACCGGCGAGATCTTCATGATGCGCTGCCACGAGCATCACCTGACCGGGTGCCAAGTCAAAAACTCGCGCAACGCCGAGATAAGTCGCCGGATCGGGCTTGTAGGCGCGAAACACCTCCGCTGAAAGAATGCAATCCCACGGCAGGCCTGCGCTCTTGGCCATATTGGTGAGCAGCCCGATGTTGCCGTTGGACAGCGTGCATATCGTGTAACGGCGCTTGAGTCGCGTGAGCCCCTCGACACTGTCCATCCACGGGTGAAGACGATGCCACACGTGGTTGATGTGCGCGCGCTCGGCCTCGGCCAACCCGGCGAGGCCGAACCGGGGAAGGATGTCGTCCAGGATCATCCGGTGCAAGTCGTCGATGCGTGTCCAGCCAAGCTCGCCACTCATGACGCGCGCCATTGCTGGCTTGTAGCCCTCGCGCCATGCTCGCGCGAATGCGCCCCCGTCGACCTCGGGATGCAATTGCGCCATCTCTTGCACGATACTGCCGTGCCAGTCGACGACGGTGCCAAAGATGTCGAACGCCAGCACGCGAACGCTACTGGCCAGATCTGTGGGAACGCTCATGAGAAGCAGTCTACGCTCCGGCTTGGTCCCCCGGCATGGTGTCTGGCGGTCTGCTCATTCCCCTCACGCTGGCAGCTCTTGGCCGAAGGCAACCGTCGCGTACTGCTCTACGATTCGCTATGACTACCTCACCGTCGGTTCGCGCGTTTCTTCGTCCTAGCAAGGATCGGCCTGTCCTTGACGCAACCGCGTCGACGGCGGAAGTGCTCGCCGATGTCGCAATGAGCGGAGATTTGATCGCGTCTATTCCCGTTGTAGGGACGGCCATCAAGGCGCTGCGTGCACGCGACTCGTTCAGAGACGCGCTATTCGCCGCGAAGCTAATAGCCTTCATTCAAGCTCTAGAGGAGGTGCCGCTGCATCAAAGAGACGAGATGAAGCGCAGGTTCGAAACCGATGAAACAGCAAAGGCGGCAGGAACTACTTTGCTGCTCGTACTCGAGCGGCTCACAGACTTGGACAAGCCCGCGCTACTCGGTTTTCTTCTCGCACGATTCGCCGCCTCAGACATTGATGCTGCGACGCTTCGACGGTTGGCTTCAGCTGTGGACTTGGCTTTCGCCGACGACCTGAGGGACTTCCTGACTCACCCTCTCTGGACGACACACTTTCCCACGCAACCAGAAGCCGAGTATCTGTCTCGGCTTGTTGCGGCAGGGCTCACGCAACTAAGTGTCGGCGTGACTTGGGAAAGTGACGGAAACATCGTCCATTCGCCGACCAAGCTCGGACAGGTGCTGCATCGGCTGGTCTGTGGCGACCGGTAGTCATGAACTAAGCCATTCAAATGCATGCCCGCTTCCGACCCAAACCAAACATCCTGTCAACCCGTCACTTCAAGCGAACCTCGACGTGAATGAATCCGGTCTGATCTGCCTTTTCGGCTACCTCAACGTAGGCCTGTGACCGAACGAGCTCATTGAGTTTTTTGAACCCGTAGTTCCGCGGGTCGAAAGAGCTGTGGGTCTTATTAAGCAGACCGCCTACAGTGGCCAAGCGCGACCACCCGCTTTCTCGAGCCGTTTCGCGGATTGCGTGCGAGAGCAATTCTTTCAGGTCTGGAACGTCGGGCAGTTGCTGGACAGTCGATGCGGCTCCTGCAGGCTTTTTCAGGACTTCGAAAAAGATGAACTTGTCGCACGCGGCGATAAAGGGCTCAGGCGTCTTTCGTTCGCCAAGACCATAGACAGTCTTGCCGGCCTCTCGCAGGCGGGTCGCAAGGCGAGTGAAGTCGCTGTCACTCGACACGAGGCAGAACCCATCTACTTTGCCGCCGTACAGCAAGTCCATCGCGTCGATGATGAACGCCGA
Source organism: Caenimonas koreensis DSM 17982 (assembly GCF_009646335.1). Classification (GTDB taxonomy): domain Bacteria; phylum Pseudomonadota; class Gammaproteobacteria; order Burkholderiales; family Burkholderiaceae_C; genus Ramlibacter; species Ramlibacter koreensis. The sequence goes on along the minus strand of NZ_WJBU01000004.1, from coordinate 129,694 downwards.
ATCTGTTGAATTCTTTCCCTGGGTGTAGGCAAATTGCTGGATCGGCTGAATGGCATGGAGGTGAAGGTGTGCCTTCCACCCCACCAGGTTCTGTGTCGTCCAGTCGCCAAAGGCGCGTTTGACCGTGGCGACGCCGTACTTCGCCACCTCTTCCAGCAACTCTTTGACAACAGAGGCAGACGCGTTGTCTGCATCAATAAGGACCGCCAGTCGCGGTGTATCTGAATTTGCCAAGATTGGGCCTCAGTTGGTCATCGTGCAGGCATTTTGCGCGCGCGCATGAGGCTGCTTCTTGCCGCAAGCAGCCTTGGGAGCTAACAGTTCAAAGCCACACCGCCCCCCTATCCGTCGGCAACGGTATCTCACCCCCCGGATCCCCCGTGCTGATGATCGCCCCGAAGACGAGGGACAGCACCGAGACAAAAATGCTCGCGAAGAACGCGGTCCAGAAGCCTGAGATGCGGAACCCCCGCACCAATGCAGCGACCAGCAGCAACATGAGCGCATTGATGATCAGGATGAAAAGCCCGAACGTCAGGAGCGTGAGTGGCAGCGTGAACAGGATCAGGATCGGCTTGACGACCGCATTCGCGATGCCCAGGAGCAGTGCCGCGATCACAAGCGAGCGGTTGTTGTCGAACTTCAGGCCCTTGAATATCCGGCTGGCCAGCCAAAGCGAGAAGGCCGTGATCGCAAGATGCGCGATAAATGGAACGATGTGGTTCATCGGCCCGGATCGTATGCCATCTGGGGCCCAGTGGTATCTTTTGCCAAGGACACAACGTCCTCACGCAAGGCAAACATGACTGCGCACGACCGGTTCCTTGACCCGCCTCGATTGATCCTTCTCGGCGCGGCCATGCTGCTGGGCAGTTGTGGGGGTGGGGGCAGCGCGCCGGCCTTGGCGCCCGCTCCAGCCCCGGCACCTGCGCCGCCCCCGTTGCTGACGCTCGACGTATCCAAGGTGCTGGTGACGGACATGGTTGCAGCAGCCGTTGTCAAACACACGCAGGAACTTTCATCACTCGGCATCGCGCCGGTTTCGACGCAGTGCTTTCGCAGCATCCAGAAGTTCGCGGGGCAGCCTGCAACGATGTTCGCCTATGAGGTCAAAGAGGCGGATGCGAGCAAAGCTGCATCGCTGGGGTTTGCCGTCAGCGTGACACGCGCCGATTTCTCTGCGGTCAGCGTGCCGTGCATCGACACGGTCCCGCCCGCGCCCCCGCCTTTGCAAAGCGCTTCCGAGCGACTGGCAGACCAGGTCAAGCTGACAGGCACGCAGGGCGTGGAACTGGCCGCTGCAAACTTGCAGTGCACAAGCGCTGCCGACTGCACTGCCGCCGACATCCAGGTTGTCTATCGGCAATGCGGCGCGAGTTGGGTCGCACTCTCCAGGCTCTCGGTGTTTTTTGATGCAACGAGAGACGCGGCAACGCGCAATTTCAATGCGCGCGTTGCGTATGCCGCAGAGACGCATCCGCTTCCGGTGCCCTGCGCGGCGCCGACGCCAGTGTCGGGGCAAACCTATTGCGAGAAGGCGCAGTGTGGGGTGTACCGGTAGGCGCCAACGCCCTTGCGACATAGCGTCCCACCACCCCGCCTGCGTTGCTTCATTCACAACATGCCAGCCCGCACCACGAGTTCTCGCAGCCGAAGCGTTGCCTAACACCCAGCCCTCCTCTATCCTGCATCTCAATAGCCGGACGATTTCAATGGACCGCACTGCTGCGCTGCACGTGCCGCCGATCGCGCCTGCGCCCGATTTTTCAACTTGGAGTAGTCGATGTCTTCAATCCTGATCCTCGGGGCCTCCTACGGCTCTTTGCTCGCCACGAAGCTGGCCATGGCGGGCCACCAGGCGTGCCTGGTGTGCACGCCCTCCACCGCCGCGCTGATCAACGCGCAAGGCACGCGCGTGAAGTTCCCGGTCACGGGCAGTGATGCATTGATTGAAGTGGACAGCCGCAGGCTGCCCGCTGCCGTGACGGCGGCAGCGCCCCATGACGTTGCGCCGGCCGAGTTCGACCTGGTCGTGCTGGCCATGCAGGAGTCGCAGTACGGTGAAGAGAGTGTGCGTGCGCTGATGCAGCGGGTGGCCGCCGCACGCGTTCCGTGCCTGGCGCTCATGAACATGCCACCGCCGCCGTACCTGCGCCGCATCGCGGGCCTGCAGGTCGAGCCCCTCGCGGCCTGCTTCTCGGACATGGCTTTGTGGGATCAGTTCGAGCCGGGCCTCGTCACCTTGGCCAGCCCGGACCCGCAGGCCTTTCGCCCCGCCGGCGAGCCGAAGAACGTGCTGCAGGTGGGCCTGCCCACCAACTTCAAGTGCGCGCCCTTCGAAGACGACGCACACACTGCTTTGTTGCGCCAGCTCGAGGCCGATGTTGATGCCGCGCGCTACGAATGGAATGGCGAGTCGCTGTCGCTGCCCGTGAAGCTGAAAAATCACCCGTCCCTGTTTGTGCCGCTCGCCAAATGGCCCATGCTTCTTTGCGGCAACTACCGCTGCATCGGCGACGACGGCATCCGCCCGATTGCCAATGCGGTGTACGACAACCTCGATCTTTCGCGCAGTGTTTACGAGTGGGTCGAAGCCATGTGTGTGGCGCTGGGCGCGCAGACAGCCGACCTGGTGCCGTTTGACAAATACGCAGCCGCGGCAACGTCGTTGAAGAAGCCTTCTTCCGCCGCGCGCTCAGTGGCAGCAGGCGCCGTCGAGATCGAACGCGTGGATTTGCTGGTGCAGCTTCTGGCCTCGCAAAAGGGCATGGCGCATGCGGAGGTGGATGCTGTCGTGCGCCGCGTGGAAACAGCGCTCAAGCGCAATCGCGAAGCGGCACTGCCGCAGGGCAACTAGCACTGCAGCTCGCGCAACAGGCCGGCCCGCTCATTGCGCGAGGCGCTCCAACAGCGCCTCGAGTTCGTGCAGCTCGAAGGGCTTTCTCAGCGGATGGGCGGTGGGGCCGAGCAACTGGGTGACGTCCCTCAAGTCCTGCCCGGAGCACACGATCACGGGCATCTTCGGGTTCTGCCGCAGCGCCTCGCGCGCCACGTCGAGGCCCGAGCCGTCGGGCAGGTTGATGTCGGTCATCAGCAGGTTCACGTTCTGCTGGCGCAGCGCCTCGCGCGCGGCGGCGCCGTCTGCCACACAAACGACCTGGCGTTCGGGGCTTGCGAGCATCTCGGCGAACGACTCGCGGATCAAGTCGTTGTCTTCGACGTAAAGGATGACGAAAGGGTGGGCGGTCATGGCGGGCGGGCTGCTCGATTCTGTGCAAAGTTGCAGGCCGCGCCAGGCGTGGCACTGCACGCTATTTCGTTTCTGATGACCAGGGGAAGTTGATGTAGTTGTCGCGGGTATCGAAACAGATGTTGCCGTACATCTTCAGATAGCTCGCGCGCCGCGCCGGATCGGCATACACCGCGCCGGGGTTGGCCGTATCGCGTTCATAGTCCGCGATGTTGCTGCTGGTGAGCGCCCGGGGCAGGATGTCCATGGCCTGGGGGATGGACTTCCCGTCCAGCCAGTCAGCCGCGTGCTGGCCCATCGCATAGCCGAAGATGGGCGACGCCAGGCTGATGCTCGCCTTGTAAGGGCTGCCGCCTCTCTTGATTTCGACGACTGCTTCCTGCTCGCCATCGATGCCGCCCAGGAACTGGTCGGCCCGCGCCTTGCCCGCCTCGCGCAATGCCGCCAGCGCCCCGAGCACCACCGTGTCGGCGCCCAGCACCACATCGACATTCGGTTGCGCAAGCATGATGGTCTTCATCGTGCGATAGCCGCCCTCCTTGTCGACTGTGGAAGGCGAAATGTCGGCCACGATCGTCACGCCCGGCATTGTCCGCAACGTATCGCGCATGGCAGTAAAACGCGGCGCCAGGAACTGCAGGCTGTCATGCGTCAGCAACACAACCTTGGCCTTCCCGCCAAGCCGCGTCCGGATGTAATTGGCGGCCGCTTCTGCCAGAACTTTGCCGGTCAGGTATTGCGGCGCGTTCAGCACCGTCGTCGCCGGTGGCGGCACGATGGCACCCACATAGGCGCCCGCGGCTATGACCTTCTTGAGGGCCGGCGCGAGCGACGGTGGATCAATCGGCGCGACCACCATCGCGCCCGTTTTGTCGCTCGCGATGCCGCCCACCTGTTTGATCATCAGCGCGGGATCATTGTTGGCAAAGGCAACGCTGTAGGCCAGGCCCCGCGCCCGCGCGGCGGCTTCCAGCCCGCGCCCGGCGCCTTGCATGAATTCGCGCCTGTTGTCCTGCACGAAGACCAGCGTTCTGTTCAATCCAGCTGGCGCTTTGCAAGCGGGCCGTGCCGCATCGTAGGCAGGCAACTTCACCGGTGTGGTCAGCCCCTCGCTGCCAGCGGCAAACGCGGCGCTGCTCAAACAGGCCAGTGAAGAACAGGCCAGTGAAAACCATGCAGGTGAAACAAGCGCAGGCAGTCCAAATTTCATTGCAGATCCCGTTACGCAGTCGCCGTCGTCAGCACCAGCCGCGCCGCCGTCCCCGGCGCGCGGTTGATGTATTCCACGTGCGTCTGCAGCGCCGACGCCATCGTGCGGATGATCTTGCTGCCAAGCCCCGTGCCCGCATGCGCGGCGTTCGGCGCAATCCCCACGCCATCATCCTCGACCGTCAGCTCGGCCTTGCCGCCTTCCAGCCGCTTGAGCCGCACCCGCACTTCGCCGGGGTTGTCTTCGGGGTAGGCGTACTTGAATGCGTTGGTGACCAGCTCCTGTACCGCCACGCCCAGGCTGACGCTGGCGTCCGTGCTGAGGGAAATCGGCTCCAGATAGCACTTCAGGATGGCGGTATGGCCGGCCTTGTTCATCGCCGTTTCAAGGTTGCTCAGCATGGCGCCCAGATAGTCGTCCAGCGCCACGTTTGTGACGTCGCCTGACGTGTAGAGGCTCTTGTGGATCAGGGAGATGGCGTTGATGCGCGATTGCGTTTCGCGCAGGGCCTCCTTGGCCGCCGTGTCGGTGACGGAACGCATTTGCATCCCCACCAGCACCGCCACCAGCTGCAGGCTGTTGGCCACGCGGTGATTCACCTCGGCCAGCAAGACTTCAGCGCGTTCGCGCGCCATGGCCAGGTCGGTCGTGCGGGCCTTCACACGTTCTTCCAGCGTCAGATTGATGGCCTGCACTTCGTCGCGCGCCTGCTTCAGATCCTACCCGTTTCGGTAGATAGTCAAGACCACCGCGAACACCACCAGGATGATGACCACGGCACCGCCCGCCGATATCCAGCGCAGCAGTGATGCATTGCGTTGCTGTTCTGTGCTGCTGAGCGTGCTGTTCTCGTCGGCGATCAATATCGCGCCATAGAGAAACACGTTGATCTCATCCATCAGCGTCTTGCCGCGATTTCTCGCCAGCAAGGCCATGGCGTCGGCATCGCGGCCGGCCGTTTTCAGCGCAATGCTGTTGTCCATCTCGGCGATCTTTTCCGCCAGTGCTTCCGACAGTCTTGGCAGCATGGCGCGGTTGGGTGCGTCCGGTGAAATCATCCTGCTCAGATCGTCCAGCTCCTGCATGGCCCGCGTCTTGGACGTGTCGTAAGGGGCCAGGTAGATCTGGTTGCCGGTCAGAAGAAATCCGCGCTGGCTCGACTCCGCGGTGCGCAAATGATCGCGCAGCTCCACCGCGGCAATGCGAATGGTGCGCTGCAGCGCCGCTTGCTCAGACAGGCTGTTGCCGCGCTCGACCAGCCAGATCGTTGTGCCCACGATCGCGAGGAGCGCAAGAAAGCCAATCGTCAGGCCCGCGCCAACGCCTATCGCCAACCGGCTTCGTGGGAACATCAACCATCTTTCAGGAACAGACAAGTATTTTGGCCGCGGTGCCCGCAACTTTGTTGAGCTGGCCGCGAAGTTGAGGCCGTATCCTACAGCGCAGGCCGCAGCCCTCATTGCGCTTTCACTGCGCCTTCATCGCGCTCCTTTGCCCGCTGGCTTGCCGCCCGTCTTGCGCGCTACCGGCGCCTTCTTCAGTGGCGGCTTGAGCTTGCCGGCCCCCGCCGCACGCAAAAGGCGCTGGAAGGTCGGGCACTCCGAGTGGTTGGTGGCCGGGCACACAGCTGCATGACGCAGCCCATTGCTGAGCGCCTGCAGCCGCGCAATGGTGGCGTCGATTTCATCGGCCTTGCCCTGCAGCGCCTTGCGGTCGATGGTGGCGCGCCCGTCGGCTGAGAACATGCCCGCAACTTCGTCGAGCGAGAAGCCTGCGGCCTGGCCCAGCGCAATGAGCGAGAGCTGGTGCATCACCACCGGCGCAAACGTGCGGCGCAAGCCCACGCGCCCCACTGAAGCGATCAAGCCTTTTTCTTCGTAGTACCGCAGCGCCGATGCGGAGAGTCCGGATTTTTTGGCGACTTCGCCGATGTCCATGAAAAAAACCTCTTGACCTCAAGTTGACTTGAACTTGCATAGTGCAGGCCATACCCACTTTCGTCAACCAAGGAACGTCATGAACTCACTGCTCGACAACGCCCTTCGCGTCGCGGCGATCGGTGCCGGCGCAACGGCCATCATGGACTGCTGGCTGCTGCTTTTGCAGCGGCTCGGTGTGCCCACCCTGAACTTCGCCATGATCGGCCGCTGGGTCGGCCACTGGCGCAGCGGCGTCTTTGCGCACGACGCCATCGCCGCAGCGCGCCCCGTGCGCGGCGAACTCGCCATCGGCTGGCTCGTTCACTACGCCACGGGCATTGCATTCGCCACGCTGCTCATCAGTGTGGTGGGCATGGCTTGGACCGAAGCGCCCACAGCGGCACCTGCGCTGGGCATCGGGCTCGTGACCGTGCTCGCGCCGTGGCTGGTCATGCAGCCGGCGATGGGCGCGGGCATCGCGTCAGCCAGGACGAAATCACCTGCGCAAAACCGCGTGAGGAGCCTGGCGAACCACGCCATCTTCGGCCTCGGTCTTTACCTGGCCGCCTTCGTCATCGCTCACGCCATCACTCTTTTCAACACCCACTAACCAAAGGACCGCATCATGAAAAAACTCGCCATCATCTATCACAGCGCCCATGGCAACACCCAGCGCATGGCACAGCTCATCGCCGAAGGCAGTGCGGGCGTGCCCGGCGTCCGGGTTGACTTGATAGAGGCTGAAGACCTCACCGCTTCACCCGAGCGGCTGCTGGAGTTCGACGGCTTCATCTTCGGCTCGCCTACTTATCTGGGCGGCGTGTCCGGGCCGTTCAAGTCGTTCATGGACGCAACGGGCCGCCTGTGGAAGAGCCATGCGCTCAAAGGCAAGCTCGCGTCGGGCTTCACGGTGTCGGCGCTGCCGTCAGGCGACAAGCAATCGACACTGCTGTCGATGTTTGTGTTCGCGATGCAGCACGGCATGGTCTGGGTGGGCAACGCAATCTTGCCGCAGCAAGGCGTGCCGCAGGAGGAAGCGGTCAACCGGCTGGGCTCATGGTCGGGGCTGATGGCGCAGGCCGGTCATACAGGGCCAGCCCATTCCTTCACGGCGGGCGACGTCAAGACGGCGCGAATGTTTGGCAAGAACATCGCCAAGGCGCTGGTGTGCATGACTTGCAATGAGCAGGTGGAGGTAACGCAATGATCCCGAGAAAGTTTGAGCCCGTGTTGATGGGTGCGGTTCTCTCGGCGCTGATGTCGTGGGTCGTTTCAGGCGTCGCGACGTGGAAGGCGGCGGGCCATGCGCCTGACTTCGTTGCGCTGTGGATGTCGTCGTGGTTCACAGCGTGGTTGATCGCGTTTCCAGTCGTGCTGGTCGCGGCGCCGCTGTCGCGCAGGCTGGTTCAATGGGTGTTGAAGCCTCAATGATGCTCAAGGGTGCCACTTCGACAGCACACCCGGCGTGTTGCTCGATCGTGAACCCGCCAGGCCATACGACAACTGGTTCGCCGCGTTGATCACGATCTTCGCGTGCGCTTCGAGCTTCTTCGCTGACAGGCGTGCGCTCGGGCCCGAGATGGCCACAGAGCCGAGCAGGCGCCAGCCTGTGCTGAAGATGGGCGCAGCAACGCTGGACACTTCAGGCTCGCGCTCGCCCATCGAGATATGAAAGCCGCGCTGGCGGATCGCTTCGTAGTCTTTGCCCTTCTCGCCGGAGAACGCGAGGATCACCTTGCCCGGCGCGCCCTTGTTGAGCGGCAGCCGCTCGCCGATACGCACGTGGTGCCGCACCGATTGCGGCCCTTCTACTCGCGCGATGCACGCACGGCTGTCGCCTTCACGCGCATAGAACGAAGCGCTCTCGCCTGTGAGCCGCACCAGTTCGCGCAACGTGGGCTCGACCACGTTGTTCACGTCGAACCCCGCCTGGTAGCGCGCGCCGAGCCAGCCCGTGGCTGGCCCCAGGCGCCACTCGCCGTCTTCGCGCTGGACCATGTAGCCGCTCAGGGACAGCGTGCGTGCCAGCCTGAGCGCTGTGGTCTTGTGCATGCCCGCGCGCCGGCTGAGTTCGGCCAGCGTAAGGCTGCTTTCATGCAGGTCGAATGCTTCCATCAAGGCGAGTGCGCGCGTGACGGCGGTCACGCCGCCGCTTGCGTCGCGCGGCTCAGGCTCGGTTGCAGGTGTTTTTCTGGTTGCCATCGATGAGTTGCGTACCGTGAAACATGCATTGGCTGGTGAAACACGATAGTACTGGATGAAACACTCGCCTAAAGTGGAGTTTCAAAAGCCAGGAGACACCACGTGCAATTCCATCGACGCGCCGTCATCGGCGTCCTGCTCGCCTCGACCTTCGCCACCGCTGCCCTCGCGCAGGCCTGGCCCGCCCGGCCCATCAAGATCATCGTGCCGTTCCCTGCGGGCGGCGGCACGGACCTGTTTGCGCGAACCATCGGGCAAAAACTCTCCGACACCAACAAGTGGACAGTCGTCATCGACAACAAGCCGGGCGCGGGTGGCAACCTCGGCGTTGACTTCGTTGCCAAGGCGCCGGCAGATGGCTACACGCTGGTGCTCGGCCAGACGAGCAACCTCGCCATCAACCCGACGCTCTACTCGAAGCTGCCTTACGACCCGGTGAAGGACCTCGCTCCTGTGGCGCTCGTCGCCTCCGCGCCGCTGCTGGTCGTCGTGGCCGCCGACTCGCCCTACAAAACCCTGGCCGACATCCTGGCGGCATCGAAGGCCAAGCCCGGCAGCGTCACCTTCGGCTCGCCCGGCAACGGCACGGCTTCGCACCTCGCAGGCGAGATGCTCCAGAAGGCCGCCGGCGTGCAGTTCCAGCACATTCCCTACAAAGGCGCTGCACAGGCACTGACCGACGTGATGAGCGGCCAGGTCAACATCTATGTGGGCTCGGTGCCGACGCTGATCGGCCACGTGAAGAATGGCAAGCTGCGCGCCATCGCAGTGACGTCGCCCAAGCGCACGCAGGAAATTCCGCAGACGCCCACGATTGCAGAGTCAGGCTTCAAGGGTTTTGAAGCAGTCACGTGGTTTGGTTTTGTGGCCCCGGCAGGTACACCGGCCGCCATCATCAAGACGCTGAATACCGAGATCAACAAGGCGCTTGCCAACAAGGACGTTGCAGCCAAGCTCGAGAGCGAAGGCGGTGACGTGATGGGCGGCACGCCTGAGCAGTTCTCGGCATTGCTGAAGAAAGACATCGCCCGCTGGGGCCAGGTCGTTCGCGATTCCGGCGCCAAGATCGACTGAAGCTTTCACCATGAGCAACACCGATATCGTTCGCGACTTTGCGCGCGTCTCGCCTTCACTCGTTGAGCAGGCGTCGAAGTACCAGGCCGCGATCCTCGCGGACGTCAATGGCCGCCGCGGTGCGATGCACGGCCGCATCCAGGCGCTGCGCCCGCGCATGAAGCTGGCAGGCCCCGCACTCACCATTGACGTGCGCCCCGGCGACAACCTGATGATCCACGCCGCGATGGCGCTTGCACAACCCGGCGACATCCTGGTGATCGACGGCAAGGCCGACCAGACTGCTGCGTTGATGGGCACGATCATGATGACGGCATGCCGCAAGCTCGGCATTGCAGGCGTGGTGATTGACGGCGCCGTGCGCGACAGCCTTGAGCTCGACGAGATGGACTTTCCGGTGTTCTCTGTTGGCACGAACCCCAACGGGCCGACCAAGCAGGTCGCAGGGCGCATCGGGCACCCGGTGACTGTGGGCGGTGTCGTCGTTCACTCCGGTGACTTCGTGATCGCCGATGCAGACGGCGTGATGGTGGTCGAACGCGAGCGGCTCGAATCGCTGCTGCCCCTGGCCGCGAAGAAGGTGGCTGACGAGAACGCGCGCATCGCTGCGATCGCCGAAGGCAAGACCGGCGCGACGTGGCTGGCCGCGGCGCTGGTGAATGCAGGCGTGCTCCAACCGGGCGAAGCGCTTTGAGCAGCAAGATTCTTGTGACCGGCGCCGACCTGGCGCCGCAGGCGCTCGCGCTGCTCACCGGCTTTGAGGTCGTCTATGCCGGCAAGACGCCGCAGGAAGACGACCTGGTGGCGCTGTGCCAGCAGCATGATCCGGTCGCGATCATCGTGCGCTACGGGCACATCACGCCGCGCATCATCGAAGCCGCGCCGTCGTTGCGCGTGATTTCAAAGCACGGCAGTGGCACGGACACGATCGCGCGCGAGGCCGCGCAAGCCAGGAGTATTGCGGTGGTGGCAGCGGCAGGCGCCAACGCGGCGGCCGTTGCCGAGCAGGCCATGGCACTGCTGCTGGCATGCGCCAAATCAGTGGTGCAGCTCAATGAGCGCATGCATGCCGGCCATTGGGACAAGGCCACGCACAAGAGCGTCGAGCTTTCAGGGCGCACGGTGGGCGTTGTCGGTTTGGGCGCGATCGGGCTGCGCTTCGCGCGCATGGCCGATGCGATGGACATGCGCGTGATCGGGTTCGACCCCTTCGCGAAGGCGCTGCCTGCGTATGTGGAGCCTGTGGCGCTCAATGACATCTGGCGCCAGTCTGATGCCATCTCGCTGCACTGCCCGCTCACGCCGGACAACCGCCACATGGTGAACGAGGCCACGCTCGCGCTTTGCAAGCCAGGTGTGATGCTGGTGAACACGGGCCGGGGCGGCCTGATTGACGAGCAGGCACTGCTTGCGGCCATTGCAAGCGGCCAGGTTGCCATGGCAGGGCTGGATGCGTTTGCGCAGGAGCCGCCGCCGAAGGACCACGCCTTCTTTGGCAACCCGCGCCTGGTACTCAGCCCGCATATTGGCGGGGTGACCAGCGATGCGTATGTGAACATGGGCGTCGCTGCGGCAAAGAATATTTTGTCGGCTCTGGCCAGGGTGCCTGCAGCGGCCTGACGCCGCATCGGGTGACGCCACTAGGAGCATCCGCTCCTACCTAGACGGCGTCGATGCAGTCGCAGCTATTGGTAAGCCCCTACTGCTGCACGGATCCGATCAAATTCGCGACAAAGACGAATACAAGAAGGCCAAGCCCGGAGAGAACGATGTAGGCCGTAGGCGAAAGATCGACGAAAGCGAAGATCGCATTGAGCAACAAAAAGAAGACGAGGAACAGACCGCCCAGAACGCGAACGTTCACACCGCGCCGCTCGTGTTCATGAACAACGCCGATCATCGCAACGAGCGTTGTGGCGCAGGAAAGGAATGCTCCGACGAGCACGTAGTACTTCAGGGATCCGGCAAAGCTGCAGAACCCAAAAGCGATGAGCGCGCTCACCGCCAGCGCGATGACTGCATTCAAAGGGTGGAGGCTCATGTTGGCTCACCCGGTTTGAAAGGCGGGGGGCACAAGGCTACGAGACGCAGGAGCTCGGGCACAGCATCGCCCCTTGCCCAATTCGCCATGCCCGGCGTCCAGACGTAGGTGGCCGCGGATACTTTCCCCTGAGTGATCAGCCTCATTACCTCCAATTCAGGAAATGGGCCGGCGGGTTTCCCGTCCAGGATGACGTGAAAGGCAGCGCGCGCAGAAGGCGATCCCATTGGGTTCATAGCACCAGGCACAATGGTATTCGCGATCACGTGGTTCATCGACTTGACCATTTGCTGCGCGATGCCGACGCCCATCCCGAATTCAACGAGGCGATCGACGGAATAGAAGTTGTCGCTATGCATGATTGGCTCCTTTGTCATAAAGCCCCGCCTGGTGTCGGCGGCATGGGCGGCACGGGAGGCGGTTGCGTCTGCTGGGCGAATAGGCCCAACAAGTCCGCCACGCTGCCTGCAAGCTCCCAGTTCGGCATCCCCTGGCGCCACACGTAAGACGTGGGCAAGAGCTGGCCCTGCAAGGCCAGCCCCTGAAGCTGTTGCATGTTGAACGGCCCCGTGTTCTGACCGTTCACGGCCACAAAGAAGGCGAGCTGAGGAATGGGGGGAGGCATGTTCATGCCGTTTTGCATACCCTGTCCGGCTGCTCCCATCATTGACGCCATTTGGCTACCCATCATGCCGCCGACGGCCAGGCCCGTCATGACCCCGATGGGGTTGAACCCACCCGGGCCACCGCCCGATGTATTCATCTGGCCCATCTCGCCCAGGTTGTTGGCCGCGGCCTCCAACACCTTGGTCTGCTGGTTGATCTGGTGAGCGCCAATGAATTGTTGCTCCGTCTGAAGGGCGGCGAATCGCTCGGCCCGATCGCGCTGGATACGCATCGACTCAGCCATGTTCTGCGCGTTGATGGCCTGCATGTCCTGGATGTTCTGCACATTACTGACCGTTTGCTGCTCCAGCGTTACCTTGTGAAGGTCTGCGGTCACCGCGCGCAGTTCCTTGTAGCCCGGGGCATCGGTGTCGAACGCGATGGTCGAAAGGTCGAAGCGGACAAGTTCCACGCCGAAATCCTGTTCGAATGCCCTGCGCACGCGCTGCTCGACGAGATCACCAACCTCGAGAATGCGGCGCTCCAGTTGGAGCACAGGAATGCCGGCGTCAGCTGGCGCGTTGGCGATTACTGCCTTCACGTACTTGACAACCGCGTCGCGCACCTGAAGGGAAAACCGTTCCAGGTCAAATTCGATCAGCCGGTGCAGCTTGATAAAGGACTTGTAGTCTTTGATGCGAAAAGCATAGGAGCCCTCCGCTGCGACGGGCACCATGAAATCGTTGAAGCGCGGATCGAAAGCACTGAACCATGGCGAGCGAAAGGGCCGCCTGATGATGCCCGCGAGGTTGATGAAATAAACCTCGGCCTGAAACGGCGACTTGCCGTCGAACGCAAGGCCCATGATGCTCGCGAGCACCGGGAAGTTCGCCGTCTTCAGGGTTTCGTCGTATGGGCCTTCTATGAAATCCTGCGCTGGCCCCGACTCCTGCTTGTAAATAAAGACCGCAGCCTCGCCGTCCTTGACGCGCAAGCTGCTACCCCAGCGAATCGAGTTTTCCTTGTTCGTGGGCGCGCCATCACCCGGGCGCCACTTCCACACGAGGTAGTCGGGTTCGTCGCAGCGGATGACGTCCATCCACCCACCTTCATTTTTCTTGCCAAAGAGTCCCATGTCGCACGTCCCTCCGAAGTCACCATTCCTTGTTGGTCGTCGCCTTGCGCTCCGCGGCAGTAGCGTTCACTTTTTCAGTCAACTGGCGCGTGCGTATTCTCTCGGCCTCTTCGCGCTTGATCGCCTGTTCGCGGTCGAGCGCGGCCTGCCGCTCGGCCTGATCGCGGCCAGCGGCGTCGCGTACTGCCGCAGCATCCTGCTCACGCGTCTTGTCGATATCCGCAAGTGCGGCCTGGCGCTTGCCGTCCCACACCGACTGCTCGGCCGTCGTTTCCTGCACCTTGCACGGCTCCTTGAATTGCCAGCGCAGCCCGGCGAGTATGGCCCGCGCGTCGTCGTATTTCTTTTCACGCACTTTGACGTTTGCTGAATCCAAAATGCCATCGAGCCGCAGGCGCTCTGCTTGCGCACCGGACGCGTAGCGTGCATCGCACTGCTCGCCTTTCCATCTGTCGTATTGCGTCATGCCCAGTCCGACGACCACGCCGAGAACGATCAGCCCCACCGCCAGGGCCAAAACGGGAGACCTTCGCGCCTTCGTCTTGAGTTCCCCCGCAATCGAGGTGCGCAGGCTCTTTTCAATTTCTTCGAACTCGCCCCTAGTCTTTGCATCACCCTTGTAAGCGTTCTTGGCGAGCGTCATCACTTCGTTGAATTTCACGCGCCAGTCTTCCGCGTTCGCGTCCGGCTTCAGGTTGCTCTGGAGCTTCGGGTGAATGAAGTAAATGAGGCTTTGCAGGTCTCCCCGCGAATTCGGGATGGGGAAGTCGCGGATGATTCGTGCGCGCCGGGTGACGAGCTCGCGCTCTCGACTGGCGCCGCTCACGCCCGCGCGGTCGAGCTCGCTTTCGATAGCCTCGAACCGCGCGACGATTTCTGCAATCGTGCGGTTTGCGGACACGCCGGCGAGCTCATGCCCGCACAGCTCGCATGACGAAGCGAAGGCCTTGAGGTTGCCGCCACAGTTGGGGCACTTCATGACGGTCCCCTGCTTCTGGTTGACGGCGTTGCCCAGTTCTGCTGCCACATCGATCTCCTGCATGAAATTACCTCATCAGCGCGGTACACCCGCGATCTGCGCCGTGATGATGTCGCCCACGGCCTGCACAGCGTTATCGGTGGCGATACGGATTGCATCGGACTGGTCAGCCGAACGGCCTGACACGTCCTTTGAAGCGGACGCGACTGGCGCCCCTGTCTCCACTTCATAGACCTGCACGTTCACGGAGACCGTCGCCAGGGTCAAGCCCGTATTGGGGTCTCGGCCATAACCGCCAACGTCCATCGAAGCGAACACCCAGTACTTTGCACGGCCGCACGCAAGAAGCTTTTCCTGGATGTCCGCCATCACGCTGGATGGCAGCTCACCGGAGCCCGAATCGGCGTATTGCCTGGAAAAGCTGTCCGGATTGGGCAAGTTGCACGGGCGCATCATGAATGCGTAGGGCGACGCCTTGATCCCGTTCTGCAGCAGAATTCGCGGAAGTTTGCCATTGAGCACGCTTGCGTTGCCCATCTTGTAAGTGACAGCGTCACGCTTGCGCTCGGTATTGCCGCCGGAGACATCCTTGGTGCGCTCTGTGGATATCGTGGTCTCCTTGACCACCTTGTTGTTGGCGCCGCCTGCAGAAGAGCGCACGCCCGCGAACTCGGCGTCGCGAGACCGTTCGGTGACGTCGGTGACCTTGTCGCGAAAGCTCCTGATCGCGTCAGCCTCGCGCGCAAGCGCGAGAACGATGATGGGTGCCCCACTTACCGCGGACCCGCCCTGGGCGCCTGCGTTGGCGACTGTCTGGTTCGGTGCGCCGCTGCGCGCTATTCCTCTCAGCATCGAGTTGAGGACGCTCTCGGCCACAGTTGCCTTGATGCGCAGCGTGTAGCGGCCCGAGTCCCGGTCGAACGACTCGTCTGTCGTCACGATATCGACCAGCAAGTCATCGAGCTTGCCGAGGAACTGTCCCTCGTTTGCACGGACCTGGTCGACGGTTTCGTTCTGCCCTGGCAAGGCGAGATAGCTGCGCCATGCGCTCATCTTGGCGGCCTGCAACGCAGCCGCACGATCGGCGGGCTTAAGGCCACTAGAGAAGGCCCCCGTCGGTACGGTGATACTGCCCTCCCCGCGCACGATTTTCGACTGCGCCAGTGCCGCACCCGAGATCGCCATGACCCCAATGGCAAGCCATGCTGCAAGTTTCAGTTTCATTGGTTCCCTCCGCCGCTTAGGCAGCCCTCGAATATTTTTTGCGGAATAGATCGATCTGCTGGCGCATGCGTGCGTCCGGCTTGACGAATACTTTGGCGAGCAGCGCGTCGTCGCTTTTTGCGATGCCTGAGAACAAGGTCTGGAGGCACCGGTAGATGGCCATATCGAAGAAATGCGCGTCGCGCGCGGGCGTGTTGTCGCCTTGCTGGGCCAGCGCATCGGGCAGGTCGTCCTGGTAGCCCGTTCGGAACGCGACAACTTCATCGTCCCGGTCGTCCAGCACCCGCATGTCGAGAACGACCTGCCGCATGGCTTCCCACCGCTGCAGCTGGCTGCGGTACTTGATATCCCGCGCCACATTGCGCAAAGTGACCTGGACGCGCAAATCGATGTCCTCGTCCGTAGGAAGTCTCACGTTCTGCGCAACGAGCCGCTCGGAAAACGCGTAAGTGAAATTGCCCAGTGCCCGAGTCTCACCGTAGGGCACCACGGGTACACCGAGGGATTCGCAGGCAGCCGCGCCAGTCAGGTGCCCGAGCCAGGCGCTCGAAATGTTCTGCGCGATGCCCCAGGCCGCGAGCTTTTCGGCCGCGGCGGGATGGATTGTGCTGCTCGTCACGCGAATGTTGAACCCGCGCTGTGACGATTCCTTCCAGTGAGGCGCCTGCTGTATCGCAGAGCGCGCGAAGCTCGACGCAAATGATGCGCGATCCGCGGATGCGAATGCTTCGAGCAAGTGCTGGCTTGCATCAGGCGACGCACTGGTGCTCTCGCGAAGCAGGATCACCGGAAACGGAAAGCTCGATTCGAGCTTCCAGCCCCTCGCGCGATCGAAAGTGACGAGCATGCCGTGCCCGACGAGGTGCAAGACGGTGAACGTCGCGCTGCCCAGGCGCGCTTGCAGCACGTTCTCATAGTCAAGCGCGGCGCCAAGCATCAAGCCTTCACTGATTTGCGCCTCCCTGCCCGTCTCGGCTACGCCCGCCCTGTCGACCTGCCTGCGAATGGCATCGGAGACGATCTGCTGCGGCATCGCACCGCCAGAGCGCTGACGAAGCATTGCCTGCGCGAGGGGGAATCGCCTCTCCGCGTCCGCGCCGGCGTTGAGGCCAAATCCCAGCCAAATTGGATGAACGCGCGCAGCGGGCTGAGCGCGGCTAGCCGCGCAGAACGCAGCACCGCCAACAAGCATCGAGAACGCGCGACGTTTCACCTCTATTTGTCCGCGACCATCGCGGCCAGGTTGTTGCGGCTCGAATCGTCGGGCCCCACGGTGAGTTTTTTGACCATTGCAGCCTGGTCCGCGCGCGCCACCACCGCGCAGGCACGATCCGAATAGTCCTGCAACTTTCTGGAGTACGGAATGATGGCTGGCATCGCGCCCATGCCGCGCTGCATGCTGAAGTTCAGCATGGTGCTCATCATGGTGGGCATCATCGCTACGGCGCGATCGCCACTTTCCCGGGCATCGCGAAGTGCCCCGACGAAAAGTTGTTCTTGCCGTGCATCGAGTGCCCTGCCCTTTTCGAGTTCGCGGACCAAGGCAGCCATCGCATTCCCATCAACATTGAGGTTGCTTTGCACGTCGCCGGTGCGTGTGCGCGTAGCGCTATCAAGGCTGATTTTTTGGGCTGTGTACGTGCTCGCAGCCACAGCAACACTGAGCGCCTGCGCCGCACGTTCGTCTGCTGACACCGCCGCGCGTTCGATTGCCGCAAGACCAGGGCCAAGCTGGTTCTTCAGCTCGGGAAAGGCGTCGGGCCTTTGCTGGAGCATCTGCGCATTGCGGTATTGCTGCAGGAACTGCTCAAACTCACGCCGCTGCGGCAGATTTGGAAACTCGGAGAGGATTTCGTACTGTGTCACTGACGCGGTCACGACGTAGTGCCGCGGGCTGATGGTCTTCTGGTGCATATCGTCCATGCGGTATTTCTGCGGCAGGCCCGCCGCGCTTCGCGCCATGAAGAGAGCCTTGCTTGCGTCCTTGGGACCCCACTCGCCGCTTTCGATCAGGCGGGCGAGGATCACCTGCGAAAGGTAGTGTTCTTCGCCTTGCATGGATGCGATCAGCTCGCGCCAGCGGCCCGGCTTCTGCGACTTGTCCTGCATGAAAAAGTGCAGCAACGCCAGTGCGACAGTTGCGTCACGCGCGGCCTGCGGATCGGAACGCGGGGCACCAGCAGGAACGCGGCTGGCCGCGATCAGTGCCGCCACGTATTGCGGCGCCGGATATTGACGAATAAGGTTGTACAGGACGTTGACCTTGTCCGTCTCGAACTCGTTCGCGAAGAACTGCGGGCTTGGAATCGGCTTGCTGCGGAAGCGCCCCGAGGGACCGAACGCCTCCAGTGCAGCATCCGCAAAGTCGCGCGCCCCGAGGTTAAATTCGTCGCTTATCAACGCTTCATCGACCGGCGCTTTGCCTTGCAAGCCCGCAACCGAATACAGCTGACGGCAATAGCGCTCGGTCAAGCCCGCGCCGATTCCACCACCTCCCGAGTTTCCCGCAGCGCCTTGCGAAGGTTGTGCCTGCGCAGGCTGGCGTTGCGAGTCGTCCGCTCCACCGTTCTTCAAGGCTTTGAGAATCGAATTCAAGCCGCCGGCACCGGCGCCAAAAGCGACTACGGCCAGAGCGGCAGCGAGCGCGGCATGACAAACCATGCGTGAGCTTTTCATATGAATCCTCCTCGTTTATCTGAGTTCCTCGAACTGTTCGATGTCGTTCACTCGCTTAAATTTGCAAATCAACGATCAAATCTGTCGAACTAATCTGCGACCATCTCTCCCGCACAATTGTCATCCTCAATGTTACAAATCACAACAATCTGAAGTGGTCACCTCATCAGTGTTGATTAAGGGATAACCCGACAACGGATGAAATCATTGGTTTCAAATATCTTGGGCGCACGAGCTCGCTAAGCGCGCCACACGGATTGACTTGGTGTCCGCTATTGACAAACAGCCGCCATACTCGCTGTGCCTCGTGGACTACCTTGCACCCAACGCCCTTCTCCCGCCGCACCATCCTGATCGCGCTCGCAGCCGCCGGATGGGACGCGCGCGCAGCGCCCGCACTTGCAGCGCCGCGGCACTCAAGCGTGCCCGGTGGCGTCGCCCGCATCCCTCTTGGCGCTGCAGCAACGCGCCCCATCGCTCAGCAAGCGCAGCTCACGTTGCTCGTCGTCGGCGACTCATCCGCATGGACGGCCCTCGTCGGCATTCCGCTCGCCGCACCTGTCGGCACCGCGACGATTGAAGTTCGAACGAGTGACGCTACCCCGCGCTCGCTCCAGTACGACATCCGGCCCAAGAAATACCCGGAGCAACGGCTGCGCGTCGCGCCGGGCCAGGTCGATCTGTCGCCCGAATCACAAGCCCGCTACGAACGCGAACGCGAGCACCAGCTCAAAGTCATGGCCACGTTTTCTGCGCCACCATTCAGCGGCGATGCGCTCGCTATGGCAGCGCCTGTGGCTGGCCCGCGTTCAAGTTCCTTCGGTTTGCGCCGGGTCTTCAACGGCCAGTCACGCAACCCCCACTCGGGCATGGACATCGCAGCGCCGACAGGCACGCCCGTGCTGGCGCCGCTGGCCGCCACCGTGATCGACACGGGCGACTATTTTTTCAACGGCGGAACAGTGTGGCTCGACCATGGTGGCGGGCTGCTGTCGCTGCACTGCCACCTGAGCGAGACGAGCGTGCGTGTCGGCGATGTGCTGCGCACGGGCGACAAGCTCGGTGCCGTCGGCGCCACCGGCCGTGCCACCGGGCCGCACCTGCATTGGGGCGTGATGCTCAACCGCACGATGGTGGACCCTGCGCTGTTTCTGGCGTGAACCACCATGCCCCGACACTCGCTTTCCGGCTGGCGCGCTGCGACTGCCATCGCAGTCGGGGTTGCGTCGCTCGCACTGATCTCCGCCAGCTACGACCGCCCTGCCCCGGACGCTGCCCTCACCCGCGCAGCATCTGGCGCGGATGCTTCGCAGAAGGTGGATCTGGCGGATCGCTTGCCGGGCGTGTGGCTGCGCGAGCAGCATGAACAGGACGGGCAAGGCATGCGGTCGCGCCGGCTGCTGCACCTGGACGCCTCCGGCGCCTTCCGCGAGCAAGTGCAACTTGTGGCGGCCAATGGCGAGGTCACCACACACGAGCACGCCGGAACCTGGCTCTACGACGGCACCAATCTCAAACGCAAATACACCTTGATGAACGGTCATCCGCCCTCACGGCTGAACCTGCCCTTCGCAACATTCGAGATTCACTTCGAGTCGCGCGACACGTTCGTGGGCACCGATCACATTCACCGCAATACGGTGCGCTATGAAAGAGTGCCGGCGCAAACGCAGTTGTAGGTGCGCGCAGCGGCGCGCTCACTGCACCGTGAGCGCCACGTCATCAATGACGAATGACGTGGCAAGCGATGCATCTTCCTTGCCCAGGAAGCGCAAGGAAATCGTGCGGCCGATGTACGCATTCATGTTGATCGACACCAGCGAATAGCCTGATGCCGCATCCACATTCGAATAGGTGGCGAGCAAGGCCTGCACGGCGCCGCTGGCGTTGAGCACCTGGACCTTGAGCGTGTCGTGCACCACCGTGCCGGATTCTTTCGAATCGATATGCAGGTAGAACGACAGCGTCGCGCTGGTCTTGCCCGCTGGAATGGCAATGGTCTGCGTGGCCGATTCAATGAGCGTGCGGCCATTGCCGCCCAGCCAGATGAAGCCCGTGCCCGCACGGGCGGTTTCACCGGGGCACGTTGAATTGGTGCACACGACGCCTGCAGTCACGGTCCACGATGATGCGCCGGCCTCAAAGCCGGGGTTCAACACCAGCTGCGACGGCGAGCCCGCAGGAACCGTCACTGTTGCCGTCTTGGTGCTGATGCTGCCATTCACGCTGTCTTTGACCGTCTCGCTCACGCTGTACGTGCCTGCGCTTGCATAGGTGTGCGAGGGGTTTGCCTTGGTGGACGTGGTGCCGTCGCCGAAGGTCCACGCGCGCGACCCAATGGTGCCGCCGCTGTCAGTGGACGTGTCGGTGAAGTTCGCCGTCAACCCGCTGGTCGTCACCGTGAAGTTGGCAGACGGCACACCGCCGCCCGCGCTCACCGTCACTGTGGATGTCTTGGAGCTGGTCTTGCCGTTGGCCGAGTCGGTCACCTTCTCGGTCACGCTGTAGGAGCCTGCTGCGGCGTAGGTGTGCGAGGGGTTGGTGGCGCTGGAGGTACCGCCGTCACCGAATGTCCAGGCATGCGCGCCGATGGTGCCGCCGCTGTCAGTGGAGGTATCGGTAAAGGCTGCCGTCAGCCCTGTTGTCTTGAAGGTGAAATTGGCCGTCGGTGTGCCGCCGCTGCCGGTAACGGTGGGGTGCGTGATGTCGCACCGGTTGGTGTCGTTGGACCACGTGCTTTGCATCGCGAAGGACCCGGTGGCAAAGGTCACCATTGCCGACGCGCCTTGTCCACTGCTGATCCACGAGCATTCGTCCGCGTTTTCCTCGCCGCGATAGGTAATGCCCGTCAGGTTGATCCAGCCACCATCAGGAAACTGGTCGGTGATCGTCTCTGCGTATTCGTGGCCGCCCACCAGCGAAAAGCCGTCGAGCACATTGCTCACAAAGTTCGCGCCGCAGCTCTCGCCCGCGTCCGTCACGTAGGGCATGTTGGTGAATGCGATGTCGCCGTAGGGCGACGGAACGGCGCCGCCAGTCAGCGCCGTGTCGCCAGTGAAGTCGTGCCAGGCGCAAAAGCCGCCATTGGGTGTGTTGAAGCCATCAGGCGTCGTGCCCGTGGGCGACATGATGATGTATTGCACGTAGCGGTTCGACGCTGCCGTGGTGTTGCCGAAAAAGGCTGCCGCCCTCACAGCCTCAGCGCCGATCTCGTGGTCATTGGCGGCGCGTGGTGCAGGTGCCGCGTTGTCATACCAGACGCCGGCCAGCGTGCCTGGCCCTGGGTAGCCCACGCGCGGAGCGCCTGCGGGGCAGGTGGTGGCGCCCTTGGCGACGAGCGGGCCGTCGCAGTATTGCGTCATGACGCCCGACCAGCCTTCGCTGTTGGTGCCCAGGCCCTTGATCCACTTCTGCATGTAGGGGGCAGCGCCCATCGGGTCGCCGGTGAGCGTCATGTAGCCATTTGAATCGGTGCCTTGGGTGCCCCACTGCGAGCCCCAGAACACCAGGTACACCTTGGGCGTGCCGCTCGTCACGCCGACGCCATTGACGCCACCATTGAACGACAGCGTTTTGCTGTTGACGCCGACTGCAGGGGTGCCGGGCGGGATTTTCTGGGCGGCCGCAGCGGGGTCGACGCCCACATTCCTGTCGGCCCATGCCTTCATCAGTGAATGCACTTCGCGCGTCGGTACGACGCCATGGCGATAAGGGTGGCCGTACCGGGGTGAGTACGGGTTGATCGCATCCGTGGCGTTGCCGCCATCCTTGGCCTGCGCATGCGCCTGAAGCGGCATGCCAAGGCTCGCCAGCAAGCCAATCAACGCGGCGCCGGCACGCAACCCGGCCAGGTTCAAGTTCGAGATCATCAACGCACAGCTCCCGGTATCGGTACCGCGCCGATTCGCGATACCGCTGAGCTGCAAACTATAAGTGATTCGAACTACGCGGCAGCGCGCGGCGCCCGTACTACTTGCCGTCCACCGAGCCGGAAATCGTCAGCACTTCCCCGCTGGCCGCCTTGGTGGCAGGGCCGGGGAACGGGAAGTCGATGGCGTAGAGCGTAGTCGCGTTGAATTGCAGCTGGCCCAGCGAGCCGTCATACGTCACGGTGCCCGCGCAGGACAGTTCCGCAATGCCGTTGTCGCAACCGAAGAACACAATGTTCTCGCCCACGAAGTACCACACGAAGGCGTGCTTGATCGCGCCGGCATCGGTGCGCAGCACGTCCATCTCGAACAGGCCATCTTGCGTGTAGCCGGTGGTGTCGATGTCCGTGCCCGTGGAACTGCCGCGCGCCGTTTGGGGCGCGAAGGTGCCGTTCCTCGCGCTGTTGGTGGCGTTGGTCACCGTGAGCGTGCCTGTGCCACCGCCTGTGCCCGGGTCAACCACGGTGACGTATTGCGAGAGCTGGCCGGCATACATGGGGCTGGCGAGTGAGGCGCCGAACAGGTCGCCCACCACGTACACACCGAGGTATTCAAATGCCGTGCCTTGCTCGATCACCACGCCCAGGTAGACGCCGGTGGAGTAGTAACGATAGGCGAAGGGGCCGGCAAAGGCAGTGGTGGCGTGCTCGGGAAAGTAGCCGGGAAACGACGCCTCTGCCTTGGCGAAAAGCTGTTCGGCCTGCTCGGCAGCCGGCACGGTGGAGACCGACAGGCCGGCCAATGGCTTCGCGCGGGCCTTCAGTGCCTTGGCGACCGCCTGCGGCGCGACGACGGCTTCGCTGCCCCCGCCACAGGCACTCAAAGTCAAGGCGATGGCCAGCACGGCCAGGTGAAGTAACGAACGCATGAAACACTCCGCACAAATAAAAAGATGTGCGGCGATGGTCACATGAGCTGGCGTGGCGGGGTACCCCCAAAACCGGGGGTTCATTGCATCGGCAGCCGGCCCTCGTGCGGCGGCCGCACGCAGCGCAAAACACCGTAAGCTCTGGCTCCCACACCAACGCAGCCGGAAACGCAGCATGCATCGCCTTGCCCTTCCCTTCCTCGGCGCCGCCAGCCTCTTGCTCCTGGCGTGCGGCAACGCCCTTCACGCCGAACAGGTCGGCGAGGTTTCCACGGCCTTCAAGCTGATCGGCCCCAACCACAAGATCGTGATCGAGGCTTACGACGACCCGCTCGTGGCGGGCGTGGCGTGCTACGTGTCGCGTGCAAAAACGGGGGGCATTGCCGGCGGGCTGGGTTTTGCCGAGGACAAGGCAGAAGCGTCGATCGCGTGCAGGCAGGTCGGCCCCGTCTCGTTTTCACAGCCGTTGCCCGCGAGTGAAGAGGTCTTCAACGAAAGGATGTCGATCCTGTTCAAGAAGCTGCGCATCGTGCGTGTGGTGGACACGAAGCGCAATGCGCTCGTGTACCTCACGTATAGCGACAGGCTGATCGACGGCAGCCCGATGAACAGCATCACGGCTGTGGCGGTTGACCGCGCAACGGTGATACCGGTCAAGCGCTGAAGGGCTTCAGCGCACGGCCTGCACTCATTCTTTGGGCAAACGGTGCAACGCGCAGAGCTTGTTGCCGTCCGGGTCGCGCAGGTAGGCCAGGTACATCTTGCCTGCTGCGCCTTCGCGGATGCCCGGTGGGTTCTCGCACGTGGTGCCGCCGTTTTGCACGCCGGCTGCATGCCAGGCCTCAACCTGCTCGGGTGAGTCGCACGCAAAGCCGATAGTGCTGCCATTGCCAATGGTCTGCGGCTCGCCATTGATGGGAATGCTGGAGCCGAACGAGCCCGTTGCAGAGCGCCAGAAGACGCGGTGGCGATCCACGAAACCCGGCTTGATGCCAAGCGTGCCAAGCACGGCGTCGTAGAAGCGCTTGGACCGCTCGAGGTCAGCGGTGCCGACCATCACGTGTGAAAACATAAGACTCCTCGTGGTGTTGAATTGCGACTGGGCAGCGAGATGTTAAGTGGTGCGCCATGCGCGTCGTGTCGCACATGTCTTACAGGATCTCTCCAATGTGGCCGACGCCGCGCTCGCGCGGCGACTTTAAGGTGGCTTGAACAACCCGTTTCAACCAAACAGAGAGTGCTTCATGGCTACTGCAAAAAAACCCGCCCCCAAGGCAGCAAAACCACAAGAAGCGACAGCAATGCTGCGCGCTGACCACAAGCTGGTGAGCGGCTTGTTCGACGAGTTCGAGCAGACGCGTTCGGCCACGAAGAAGAAGGCCATCGTCGAGAAAATCTGCAAGGAGCTCACGATCCACACGCAGCTCGAAGAAGAAATTTTCTATCCCGCCTTCCAGGCTGCGCTCAAGGACCACGAGCTGGTGCCTGAAGCCAACGTCGAACACCAGTGCGTCAAGGACCTGATCGCACAGGTGCAGGGCGTGGAGCCCGGCGGCGACGAGTACGACGCCCGGGTCAAGGTAATGGGCGAATTCGTCAAGCACCACGTCAAGGAAGAACAAAACGAGATGTTCCCCAAGGCGAAGAATTCAAAGCTCGACCTGATGGCGCTTGGCGAGCAGATGTTCGCCCGCAAACAGGCGCTGATGGCGCAGGCCTGAGGCTGGTTCAGTTGCAGCCGCTGCCTACAGCAGCCTGGCTTTGAAACTTCGGCCCTTGATCTTTCCGGCATTCAGACGCGCGACGGCATCCTTGCCGATCGCGCGCTCCACGGCAACGTAAGTCGCAAATTCATTGATGTCGATCTTGCCGACTTGCTCGCGCGTGTAGCCAAGATCGGCGGTGAGCGCGCCCAGCACGTCGCCGGGGCGGATCTTCTCCTTGCGGCCCGCCTGGATGTGCACAGTCACCATCGCCGGCTTCAGCCGCTCACCAGACGCAGGCGTGAGCTCATCGAGTTTGTGCCACTTCGACTCGCTGCCCTGAAGCAGCTCGATGCGGCCCACTGCGCCCATCTCGTCAAGGCTGGCGAGGCTGAGCGCAAGCCCCGTCTCGCCTGCACGGCCCGTGCGGCCGATGCGGTGCACGTGCACTTCTGCATCGGGTGTGACTTCCACATTGATCACGGCTGCCAGGCCCGCGACATCGAGCCCGCGCGAAGCCACGTCAGTGGCCACCAGCACAGAGCAGCTGCGATTGGCAAACTGGATCAGCACCTGGTCGCGGTCGCGTTGCTCCAGGTCGCCGTGCAATGCGAGCGCGCTGTAGCCCTGCGCCTGCAGCAGTTCAACAAGTTCACGGCAGCGTGCGCGTGTGTTGCAAAACGCCAGTGTGCTCGCGGGCCGGAAGTGATCGAGCAGGCGCGCCACGGTGGCCAGCCGCTCAGGTTCGCGCACTTCATACCAGCGCTGCTCGATCTGCTCGCCCGTGTGCTGTGCCTCGACTTTGACGGTGATCGGGCTGCGCATGAACTGCGCCGCGAGCTTGGCGATGCCTTCGGGATACGTAGCGGAGAACAGCAGTGTCTGCCGCTGCGTGGGGCACTGCCGCGCAACCTTGGCAATGTCATCGGCGAAGCCCATGTCGAGCATGCGGTCGGCTTCGTCGAGCACGAGTGTGGAGAGTGCGTCGAGCTTGAGGTTGCCGCGATCGAGGTGATCCATGACGCGACCCGGCGTGCCCACGACGATATGCGCGCCATGCTCCAGGCTCGCGGCCTGGCCGCGCAACGGCACGCCGCCCATGAGCGTGACGACCTTGACGTTGTCTTCTGCGCGGGCGAGCCTGCGCACTTCCGTGGCGACTTGTTCGGCCAGCTCGCGCGTGGGGCACAGCACGAGTGCCTGCACGGCGAAGCGGCGCGCGTTGAGGTTGGCGAGCAGCGTGAGCGCAAAGGCAGCTGTCTTGCCGCTGCCCGTTTTGGCTTGCGCAATGACGTCCTTGCCGAGCAGGGCCGCCGGCAGGCTCGCGGCCTGGATGGCGGTCATCTCGAGGTAGCCGAGTTTTTGCAGGTTCTCCAGCGTGGCCGGAGCCAGGGGGAGCGAGTCGAATCGTGTGGAAGGCGCTTGGGACATGCGCCCGATCATTCCACACTCACCTGCCCGGCAATGTCCCGGGCTTGGGCTAGATCGCGCAGGTGGCCTGCAATGCGGCGATGGCGTCGTCGCTTAGCCCGAGCTCACGCAGGATCGCCACGGTGTGCTCGCCCACGGCAGGGATGGCGTCCATGCGGTAGTCGAAGCTGCTGTTCACACCGGGCGGCAGCATCGCGCCAACCGGGCCGTGCGGCGTGGGTACTTCGCGAAACCGCTCGCGCGCCTGCAGCTGCGGATGCGCCCACACATCGCCCACGGTGTTCACCTGCGCATTCGCGATCTGCGCGTCGTCGAGTCGCTTCATGACCTGCTCTGCAGTCAGCGACTCGAACGCCTCCACGATGAGGCGCTTCAATGCCTCGCGATGCTCGTTGCGCCGCGCGCCGGTGGCAAAGCGCGTGTCGCTGGCAAGCCCGGGCGCTATCAACACTTGTTCGCAGAACGCCTGCCACTCGCGATCGTTCTGCACGCCGAGCATCACGGTCTTGCCGTCACCAGCCGGGAATGGCCCGTACGGATAGATCGTTGCGTGTGCTGCGCCGCTGCGCGGTGGTGGCGCAGCGCCTTCGTACGCGTAGTACATCGGAAAGCCCATCCACTCACCGAGCGATTCGAGCATCGACACATCGATGTGCGAGCCCTCGCCTGACTTCTGCCGCTGGAGCAATGCGGCGAGCACGCTGCTGTACGCATACATGCCGGCCGCGATGTCGGCGATCGCGTTGCCCGCCTTCGCCGGCTCCTGCGGCGTGCCGGTCACGGACAGGAAACCCGCCTCGCTCTGGATCAACAGGTCATACGCCTTCTTGTCGCGGTACGGTCCGTCGTTGCCGTAACCCGAGATGTCGCACACGACCAGGCGCGGATACTTTGCGTGCAGCGCCTGCCAGCCCAAACCCATGCGGGCGGCTGCGCCCGGCGCGAGGTTCTGCACCAGCACATCGGCTTTCGCAACAAGTTCGTCGAGCACGGCCAATGCCGCGGGCTGCTTCAGGTCGAGCGTGAGGCTTTCCTTCGAGCGGTTGACCCACACGAAGTGCGATGAGAGCCCCTTGACGCGGCTGTCGTATGCGCGTGCAAAGTCGCCAGCGCCGGGCCGCTCCACCTTGATGACGCGCGCGCCAAGGTCCGCAAGGTGGCGCGTGCAAAAAGGCGCAGCAATCGCATGCTCGAGCGAGACGACGGTGATGCCGTCGAGCGGGCGTTTGGCAGGTGAGTGGGCCGGGTTCAACGCGCGCTCAACCGATCTGCGCGCGCGCATGCATCGTCTGCCAGCCGCTGAAGTCCTGGCCCCACAGGTCGATGCTGTGGCCATCCACCGCAGGCCGCCCGCACAGGCGGAACGGGTACATGTCGAACGTCGGCCGCATGGCCTTGAACGCAAAGCTCCTGATGGCTGCGCTGGGCCTTTCGCGGCGAACGAGGTCCACCAGCAGCGTCGCGATCAGCGGGCCGTGCACGACGAGCCCCGGATAGCCCTCGACATGGGTGACGTAAGAGCGGTCGTAGTGGATGCGATGGCCATTGAATGTGAGGGCCGAATAGCGAAAGAGCATCACCGGATCGGCGAGCACGGCGCGCGACCACACTGCGTCGTTCGGCGCGGCCTGGCCGGGCGGCTCGGGGTCATCGGGATGGGCGGGCTCGCGATAGACGATGTCATGTTCTTCGGTGATAGCCAGGCCCTGCGCATTGCTGATCTCGTGGCGCACGACCACAAACACCAGGTCGCCCGAATGGCCTGTCTTGTGCATCACCGATTGAATGGTCGAGACGCGCCGTGCGGCATCGCCCACGCGCAGCGGCGCATGCCACTGGATGCGCCCGCCCGCCCACATGCGGCGCGGCAGCGGCACGGGTGGCAAGAAGCCGCCCAGGCGCGGATGGCCGTCGTCACCCAGTTCGCGCTGCGGCGCGCGCGGCAGGAAGTACAGCCAGTGCCACAGCGGCGGCACTTCCGTGCCAACGGCCGGCTCCGGATCGTTGCGGTCGAGCGTGGCCGCCAGGCCGCGCAGCGGTGCGGCAGTGATGAGGTCCACCATCGTTTCGCTGCGGCCTTCCCAGCTGCGCAGCTCGGCCACGAGCTCAGCCGTCAGGGGTTGGGGTGCGGTTGCGTCGGCCATGTTCGCTACGATACGACTCTAATTCAAGGACTACAAATGCCAGGACCGTTGACAGGGCTCAAGGTGGTCGAAATGGCGGGCCTGGGCCCCGCGCCCTTTTGCGCCATGATGTTCGCCGACATGGGCGCGCAAGTCGTGCGGATCGAGCGGCCCGGTGCAGCCGCAAAGATCAACAGCACGGACGTCACCGCACGGGGCCGCCCCGCGCTCGAGCTCGATTTGCGCAGTGCAGAAGGCGTGCAGACCGTGCTTGCCATGGTCGACAAGGCAGACATCCTCATCGAAGGTTTCCGCCCCGGCGTGATGGAGCGGCTGGGCCTGGGGCCGGATGTGTGCCTCGCGCGCCGCCCGCAGCTGGTCTATGGCCGCATGACGGGCTGGGGCCAGCACGGCCCGCTCGCCAAGGCGGCAGGCCACGACATCAACTACATCTCGCTGGGCGGTGCGCTGCACGCCATCGGCCGCAAGGGCGAGCCGCCCGTGCCGCCGCTCAACCTGGTCGGCGACTTCGGCGGCGGCGCGATGCTGCTGGCCTTCGGCGTTCTGGCGGCACTGACTGAAGCGCGAACGTCCGGCCACGGACAGGTGGTGGACGCCGCCATGACGGACGGCACCGCCTTGCTGTCGGCCATGATGTTCGGCATGCGCGCCGCGGGCCGCTGGACGCTGGAGCGCGAAGACAACATGCTCGATGGCGGCGCGCCCTACTACCGCGTGTACGAATGCGCCGATGGCAAGTACGTGTCGATCGGCTCGATCGAGCCGCAGTTTTATGCGCTGCTCATGGAGCACTGCGGCATTGCGCAAGGGCCGCTTCGCGACATGCAGAACGACAAGCGCCGCTGGCCCGAGTTCACGCAACAACTGCAAGCTGTGTTCAAGACAAAAACGCGCGATGAATGGTGCGCGTTGATGGAAGGCACGGACGTTTGCTTTGCACCTGTGCTTGACTGGGACGAAGCGGTTCAACACCCGCACAACGTGGCACGCGGCACTTTCGTCGAACACGATGGCGTGGTGCAACCGGCCGCGGCACCACGCTTGAGCCGCACGCCCGGGCAGGCGGGGCCAGTGAGGCACGCGAGCGCCGATGAAATTCTGGGTGCCTGGGGAGTCGACCGCGCAGGCGGCAGCGGGCGCAAATGAAGATCGTTCAAGACGCGTTCTACCGCGGCGCCAACATCTGGGCTGCGCACACGGGCGTGCTCTTGACGATCGAATGCGATGAGGCC
This sequence comes from Caenimonas koreensis DSM 17982, assembly GCF_009646335.1. GTDB lineage: Bacteria > Pseudomonadota > Gammaproteobacteria > Burkholderiales > Burkholderiaceae_C > Ramlibacter > Ramlibacter koreensis. Next base: position 100,071 of record NZ_WJBU01000004.1, on the reverse strand, counting down.
GATGCAGCGCGTGTGCGCTGGAAGCCGAGCGCGCAACAACTCGAGCTGCTGGTCAACACACTGCGCCCGCTCTTTCCCGTGATGGGGGAGTCGCACGTGCTGGCGCAGCCTGCCGGCCTGGTGACTGCGCAGCGCCCGCTGATCGCGCTCACCCTGGCCGTTTGCGAAGTGCTCGTGCGGGACTTCGTCATACAGCCCCGACAGGGGCGGCTGGTGACGATTCGTGACCGTGAACTTCGCCTGTTCATTCCCTGCGACGACCATCCCATTGGCCTGGCCGCCCTGCGCATCACCCTGGCCGCCATGGACATGCTGGTGTCCACCGGCCCACGCGTGCCCGGCACCCGGCAGCGGCTGGCGCAGGGCTACGAAGCCTTCCGGCGCATGGCGCGTGTGCAGGGTTTGAACCAGACCACGCTGGCCATGGCCCGTGGTGCCGTGCGGCGCGGCATTCCCGTGCAGCGGCTCGCGCCGCCAGCGGAATTCGTGCAGCTTGGCCAGGGACACTTGCGCCAACGCATCTCGGAGACGGCCGTTGATCGCGCTGGCCCGCTCTCCAACTGGCTGGCGAGCGACAAGCACGCCACTGCGACTGTGCTGGGCTCGTTGGGCGTGCCGACCACGCAACCGGTGCTGGTGACAACCGCCGATGAGGCCGTGGCAGCCTGGCGCCGCCTTGGTGGCGAGCGAGCCGTTATCAAGCCCAGGGCTGCAGGCAAAGGCGCAGGTGTGTCGGTGAACCTGCACGATGAAGAGTCCGTCCGCAGGGCTTTCGAAGTGGCCCATGCCATCAACCGCATGGGCGTGCTGGTCGAGCGATTCATCGAGGGATTCGATCACCGCCTGCTGGTGGTGGGCTCGCGGCTGGTGGCTGTCGCCTCGCGGCGGCCACCGCGGATCACGGGCGATGGCCAACACACCGTGACCGAATTGATCGCGGCGTTGAACGCCGACCCGAGGCGCGGCATGCCTTTCGAAAAGCTCATGGAGCGAGTGGAGGTCGACGAAGAAGTCCTGGCGCTGGTGCGCGCGGCAGGGCTGTCGGAAGCGAGCGTGCCCGAGGCTGGCCGCACGATCGTGCTGCGCGGGGCGGCGAACATTTCGCTGGGTGGCACCGCGGTGGACCTCACTGACGAATGCCACCCCGACAACCGCGCACTGGCCGAACGCGTGGCACTGACGATTGGCGTGGGCGTCACCGGCATCGACTTCATGACGCCCGACATTTCGCAGTCGTGGCGCGATGTGCCCTGCGCCATCCTCGAGGTGAACGCGACGCCGGGCCTGCGGCCGCACATCGGCGCCAACCCGGGGCGCGACGTGATCAGCCCGATGATCGACTACCTCTTTCCCGATGGCGCCGACGGTCGCATCCCGACCGCCGGTATCACCGGCAGCGTCGGCAAGACGACCACCACGCAGCTCGTGGGGGCGCTGCTCGCGCAGCAGGGCCTGACCGTCGGCGTGAGCACGACGCAAGGCATGTTTGTCGGCGGCGAATGCCTGCGCGATGGCGACATGGCAGGCGGCACGACGGCCAGCCACCTGCTGACCGATCCGCGCGTGCAGGCCTGCGCCTTCGAGTTCGCGCGCGGCGGCCTGGTGCGCAAGGGGCTGGTGCTGGAGAGCCTGGACGTCGGCGCGGTGCTGAACATTCACGACAACCACCTCGGGCTGGACGGCATCACGAGCCGCGAAGAGCTGGCGCGTGTGAAGCGCCTGGTCGTCGAACACGCCCGCAAGCTCGCCGTGCTCAACGCCGACGAGCCTTTGTGCCTGGCTATGCGCGACTGCGTCAAGGCGCCTGTCGCGCTGTTCAGCGAGCAGGCGGACAACCCGGCACTGCGCGCCCATGTGGACGCCGGCGGTATCGCGGCGTGGCTGGAAGGCTCGGGCGCCGCGACGACGATACACATCGCCCAGGGCCAGCGGCTGATTGGCGAGATGGCAGCGCGGGATCTTCCGTCGACCTGGGGCGGCGCGTACCGCCCGGCAGCGATCAACGCCATGACAGCGGCGCTCATCGCGCACGGGCTGGGCGTGGCGTTCAGCACGATTGACGCGGCGCTGCGCAAGTTCCAGTCGAACGAGGTCACCAATCCCGGTCGCATGAACTTCGTCGAAGGCCTGCCTTTCAAGCTGCTCTTGACCTGGTGCGACGGCCAGCACCCCACCCGCGAAGTGGCGACACTGGCCAGGACGATCGAGGTGACGGGCAAGCGCCGCTTCATGGTGTGCGCCGTGGGCAACCGCCCTGACGACTTCGTCGTGGCAATGGGTGCGGCAGCGGCGCATGGCTTCGACGAATTTGTGGTGGCCGACTGGAGCGACCTGCGCGGCCGCAAGCCGCTGGTCATTGCACGGCTGCTGGCCAAAGGATTGCTCGACGCCGGCGTCGATGCCGACAGGATCATCGTGGCGCCCGATCACCACACCGCAGTCGTCGACGCATTCAGCCGCTCGAAAGCCGGTGACCTGCTCGTTGTTGCAACCTATGTGAGCGAGGCCACTCGCCGCGAAATCCCTGAACTGATGGCCCTCACATGAATCCCGACGCAGACAAACTCTGGCGAGGGCCGCGCTGGGCGCTGGCCGTGCTGCTCGCCGTGCTCGGCATGCTCGGGCCGTTCTCGATCGACACCTACATTCCCGCGTTCGCGGGCATCGCCAGGGCGCTCGAGGCAACGCCGGTGCAGATGCAGCAGACGCTGTCGGCTTACCTCTTCGGCTTCGCCTTCATGAACCTGTTCCACGGCGCGCTGTCGGACAGCTTCGGCCGCAGGCCGGTGGTGCTGTGGGGCATCGCGATGTTCACGGTGGCGTCTGCCGGTTGCGCGCTCTCGCAGAACGTCGCGCAGCTGGTGTTCTTCCGCGCACTGCAGGGCTTGTCGACCGGCGCGGGTATTGTTGTTTCACGTGCGGTCATCCGCGACATGTTCCCGCCCAACCAGGCTCAACGGGTGATGAGCCAGGTCACGATCTACTTCGGCGTGGCGCCCGCGGTGGCACCGATCATCGGCGGCTGGCTCTTCGTGCACCTGGGCTGGCACAGCATCTTCATCTTCCTGACGGGCGTGGGCATCGTGCTCTGGACGGCCAACTACAAGCTGCTGCCCGAGACGCTGCACGCGTCGCAGCGCCAGCCCTTCAATGTGCGCAACCTGATGCAGGGCTACTGGCAGCTCAGCTCCAACATGCGCTTCTTCCTGCTGGCGCTGGCCAGCGGTATTCCGTTCAACGGCATGTTCCTGTACGTGCTGAGCGCGCCCGCGTTCCTGGGCGATCACCTGGGGCTCGCGCCTACGCAATTCTTCTGGTTCTTCCTGCTCACGATCGCCGGGATCATGGGCGGCGCGTGGACCAGCGGCAGGCTCGCCGGCAAGATCTCGCCGCGAAGGCAGATCCGCTACGGCTTCAGCATCATGCTGGTGGTCTCGCTCGTGAATGTGACGGCGAACTTCCTCTTCGTGCCCACTGCCTGGTGGGCGCTGCTGCCCATCGCGATCTTTGCCTACGGCTGGGCGCTGATGGTGCCCGTGGTCACGCTGCTGGTGCTGGACATGGTGCCCGAGCGGCGGGGCATGGCGTCGTCGCTGCAGGCGGTGATCGGCTCCACGGCCAACGGCTTTGTCGCGGGGGGTATCGCGCCGCTGGTCATGCACTCGACGCGAGCGCTCGCGCTCACCTCGCTGCTGATGATGGGGATCGGCCTGGTGGCGTGGATCTTCATTCACTGGCGCTGGCCGGACACGGGCAAGGCTGTCACGGCCGGCAACTGAAGGCCGCGTGCCGGGCCGGCCTGACATCCGGCCCCGCCTTTTCAGCAGTCTGTCGCATTAACCCGCTGTTCGTCGCATGGCGCGTGACCTGCAGGTGCCGGTTTCCGATAATCCAGCCCACAACGACCGACCGGAGGAAATGTGCGGCTGTTACTTTTGATTGTGGCCATCTCGATGGCCCTGGCCGGCTGCAACCGGGGCGACGCGAATGCCAAGGCGGCACCAGCGCCTGCGACCCTGCTGATTGCACCCGAAGACACCGTGACGCTCAAGCCCGGCTCGACATCGTCCGGGCCGTTGATCACCGGCACCATCGAGCCTGACCGCAAGGCCGACCTGCGCGCTGAAGTCTCGGCTGTGGTGCTGGGCGTGATGAAAGAGAACGGGCAGGCCGTCAAGAAGGGCGACTTGCTGGTGCGGCTGGACGACACGTCGATCCGTGACGGGCTCATTTCAGCCCAGGAGGCTGAGCGTGTGGCCGTGCAGGCGGCCGAACAGGCCGAGCGGCAGTTCCAGCGCCTGAAGACACTGCGCGAGTCGGGCATGGCTTCGGCCCAGATGATGGAAGACGCGGAGATTCGCCGCAACACGACGCAAAGCGACCTGTCGGCGGCCAAGGCACGTGTGGTTTCTGCCCGCCAGCAGCTGCAGCGCACCGAAGCACGCGCGCCCTTTGACGGCATCGTCAGCGACCGCAAGGTGTCGGCGGGCGACACAGCGCAGGTGGGCAAGGAACTGCTGAAGGTGATCGATCCGCGCAGCCTGCGCTTTGAGGGGCTGGTGTCGTCAGACGCGCTCTCGACCGTCAAGGCGGGCCAGTCGGTCAGCTTTGGCGTCAACGGCTGGGGCAACCAGCAGTTCACCGGCAAGATCCGGCTGGTCGCGCCGACGGCCAATGCCACGACGCGCCAGGTGGAAGTGCTCGTCGATATCAATGGCGATGTGCCGGCGCGCATGGCAGGCCTCTACGCTGAAGGCCGCATCGAAGCATCGAGCACGACGGCACTGATGGTGCCCGCCTCCACGATCGTGCGGGATGGCGAGCGCGCCTTTGCCTGGCGCGTGAAGGGCGCCACGCTGCAGAAGGTGCCGCTGGCGCTTGGCGAGCGCGATTTGCGCAGCGGCGACTACATCGTGAAGTCGGGCGTGGCGCAAGGCGACCAGCTTCTGCGCCACCCCGTGGCCACGCTCAAGGACGGGCAGGCCATCGCGGCGACGACCTCGGCGGGCGCCCCAGCTGCAGCTTCAGCATCAGCGTCTTCGCCGATCGTGCGCTGAAAGGGCTGCGATGTTTCTCTCCGACTTCAGCATTCGCCGTCCGATCGCGACGGTGGTGGTCATCCTGGCGCTGATGGCGCTGGGCCTGCTCGCACTGTCCAAGCTGCGCGTCAATGAAGTGCCCGATGTGCAGCAGCCGGTGCTGGTCGTGCAGATCGCGTATCCGGGCGCTTCGCCCGAGACGGTTGAGCGCGAGGTGATCAACCGCATCGAGAAAACGCTGCAGAGCGTGACGGGCGTTTATGAAATGCGCTCCACCGCCAAGGACAGCAGCGCGCAGTTCGTGATCATCTTCAACTTCAAAAAGAACATGATCGAGGCGAGCGACGAAGTGCGCAACGCCATCGCGACCGTGCGCTACAAGCTGCCGGTGGAAATGCGCGAGCCGGTGCTCATTCGCATCGACCCCAACTCGGACCCGATCCTGAACCTCGCGCTGTCGTCGTCCAGGCAGACGCAGGCCGAGATTTCGCGCCTGGCCGAAGACGACCTGGCCGACCGGCTGCGCGGCATCGACGGTGTGGCCACTGTGGAAGTCGGCGGCTCGCTCAAGCGCGAGCTGTCGATTTTGCTCAAGGCTGACCGCATGCGCGAATTCAACGTGGGCGTGTCGGATGTGATTGCCGCCGTGCAAGGCGCAAACACGAATGCACCGGTGGGGCGCGTTGTCGGCCCGCTGAAAGACCAGAGCATCCGCCTGGTGGGGCGCATTGAATCGCCCGTGGAGTTCGGCCAGATCATCATCAAGCGGCGCGGCGACCAGGTGGTGCGCCTGTCGCAGGTCGCCACCACGGTGGATGGGTTTGCGGAGCGCAGCAGCTTCAGTTTGCGCAGCGCCAATCCGAATGTGGGCATGTTCGTCACCCGCGCTCGTGACGCGAGCACGGTGAGCGTGGCCAACAACGTGAAGAAGGCCATCGTCGAGATCAACAAGACGCTGCCCGAGGGCACGCACCTGGACGTGACCTACGACGGCGGCGAGAGCGCGCAGGACAACCTGAACAACGTGATCCACGCGCTCACGCTGGGTGCGGGGCTGACGATCTTTGTGGTGTACGTGTTCCTGAATTCGTGGCGCTCCACGCTGATCACGGCGCTGAGCCTGCCCACGTCGGCCATCGCGGCGTTCATTGCCGTGTGGCTGTGCGGCTTCACGCTGAACTTCATGACGCTGCTGGGGCTGTCGCTCGCCATTGGTGTGCTGATCGACGATGCGATCGTGGTGCGAGAGAACATCGTGCGGCACATGGAGCGCGGTGCGGACCGCGTCACGGCATCGCGCGAGGGCACGGCAGAGATCGGGCTGGCAGTGGCAGCGACGACGTTCTCGATCATCGCGATCTTCATTCCGGTCGCGTTCATGCCGGGCGTGGCGGGCGAATGGTTCCGCCCGTTCGCCTTGACCGTGGCCTGTTCGGTGATGGTGAGCCTGTTCATCTCGTTCACGCTCGACCCGATGCTGTCGGCCTACTGGGGCGACCCGCCGGGCTATCACCATGCGCAGAACCGCAGCAGGATTTCCAGGCAGTTGAAGCGGTTCAATGAATGGTTCGACCATCAGGCGGACCGCTACGGCGACGTGATTGCCTGGGCACTGCACCATCGCAAGTGGATGGCCGTGGCCGCACTGGCCAGCCTGGGTGCAGCAGCAGGCTTGCATGCCGCGTTCGGTGGACAGAGCTTCCTGCCGGTGGCCGATGCCGACGTGATCGCCATCGAGGTGCGTACGCCCTCCTCCGCCAGCCTCGACTACACGAAGCTGAAGGTCGAGAAGGCGGCCGAGCTTGCGCGCACATTGCCGGAGACTGTGGCGACGAACAGCCGCGTGAACATCGGCGGCGGGCGGGTGTACGTGGACATCGGCAAGACCACAGGCCGCAGCCGCAAGGCACAGGCTGTGGCGGTCGATCTGCGCAAGCTGATGGCGCAGCTGGTCGGTGCGGAATATGTCGTGCTCGACGACCTGAACAACGGCACGCGCAAGCCCGTCGAGATCCGTTTCTATGGGCAGGACACACGCACGCTCCTGGACATCACCAACGCCTACATGGAGCGCATGCGCAAGATCGACGGTGCGGTGGACGTGGGCCTGTCAGAGCTGAGCCCCAAGGACGAGTTGCGCATCGAGCTCAACCGCGGCCTTGCGAATTCGCTGGGTATCAGCGTGAACGACGCTGCACAGGCGTTGCGGGTTGCGTTTGCGGGTGTGGAAGTCGGCGACTGGATCGACCCCAACGGCCAGGCGCGTGACGTGGCGGTGCGGCTTGACCCGAAGGATCGCGTAGACGCGGAAAACATCGAGCGCCTGCCGATCGCAGTCGCAGGCACGAATATGGTGGTGCCGCTGAACCAGATCGCCACGGTGACGATGAGCGTTGCGCCTGCGCAGGTGCAGCACTTGAATGGGCGCCGCATGATTGCCGTGTCTGCCAACGCACAGGGCCGCGCTTCGGGCGATGTGACGAAGGACGCGCTGGCACTGGCGAAGTCGCTCGACTTCCCCGCCGGCTACGGCGTGGAGCTTGGCGGCGCGGGCAAGGACCAGAAGGAGGTTTTCTCGGCCATGTTCACGGCGCTGATCATGGGTGTGGGCTGCATGTACCTGATCCTGGTGATCCAGTTCGGCTCATTCACCGCGCCGCTGGCGGTGATGCTTTCGCTGCCCTTGTCGCTCATAGGCGTGGTGCTGGCGCTGGTGCTCACGCGCAGCACACTCAACCTGATGAGCTTCATCGGCATCATCATGCTGATGGGGCTGGTGGCGAAGAACGCGATCTTGCTGCTCGACGCCGCGCGCAAGCGCGAGGCTGAGGGCATGGAGCGTGAGGAAGCACTGATGTCTGCTGGCCGCGCACGCTTGCGACCGATTTTGATGACGACGTTTGCGTTGATCGCGGGCATGCTGCCCGTAGCGATCGGCATTGGCGAAGGCGGCGACTTTTACCGGCCCATGGCCATCGCGATCATCGGCGGAACGATCACTGCTACGCTGCTCACGCTGCTGGTGGTGCCGTCGTTCTACGACAGCATCGAGATCGCTAAGGACCGCGCGATTGCGAAATTCCACAGGCGCGAAGCCACGATGCCGACGTTCGTGGCGATGGCGGCGACGATTGGTGAGGCGGTGTTGACCTTGTTGATGCTGCGCTTTGCGTATCGCGCCGTGCGGCAGTTCATGGCCAGCCGCGGGCAACCTGCCACGTCGTCAGCGTGATGCGTCGCTGAAATGAAAAAAGCCGGGACGTACCCGGCTTTTTTTATTGGCAGGCTGAGCCCGCCGCGACTGGTCAGTTCGCCGGCTTGTACGGCTTCTTCTTCACGTCGCGCGGCACGAACACCTTGCCGCCGTTGCCCATCTTCGCGGGCTTGCCGAAAGCGGGCGGGCGGCCAGCGAAGTCGCCACGGGAAGCGAAGTCGCCACGACCAGCGAAGTCACCACCGCGGGGGGCAAAGTCACCACGCGGGGCGAAGTCACCGCGAGGCGCGAAGCCTTCGCGCTTGCCAGCGAAGCCGCCTTCGTCACGGCCACGGCCGCCACCACCGAAGTCATTGAAGCCGGTCTTGTTGGCGTAACCCGCCGCCGGAGCACGGCGCTGGTCGAAGCCACCACTGCGCGGTGCGCCGCCGAACTTGCGGTCACGCGAATGGTTTTCGCGCGGGCCACGGTCGGCGAAGTTGCCCGGCGGGCGCGACTGCGGCATGCGCTGCTGCGGCTCAAGGCCGGGGATCGTCTCGGCCTTCAACGGCTGGCGGCTGTACGCCTCGATGTCGAAGATCTTGCGGCGATCGCGGAACTCGGCGAATGTCACTGCCAGGCCATCGCGGCCAGCGCGGCCTGTACGGCCGATGCGGTGCGTGTAGTCCTCAGCCTTCATCGGCAAGCCGTAGTTGAAGACGTGGGTGATGGTGGGCACGTCGATGCCGCGAGCGGCGACGTCGGTGGCGACCAGGATCTGCACGTGGCCCTGGCGCAGTGCCATCAGGCGGCGGTTGCGCATGCCCTGGTTCAGCGCGCCGTGCAGGGCAACGGCGTCAAAGCCGGCTTGCTGCAAGTCGTTGGCGAGGCCGTCGCACTCGATCTGCGTGCTGGCGAAAACGATGGCCTGGTTGATCGTGGTGTCGCGCAGCCAGTGGTCCAGCAGCTTGCGCTTGTGCTGGGCGTTGTCAGCCCAGAACAGCACTTGCTTGATGTTGACGTGCTTCTCGCCAGGGTTGTCAATCTGCACCTTGCGCGGCTCACGCATCACGCGTGCTGCCAGCTGCTGGATGCGGGGAGCGAAGGTGGCGCTGAACATCATCGTCTGCTTGCGCTCGATGGTGAGTTGGTTCACTTCAGCCAGGTCGTCGGCAAAGCCGAGGTCGAGCATGCGGTCGCCTTCATCGACGACGAGGAACTGCACCTTGTCGAGCTTGAGTTGCGACGAGCGCTGCAGGTCGAGCAGGCGGCCCGGCGTGGCGACGACCAGGTCGGCGTTTTGCAGGCGCGCGAGTTGCAGCTGGTACGGCATGCCGCCAACAACGCTGGCAATGCGCAGGCCGCGGCAATGACGCACGAGGTCGATCGCATCGCTGGCGACTTGCTGCGCGAGTTCGCGCGTGGGGCAGAGGATCAGCGCGCCGGGTGTGGCGGCTTTGAAGTTGCGCGAGCTGGTGGGGTCCAGGCGCTTGGGGCGCTTGGGGGCGGGCTCGCCCTTGGCCAGTGCTTCGGCCGTGAGGCGCTCGAATTCAAGGCGGGATTTGGTTTCTGCATCAGCTTGTTGCTTGAGCAACGTGTGCAGAACGGGCAACAGGAACGCGGCTGTCTTGCCGCTGCCCGTCTGGGCGGAGACCATCAGGTCAGTGAAGCCGGCGGCTTCGTCATCGGACGGCAGGGCCTGCGGAATGACTTGTTGCTGGACGGGTGTGGGTTGGGTGAAATTCAGTTCCTCAACGGCACGGATCAGTTCCGGCGCGAGGCCCAGTTTGATAAAGCCGTTGGGAGCGACTTCGGCGGGTGCCAGCTCGACAGTGGTGTCGATGACGTGGATGGTGGTGTCGATAGTGGTATCGATGGTGTCGGCAGGCGCGAAGTCGCCCTGCACTTCAAAAGTGTCGGTCATTCAATTGCTCACACGAGTAGCACGACCGCGCAACGGCAGTGCTGTCGTCAATGGTTAAAGGACATCAACCATCAAACGACTGTCAGAGGCATTGAGGACTTTCTAAAGCCCGCCACTGGTGGCTTCCATTTGCTCAGGAGGCCTTGTGTGAAGGAGGATGCACGAGGACCGCAGTGCGCGGCCAAGCCATTGATTATCGCATGTTCAGGGTTTGCCCGCAACACCAATGGGTGCATTGAGGTTCAGGAACTGGTCGCGGTAGTGCGCAAGTTCGTCAATGGATTCATGCACATCCGCCAGCGCAGTGTGCTTTTGCTGCTTCTTGAACGATGCATACACGTCGGGCCGCCAGCGCTTGGCGAGTTCCTTCAGCGTGCTCACGTCCAGATTGCGATAGTGAAAGTACGCTTCGAGCTTGGGCATGTACTTCACGAGGAAGCGGCGATCCTGGCTGATGGTGTTGCCACACATCGGTGAGCCATTGCGCGGGATGTACTTCGCGATGAACTCGATGATCGTCTGCTCCGCCTGCGCTTCCGTGATGGTCGATGCCTTCACTTTGTCGATGAGGCCGCTGCGCCCATGCGTGCCCTTGTTCCACGCGTCCATCTTGTCGAGCAGGGCATCGCTTTGGTGAATGACCAGCACGGGGCCTTCGATCCGGGGCGTCAGGTCGGGCCCTGTCGCGATGACAGCGATCTCGATCAGGCGGTCATTCTCGGGGTCGAGCCCCGTCATTTCACAGTCGAGCCAGATGAGGTTCTGGTCACTTCTCTTCAGGGTGGACGTATCGTTATCCGGCATGCCCCGATTGTCGCGCATGGCCTAAACTGCGGCCTGCATGTCACCTTCGTACACCCTCACGATCACTTTCGCCATTGCGCTGCTTGCTGGCATCGCACTGAAGTTCTGGCTGGCCTCGCGGCAGATTCACTACGTCGCTTCGCACCGTGATGTCGTGCCGCCTGCATTCGCCGCGCAAGTCAGTCTTGCTGCGCACCAGAAGGCAGCCAGCTACACGATTGCAAAAACGCGCTTCGGCATGATCACGCTCGCGTGGGAGTCCGCGTTGCTGCTTGCCTGGACGTTGCTCGGCGGGCTCGACATCCTCAACCAGGCTCTGGCTTCGGCTGTGGGCACAGGCATGGCGCAGCAGTTGCTGCTGCTCGCCTCGTTCGTCGCGATCGGCGGCGTGCTGAGCCTGCCGTTCACGCTCTACGAGACCTTCGTTCTCGAAGAGCGGTTCGGCTTCAACAAGATGACGATTCGCTTGTGGGTCATCGATCTCGTCAAATCAACGTTGATAGGCGCTGCTATCGGTTTGCCGATTGCCGCCTTGATCCTTTGGCTGATGGGTAGCGCCGGCGAGCTGTGGTGGCTGTGGGCCTGGTGCGTATGGATGGGGTTCAACATGCTGCTGCTCGTGGTGTACCCCATGTTCATCGCGCCGGTCTTCAACAAGTTCAAGCCGCTCGACGACGAGGCGCTGAAGGCGCGCGTCACGGAACTGATGCGCCGCTGCGGATTTGCGGCCAAGGGCCTGTTCGTGATGGACGGCAGCAAGCGCAGCGCGCACGCCAACGCATATTTCACGGGCTTTGGATCGTCCAAGCGCGTCGTGTTCTACGACACGCTGCTGGCCAAGCTGTCGCCAGGCGAAGTCGATGCAGTGCTCGCCCATGAACTGGGGCACTTCAAGCACAAGCACATCATCAAGCGCATTGCGAGCCTGTTTGCGATGAGTCTCGTGGGCTTCGCATTGCTCGGATGGCTGTCGGCAAATGCGTGGTTCTACACGGGGCTGGGTGTCAGGCCCAACCTCGACGGCCCGAACAACGCGCTCGCGCTATTGCTGTTTCTGCTGGCGGTGCCCGTTTTTACCGTGTTCATCGGCCCGGTGTTTGCCCAGTTCTCGCGCAAACATGAATTCGAAGCCGATGCCTACGCCGTGCAGCAAACGAGCGGCAACGACTTGAGCACTGCACTGCTCAAGCTCTATGAAGACAACGCATCGACGCTCACGCCCGATCCGGTGTTCGTGAAGTTCTATTACTCGCATCCGCCTGCGTCGGAACGCCTCGCGCGGATGGCGGGCGCAGCATGAGCGAGTCGATGCTGAAAAAGCGCGACTGGGCCCGGCAGGCCAGGCGCGCGCTGAATCCAACGCAGGTGGTCACGAAGTTGGCCACGGTGCCCGGCTGGGCTTTGAGCGGAGACGGCGAAGACGTCGCCATCGAAAAGACATTCACCTTTGCAAACTACTACGAGACGATCTCGTTCGTGAATGCCGTGGCGTTCATTGCCAACGCGCAAGATCACCATCCGAAACTCACTGTGCAATACGGCAGCTGCGTCGTGCGATTCAACACGCACGATGTGAAAGGCCTGTCCGACACTGATTTCGAGTGTGCTGCGCAGGTCGATGCCTTGCTGCCGGAAGGCTCCGTTTGATGGATCGATCGGAGCTCGATTCAGGGCTGGTGGTCGCAGCGCACGGTCGCCATGTGCTTGTTGAAACGCCTGACGGCAAGCGAGTCATTTGCCACCCGCGTGGCAAGAAGAGCGCTGCCGTCGTCGGTGACCGCGTCCTGTGGCAGGCTTCGCGCGACGAAGGCACCATCGAAAAGGTCGAGCCGCGAACCAGCCTCTTTTATCGGCAGGATGAGATCCGCACCAAGTCATTTGCGGCCAATCTCGATACGGTGTTGATCCTCATTGCGGCGGAGCCTGTTTTTTCCGAGAGCCAGCTCGCGCGCGCGTTGATCGCGGCCGAGGCCGCGCAGATCACTCCGCTGATCGCGCTGAACAAGAGCGACCTGGTCGATCCCTTCGAGCGCGCCTGGGCCAGGCTGCTGCCTTACCAGCACATGCACTATGGCGTGCTGCCTTTATCGCTTCGCTTGTCGAGCGACGTCGACAAGGCGTTGCTCCTCAAGCACCTGCACGGCAAGACAACGCTGGTGCTCGGCCCGTCGGGCGCGGGCAAAAGTACGTTGATCAACCTGCTCGCACCCGGCTCGCTTGCGCAGACTGGCGAGATTTCGCAAGCGCTCAACTCGGGCAAGCACACGACGACAGCGACGACACTCTACTGGGCCGATCGAGCCAGTGGCACGGCGCTGATCGATTCACCCGGCTTCCAGGAGTTCGGCCTGAACCACATAGCGCCGACAAACCTTGCCAGCTGCATGCCCGACCTGAAGGCGCACATGGGCAACTGCAAGTTCTACAACTGCACGCACCTGCACGAGCCCGGCTGCGATGTGATGGCGGCTGTTGCAGACACCGGGGCCGCCGGGAGCATCACGACGTCGCGCTACCGCATCTACAAAGAGTTGTTTGCGGAGTTATCGCAGCCGCAGCGTTACTAGCCCAACAAGCGCGCCAGGGTCAGCAGCGCCAGCAACACCATCCACAGCACCACCGAGCGCCAGACCAGGCCCACGATGCTGCGCAGGTGCCCCACTTCGGCTTCACGTCCGGGCGTGCTCTCAGTCGACCCCGGGGCGCTGGCGTCACCAGGCGACGACGCTGCCGCGGCCTGAGGCGAAAGCGCGGATTTCAACGCCTCACCACCCAGCCGCACATTCACGGCGCCTGACGTCGCCGCAAGCACCACGCCGTCGTTGTCGTTCGGGAACCGCTGTGCGTGGTTGCGCCAGCAGTCGATCGCATCTTCGAAACTGCCGACCACCGCGAACGCCAGTGCAGTGGTGCGCGCAGGGATCCAGTCGATCGCCGCCCACGCCTGCGACGCGGCCAGTTGCAATGCCTCGCTTGCGGGCTGTATTTCGCTCAGGCTGCGGTGCTTCCAGTAGCGCGAGACAAACTCGCTCATGCGATAGAACACCGCCCCGCCCGGCCCGAAGCCAAACGCTGCCAGGACTGAAAACCACGTCAACACGCCGAACACATGCCGATGCGCAGCCAGCACCGAATACTCGATCACGTGCCGCACGATTTCGCTGCGCGGCAGCTCACGTGCATCGACTTGCTGCCAGTCGGCCAGCAACTGGCGCGCCCGGTCTTCATCACCTGCGTCCAGTGCGTCGCGGATGTCAGTGAAGTGATGGCTGAACTGCCGAAAGCCGAGGGTGACATACAAGACGGCTGTGCTCCACAGCACGGCAAATGGCCATCCCAGAAAAATGATCAGCAGCCAGTGCACGGCCACCGCAGCGACGGACGGAAGCCCTACCGCCAGCGTCCACGCAATCCATCCGTGGTGGGGTTTGCCGGCATCGAAGTTGCCGCTGACCCACCTGGCCCACGCACGCAAGGTGGCGTGGATGGAATTGCCGCGACCCAATGGGCGCACCTGCTCGATCAGCAACGCGAACAGGATGGCGAAAAAACTCATGCGGCGATCATAAAGCGCGCCGCAACCGGCCCCTAGGCGACCACCAAGCGATAGAAGTTGCGCAGCATCGCTGCAGTGGCACCCCAGATGTAGCGCTCGGTCGTGCCGTCCATGTAGGGCATGGAGAACCACTCGCGGCGGTGCCCTCCCCACTCGAGCGCATGCCGGCGGTGGTGGGCCGGGTTCATCAGGAAATCAAGCGGCACTTCGAACGCGTCGGCCACCTCGAAGGCGTTGAGGGTGAGCTGGTGATCGGGCTGTATGAGGCCAATGACAGGCGTGATGATGAATCGCGTGCCCGTCGTGTAGGTGGGCATCTGGCCGATCACTTCGACATGGGCCGGGTCCAGGCCCACCTCTTCGCGTGCTTCGCGCAAGGCTGTGTGGGCGGCATCAGTATCTGTGTCGTCCTGCTTGCCACCGGGAAAAGCAACCTGGCCCGAATGCGTGGAGAGATGCGTCGTACGCTCGGTCAGCAGGATCGTTGGCCGCTGGCGCATCACGATCGGCACGAGCACCGAGGCGCGTGCGGGCTGCCGCTCGGCGAACTTGCGCTCGCCCCAGATTTCGGGCTCCCAGGCCGGCGGTGAACGGAACCTTTCGCGCAGGGCCGATGGCGTGAGCAACGAAGGGCTCGCCGCCGGAAGATGCGTGTCGATGCCGATCACCGGCACGCTGCGCGGGTCGAAGTTCGGCAGCTTGGATAGCGGCGTATCGGCAGGGACCGAGTCAAAGGACGACATGAAGTGCTCAGGATGACCAGAACGAAAAAACCGCCACAAGCCCAAGGCCGGCGGCGGTTTCTTTTGCGGTGCTACCGGCTTATTCGGCGGCGGTGGCAGCCTCGGCGGGCTTATTGCGATGGGCCAGCTTTTCCTTGATGCGGGCCGACTTGCCACTGCGCTCGCGCAGGTAGTACAGCTTGGCACGGCGCACATCGCCACGGCGCTTGACTTCAATGCTAGCGATCAGCGGACTGTAGGTCTGGAACGTACGCTCCACGCCTTCACCACTGGAAATCTTGCGAACCGTGAAGCCGCTGTTCAGGCCGCGATTGCGCTTGGCAATCACAACGCCTTCATAGGCCTGCACGCGCTTACGGGTGCCTTCAACGACGTTCACGTTGACGATGACGGTATCGCCAGGGGAGAACTCGGGAATCTTCTTGCCCAGGCGGGCAATTTCTTCCTGTTCGAGCGTTTCGATCAGATTCATGTTTCACCTCTAGGATCGTGCCGGGCAATTAGGAATGGGACGCCACACCAGCTGGTGCTGCGCGGAAGCCAACAATGTGCTGGCTTCCTTTGGGACCCAGGCAGAGGATCGGAAAGCCCATGATTATAGCCAATCTCAGCCCAGCTTCTTGAGGAACGCTTCGTCAGCCTTGCTCAAGCGCCCCGCTTCGCGCGCCGCAGCGATCAGCTCCGGGCGCTGCCTGGCCGTCAGTTCCAGGCGGCGGTCACGCCGCCACCGCTCGATGTGCGCGTGGTGGCCCGACAGCAGTTCGGCTGGTGCGGCCCGGCCGTTCCACACTTCTGGCCGGGTGTAATGCGGGCAGTCCAGGAGCCCATCGAGTGCTGCATTGAAGCTGTCGAAGTGGTGGCTGTCTTCATCACCGAGCACGCCCGGCTGCAGGCGGGCAACCGCATCGAGTAGTGCGATCGCTGCGATCTCCCCGCCGGACAACACGAAGTCCCCGAGGCTCATCTGGATATCGACGTGGCTGTCGATAAACCGCTGGTCGATGCCCTCGTAGCGACCGCAAAGCAGAATCGCACCCTGGCTGGCCGACCACGACGTGGCCGCGGCGTGGTCGAGCTTGCGGCCCACGGGGGAGAAGAGAACAAGCGGCGCGTCATCGTTGCGCTCTGCGCGAATGGCCGCGAAGCACCTGGCAAGTGGCTCAGCCATCATCACCATACCCGGGCCTCCGCCAAACGGTCGGTCATCGATACGCCGATAGTTGCCGTCGGCCCAATCGCGCGGGTTCCAGAGCCTGACATCCACGAGCTTCGATTCGAACGCGCGTCGGGTCACGCCAACGGCCATGAACGGCGCGAAGACTTCCGGGAAGAGCGTGATGACATCAAAGCGCATGGCGAAAAAGAGAGGCCCTTGCGTGCCAAGCCTAGTAGTCAGGCTGCCAGTCAACGGTGATGAGCTTGCCAGCGACATCGACGCTGTCAATAAAGGCCGAGACAAACGGAATCATCCGCTCCTGCGGCTTGCCGTCCAGCTCGAGACCGACGACGAGCACCGTCTGCGGCCCGGTGGACATGAGGTCCTTGACTTGCCCCAGCGCGACGCCTTCGCGGTTGACGACGTTCAGCCCGAGCAGGTCTACCCAGTAGTACTCATCAGCTGCAGCCGTCGGGAAACTGGAGCGCGGCACGAAGATGCGCGCGCCCTTCAATGACTCGGCCGCATTGCGGTCATCGACATCCTGCGCCTGCGCCACCACGGAGTCAGAGTGTTCTTTCGCCTCGCGCACACGCATCAGCACCGTGCCCGAGAAGGTTTTGGCACCTCGCTCGGACGGTTGCAAATACCAGCGCTTGGAAGAAAAAAGCGCTTCCGGGGAAGCGCTGTGGGGCAGGACTTTGAACCAGCCCTTGATGCCCCAGGCATCAAGAATTCGCCCGACTTCGATGGCATCCGCGGGAAGTTCCGCAGGTTCGAGGCCGGGAAAAGTCACTTGAATCGAATTACGCAGCTGCGGCGGCCGGAGCCTTGTCCGCAGCTTGCTTGAGCAGACGCTCAACAGTGGGCGATGCTTGCGCGCCGACACTCTTCCAGTAGGTCAAGCGATCCTGCGCAACGCGGATCGATTCCTCACCGCCCTTGGCGATCGGGTTGTAGAAACCCAGGCGCTCGATGAATCGGCCATCGCGACGCGTACGCTTGTCAGCGACGACGATGTTGAAAAAAGGACGGGCTTTAGCGCCGCCGCGAGAGAGTCGAATGACGACCATGATTTATCCTGTCGGGTGGAGGGGAGTTTCACTTCCCCGAATCTTCCAGCGTTGAGACACGCGCCAAGGCCACCCGGCCGGCACACGCTGTAGAGCCCGCAATTATAGCCCGTAACCCTAAATGCCAACTATCCGCCCCAGCAAAGACAGCGACCTGCCTGCGATCACCTCCATCTATTCCCACCACGTGCTGCACGGCACGGGAACCTTCGAAACGACACCTCCCAGCGAAGATGACATGAAGGCGCGCCGGGCCGACGTCCTCTCGAAAGGCCTGCCGTACCTCGTCATGGAAGTGGCGGGCGAAGTCGTCGGCTTTGCGTATTGCCAATGGTTCAAGCCACGCCCCGCCTATCGCTATTCAGCCGAAGACTCGATTTACATGCACCCGCAATCGGCGGGCAAGGGCTGGGGGAAAATTCTGTTGATCGAACTGGAACGTGAAGCGGAAGCTGCAGGCATTCGCAAACTGATCGCCGTGATCGGCGACTCTGGCAACGCGGGCTCGATCGGTGTGCACCGCGCACTCGGCTTCACCGAAGTCGGCACCATCAAATCGTGCGGCTGGAAGTTCGGCCGCTGGCTCGACATCGTGATGATGGAAAAAAGCATCGGCCAGGCCGACACAACTGCACCGGCTGGCATCCCCGCATGAAGAACAAGACCGTGGCCGCATGGCTTGCATTTGTAGGCGGCCCGATTGGCTTGCATCGTTTCTACCTCCACGGATTCGGCGACTGGCTCGGTTGGGCGTTGCCCATTCCAACTGCGATCGGTGTGTACGGAATTTCCCGCGTGCAGCAATACGGCCTGGACGACCCCTGGAGCTGGGTGCTCATTCCGTTGCTTGGATTCAACATCGCCGGCTGCGCCCTGATGGCCATCATCTACGGCCTGATGACGCGCGAGAAGTGGAACGCACGCTTCAATCGATCGTCGCCGCAAGACTCGCGGGCTGGCTCCACGAACTGGTTCACCATCTTCGCGGTGGCGCTTTCCCTCCTCATAGGCACCACGGTGCTGATGGCCAGCTTCGTCTACAGCTTCCAGAAGTACTTCGAATACCAGGTCGACGAGGGACGAAAGATTTCGCAGTAGGCGGCAGTGGTGGCGCGTGGCTGCGATTTTGCACATCGCTTCATGCGCGTTTCGCATTTCCTTGCGTTGCGGCCTTGCGCTAGGCTGGCTCGTCCATTCACCCCACCAGGAGAGACGACATGGACACGGCCCACCAGGCTGACGCCAACGCCATCGTGATCCGCAGCGCCGAACCCTCGGACGCAGCGGCCATCTCAAACCTGCTCGGCCAGGTCGGCACGTTCGAAGGCCTGCTGCAGACCCCCGACTTCCCGGAAGCGGGCCGCATGGAGTTCCTGCAGAAGATCGAGCCGCACGCCTGCCGGCTCGTGGCGGTTGCGGGTGACAAGGTGGTAGGCAATGCGGGGCTGCACCTGGCGCAGATGTCGCTGCGGCGCTTCCACGTGCGCTACCTGGGCATTGGCGTTCATCCGCAATGGCAAGGCCGCGGCGTCGGCCGCCAGCTTATTGCGCGGCTCGTTGACTGGGCCGACAACTGGGCAAACGTGTTGCGCATCGAGCTGCATGTGCACGCGGACAATGACCGGGCGCGGGCACTCTATGAATCATTCGGCTTCTTCGAAGAAGGGCGGCACAAGGCGTATGCGCTGAAGAATGGCCGCTTTGTCGATTGCTTCTCGATGGCGCGGCTGCACCCCAACGCGCCGCGCATCACTGACTGACCGCCGCCAGGCAGGCCTAGAAGATCTGCAGGCTCAGCCAGTAGGCGATGCTGGCAACAAACGCAGCCGCCGGGATGGTGAAGATCCAGGCCCAGACGATGTTGCCCGCCACGCCCCAACGAACGGCGCTGGCACGCCGGGTTGCGCCCACACCCACGATCGCCCCGGTGATCGTGTGCGTCGTCGAGACCGGAACGCCGAGCGCAGTCGCCAGGAACAGCGTGATCGCGCCGCCTGTCTCTGCACAAAAGCCACCCACCGGCTTGAGCTTGGTGATCTTCTGGCCCATTGTCTTGACGATGCGCCAGCCTCCGAACATCGTGCCGAGGCCGATGGCGAGGTAGCACGCATAAATCACCCACGAAGGTGGCATCTTGCTGTCAGCCGCAACGTGGCCGGTGGCAATGAGCAGCATCCAGATAATGCCGATCGTCTTTTGCGCATCGTTGCCGCCGTGCCCCAGGCTGTACGCGCCCGCGGACACCAGCTGCAAGCGTCGGAACCAGCGGTCAACACGTGAAGGCGTCGTGCGCCTGAATATCCACGAAACCGCCACCATCATCATCGAGCCGAAGATGAACCCGAGCAATGGCGAGAGAAAGATGAACAGGACGGTCTTCCAGATGCCCGCGGCGACAAGGTGACCCGCCCCCGCCTTGGCGAGGACGGCGCCGACGATGCCGCCAATCAGCGCGTGCGACGAGCTGCTCGGGATGCCCCACCACCACGTCAACAGGTTCCAGGTGATGGCGCCAACAAGTGCGCCGAACACCACGTGCGTGTCCACAATGCCCGGCTCGACGATGCCCTTGCCCACCGTGGCCGCCACGCTCAGGTGAAACACGCCGATAGCTACCAGGTTGAAAAAAGCTGCGAACAGCACCGCCTGCCCCGGCCGCAGGACGCCAGTGGAGACGACGGTGGCAATCGAATTCGCGGCGTCATGAAAGCCATTCATGAAGTCGAACGCCAGTGCCAGCACCACCAGCATGACGACCATCCACAACGCGGCTTGCGTGGCTTCCATTCAGCGTGCCCTGCGAATCAAGAGTTCTCGAGGATGATGCCCTCGATCACGTTGGCCACGTCCTCGCACTTGTCGGTGATCGTCTCCAGCAGCTCATAAATTGCCTTGAGCTTGATCACTTCACGCACATCGGGCTCTTCGCGAAAGAGCTTGCTCATGGCCGAGCGCATCACGCGATCGGCGTCGGACTCGAGCTTGTCGATTTCCTCGCAGGTCTTCAGCGCCGCTTCGGCCGTGGCGGGGTCTGTGAGCTTGCCGATCATGTAGACGGCCTCTTTCAGCCTGTCGCAGCAACGCACCGACAGGTCCGTCAGGCGCATGATTTCTTCGTTGACCATGCGCACGTCGTACAGCGCCATGGTCTCGGCCGAGTCCTGGATCAGGTCGGCCACGTCGTCCATCGTGTTGATCAGCTTGTGGATCTGCTCACGGTCGATCGGCGTGATGAACGTCTTGTGAAGCAGCCGGTTGACCTCGTGGGTCACTCGATCCGCAGCGCGCTCGGCGTTGTCGACGTCGCGGTTGTACTGCTCACGCAGGTGCGGATCGCTGTAGTTCGCCACCAGCTGCGAGAAGGCGCGCGCAGCCTCCACGATCTTGTCAGCGTGCTGGTTGAACATCTCGAAAAAGTTGCCTTCGCGCGGCAGCAGCTTGCCAAACATTGCCGGCTCCTGAATTGGATAACGTCGGTGAAAGTGCGGCGAGTGTACCGTCTGCCTGCAACCGCTCCCGTTATCAGGCGTGGCGGAAGATGAAGTAGGCTGCGCCGACCATGCACAGGGCAGCCCACAGGTAGTCCAGCTTGAGCGGCTCGTCGAGATAGAAAAACGAGAACGGAAGGAATACAGCCAGCGTGATGACCTCCTGCATGATCTTCAATTGCCCGACACTGAATCCGGCCTGCTGGAAGCCGATGCGATTGGCGGGCACCTGCAGCAGGTATTCGGCCAGCGCGATGGCCCAGCTGATTAGCGCTGCGATGTACCACGGCGCCGTTGCCAGGTTTTTCAGGTGGCCGTACCAGGCCATCGTCATGAAAGCGTTGGACGCTATGAGCAGCACGATTGTCTGCACCGACAGCGGAATCGAGTGAAGGAAATTCATGCCGGGATTATCTGGGCTGGTGGTGTTTTGCGATGCTCATCTGCTGGTGCTCGACAAGCCCGCGGGCCTCCTGTGCGTGCCTGGCCGCGGCGAGGACAAACAGGACTGCCTCGCCAGCCGCGCACAGGCAGAATTTGCCGATGCACTCGTCGTGCACCGGCTGGACATGGCCACCTCCGGCCTGTGCTTGATGGCGCGAGGCCCTCAAGCCCAAAAGCAATTGAGCGCCGCCTTCGAACGGCGTGAAGTCACCAAACACTACATGGCGGTTGTCGCGGGTTGCCTTGAGCCTGAACACGACAATAGCTGGCACACGATCGATCTGCCCTTGGCCGCTGACTGGCCGAACCGTCCCCTGCAAATCGTCGACGCCGTTGCCGGCAAGCCCAGCCAGACAAAGTGGCGAGCCCTCTCGCACGACCGGGCGAGCAACACAACGCGCGTCGCGCTCGAGCCCCTGACGG
The DNA here is from genome assembly GCF_009646335.1 of Caenimonas koreensis DSM 17982. GTDB lineage: Bacteria > Pseudomonadota > Gammaproteobacteria > Burkholderiales > Burkholderiaceae_C > Ramlibacter > Ramlibacter koreensis. The sequence continues at coordinate 78,228 of NZ_WJBU01000004.1, read as the reverse complement.
GCCGCACCCACCAGCTGCGAGTGCACCTGAAATCGCTCGGGCACCCCATCCTCGGCGATGCGCTCTACGCACCGCCCCACGTGCAGGCGCTCAGCCCGCGGCTGTTGCTGCATGCGGTGCAGCTTGAACTCACCCATCCCGCGACGAGCCAGCGCGTCACGTTCTCCAGCCCGCCGCCATTCTGAGCACGCGTGTCGCCGCCCCGCTACGATCAAGGGATGAGCAAACACCTCACGATCCTCACCGGCGCCTCGCGCGGCATGGGCCTTGCCATGGCCGAACAGCTTCTCGATGCGGGGCACGACCTGCTTTGCATGTCGCGACACCACAATGACGCGCTGGGCCAGCACGCAGCGCGCGCAGGACAGCGCTGCGAGCAGTGGCCGGTCGATCTTGCCAATGCCGAGGCAGCAGCCCTGCGCCTGGAAGCGTGGCTGGCGAATGTCAGCTCCCGCGACATCGCCACCGTCACGCTGATCAACAACGCCGGCATGCTGCCGCGCCTGGTGCCCCTGTCTGCGTTGAGCGCCGCTGAAATTGCCCAGGCCATGCGCATCGACCTGGAAGCGCCCATGCTGCTGGCTTCGGCTTTCCTTCGGGCAACGCATGACTGGGCTTCGCAGCGCAAAGTACTCAACATCTCGTCGGGCCTGGGCCGCAGGCCAATGGCATCGCAGGCCCCGTATTGCGCGTCGAAGGCCGGCATGGACCACTTCTCGCGGTGTGTCGCCCTCGAAGAAGCGCTGCGGCCCAACGGCGCGAAGATCAGCTCACTCGCCCCCGGCGTGATCGACACCGACATGCAAGTGCACCTGCGCTCCTCCGACGCGAGCCAGTTCCCCGATGCAGGCAACTTTGTCGGCATGAAGGAAAAAGGCATGCTGGTGTCACCGCAAGACGCGGCCACGCGCGTGCTGGCTTACCTCGCCCGTCCTGACTTTGGCGCCAACCCCGTCTCCGACATCCGCGACTAGCCGAGGGGGCGGCGCTCGGGTTACATTGTTTCGTTGTCCAATAAAAGCTGCACCCCAAGGAGGAGTATTCCCATGATCCAGGAAGTCGTCGTCGTCAGCGCAGTGCGCACCGCCATCGGAACCTTCGGCGGCAGCCTGAAAGACGTGCCACCCGTCGATCTCGGCGCGCTGGTCGTGCGCGAATCACTCTCGCGGGCAGCGGTTGCGGGCGCCGATGTCGGCCACGTGGTGTTCGGCCACGTCGTGAACACCGAGCCGCGCGACATGTACCTCTCCCGCATGGCGGCCATCAACGGCGGCTGCGCTGAAGGCACCCCCGCTTTCAACGTCAATCGCCTGTGCGGCTCGGGCCTGCAGGCCATCCTGTCGGCTGCCCACACCATCCAGCTTGGCGACTGCGACATCGCCATCGGCGGCGGCGCTGAAAACATGAGCCGCGCGCCCTACGCCTCGCTCACCGCCCGCTGGGGCGTGCGAATGGGCGAAATGAAGATGGTCGACATGCTCACCGGTGCCCTGCACGACCCCTTCCACAACATCCACATGGGCATGACCGCCGAAAACGTCGCAGCCAAGTGGGGCATCACCCGCGAAGACCAGGACCGCCTGGCCGTCGAAAGCCACAACCGCGCTGAACGCGCGACCAAGGCGGGCTATTTCAAGGACCAGATCGTGCCCGTCGTGCTCAAGGGCAGGCAGGGCGAGACGGTGTTCGACACCGACGAACATTTCCGCACCGGCGTCCGGCTGGAAGATCTGGCGACGCTGCGGCCCGTGTTTGCGAAAGAGGCAGGCACCGTGACGGCCGGCAATTCGTCAGGCATCAATGACGCCGCAGCTGCCGTCGTGCTGATGGAGCGCAGCGTCGCCATGCGTCGCGGCATCAAGCCGCTGGCCCGGCTGGTTGCCTACGCGCACGCAGGCGTCGATCCGAAGTTCATGGGCATAGGCCCGGTGCCGGCCACGCGCAAGGCGCTGCAAAAGGCCAAGCTGTCCATCAAGGATCTCGACGTCATCGAAGCCAATGAGGCCTTTGCAGCGCAAGCCTGCGCAGTCACACGCGACCTGGAACTCGATCCTGCCAAGGTCAACCCGAACGGCTCCGGCATCTCGCTCGGGCACCCCATCGGCGCGACGGGCGCCTTGATCACGGTGAAGGCACTGCACGAGCTGCAACGCATCGGCGGGCGCTACGCCCTTGTCACGATGTGCATTGGTGGCGGCCAGGGCATTGCGGCGATTTTCGAGCGCGTCTGATGGCGTCGCCCGGCAGCAATCACGCTACCATTCACTATCCACTTGCCATTCACGAAAGCGGCCCATGTCTGAAGAACTGACCCAATCGCACAAAGACAAACTCATGAGCGACCTGAAGCTGGTCATCGCCGATGCCGAGGAGCTTTTGAAGCTCACCGCCGGCAACGTTGGCGACAAGGCAAGCGAGATGCGCATCCGCATGCAAGCGCGCATGGAACAGGCCAAGGCCGACCTGGTTGACCTGCAGGACATGGCCGTGGTGCGCGTTCGCGACGCGGGCCGCGCCGCCGACGCCTACGTGCAAGACAACCCGTGGCGTGCCGTCGGCATTGCCGCTGGCGTCGGCCTCGTGGTCGGCATGCTCATCAGCCGCCGCTGAACCGCCCTGCCATGACAGAGGCTGGCGCCTCGGGCGGCCTGCTCGCTTCGCTGCGGCGCATGTTTGCCACCGTGCTCGAAATCGGGCAGGTGCGGCTGCACATCTTGGGCAACGAGCTGGAGCAGGAAAAGCTTCGCCTGTTCGACGGCCTCATCGTCGCGGCCATCGGCCTCATGCTGACCTCCATTGGCGCCGTGCTGCTGTGCGCCTTGATCATCATGCTGTTCGCCGAGGGTTATCGCATCGTGGCGCTGGCGGTGATGACCATTGTGTTCATCGGCGGCGGCATCCTCGCCATGCGGGCCGGCGGCCAGCGGTTGCGGGCCAAGACGCACATGTTCCAGGCCACGCTCGCTGAAATCGCGCAAGACCGCGAAGCGCTTGCGCCGCGCGAATAGGCATGTTTCACGACCAGCAACTTGAACTTGTGCGGCGCCAAACCGAACTGGTGGCCCGCAGCCGCGAGTTGCGAGCCTCCTTCGCGCAGGACGCCGCCGTGCTCGAGCGTCCTTTCGCCGTGGCCGACCGCATTGGCGATGGATGGCGATGGCTCATGGCCAACCCGCACTGGCTGTTGATCGGCCTGGCCGCGCCGGTACTGCTGCGGCCCCGAAAAATTGCGGGGCTGGCGGCAAAGGCTTTCGCGTACTGGCGTGTGTGGCGGCGCGCCCAGCGCATCGCCGGGCTGCTGGGGCTGCTCAGCTCCCCTGGAAACCGCTGGCGCGCAAGGTAATCACCAGCGTGTCGCGATAGCCGTGTGCGCCCAGCGGCTGGATCGGCGTTGACTCGTGGATCACCCGCTCGTCGTCAAGCAGCAGCAGGCTCCATGGCTGCGTGAGCGTGAAGCGCTGGCCGGCAGGTCCATCCGATTCAAAAACACGCGTCTCGCCGCCCTTGATCGCTTCACGGCCCACCAGGAATACCGCCACCAGGTCGACGCCGTCGCGATGCGCGCCCTCGGGCGTCGGCCGCCCGATGCCGCCGTCGGTATCAATGCGGAACTGATGCGCTTCTACAAACCATGGCTTCTCGCCCTTCAGGTCTGACGTGACCTCGGCCAGCGCAACGAGCAGCTTGTTCCAGGCTGGCGCCTGCAGCACGTGGTGGTCCATCGGCTCGAACCAGCGCTGCATGCCGCCATGCAGCGCGTTGTATTCCACGGGCTGCCAGTGCGCGCGATGCGGCGCTTCAGTGACCTTGCCACCCTCAACCACGAAGCATGAGTGACGCCTGCGCCGGTAGTGCCCGCCGTCTTTCAGGTAGGCATCGGGCGCCAGATCGTCCCAGCTCGGGCGCAGCGCCATCAGCTCGTCGAAGCTGCAGTCAGTCAGCTCACACACGGCACGCGGGCTCACTACGGCATAGCCCTGACGGCGAAGCAGGCCAGGCAGCTGGTCCGGGTAGGTGAAGGCAGGCTCGAGAATCATCGGAGAGGTTCGGCGTTGAGCGTCAGGCGTTCGGCGTGGAAGATCGATTCTCGCTCAACGCTCAACGCTCAACGCTCAACGCCCGACGCCTGACGCCTGACGCTCAACCTGCCAAGGGCCGCAACTTGCCCAGAATCGTCGGAAAGAACTCCGTCACCGTCGGGTGCACAGGCAGCGCGTCTTTCATCACGCGCCAGCTCGCACCGGCGGCCATGAAATTGCTGATCACCTGGATGATCTCGTCGGCGTTGATGCCCACCAGCGTCGCGCCGACAAACTGGTCGGTGTCTGCGTCCACTAGCATCTTGACCAGGCCCGTCGTCTCGCCCTCCTCCTTGGCGCGACTCACGTTCTTCATGTCGAACGTCGCCATCAGGATGTTGCGGCCGCTCGCCCGCGCCTCGGCTTCCGACATGCCCACGCGTCCCAGCGGCGGGTCCGTGAACATGGCGTAGGCCATGATCCGGTCGTCGGCGCTGCGGTGCCCGCCATCATGATTCGCAATCGCGATTTCGTAGTCGTGATAACTCGTGTGCGTGAATGCGCCGCGCTTGTTGATGTCGCCCAGCGCCCAAATGCCGGGCACATTGGTTTCAAGCCGCGCGTTGGTCGGCACGAATCCGCGCGCATCCATGTCGACGCCCACGGCTTGCAAGTTGAGCTTCTCCGTATTCGGCAAGCGACCCGTTGCCACCAGCACATGCGAGCCTTCGACCTTGCGCGCGCCCAGTTCCACCACCACGCCATCGCCCGAGCGAGCCACGCGCGTCACGGGCAGGCCCGCCACGATGTTGATGCCCTCCTCCTCCAGGAACGAGGCAATGCAGGCGGACACCTCTTCGTCTTCACGGCTCGTGATGCGAGGCCCTGTTTCAATCACTGTCACCTCACTGCCCAGCCGCCGGAAAATCTGGCCCATCTCCAGGCCGATATAGCTGCCGCCAATCACGATGAGGTGCCGTGGCCGCTCGCGCAACTTCAGCAGTGACACGTTGTCGAGATACGGCACCTGGTCGAGGCCCGGGATCGGCGGAATGAACGCGCGCGTGCCGGTGTTGAGATACACCCGCTTCGCTCGCACCGGCTGCTCGCCAGCCAGTAAATCGAACGCACCTTCTTCCCCGCCCACGAACGAGCCCCACGCCCGCAGCAGCGTGATGTTGGGCTCCCCGCCGATCCAGCTTTCCAGCCCGCCGCGCGACGTATCCACGCGCGACTGCATCCGGTTCATCGCAGCAGCAAAGTCCACTTCGACCTTGCCAAGATGCACGCCAAACTCCGCCGCGCGGCGAGCGAGATACGCCACACGCGCACTCTTGCGCAGCGTCTTGGTCGGCGTGCAGCCGTAGTTGACGCACGAGCCGCCCACCTGCGCACCCTCGATCAGCACAACCTTCTCGCCGCGCTGGGCCAGCGCCACGCAAAGCGCAGGCGCAGCTTGTCCCGAGCCGACGACCACTGCATCGGCTTGCATTGCTTTCGTCATGAAAAAACTCCTAGGGCTGAACTTTCACACCACGCCAGAAGGCCACGCGGTCACGCACGGCTTCGGCTTCGGGCTTGGGGTCCGCGTAGTACCAGACGGCGTCAGTGTTCATCTCGCCATTGACCATCAGCGAGTAGTAGCTCGCCTTGCCCTTCCAGGGGCAAGTCGTCTGGTGGTTGCTGAACGTGACGTACTCGCGCTTGAGCGAGCTCGCGGGAAAGTAATGATTGCCTTCGACGGTGACCGTGTCATCGCTCTCGGCAATGGTCACGCCGTTCCAGATGGCTTTCATGCGATACGCCCTTTCAAAGCGGGGCGTGCAGCCAGTGCACGCTGAACAGGTTGTCGGGGTCCGTCCAGACCGGCCCCGGCCGGAAGCCTGCGCGCACGGCGAGCGAGCGAAGGCTGTCGATCGTGAACTTGTGGGAGTTCTCGGTATGCAGCGTCTCGCCTTCTTCAAACTCGAAGCACTGGCCACCTACCGAAACCATCTGGCGACGCTTGCTGACCAGATGCATTTCAATGCGCTGGCGCGGTGCGTTGTAGAACGCGCTGTGCGCAAACTGCTCCAGCACAAAACGCGCGCCCAACTCGCGGTTCGCACGTGCGAGCAAATTGAGGTTGAAAGCAGCCGTCACGCCTTGCGAGTCGTTATAGGCCGCGTGCAGGACAGCCGGGTCTTTCACCAGATCCGCGCCGATCAGCAACGCGCCGCCGCGCAGCACCTGCGCCGTGACTTGCAGGAAGTGCAGCGCTTCGTCGGGCGTGAAATTGCCGATCGTCGAACCAGGGAAAAAACCCACGCGCTGCCCGGCCCCCGGCAAAGGTGCGGGCAACAGCAGGCGTTGCGTGTAGTCAGCCACCACAGGCTGCACATCAAGGCCCGGATAGTCTTGCTGCAACGCCGACGCCGCGCGCGACAGATGCTCGCCCGAAATGTCGATGGGCAGGTAGCGTGCGGGCCGGTCCATGGCATCGAGCAGGATGCGTACCTTGCGCAGCGCACCCGCACCGAACTCGACAATCTCCGCGCGCGGGCCCATGTGGGCTGCGATGTCCTGCGCGTTGCGCTCCAGAATGCCCAGCTCGGTGCGCGTCGGATAGTACTCAGGCAAGTCGCAGATGCGATCAAACAGCAGCGAGCCAGCCTCGTCGTAGAAGTACTTTGGCGAAATCGCGCGGGGCCGCGTCGAAAGCGCGGCGCACAGGTCCTGCGCAAAAGCGTTGTCCATCGGGGCTTCGAGCCGCGACTGCGCATCAACCGCGTCACTCGTGCCGACCTCGATGAATTTGCTCATCAGCATGTGGCGTCCTTCGCCAGGCGCAAGCCCGAAAATTGCCAGCGTGCCGCCGGCGGGAAGAAGTTGCGATAGGTCGGCCGTGCGTGACCTGCGGGCGTCGCAACACTGCTGCCGCGCAGGACGATCTGGCCCACCATGAACTTGCCGTTGTATTCGCCCACGGCGCCTGCAAGCGGTCGAAAGCCCGGGTACGGGTCGTAGGAAGAACGCGTCCATTGCCACACGTGGCCCGTCATCTGCGTGATGCCGGGGGCCGTGAAAGCAGCCTCCCATTCAGCTTCTGTCGGCAGTCGTGCACCGGCCCATTCTGCATAGGCAGCCGCTTCATAGAAACTCAGCTGCGACACCGGCGCAGACGGATCGAGCGGCCGCACGCCTTGCAGGCCAAACACCTGCCAGTGCGAAGCGGGCGCCCGCGCATCGCCGGGTGCAATCCAGTAGGCAGGCGCCTTCCAGCCAGCCGCCTGCACGGCAGCCCAGCCATCGGAGAGCCAGAAGCTCGCGCGCTCGTAGCCGCCGTCTGCGATGAACTGCGCGTAGTCACCGCACGTCACGAGCCTGTCGGCGATCTGGTAGGGCGCGAGCAGCGTTTGATGGCGCGGCGTTTCGTTGTCGAACGCGAAGCCGTCGCCAGTGTGGCCCATGTCGACGATGCCACCTGGCATCGCCAGCCATTTGGGATCAGAGGCTGTTGCTGCCAGCCGCAATGCGGGCACGCCGGCAGGCTCGCAGGCGGGCAGCAAGGGGTTGCACGAGAACGCATGCAGGATGTCCGTGAGGATGAGCTCCTGGTGCTGCTGCTCGTGATGGAGCCCCAGCTCGACGAGCGGCTGCGCCGCCAGCCATGTGTCGTGGCTCGCGGTTTCAATGAGCGCCTGCATCGCTGCATCGACATGCATGCGATAAGCCAGCACTTCATCGTGCGCCGGGCGCGTGAGCAAGCCGCGCTGCGCTCGCGGATGGCGAGGCCCGAGCGCTTCATAGTACGAATTGAACAGATGAAAAAAACGCTGGTCGAACGCGCGGTAGCCGGCGGCATGCTGCGAAAGCACCACCGCTTCGAAGAACCAGCTCGTGTGCGCGAGATGCCATTTGGTGGGGCTCGCGTCGGGCATGGACTGCACGCACTGGTCCTCAGGCGTGAGGCCGCTCGTGATCGCCAGGCTATGCGCACGCACCGCAGCAAAGCGCTGCAGCAGGCCGTGCCGGCCCGGCAAGTCAAGGTGTTGAATCGTTGCCGTTGACGGTAACGCGGGCATGCGGCGAGTCTCCTGGTTTCATCCGGCTTGTCGAGTACGACATCAGTCGAAACCGGTTCAATTTCATTACAGCATAGGCAGATGAAATTTGTCTTGCCCGGGCAGGCTTCGCGCCGCAAGAAGCGAAGTCTACTGACAGGAATGGCTCAGCTCGCCTTGCGCCCGAGCATGCCGCCGATGCGCCGCACCAGCCACTTCGGCGTGGAGCGCGACGCGATCATCGCAGCGCGATTGACGACGCCCGGCACGCAGATCACATCGCCCTTCATGCACGCCTCGAAGCCCTGCCGGGCCACGTCGTCAACGTCGCCAATCAGGAACGAAGGCAGTTGCCCCAGCGTCGGGTTCTCGTCCTTGGCCGCCGCCAGCATGTGCGTTGCCGTCACGCCCGGGCACAACGCGGTGACCGTCACGCCGGTGCCCCTCATCTCTTCGGCCAGCGACTCGGTGAGCGACAGCACGTAAGCCTTCGTCGCCGCATACGTGGCAAGCGATGGCACCGGCTGGAACGACGCGATCGAAGCGACGTTGAGCACGCGCCCATGCCCGCGCTCCACCATGCCGGGCAGAAAGGCGCCGAGCAGCGCCGTGAGCCCGGAGATATTCAAGTCGATCATCTGCGCGTGCGTCGCCGGCTTCATCTTGACGAATGCGCCTTGCGACAGGACACCCGCGTTGTTCACGAGCACGTCGATCGTCCTGCGCTTCTTGCGCAAGGTGGCTGCCAGCGCTGCAGCAGCGCCGGGCTGCGCAAGGTCGCAGGGTTCGGCCCAAGCCTTCACACCATGCGTGGCCGCCAGATCCGTGGCGAGTGCCTGCAGCTTGGCAGTGCTGCGCGCGACCAGCACGACGTCGTGCCCGGACGCCGCGAAGCAGCCCGCAAGCGATTCGCCAATGCCCGAAGAAGCACCGGTGATCAGTGCGAGCGCACGAGTGGCTTTTGGATTCATACGCCCCCCTGCGGATGCGTCGGGTCCACCCACAGCACCTGCTCGGGCTTTTCTGCCGGTTCGATGTCGAGGTTGATCGCCACCGCCTGACCGTCGCTGCGGCACAGCACGCATTCGAGTGCTTCCGTGGGGCTGGCATTGATCTCCTGGTGCGGCACATAGGGTGGCACATAGATGAAGTCGCCCGGCCCGGCTTCTGCCACGAACTCGAGGTGATCGCCCCAGCGCATGCGCGCACGCCCCTTCACCACGTAGATCACGCTTTCGAGCGGGCCGTGATGGTGCGCACCCGTCTTCGCATTCGCATGAATCGTGACGGTGCCGGCCCACAGCTTCTGCGCGCCCACGCGCGCAAAGTTGATGGCCGCCTTGCGGTCCATGCCCGGCGTCTGCGCCGTGTTGCCATCGAGCTGGTTGCCGGGCACCACGCGCACGCCGTCGTGCTTCCAGGGCGCGTCATGCGAATGGTCCTGCCCGTGGTCGTGGCCGTGGTCGTGGTTATGGCCGTGATCGTGATTGCCCATGGGCTTGTCTCCTCAATCCAGCGCGCCGTAAACCAGGTGCCGGAACAGGTTGCGAAAGTAGATGCGCTGGTTGGGCGCCTGCGTGAGCATCATGGCAAACAGGTCTTCCGCCGGATCGACGAAGAACAGCGTGCCGCCAATGCCGCTCCAGAAATACTGGCCGGGCGAGCCGGGCTGCGGTGCCAGGCCCGAAGCAGTGCGCACCGCAAACCCGAGGCCGAAACCATGCCCCGCGGGCAGCAGATCGCCATTGGCGGGAATGCCGCCCAGATGATCCGATGTCATCCACTCCACTGCCTTGCGCGACACAAGCCTCGCACCATCGAGGCTGCCGCGGTTGCGCATGAGTTGCAGGAAGCGGATGTAGTCAGCCGCTGTGGAAAACAGGCCACCGCCGCCCGACTCATACGCGGCCGTCTCATTCGCGTCCATCATCACAACACGCGCGCCCGTGTCGGGGTCATTCGCGAAAGGCTCGGCCATGCGATGCAGCTGCTCGTGCGGCACGTTGAATGAAGTGTCTTTCATGCCGAGCGGATCAAAGATGCGCTCTTTCATGAAAGCACCCAGCGCCTGCCCCGACGCAGCCTCGACCACCGCGCCGAGCACATCCGTGGCACGGCTGTATTGCCAGCAGCTGCCCGGCTGGTGCGCCAGCGGCAGCTGCGCAAACATCTGGCTGAACTCGCGGTTCGTGCGTGACCTGTCAGTGACGTTGGCAGCCTCGTACAGCTTTTGCACAGGGCTGGACCCGAGGAATTCATACGTGAGGCCTGCGGTGTGCCGCAGCAGGTCGTGCACCGTGGCTTCGCGCCGCACACTTTCGTAGCGAACGATTGAACTGCCCTGCTCGATCGCGACCTTTTGCCCCGCGAATTCCGGCAGCCATTTCGACACCGGGTCCACCGGCTGCAGCACGCCGTCTTCCATCAGCATCACCGAGGCGAGCGACACCAGCGGCTTCGTCATCGAATAGATCCGGAAAATTGCATCGGCCTGCATGGCCTTGCCTGCGGCATGGTCCTGCATGCCGAGCGTGTCGAACATCTCGACATGCCCGCCCAGCGCCACCACGGTGATCGCGCCCGGTATGCGCCCCCGCTCGATACTCGACTCGAACGCGTCGCGCAGGTGGGCGAGCCCCTTGCGATTCAAACGCCCCATCATGCGTACCTCTGGCGCGCGAGCGCAGCGCCCTTGGCCAGTGCATCGAGCTTGGCCAGCGCCACCTCACGGCTCATGGGCGCGAGGCCGCAGTTGGTGCAAGGAAACAGGCGGTCCTTCGCGACGAACTGCAGCGCGGTGCCAATCGTGTCTGCAATCTGCTGCGGCGTTTCGATCGCGTCGCTCGCCACGTCGATCACGCCCACCATCACGTCCTTGCCTTCGAGCAGCTTCATCAGGTGCGGCGGCACATGCGAGTGGAAGCACTCCAGGCTCACCTGCTTGATCGAGCTTTTTGCGAGCGCCGGGAACACCTGCTCATACTGCTTCCACTCTTCGCCCAGCGTCTTCTTCCAGTCGTTGTTCGCCTGGATGCCGTAGCCGTAGCAGATGTGGACAGCCGTCGTGCACGTCAGCCCCTGCGCCGCGCGCTCGAGTGCCTTCACGCCCCAGTCGGCGGCGTCTTTCATGTACACATTGAATGCGGGCTCATCGAACTGGATGATGTCCACACCGTCGGCCTGCAGCGCAAGCGCCTCCTGGTTGAGCATCTCGGCAAACGCGAAGGCCATCTTCACCTTGTCGCCGTAGAACTTGTCGGCCACCGTATCGACAATCGTCATGGGCCCGGGCATCGTGAACTTGAGCTTCTTCTTCGTGTGGGCGCGTGCGAGCTGCGCTTCGAAGGCATGCACGCGGCCCTTCAGGCGCAGCGGCGCCACCACCTGCGGCACCATCGCGTCGTAGCGGTTGTCGCGAATGCCCATCTTCACCTTGTGTTCGAAGTCGATGCCCTCGACCTGCTCCAGGAAGCCATGCACGAAGTGCTGGCGCGACTGCTCGCCGTCGCCCACGATGTCCAGCCCCGCATCTTCCTGCGCCTTGATCCACAGCAGCGTCGCATCAGCCTTGGCCTGCTTCAACTCATCGCCCTGCGATTTCCATTGCGGCCAGAGCTTTTGCGTTTCGGCAAGCCAGGCGGGCTTGGGCAGGCTGCCCGCGATGCAGGTGGAGAACATGAGGATCCTTTCGAGTGCCGTCGTTTGCCCATAATCATCCCATGACATCGGCAAGCAACACATCAGCAACAGCGAACAAGCCCCGCATCGTGATCGTGGGCTGCGGCTTCGGCGGGCTGGAGGCGACGCGCGCACTCAGGCACGCCCCGGTCGATATCACCCTCGTCGACCGCACCAACCACCACCTCTTCCAGCCGCTGCTCTACCAGGTGGCCACCGCCGGCCTCTCGGCACCCGCAATCGCAGCGCCTGTGCGCCACCTGTTTCGCCGCCAGGCCAACGTGGCCAGCTTGCTGGGCGAGGTGACTTCCATCGACCCAGCCTCGCGGCAGGTGTTGCTCGCGGGCGGCATGGCGCTGCCTTACGACCACCTCATCGTCGCCGCCGGTGCCACGCACAGCTATTTCGGCCGCGACGATTGGGCGCCTTACGCGCCGGGCCTGAAGACACTTGACGACGCCTTCGAAATTCGCCGCCGCATCCTGCTCGCCTTCGAATCTGCCGAGAAGGAAGCCGACTTGGAGAAGCAGGCCGCGTGGCTGAACTTCGTGGTGATCGGCGGTGGCCCGACGGGCGTGGAAATGGCCGGCACCCTCGCCGAGATCGCGCACCACACCCTGTCGGGCGAGTTCCGCCGCATCGACCCTGCCAAGGCGCGGATCATCCTGCTGGAAGGCAGCGCGCGCGTGCTGCAGGCCATGCCGCCTGAACTCAGTGAGCGGGCCACGCAGCAGCTGCAAAAGCTCGGCGTGGAGGTGCGGCTGAATGCGAAGGTCACGGCCATCGACGCCAATGGCGTGCAGGTGCAGCCAGCCGCGCCCGGCGACGTGTACACCATCGCCACCCACTGCGTCACGTGGGCGGCAGGCGTAGCCGCCTCACCGCTGGGCAAGCAGCTCGCGCAGTCGCTGGGCTTGCCCACTGATCGCGCAGGGCGGGTTGCTGTCGAAGCCGATCTGTCCCTTGCGGGCCACCCTGAGATCAGCGTCATCGGCGACCTCGCTGCGGCCAAGAGCCACCTGGGCGGGCACGAGCCGCGCCCCGTACCCGGTGTGTCGCCCGCCGCCAAGCAGATGGGGCGCGTTGCTGCGGCCAACATCCTGCGGCGCATCGCAGGCCAGCCCACCGCGGCGTTTCGCTACCGCGACTACGGCAACCTCGCCACCATCGGCCGCAATGCTGCGGTCGTCGATGTGGCCACGCCTGCGGGCCACCTGAAATTCAGCGGCTACTTCGCGTGGCTGTTCTGGCTGTTTGCGCACATCTACTTCCTGATCGGTTTTCGCAACCGCATCGTCGTGCTGATCGACTGGGCGTCCGCCTACTGGAGCAAGCAGCGCTACGCCCGCGTGATCACCGATATCGACAAGCCGCCTCACCTGTAGGCGCAGCAACAGCGGCATCGCGCAGTTCTCCGACACTCTGCAACGCGCGCGTGCCTCATCCTGTACAGATGCTTGCCGTCATCATTTCCAACGCATCGGCCGGACAGGGGCGCCCGGCAGAGGGGGCCGGCGAGATGGAGGCGGCATGCCGCCGCCGTGGCCTGGACGCGCGGGCGGTGCTCGTGCGCGATGGCGAAGACATCACTCGGGCCGCGTCCGATGCCATCGAACAGGGCGCCTCGCTCGTCGTGGCCGCCGGTGGTGACGGCACGGTGAGTGCTGTGGCATCGCAAGTCGCCGGCACGGGCGTCACCATGGGCGTCATCCCGATGGGCACGCTCAACCACTTCGCGAAGGACCTGGGCATTCCGCTCGAAGCCGAAGGCGCCATTGACGTGCTCGTGCGCGGCAAGGTTCTGGATGTAGATGCCGGCGAAGTCAACGGCCGGCTCTTCATCAACAACTCCGGGCTGGGCCTGTATCCGGATATCGTGCGCGAACGCGAGGCGCAGCAGCGGCGCCTGGGCCGCGGCAAATGGGCGGCGTTGCTGCACGCTTGCCTGCGCGCCGCCCAGCGCTACCCGGTGCTGTCGCTGCACTTCGAAGTCGATGGCAAGAAGCTGGAGCGGCGCAGCGCATTCGTCTTCATCGGCAACAACGAATACACGATGACGGGCTTTGAAATCGGCGAGCGCGCCGGCCTGGCCGATGGCAAGCTGAGCCTCTACGTCACGCACCGCATGGGCCGCTTCGGGCTGGTGTGGCTGGCCCTTCGCGCGCTGTTCGGGCGGCTTGAGCAGGCACGCGATTTCGACATGCTCACGGCCACCTCGGTCATGGTGGACACACACAAGAGATCCATCCGCGTCGCGACCGATGGCGAAGTCACGCTGATGCAAACGCCGCTGCACTACCGCATCCGGCCGGCTGCCTTGCGCGTGATGGTGCCTGCCAGCCTTCCTGGCGAATCACCCGCCGTATAGTGCGGCTGTCAGCAGACAGGAGGCGAGTCATGGGCATCCGTATCGTGCAATTGGGAACGCCGCGCAGCCCCGGCGAAGGGCTGCGTCTGGGCACCGTGCGGCGACCGCCGCGCGGCGTGCCCAAAAGTGAATTCGCTTCGCGTGATTTCTATGACACGTGGTTGCCGAATCTCGCGCCGAGCGCCGAACTGATGGCATTGGGCCAGGCAGCGCAGGACGAGAAGTCGTGGAACACCTTTCGCCGCAAGTTCACCGCCGAGATGAAGCAGCCGGATGCCAGTCACGTGCTGGACTTGCTCGCCGCCATGTCGCATCAGACGTCACTCGCCCTGGGTTGTTATTGCGAGAACGAAGCCCGCTGCCACCGCTCCGTCTTGCGTGAGTTGCTCGCCGCGCGAAGCGCCAGATTCGACGACTGACGCCGCCGGGGTTCAGCCCGATCGTGTGTCGCTGCCCGCAAGGGCCGCACCACACTGCTGGCAAAAATTTGCTTCGGGTGCGTAACCACGCGCACCGCACGCGGCGCAGGTACGCGGCATGGAGATTGGCCCTGTCGCACCCGGCGCATGGCTCGCATGCCGGCGTATCGTCATCTCGGCGGTGACGATGCCTGTGGGCACGGCCAGCGTGCCCCAGCCGATCAGCATCATGATCGACGCAATCAGGCGGCCAAGTTCGGTCTTGGGCGTGATGTCGCCAAAGCCTACGGTCGTGATCGTGGTGATCGCCCAATAGACAGCAGTCGGAATGTCGTTGAAGCCATGCTCAGGGCCCTCGACCACATAAAGCAGCGTGCCCAGCACAAACGCGACCATCAGCACCGCCGAGAGAAACACCAGGATCTTGCGGCGGCTGGCCATCAGCGCTTCGCCCATCAGCTGGTATTCGCTGACATAGGCCGTGAGCCGGAAAATCCGGAAGATGCGCAGCAACCTGAGGATGCGCACGTCGATCAGCGCGTGTAGCTCCGGCACGAACAGCGCCAGATAAGTCGGCAACACCGCGACCAGGTCAACGATGCCGAAGAAGCTGCGTGCGTAGCGCCACGGATTCTTCACGGCCAGAAGCCGCGCGACGTATTCGATGCTGAAGAGAATCGTGAAGGTCCACTCCATCACCGCAAAACGGCTCGAGTGCATCTTGTGCAGCGACTGCACGCTGTCGGCCACCACCACCAACACGCTGAGCACGACCGCAGCCACGATCACCTTGTCGAACAGGCGGCCTGCAACCGTGTCTGACTCATAGATGACCTTGTACAGGGCCAGCCTCCAGCCCCCGTCGGGCCGGCCGTACACGTCTTGGGCAGTGGCGTCAGCGGCAATCACAAGCTATTGTGCATGGCAGCGGCTGCAACCCCGGCGCACCGCGCAGGCCCTTCGATCGGGTTTCAGGCGCCGGCGCGTTCGCGCGTCGCCTCAAGCGCCTGTGCCACTGCAGCGCCCAGCGATTTGATGTCGAACGGCTTGCGCAGCAGGATGGGCTTGCCGGCCAGTCGCTCGACAGCGGCCATGTCCGCATAGCCTGTGGCCAGGATGACTGGCAAGTCGTCACCCAGGAGCTCGCGCGCCTGCTTGATCACTTCAGCGCCCGTCATGTCCGGCATGGCGTAGTCGACCACGAGCACATCAGGCCGGTCGCGCCGCAGCGCCGCCAGGCCCTCCGTGCCATTGGCGGCCTCGGTCACTGCGTAACCAATGAGGCCCAGGCACTCGACAATGACGCCGCGCACATCGGCATCGTCTTCGACGACCAGCACCTTGTGCAGGTTGGCCCGCGCCGGTATTGATGGCGCACTCACCTGTTCCTGCCACTCGGCTTCGTCTTCGACGGCGGCAGGGAAATACATCTCCACCGTCGTGCCCGAGCCGAGCTCGCTGCGAATGAACGCGACCCCGTTGGACTGCCGCGCGAAGCCGTAGACCTGGCTCAAACCAAGCCCGGTGCCGCTGCCGGTGGGCTTGGTGGTGAAGAACGGATCGAAGACTTTGCTGAGCAACTGCGGTGCGATGCCGGCACCCGTATCGGTCACGGTCACCACCACATAGTCGCCTGCCTTGAGCTGGTCTTCATCCTTGGCCACATGGCGCACACCGGTCGCAATGTGAAGCGAGCCGCCCTCGGGCATCGCGTCGCGCGAGTTGACCGCCAGGTTGAGCACGGCCATCTCGAGCTGGCTGGGGTCGACCACAATCATCGCGGGGTGCTCGCACAGGTCCAGCTGCACTTGCACGGAGGAGCCGGCCGAGATCTCCAGCAGATCCTTGATGCCCAGCAGCAGTTTGTTGACGTGCGTGAGCTTGGGTGAGAGCGACTGGTTGCGCGCAAAAGACAGCAGCTGCCCGGTCAGCTTCGCGCCGCGTTTGGAGGCGGCCTTTGCACGCTCGACGACGGGCCGCACCTTCTCTTCCTTCGCATACAGCGAGATCAGTTCCAGGTTCATGTTCACCACATGAAGCAGGTTGTTGAAGTCATGCGCAATCCCACCCGTGAGACGGCCGATGGCTTCCATCTTCTGCGACTGCACGAGCGCGCTCTGCGCCTTCTCGCGCTCGGCGATTTCCTTCATCAGCCGGTTGTTCGCATTGCCCAGTTCATGCGTGCGCGCCTCGATGCGCTCTTCAAGCTCGCTGTTGAGCCGCTCGACTTCGCGGCGCGCCAGGCCGATCTCGTCCAGATGCTGGCGCGTGGCGTACTGCCGGCGGCGCGCGCGCACGGCGGCATCTGCCGCGCTGGAAAGCGTCTGCGCGTTGAGCGGGCGCTCCAGCAGGATCACGTTGCCCAATGCGTGCAGGATGCTGATCGCCTGCACCGACCGCGGCCCCGGCTCATGGTTGGACAGCACGATAAAAGGAAAGTCGGACCACGAGGGCTGCGACGTGAGCCACGCGCCCAGGTCCTGCAGGAGCGCGCCGTCCGTGATGGATTCTTCTGTGATGATGGCCGCGGCCGCACCCTCTTGAATGGCTGCGAGGAGCTCATCCCGTGCGCTGCAAAGCACCACCTTGTGCGTCTGCCCGATGACGCTCTTGATCACCTGGGCGTCGCGGCCAAACGGGGCGTGAATGAGTACGCGCAACTCCATCAGGCGACCGCCGCCTTCTCGGCTTCGCCAAGCATGAGATGCGAGCCCCGGTACGAAGGAGCGCCCGTCAGCACCCCTTCAAAGTCGGTCAGTGCGTGGCCGATCTCCAGCCCACCGAAGCCGAGCCGGAATTCGCGAATGGTGGCTTCATGCGCGCTTGTGCGGCTCTTGACGACCGACACGGCCTTCAGAAGTGCGCCACGCGCCTCGAAAAAGCGGAACAGCACGATGCCGTCGCTGAGGTAGCTCAAGTCCACATCGCTTCGAATGTCGCCAATCATCCCGTGCATGCCGAGCACGAGAATCGTGATGACTTCACGCTGGTTCAGGTAGGCGAGCAACTCGTGCACCTGCAGCAGAAGATGTTTGTCGCCGGCCATCGCGTGCATGTAGGCATTGAGGCTGTCGATGACGACCATCTGCACCCCGCGCTCCTCCACCGCACTGCGAACCATGTTGGCAAACTGGCCCGGCGACACCTGGGCGGGATCGAGCGCCTGGATCTGCAGGCTGCCTTCCTCGATGTACGAGTCGATCTCCATGCCCAGCGAGCGCGAGCGTGTCAACAGCGTGGCCAGCCCTTCGTCGAACAGGTAGTAGGCGACGCTCTCGCCGCGCTGGAGGGCAGCGCGTGCACACGACAGCGCTGTTGTTGTCTTGCCCACGCCAGACGGCCCCATGAAAAGGGTGTTGCTCCCGCGCGCCAGCCCGCCGCCCAGAAGCGCGTCGAATCCTTCGGTGCCCGCACTGACAAGGGCGTGGTTGACGGCGGCGCGGTGCTCGGCCGCGACAAGTCGCGGATAGACCGACAGGCCGCCCGTATCAAGATTGAAGTCGTGGTCCCCACCGCGAAAACGGATGCCGCGCATCTTGACGACGCGCAGGCTGCGGCGCTCCGGCCCGTACTGGCCGGCAGATTTGCCAAGCTGGATCACGCCATGGGCGATGCTCTGCAGTTGCAGATCGTCATGTTCCGCGGTGTAGTCATCGAGCATCAGCACCGTGCAGCTGCGGGCCGCGAAAAAACTCTTGAGTGCAAGCACCTGACGCCGGTAACGCATCGAGCTCTGGGCAAGCAGGCGCACCTCTGAAAGACTGTCGAACACCACCCGCGCCGGCTTGACGCGGTCGACAGCGGCCATGACGCCGCGAGTCATCTCACCCAGCTCGACTTCCGAGGGGTGCAGGATGGACTGCTCGGCATCCGGGCTCAGGCCCGTGGTCTCGACCAGCTCGAAGACTTCAACGCCCTTGAGGCTCCAGCCGTGCGACGCCGCCACGATGTGCAGTTCCTGCGAAGTCTCGGACAGCGTGATGTAAAGACCTGCCTCGCCATCGGCAACGCCGCGCAAAAGGAACTGCAGGCCCAGCGTGGTCTTGCCCGAGCCCGGCTTGCCTTCGGCGAGGTACAGGTGTGTCGTGGGCAGACCTCCGCCCAGAATGTCGTCGAGCCCTGCAACCCCAGTGGACGCGCGTGCCTGGTCGGGCAGTTTGACGTTTGGTGGAAATGGAGTCATCGGTCGAAGCGTTGCAAATGGTGTGGTGACGGGTGATCGTAGGGGCATCACTGTCGGCCCGTTGTAGTCAATCTCCGACAGTTCAGCTGGCGCCCGCTCCCACCTGGCTGTCACTGCAAGCCCACCGGCCGGCCCGCCCGGGCTTCAAGCGGCGCCGCGCCCCTTCTGGCTGGCGAAGTACACCACTTTGCGCGCACGCTGCACATCGCCCAGCGGCCGGTGCGCTTGCAGCGCCTGCCACGGATCGATCACCGTGCCCTCGACTTCCTGCGCAAGCGCCCAGCCCGACGGGGACGCCGTGTTTTGCGGCGGCAGCATGAGGCGCGCGACCGTGGCGTAGGGCGTGGGCCAGTTGACGGACGCGTCCTCGATGGGCGTGAGCCCTTCGCTGGAGAAATACTGCAGCTGCAGGTCCCAGTGCAAGGGGCCTTGCGCCAGCCGCTGGCTGAAATCTGCAGCCCAGTCGGCGCTTGCGCCCGGTGTGGGCGGCCCATTGGACTCACCGGGCACCAGCCGCACACGCACGGCGTAGGGTCCGCAGGCCATCGGCACGCTGCTGAACAGCGCCTCGGTCGCGAAACCGCTGAATGGCTTTTTGGCGATGGAAAGGACCTTGGCCAGCATCTTCGGGCCGCCGATCAGGCCGTATCGCGTGAAAACGTACTTGAGCAGCGCGCCGCCGCCGCGCGAAGCCGCCACGGCGAAATCGACAAACTCCGTGCTGCCCGAAAACGAGAACGCCTCGTGGTTGATCAGCGTGAAGTCCTGGCTCCTGGCGGGCCCGTTGCCCAGCGCCGAATCACCTTCGACGCCCAGCACCCGGAAGGCGAAGCCGCGCACGTCGGGCATGCTGTCACGCGCGCGGTCGAAGCCGCCGTTGGACAGGCGCACCCACACCTCGAAGGTGTGCGGGATCGCGAACAGGCCGTGGCGGGCAAACTCCGGAATGCCGTCCAGCACTTCCAGTGTGCCATGCGCGGCGGTGATCTGCTTGCGGTGCAGCGTCCGGCCGACACCCCAGCGCTTGGCCTTGTGCTTCTGGATCTGCGCGAACTGCTGCGCGAAACCCTCGTAGCGCTGCTGCTCATCAGCTGCGATGACTTCCTTCCAGCCGGTGCTGGGTGCTGGCACGTTGCTCATCGGTTCCGCCGTTCGTGTGGTCGCTTGTCTTCGGACAAAGGGTCGCGTGGTCCGGCCCAGTCTACGCGGGCCGCACCACGAGTTCAATCGCGCTCGGCCTCCTGCAGCATCCGCCACATGACCTTGCCGCTGCCGCTCTTGGGCAGCGCATCGACGAACTGCACGACGCGCGGCATCTTGTAGACGGCCATGTTCTCGCGGCACCACGCAATGATCTCTTCTTCGCTCACCTTGCCTTTGTGGCTGGGGCGAAGCACCACGACCGCCTTGACCGATTCGCCGCGATAGCTGTCCCGGGTGGAGATGACGCACGCCTCCTGGATGGCCGGGTGCTTGAACATCAGCGCCTCGACCTCGGCGGGCCACACCTTGAAGCCGGCCGCGTTGATCATCCGCTTCAAGCGGTCCGTGAGGAAGAAATAGCCGTCTTCATCGACATAGCCCAGATCGCCGGAGCGAAAGTAGCGCTGCCCCTGGAATTCGACGAACGCCGCCTCGGTCGCGTCGGGCCGCTTCCAGTAGCCCGAAAACACCATCGGCCCACGCATGATGATCTCGCCCTGCTCGCCCACAGGCATCTCTTCAAGCGTCAATGGATCGACCACGCGCGCATCGCAGCTCATGAACGGAATGCCCAGGCATTGCTGCTTCGGGTCGTCAGGCGGGTTGCTGTGCGAAGGCGCGGACGTCTCGGTCAGGCCGTAGCCTTCGACATAGCGAAGGCCGAACTGTTCGAACAGGCGCTGCGCCACCGCCTGCGGCATCGCGGCGCCGCCACCGCCGATGTGCAGCAGGGTCGACAGGTCGAACTGCTCGAAGTTCGGGCTGGCGAGCAGGTCGATCACCATGGTGGGAATGTTGGTCCACGCCGTCACGCGCCAGCGCGAGATCAGGCGGCCGGCCAGGTCGCGGTCCCAGCGCGGCATGACGATCAGCGTCGCGCCACTATATATCTGTGAATGCATCACGCTGACCATGCCAGTGACATGAAACATCGGGGCGACCAGCAGCACCACACTCTCGGCGGTGCCGTTGCCCCAGATGGAGCTGGCCATCGCGTTGTGCATGATGCTGCTGTGCGGGTGCATGCAGCCCTTGGGCAGGCCCGTCGTGCCGCTGGTGTACGGCAGGATGGCCAGGTCGCTGGGCACAGCCGTGAGCGCAGGCACAGGCAATTCGTTGTCGATCGCGTCGCTCCACAACATCACGCTGCCACCGGCAAGCGCAGGCAATGCGTGCCGCGTCAGCAGCCAGTCGCGCCACGCATCGGGCATCACGTCACGGTGCGGCGCATCGGGATCGAAGGTGTCGGTGAAATGCGTCGCGATGATGTGGCTCAGGCGGTCTTGCGGCGGCAACGTATCGCTGGCCCGGGCAAGCTCGGGCGCCAGGTCGCTCGTGGTGATGGCAACTTTGGTGCCCGGATCGGTGATGTAGTGCTTGAGCTCTTCGGCGCGATTCATCGGGTTCACCGGGACGACCACCGCGTTGGCCCGCAGGATCGCAAAGTGCGCAATAACGAGCTGCGGGCAGTTCTGCATGTCGAGCACCACGCGGTCGCCCTTTTGCACGCCCAGCGCGTGCAGGCGCGCTGCCAGGCGTTCGGCGATGCGCACGGCTTCGCGATAGGTGATGGGGGTGCCGAAAAACACCAGTGCTGCCTTGTCGGGAAAACGGCGCGCGCTGGTCTCCAGGTTGTCCCACAGCGTGGTGGCCGCAGCGGTGAGTGAATGGGGAAGCCGCTTGGGCCAGAACTTGTAGTGGGGACGCTGCTGCATGAATTCAGGCTAGCTGCGCACTGGGGCAAAGGCATCAGGGAATCGCCCTATCATGTGTCGCCAACCAGACCCGAGGGGACAAACTGCAATGACATTCACCCAGCGCATCATCACGCTCGTCCTGCTTGCTGCCAGCTGGAGCGCGCACGCTGCCTTTCCCGAAAAGCCCATCCGCATCGTCATCGGCTTTCCTGCGGGCGGCCCCCTGGACCAGCATGCGCGGCTGCTGAGTGAACGGCTGCAGGCGGTGCTGGGCCAGCCGGTCATCATCGACTACAAGGCAGGTGCAGGCGGCACCGTAGGCGCACAGGACGTGATGAAAGCTGCGCCAGACGGCTACACACTCATGCTGGCCAACACCGGCGTGATGGTGATCAACCCCGCGCTCTACAGCAAGCTGCCCTACCAGACCACGCGCGACTTCACACCGATCGCACGCACTGCCATGCAGCCGCTCGCATTGCTCGTGAACACGAGCCTTCCGGTGAAGTCGCTCAATGAATTCGTTGCGTACGCGCGGGCGCGACCGGGCCAGGTGAATTACGGCTCGGCCGGCAACGGCGGTATCAGCCACCTGGTGCCCGAAATGTTCAAGAGCGCCACCGGACTTTTTCTCGTGCACATTCCCTATCGCGGCAGTGCACCGGCCTTCACCGACCTGATGGGCGGCCAGGTGCAGTTCATGGCAGAGTCGATTCCGCAAGCCGCGAACTATCACAAGCAAGGCAAGGTCAGAGCGCTGGCGGTCACCAGCCGCGAGCGCAATCCTGCGCTGCCGGACATTCCAACCGTGATGGAAACCGGCCTCAAGGACTTCGAGGTGGTCGGCTTCTACGGCTTTCTGGCGCCTGCAGGTCTGCCCAAAGACGTGACCGCGAAATTGAGCGACGCGTTCCGCCAGGTGCTTGCGACACCCGACATCCGCAATCGAATGGTTGCACAGGGGGCAGACCCTGCCTTCCTCGGCAGCGAGGATTTCGGCAAGTTTCTCAATGCTGAAATGCCCCGGTGGGCCGACGCCGTGAAGAAGTCTGGCGCGCGGATGGACTGACGATCACCAGTACCACGTCGCGATCGAATAGCGCTCACCCCGCGTGACCGGCGTGACTTCATGCGTGGTGTCCGGCAGGAACGCCACGAGCGAGCCCGCCCCAGCGCGCAAGTCAAAGCGCCCATTGGTGCGGTTCGCGCGCCACTCGGTGAAGACCAGCGAGCCTCCGGCGTAGGTGCCCGCCTGGTCATCTTCGCAGGGCGCGTTGAGGAAGATGACGACCGAGGCCTTGCGCGATTGCTCGGCATGCGAGCGCAACATGCCCGTGCCGCCGCCCTGGTGCGCCACGAAATGGCCGCCCTCGCCATAGCACAGGAATTGCGGCGCTTCACAGCCGGCCAACTCCAGCCTGAAGTGTGCTGCGATAGCCACGCGAGCCTGCATCAGCCGGCTCTCCACGAAATCGACAGTCGCGCGCGAAGGCGCAAGCCGCATGACTTTGCGCACGCGCTCGTCGACAACACCGCCTTCGCTCACGCCATACACAGCGGCCTGCTCGCCCGCGGCATTGACCAAGTCCGCCAGGACTCGCTGGCACGTCGGCGGGTCGAAAAAATCGGGCTGCAGGTACAGATCGAAAAGATCCGTTGACGCCCGCGCCATCAGCGGAACATCTCCAGCTTGAGCGGCCACTCATTGCCCAGCCAGTAGGCGTGCGTGGTGTGATCGGCGAGGTCGTCGCCCGACAAGCCATGCACGAAGATATCGAGCCCGTTGCGATGCGCATCGAGCCACGGCACGATCCTGTCGAACTCGCTGGCGTCAAACGCGATCTGGCTGCTCCATCGCGGGTGCGGGCCCACTTCTTTTTCGTGCACGCGGCCCAGCTGCACCTGGAAGCGTCGCCCCGCTTCTTCGCGCAAGGCCTTGGCCTGCTCGAGCGTGGCAGCGTCGAAGTAGATATGCGCGTGATACGCAGGCGCAACGTTCTGTGGATAGCGGGGCATGGCGAAATTATCCGGCTGACCGCGCACGCAACGCAGCGCGCCGCTCCAGGCTCTCAGGCGGCCAATGCACGTTTGCGTCGTAGTACTCGTCCATCACCGGCACGCCGGGCGGCAATACCACCCACGGCTGCTTGGTGGTGGTGAAGATATGGATGTCGGGTGGCAGCACGTCAGGGTTGTCCAGCGTGCCGACGCGAATGAAGTGCACGGACGCACCGGCGCCCGAATAGTTGCTCCACACGGCCACCTTGCAATGCGGGCACCGCGACACCCGCTGGCCACGGCCGCTGGCCGACGGTGTGTCGATGACTTCCGGCGTGCCTGCCAGCAGCGTCACGCGGTCTGCTTCGATCATGGCGTTGATTGCAAATGCAGAGCCGCTCTCGCGCTGGCACCAGCGGCAGTGGCAGCAGTTGACGAACATCGGGCGCGACTCCATGCGATAGCGGACGGTGCGGCAATCGCAACCGCCTTCCTGGACAAACGCTTCGCCACTGATCCGCTCAGCCATGAGGCAACCCCTGTTTTGACAGTTCACCAAGTTATAGCAGTGCGCCACGGCTGGATGCAGAATGCCGCCATGGCATTCACCCAATTGTTCACCGGCGCCGCTGTGCGTGCGGGCCTGGCGCTCGCCATGGGCGTCGCCTGCGCCGCGGGCCCCAGCAAGCGCATGAGCTGGGCTTGAAAGTGATTCCGTGGACCATCAATGCGCCTGCAGACATCGAGCGCCTGATCGGCTGGGGCGTGGACGAAATCATCAGCGACTACCCCGACAGGGTGCGCACCGTGATGCAGGCGCGCGCAATGCAGCTACCCCCACCCGTGGCCATTCGCTAGCGCGCCAGGGCCCTCAGTGTTCGTGCCGGTGATGCGCATCCGGAAAGTGCGCATGCGTGTGAACAAGCGGCTCATGCTGGTGGGGATGACTGTGGCGCGTGCCCGGCGCCACGAATGATTCATGCGCATGGTCGTGGTGCGGGTCGCTCGCGCCATGCACATGGGCATGCGTGTGTTCCATCGGCGAGTGCGAGTGGGCATGCGCATGCCGCTCAGCCAGGTGCAGCGCAACGCCCACGGCCATCAACACAAAAGCAGCGACGAGCGGCGTGGTGACGGCGTCGCCGAGCAGTGCGATGGCAAGCACCGCACCAAAAAACGGTGCGACAGAAAAATACGCGCCCGTTCTGGCCGTTCCGAGTTCGCGCAGCGCCACCACGAAGAGCGTCAGGCTCACCCCATAGCTGGCAAAGCCGACAAGGCCGGCGCCCAGCACCACGTGCCAGGAAGGCCACTGCGCGCCCGTGAGCAGCGCGAGCGCCAGGTTGGTCGCACCCGCGCACAGCCCTTTGACCATCGCGACCCACGAGGCGTCGGCCAGTGACACCTTTCGGGTGAGGTTGTTGTCGATCGCCCAGGCCAGGCACGCGGCCACGATCAAGGCCGGACCACGCCAGTCGCCCGACCACGCGAGCTCTGATGGCCATGCGAGTACCAAGCCGCCGGCCACGATGGCGAGCATGCCAGCGGCAATGCGCTTGTCGACGTTTTCACGAAAGACGATCCAGGCGATCAGCGCCGTGAGGACGCCCTCTGCATTGAGCAGCAGCGAAGACGTGGATGCAGTAGTCAGCGCAAGGCCCTGCATCAGCAAGACGGGGCCGCACACACCACCGGCCACCACGGCTGCCGCCAGCCAGCGCGCCTGGCCGCGCGGCAAGGTCACGCGCGGCTTGCCGCGCAGCAGGCGAAACAGCCACAGGCCTGTGCCCGAGCCCAGATACAGCAACGCCGCCAGCAGCCATGGGCTCGCGTGCGCGAGCAACAGCTTGGCCAGCGGCGTTCCGGCGCCAAAAAGCATGGCTGCAGCCAGCGCCGCAGCAATGCCTCGTGAAGCGGGTGCCCAGCGGCCTGCCGATGTCATCAGGACATCGTAGCCGCCTGGATCAGTGGCTTAGATCTTGGCGAACAGGTAACCGATGGCGAACGCGCCGACGACGATTGCCAGCGGGTTGGCGCGCACTTGTTCGCGGGCAAGGTTGCCGTATTCCTGCTGCCAGCTCACCACGTGCTCGGCGCTCTTGCCGACGACCTGCTCGATCGAGTCGACAGCGTTGTGCGCCTTTTGCGCGACCTTGCGCACGGTGCCGTCGCTGTTTGCGCCGTTGAGCACGGCGGAGGGGCTGGTGGCGGTGTAGTTGTCGGTGGTTTCTGTGTTCATGGAGTTTCCTTGGGAAGTCTGGTGCGCAATGCCCTCATTGTTAGGAGATCAAGGGCGAGCGGCTGTCAGGCAATGCGCCGCAACGGCTGTAGGACCTCGCCTGCGGCGCTACCATTGGCCATGGGCACGACATCAAACTCATCCCTGCGCAGCGCAGGCTCCATCACGGATGTCGCGGGCATCGAAGTCGGTCATTTCACCGACACGCGGCGACCGACGGGCTGCAGCGTCGTCATTGTTCGCGACGCCGCGGTGGCCGGCGTCGATGTGCGAGGTGCCGCGCCGGGAACGCGTGAGACGGATCTGCTCTCGCCGACGAACCTGGTTGACCGTGTGCACGCCGTCCTGCTGGCCGGCGGCAGCGCCTGGGGCCTGGACGCAGCGGGCGGGGTGATGCGCTGGCTCGAAGCGCAAGGCGTCGGCATGGAGGTGGGCCTGGCGAAGTTGCCGCTCGTTCCTGCCGCCGTGCTGTTCGACTTGTTCCTGGGTGATTCCACCATCCGGCCGGACGCTGCGGCAGGTTATGCCGCGTGTGAGGCCGCTTCTGTGCACGCGCCTGCGCAAGGCTGCGTTGGCGCCGGTGCGGGCGCTGCGATCGGCAAGGTGTTCGGCATTGATCGCGCGATGAAGGGCGGCATCGGCACGGCATCGGTGACGGTGGATGGCGTGACGGTCGGCGCGCTGGTGGCGTGCAATGCGCTCGGCGATGTCATCGACCCGGATACAGGCCGCGTGATCGCGGGTTCACGCACGCCCGACGGCAAATCATTGTTCGACACGCGGCGCTCGTTGCTGCGCGGTGAGGCGCCCAAGCCCCTGATCACCGGAACAAACACGACGATCGGTGTCGTGGCCACGGATGCGGTCATCACCAAGGCCCAGGCAACTCGCGTGGCCACGATGTCGCATGACGGGCTGGCCCGCAGCATCAACCCGGTTCACACCATGTCCGACGGCGACACGATGTTTGCGCTGGGGACTGGCAAGTCAGGCAAGACCTTGGGGATGATGACGCTCGGGACGATGGCTGCGGAGGTGACTGCGATGGCCGTGGTGCGCGCGATCAGGGCAGCTCGTGGCGTGACAGCTGGCGGGTTGTACTTGCCTGCGGTGTCTGACCTGTAGGGTGGCTTCTTTCAGGGTGCGCGACAGGCGGCATCCACCTACTGGGGGGTGTGACGAGGTCTCAGCTCGCTTCGCCCTGCTTGGAACGGGGCCTAAGATCAAGGGTCTATGGATCACTCAACACATAACAAGATCGTCTCGTTCATCTGGTCAATCGCGGACGACTGCCTTCGTGATGTCTTTGTTCGCGGCAAGTACCGCGACGTCATCCTGCCGATGTTTGTCCTGCGCCGCCTGGATTGCCTGCTGGAGCCATCAAAGGACACAGTGCTGGAGGAAGTGCGGTTTCAGCGGGAAGACGCTGACATGGCTGACCTCGACCCCCATGGCCTGCGAGAAGCCTCCGGCTACGTGTTCTACAACACGTCCAAGTTCACGCTCAAGTCCTTGCTGGGCAACCCGTCGCAGCTGGAAGCCAATCTCAAAAACTACCTTGATGGCTTTTCAGACAACGTCAAAGAGATCGTCGACAAGTTCGACTTGCGCAACCAAATTCGCAAGATGGCGCAATCAGATGTGCTGCATGACGTGATCGAGAAATTCGTCTCGGAGGAAATCAACCTCGGCCCCGATGACCGCAAAGGGCCAGATGGCCGCACGCAGCCTGGGCTGTCAAATCTTGGCATGGGCTATGTATTCGAAGAACTTATCCGCAAGTTCAACGAAGAGAACAACGAAGAGGCTGGGGAGCACTTCACGCCGCGTGAGGTCATTAACCTGATGACCAATTTGGTGTTCATCCCGGTGAAAGACCAACTTCCCAACCCGCTCACCATCTACGACCCCGCTTGCGGCAGCGGCGGCATGCTGACCGAGTCGCAAGACTTCGTGACTGACGCTGAAGGCGAGATCAAGGCCAAGGTGGGCGTGTTCTTGTACGGCAAAGAGATCAACCCCGAGACCTATGCCATCTGCAAGTCCGACATGATGATCAAGGGCAACGACCCCGAGAACATCAAGTTTGGCTCGACGCTGGCCACGAATGAATTCTCTGGTACGCGCTTCGACTTCATGTTGAGCAACCCGCCCTATGGCAAGTCATGGAAAAGTGACCAGAAAGGCATCGTCGAAGGCAAGCAGGTTCTTGATCATCGCTTTCAGGTGAACCTGACGGACTACACCGGCGAGCTGCGTGACTTGTACCCCGCCATCCCGCGTTCATCAGACGGTCAGCTGCTGTTTCTGATGGAGATGGTGGACAAGATGAAGCGGCGCTCAGACCTGAGCGACAAGAACGCCACCCGGTTTTCAGGCTCGCGCATCGCCTCCGTGCATAACGGTTCCGCCCTGTTCACTGGCGATGCAGGCAGCGGCGAGAGCAATATCCGCCGCCACATCATCGAGAGTGACTACCTCGAAGCGATCATTCAGTTGCCGAACAACCTGTTCTACAACACAGGCATCACCACCTATGTGTGGCTGCTGTCCAACCACAAAGCGGAGAAGCGGCAAGGCAAGGTGCAATTGATCGACGCATCCAACCTGTACCAGAAGCTGCGAAAGAACCTTGGCGAAAAGAACTGCGAATTCACTGCTGAGCATATCCAGCAGATCACCCAGCTCTACTTGAGCCTTGCCGACGACGGTATTTCTAAGGTCTTCGACAACCGGGACTTTGGCTACTACAAGGTCACGGTGGAGCGCCCATTGCGCCTTGCCGCGCAGTTCAGTGTTGAGCGCATTGCCACACTGCGCTTCACACCGGGCATGCAGGAGATCATGGAATGGGTTTACGGCAAGTACGGCGACGAGGTTTACACCGACCTCAAATCCCACGCCGAAGCCATTGAGAACCAGATTGAGCGCGAAGAAATCAACTTGTCGCCCAAGAACCGCAAAGAGCTGCTGGCGCAAACCACATGGGAAGTTCAACGCAACATCATGCTGGCTGCGCAGAAAATCGCCGACAAGATCGGATCAGACGAACACCTCGATTTCAACCTGTTTGAAAAGATGGCGGACGAAGCCTGTACCGCCCTGAAGTTGAAGCTTTCCGCATCCGAGCGCAAGCAGGTTTTGAGCGCAGTGAGCTGGCGCGAACCGCGGGCTGCCAAGGTTATCAAGAAGCAGCACAAGCTCACCGGCACAAAGCTCAAGGAGCTGCTCAGCGAGCTGGAGACCACTGCTGATCATCTGGGCGACTACGGCTATTGGCCCCAGTCGCCACAGTCTGGCAAAGCGGGCGAGTACATCGAGTACGAGCCGGACAGCGAGCTGCGCGACACGGAAAACGTGCCGCTGGCCAAGAGCAAGACTCCAACGGCTTCAAGTGTCATTCACGAATACTTCATCCGCGAAGTACGGCCGCACGTTGACGAGGCATGGATTGCCATCGACAAGACAGTGATTGGGTACGAGATCAGCTTCAACAAGTACTTCTATAAGCACAAGCCACTGCGCAGCCTTGAAGAGGTGACGAGGGAAATCCTGGCGCTGGAAGCGGAAACCGATGGCCTGTTGAAGCAACTGGTCGGCTTTGTGGGAGTCAAGGCATGAGCCAGGTCAGCGCCTTGCCGCCCGAAGGTGAGTTCCTGCTGTACACGACCGAAGACGGCCAAGCCCGGCTGGAAGTTCGGCTCAATGGCGAAACCGTCTGGCTCTCGCTGGCACAGTTGGCAGAGTTGTTCCAGCGGGACAAGTCGGTGATCTCCCGCCACATCAAGAATGTCTTTGATGAGGGCGAACTGGCGGCAGATTCAGTTGTTGCAAATTTTGCAACAACTGCCGCAGACGCCAAGACCTACAAGGTGGCGTACTACAACCTGGACGTGATTATCTCGGTGGGCTACCGGGTGAAGTCGCACCGTGGCACCCAGTTTCGCATTTGGGCAAGTCAGCGCCTACGCGAATACCTCATCAAGGGGTTCGCCATGGACGACGAGCGCCTCAAGCGTGCCAACAGCGGCAACTACTTCGACGAGCTGTTGTCCCGCATTCGCGACATTCGCTCCAGCGAAAAGATGTTTTGGCGCAAGGTGCTGGACATCTATGCGACCAGCATCGACTACGACCCCAGCGCCGAAGCCTCGCAGGCATTTTTCGCGACCATCCAGAACAAGATGCATTGGGCGGCACATGGGCACACTGCCGCAGAAATCGTCTTCAAACGCGCCGACGCCAGCAAGCCCAACATGGGCTTGACCTCCTGGGCGAATGCGCAAGCCGGAGGCAAGCCGCGCAAAACAGATGCCACCATTGCCAAGAACTACTTGGCCCATGATGAGATTGACCCGCTGAACCGCATCGTCAACTTCTACCTGGAATTCGCCGAACTGCAAGCACTGGGCCGTAAGCCTATGTACATGACGGATTGGATCAGCAAGCTTGACGAGTTCCTGCGCCTGACGGAGCGGGAAGTACTGTCTGGCGCAGGCTCCGTATCGCACGACAAGGCGATGCAGAAAGCCCAGATCGAGTTCGACAAGTACAGGCAAACACTTATCAATACCAAGAGCCCCGTGGAGGAGCACTTTGACGCTGCCATCAAGCAGGTCAAGGTGCTGGAGCTCAGCAAGTCGCCGCCAAAGAGGAAAGCCGCAAAGTGACGCAGAGACACAAAGAGTACAAGCCGAGCGGCGTGAAGTGGATTGGAGAAATCCCAGCACATTGGGAGGTACGTCCCGGCTTCACTTGCTTCGAGGAAAACAAAGACCGGAACAAAAAACTCATTGAAAAGACCGTCTTGTCTCTGAGCTACGGCCGCATCATTGTCAAGCCCGAAGAAAAGATGACGGGCCTAGTCCCCGAGTCATTCGAAACCTATCAACTTATCAAACCCGGCGACATTGTCATTCGCACCACGGACCTGCAAAACGATAAGACAAGTTTGCGGGTGGGCCTGGCAAAGGACAAAGGGATGATTACTTCGGCATATCTCGGACTGCGCTGCAAGACTGAGATCAATCCCGAATACGTTTTCAGACTACTTGAAAGCTACGATGCCATGAAGGTGTTCTACGGCATGGGATCGGGCTTGAGGCAAAACATCGACTTCTGGGATTTCAAGAGGTTGCCTGTCCCGACTCCTCCCTACGCAGAGCAGACCCGCATAGTCAAATTTCTCGACATTAAGACTGCGGAATTTGATGCCGCAATAGAAAAGAAATTGAAATTGATTGATCTGCTTTTGATGCAGAAAGATGTATTGACGAATGCGGCCGTCAGCCACGGGATTCGACCTGAGGTCCCCAAAGTTTTCAGTGGCTTAGACTGGATTGGCGACATACCGG
Organism: Caenimonas koreensis DSM 17982; assembly: GCF_009646335.1. GTDB lineage: Bacteria > Pseudomonadota > Gammaproteobacteria > Burkholderiales > Burkholderiaceae_C > Ramlibacter > Ramlibacter koreensis. The sequence continues at coordinate 47,027 of NZ_WJBU01000004.1, read as the reverse complement.
AAAATTGGGAAATGGTGCCTTTAACAAAATACGCGCGATCAGTTGTTGACTACCGAGGAAAGACTCCGGAAAAAGTGGCAGATGGAGTGTTCCTCGTAACGGCGAAAAACATTAAGCGGGGAAAAATAGACTACTTGATCTCTGAAGAATTTATATCCCCCAAAGACTATCCTAAAGTCATGGCGAGAGGACTGCCGGAACTCGGCGACCTAATTTTCACGACCGAAGCTCCGTTGGGAGAAGTCGCGCTGGTGGATCGCACCGACGTTGCTTTCGCACAGCGAATCATAAAGCTCCGACTTCGCAAGGATCGCCTCAATCCACGATTCGTGATTTACGCAATGCAGTCCCAATATTTTCAGTCTTTGCTCGCTAGGGAAGCAACAGGCTCGACCGCGCAAGGTATCAAAGCAAGTAAGCTGCACAAGCTCAAGATCGCGGCGCCAATAGTGAATGAGCAAATCGACATAGCCAACTATCTTGATCACGTCACTTCAAACATTGACAGTTTAGTCTCGCACCAACGAATTGAAATCAACAAATTTCGCGAGTTAAGAGCAAGCCTGATATCTGAGACAGTGCTAGGTCAGATTAAGGTCTGAATACAAAGGATGCGAAATGGTCAGCCAAATCAACGAAGCCGCACTCGAGTCGCACATCGAAAACGCTCTTGCGATGGACGGCTATCGCGTTGGCGATCCGGCTGACTTTGACCGGGAATTCGCTGTTGACACCAAGCTCTTTTGGGAATTCCTGGAAGCCACGCAGCCCAAGGAATTGGCGAAGCTGAAAGACCGCCCCAACTGGCAGCGACTGGTTCTGGAGCGACTGAACAAGAAGATCAAAAAAGACAGCGCGCTGGCCGTGCTAAAGAAAGGGCTGGACATTGACGATGCCCACTTCGACCTGCTGTATCGCCTCCCCTACAACGACCTCAACCCCGAGGTTGGAGCCAACTTCGAAGCCAACCGCTTTAGCGTAACCCGGCAGGTCCATTACAGCCAGACTGATACGTTCAAGTCGGTGGACATGGCCTTGTTCGTCAACGGATTGGCGGTGGCGACGCTGGAACTCAAGAACCCGTGGACAGGCCAGACCGTGCAGAACGCCGTTCGCCAGTACCGCACCGACCGTAACCCGAAGGAGCCGTTGTTCGAGTTTGGCCGCTGCCTGGTGCACTTCGCGGTGGACCCGGACGAGGCTTTCATGTGCGCCCAACTCGCGGGCAACGATAGCAACTTTCTGCCGTTCAACAAGGGCAACAAACATGGCAAGGGCAACCCGGTCAATCCGAGCGGGCACAAGACGGCGTACCTGTGGCAAGACATCCTGCCGCGCAAGAGCCTCGCCAACGTCATTGAGCAGTTCGCCAAGTTCACCGTTGAGAAGGACAAGAAGACTGGCAAGGAGCGCAAAACGCTTTTCTTCCCGCGCTATCACCAGCTGAATGTAGTGCGCGGAATATTGGAGGATGCCCGCCAAAACGGCGTAGGGCAAACCTACCTGATTCAGCATTCGGCAGGCTCGGGCAAGTCCAACTCCATCACTTGGCTCGCCTATCAACTGGTGGAGCAGTACGACACCACGGGCACGGCAAACCTTTTCGATTCCGTGGTGGTCGTGACGGACCGGCGTGTGCTGGACACACAGCTCAAAGACAACATCAAGCTCTTCTCAGAAACCAAGAACATCGTCGCTCACTGCGAAAGCGCGCAGGAACTGAAGTACAACCTCGAGCTCGGCAAGAAAGTCATCATCACCACAGTGCAGAAATTCCCCTTCATCGTGGAGGGCATCGGGCAACTGTCTGGGCGAAAATTTGCAGTGATCATTGACGAAGCACACTCATCGCAGTCCGGCGTAGCTGCCGACAGAGTCAACGAGACCCTTTCGGGCGACGAAGACGCTGATTTCGACGGACCAGCGGACGTACAAGACCTGATCCTGGCAGCGATGAACCAGCGCAAGATGAGCAAGAACGCCAGCTACTTTGCGTTCACTGCAACGCCCAAGCCCGCCACGCTGGAGAAGTTTGGCCGCCAAGCCGCTGACGGCAAGTTCTACCCCTTCCACCTGTATTCAATGAAGCAGGCCATCGAGGAGAAATTCATACTCGATGTGCTGGAGAAGTACACCACGTACAAGAGCTACTACGAGGTGCAGAAGTCGGTAGAAGACAACCCACTGTTCGATACCGTCAAGGCTCAGAAGAGGCTGAAAGCTTTTGTCGAAGCCAGCCCCAAGACCATTGAGGTGAAGGCCAAAATCATGGTCGATCACTTCATTGCAAGTGTCTGGCAGGCCAAGAAGTTAAAGGGCAAAGCCAAGGCTATGGTGGTGACGCGCAATATCGAATGCGCCGTCCGCTACTTCTTTGCCATCCGTACCGCATTAGAGGAGGCCAATGCGCCGTTCAAGGCGCTGGTGGCGTTCTCTGGCGAGAAGATGGTCGATGGCATCAAGCACACCGAAGAGGCCTTGAACGGCTTTTCCGCTCGCGACTTGCCCGAGGAGTTCGAAAAGGACGACGCCAAGATTTTGGTGGTTGCCAACAAGTACCTGACCGGATTTGACGAACCCATGCTGCACACGATGTACGTGGACAAAAAGCTGCAAGGCGTTCTGGCAGTGCAAGCGCTCTCACGCCTTAACCGCTGCAACTGGAAGCTGGGCAAGACCGATACCTTTGTGCTCGACTTCTATAACTCGGTTGACGACATCAAGGCGGCATTTGACCCGTTCTACACGTCCACCAGTCTCAGCGAACCAACCAATGTGAACGTCTTGCACGATCTGAAGGACGCGCTCGACGGCTTCGGCATCTACGACTGGGCAGAGGTGAAAACCTTCAACGAGAAGTTCTTTGCCAGTGCCGAAGCCGAAGAACTCGCCCCCATCATTGACACCGTCGTGGCCCGCTTCGATGCCGACTTGGACGACGAGCAGCGCGTCGACTTCAAGATCAAAGCCAAACAGTTCGTCAAGATTTACGCGCAGATTGCGGCCATCATTCCCTTCAACAATGTGAACTGGGAAATGCTGCATTGGTTCCTGAAGTTCTTGGTCCCCAAGCTGAAGGTCAAAGACCCCGACCAGGACAAGCTCGATGAGCTGCTAAACAGCGTCGATCTCTCCACCTACGGTCTGGAACGCTCCCGCCTTGAAGCCAAGATTGGCCTCGATGAGAACGAAGGCGAGCTGGAGCCGCAAAACCCGAATGTGCGTGGCACGCACATTGGCCCAGGTGACAAAGACCCGCTGGAAGAAATCGTCCGCGCTTTCAATGACAGGCACTTCGCTGGCTGGGAGGCCACGCCCGAAGAGCAGCGCGTCAAGTTCATCAACATTGCCAAGCATGTGGTGGACCATGCCGACTACAAGGCACAGGTGGAAGACAATCCCGATGCCCAGAACCGCCAATTGGCGCTGGAGAGGCTGATTCAACATGCCGTCAGCGTTGAGCGCCGCCGCGAGCTGGACTTGTACAAACGCTACGCTGGCGACCCGGATTTCAAGCGCGCGTTTGATGCGAGTATTTCGAGACTGCTGACGATCCGTGACATTGGCAGCAGGTTGGGCCGCTGAACGAAAGCGACGTCCGCTGCATACTCAAATATGCAGCGCGTGCCCCAAGGCCCGCAACGCGGCTTCCTGCACAGCCTCACCCAGCGTCGGGTGCGCGTGGATCGTGCCGCCTACATCTTCGAGCCGTGCACCCATCTCGATCGACTGCGAAAACGCCGTCGTCAACTCCGACACGCCGCTGCCCACCGCTTGCCAGCCCATGATGAGATGGTTGTCGCGGCGCGCGACCACGCGAATGAAACCATCCGTGGCCTCCAGCGTCATCGCGCGGCCATTGGCCGACAACGGGAACGACGACTCGATGCAATCGAGGCCCGCCTTCTTCGCGTCATCCGGTGTCATGCCGACAACCACGACCTCCGGATCAGTAAAGCACACGGCCGGTATCGCAGCGGGCTCGAACCGGCGGTTCTTGCCCGACACGATCTCCGCCACCATCTCGCCCTGCGCCATCGCACGGTGCGCGAGCATCGGCTCGCCCGCTACATCGCCAATCGCCCACACGTTGCGCATCGAGGTGCGGCACTGGTTGTCGATCTTGATCGCGCGGCCCGCCATATCGAGTTGCAGCGACTCCAGGCCAAAGCCATCGGTGCGCGGCTTGCGACCGACGGCAACGAGCACACGGTCCGCCGGCAACGCAAACTCATCGGCATGGGCACTGCGCACGCGCACACCGCCGCCCTCGTCCAGCCCCTGCACGGAGCAGCCAAGATGCAGCACGACGCCGAGCTTCTTCAGCGATGCGAGCACAGGCTTGGTCAACGCTTCGTCGTAGCTCGGCAAGATGCGCTCGGTCGCTTCAACGACCGCCACCTCTGACCCCAGCTTGCGATACGCCATGCCAAGTTCGAGCCCGATGTAGCCGCCGCCGACAACGACCAGTCGCTTGGGCAACGACGGTGGAGCAAGCGCTTCGGTCGACGAAATCACCGCGCCGCCGAACGGCATAAAAGGCAGCTCGACAGGCACAGAGCCCGTTGCGAGCAACAGGTGCTCGCACTGGATGCGGGCAGGCTCGCCATCGGCCGTGGTCACTTCCACGGTCTTGCCGTCAAGAATCGTGGCCCAGCCCTTGACGACCTTCACGCCGTTCTTGCGCAGCAAAGCGCCGACGCCGCCCGTGAGTTTGCCGACGATGCCGTCTTTCCACTTCACGGTGGTCGCAAGGTCAATCGATGGCGACTGGACACTGATGCCCATCGCCGACGACGCGCCGCTCCAATGGCGCGCCTTCGCAAATTCGTCAGCGGCGTGGATCAGCGCCTTCGACGGAATGCAGCCGATGTTCAAGCACGTGCCGCCGAGCGACTCGGCTTCGACAAGCATCGTGTTCACGCCGAGCTGGCCCGCGCGGATCGCCGCGACGTAGCCGCCGGGGCCGCCGCCGATCACGAGCAATGTGGTGTGCAACATTTTCATGGCGTCACTCCACCAGCAGCATGGCAGGTGACTCGAGCATCGCGCGAATCGCCTGAATGAATTCGGCGGCGTTCATGCCGTCGACCACGCGGTGATCGAACGACGACGACAGGTTCATCATCATCCGCCCCACCACCATGCCGTTGCGCATCATCGGCCGCTCCACGATCTTGTTCACGCCGATGATCGCCACCTCCGGGTGGTTGATGACAGGCGTCGTCACGATGCCGCCCAGCGCGCCCAGGCTCGTGATCGTGATGGTCGAGCCCGACAGCTCTTCGCGCGAGGCCTTGCCTGACCGTGCAGCATCTGCCAGCCGCGCAATCTCTTTCGCGGTAGACCACATGTCATGCGATTCAGCGTGGCGCAGCACTGGCACCATGAGGCCGCCGTCCGTCTGCGCGGCGATGCCCAGATGCACCGCGCCATGACGCGTAACGACACCCGCGTCATCATCGAAGCGCGCATTCATCATCGGGAAGTCGCGCACCGCCAGGACGACAGCACGTGCGATCAACGGCAGGATGGTGAGCTTGCCGCGCGACGCGGCGTACTTGGCGTTGAGCTTGGCGCGCAGTTGCTCCAGCTCGGTCACGTCGACTTCTTCAACGTAGCTGAAGTGCGGAATGCGGCGCTTGGCGTCCTGCATCTTCTGCGCGATCTTGCGGCGCAGGCCGATGACGGGAATCGCCTCTTCTTCATGACGCTCGGCATACGCGTTGCTGCGCCCTGTAGCCGCAGCCTGGCCGCGCGAGGCGAGATACACGTCGAGGTCTTCATGCACGATGCGGCCCGCCGGACCGCTGCCATGCACAAAGCGCAGCTCAATGCCCAGCTCCCACGCGCGATGGCGAACGGCGGGCGAAGCGATGGGCTTCTCACCTGCTGTGCGGGTAGGTGCTTGCGGCGCTGGTGTGCGCTTGGCAGCGGGCGCTGCGACTGCTTGTGCGACGACAGGCGCTTTGGGCTCAGCTTCGGAAGGCACTGCAATTGCGTCTGCTGCAGGTGCAGCTGCCGCAGAAGCGGTTTGGTTCTGCGCGGCACTTGAAGGCGCCTTCGCAGCAGGTGCGTCCTTCAAATTCCCGGCGCCTTCGACTTCAATGCGGATCAACTCTGCACCAACTGAGATCAGCTTGCCGACTTCACCGCCGAGCGACACGACCTTGCCGTGCACGGGCGACGGGATTTCGACCGTCGCCTTGTCCGTCATCACGTCGGCCAGCACCTGGTCTTCCTGCACCGTGTCACCCACCTTCACGTGCCACGCGACGAGTTCGACTTCCGCGATGCCTTCGCCGATGTCCGGCGTTCTTACAACATGCATGCCCATTTTCATGACTCCCGACGGGCCGCCCCTAGGGAGGCATGCGCCCCCTCGGGGGGCAGTGAACGATAGTGAACGCGGGGGCTCATGTTCAGTCCTCCATGACTCGTTTGAGAGCCGCACCAACGCGTTCAGGCCCCGGGAAATACGCCCACTCCTGCGCATGCGGATACGGCGTGTCGTAGCCTGCAACGCGCTCGATCGGCGCTTCCAGGTGATAGAAGCAGTTCTCCTGCACCAGCGACACCAGCTCGGCGCCGAAGCCGCTTGTCTTCGTGGCTTCATGCACGACGACGCAGCGGCGCGTCTTCTTCACGGACTCGACGATCGTGTCGAGGTCCAGCGGCCAGATCGAACGCAGGTCGATGATCTCTGCGTCCACGCCGCTCTCGCGCGCCGCGGCTTCAGCCACCCACACCATCGTTCCGTAGGTGATGACGGTCACGTCCTTGCCTTCGCGGAACACCGACGCTTTCTCCAGCGGTATCGAGTAGTAGCCCTCGGGCACGTTGCCCATCTCGTGCTTGGACCACGGCACCACCGGCTTGTCGTGATGGCCGTCGAACGGGCCGTTGTACAGGCGCTTGGGTTCGAGAAAGATCACCGGGTCGTTGTTCTCGATCGATGAGATGAGCAGGCCCTTCGCGTCGTACGGGTTGCTCGGCATCACGGTGCGGATGCCGCACACATGCGTGAACAGCGCCTCGGGCGACTGGCTGTGCGTCTGGCCGCCATAGATGCCGCCGCCGCAAGGCATGCGGATCGTGATGGGCGCGGTGAAGTCACCGGCACTGCGATAACGCAGGCGCGCTGCTTCCGAAACGATCTGGTCTGACGCGGGGTAGAAGTAGTCGGCGAACTGGATTTCGACGACGGGCCGCAGGCCATACGCGCCCATGCCGACCGCCACGCCGACGATGCCGCCTTCGCTGATCGGCGCGTCAAAGCAGCGCGGCTTGCCGTACTTCGCCTGCAGGCCTTCGGTCACGCGGAACACGCCGCCGAAATAGCCCACGTCCTGGCCGAACACGACCACGTTGTCGTCGCGCTCCATCATCACGTCCATGGCTGATCGCAGCGCCTGGATCATCGTCATCGGCGTTGTCTTCACGGGGGTGTCTGCAACAGTGGTCATCGTCAGATCCCCATTTCCTGGCGCTGGCGGCGCAGGTGCGCCGGCATCGTCTCGTACACGTCTTCAAAAATGCCTGCCGCGCTCGGGATCTGCCCGTCAAGCAGCGTGCCGTAGCTCTCTGCTTCTTTTTGCGCAGCGGCGACTTCGATGTCGAGCTCCTTTTGCACTTGCTCGTGCTGCGCATCGGACCACTCGCCGATCTTGATCAGGTGCTGCTTCATCCGCGCTATCGGGTCGCCCAGCGGGAAGCGCTGCCAGTCGTTGGCGGGCCGGTACTTCGACGGATCGTCCGATGTCGAATGCGGGCCCGCGCGATACGTAACCCATTCGATCAGCGTGGGGCCGAGGTTGCTGCGTGCGCGCTCTGCCGCCCACTGTGAGGCCGCGTACACCGCCAGGAAGTCATTGCCGTCCACGCGCAGCGATGCAATGCCGCAGCCTGCACCACGTGCAGCGAACGTGGTCGATTCACCGCCTGCGATGGCCTGGAATGTCGAGATCGCCCACTGGTTGTTCACGACGTTGAGGATCACCGGCGCGCGGTACACATGCGCGAACGTGAGCGCGGTGTGGAAGTCCGCTTCAGCAGTAGCGCCGTCGCCGATCCACGCTGATGCGATTTTTGTGTCGCCCTTGATCGCCGACGCCATCGCCCAGCCCACAGCCTGGATGTACTGCGTGGCGAGGTTGCCGGAAATCGTGAAGAAGCCGGCGCGCTTGTACGAATACATCACCGGCAGCTGGCGGCCCTTCATCGGGTCGCGTGCATTGCTCATGAGCTGGCACATCATCTCCCACATCGGCACGTCATCGCGTGCGAGCAGAAGGCTTTGCTGGCGATACGTGGGAAAGCACATGTCGCCCGCAGCGAGCGCGAACGAATGGGCCGAGCCAATCGCTTCTTCGCCCAGGCTCTGCATGTAGAACGAGAGTTTTTTCTGGCGCTGCGCGATGAGCATGCGCGCGTCGAACGTGCGCGTCTTCATCATCGCGCGCAGGCCTTTGCGCTTGCGCGTGGCGTCCAGGTCAGGCGCCCACGGCCCCACGGCGGCGCCGTCTTCGTCGAGCACGCGTATGAGCTGGTAGGCGAGATCGGTCGTGTCGACCGGGGAGGTGTCCACTGGGGGCCGGCGCACAGCGCCCGCCCGGGAGACGTGGAGATAGGAGAAGTCGGTATCGCACCCGGGCCGTCCGCTGGGCTCGGGCACGTGCAGACGCAGTGCCTGTGGCTGGTTCATCCGTTTCCTTTCGCGCGCGATCGTGTCGCCCGCGGGGTTTTGACTGCGCTGGTGGCGGGGTAACGCCCTCAGCACTCATCCCGCGCTGGATCACGCGAGGCGGCCAGTGTAAGGGGAAATCAGGCGCAAGCCGGCGCCTACAGGTTCAGATCCATGCTGCGGCGAAGCGCTTCGTCTGCCACTTCATCGAGCGCGAGATCGACCACCGTCTGGCCCGAGATGAGGCGCAGGTTGCCGGCCTTGAGCATCCGGCCCACGAGCCGCCTCGTCATGGAGTGCTGCTTGCCCGTGGCGCTCGCGAACATGAAGAGCGTGCGGTGCGGGCTGGCCCACGTCACCTCGTAGCGGCCCCACTTGCCGTCCATGTGCAGTTCGACCCAGTCGCCCTGCTGCAGGCCGGTCTCGGGAAGATCGGCGCCCTTGTCGGTCGCTGCCAGCGCCGCAGCACCGGTCGCGGGCTGCGTGGGCTGGAACAGCGGCTGGGGCGCTTGCGGATAGTCGGTATCGATAAAGCCCGACTGCTGCGCTTCCGAGTGACCCAGCCACGCATGGCCGCCCTGCGCATCGTTCTCGCCGAACATCGCTTCGAGCTCCTGGCGCGTCAGCGTGGTCGACAACGCAGCCGGGCGCTGCTGCGCGCTCTCGGCGCTCATGGTCTGCAGGTGCGCCTGCGCGAGAAAGTCGATGAAGCGCTGCGCGGCAGGCGCGGGGTAGTCGATCGTGGCCAGGCCGCTGCGCAGGCGCTCGACGATGAGCGGTGCGAACCTGGCCAGTCGCGCGACGTTCGCTGCGCTCATGCGGGGCTGCACGCTCCAGAGCAAGTCAGCGATGAAGGCCGCATGGCCACCCGGGTCAGCCGCGCCTGTGTCGTCGCCCAGGCGCGCCTGCGCCAGCACCTGCGACCACGGCCCCGCCAAAAATGCGGTGACTTCGCGCGGTGCCGCCTGCACATCGGGGCGCGCGCGCAGCTCCTGTGCGATCTTGTCCGCCAGCAAATTGCGCTGCTCGGCCTTGAGCAAGGCGCGCACGGCCTTCTCGCGGTGGTGCCGGTCGCGGCGCTGCGCCTCGCCCCATGCCTGCTCCAGCGTCTTGAGCGCGTAGTCGAACGGCTCGGCGCCTTCGATGCGAGTGGACAAAAGCACTTCCGCCGCCTGGTGCAGCGGCTCCATGAATGCGGCGAAGCCCGGTGCATCGACGGACTGCCACGCCAGGCTGCGCTGCGTCAATTCGTCGAGCAGGCGGCGCGCAGGGTGTTTGCGGTCGCTGAAAAAACGCGGGTCGTTCATCGCCAGGCGCAAGAGTGCGGGCTCGAGCTCGCGCACGACCTGTTGCACCGGGGCCAGCAAGCGGGCATCGTGTGCGACTTTCTCGACCATCAGGTTCACCACTTCGAGCGAGAGCGATTGCGCATGGCTTTGCGCGTGTGCGCGCAACTGCGCCTGCAGCGGGTCGGCGTGCGCAGCGCCCGCCTGGCGCTGCTTGAGCTTGTGCATGACCTGGTCGACCTGCTTCATCTCCTGCAGGACTTCAAATGCCGCCGGCACCGTGAGCCCGAAATCGGTTGCCCGCGCGTCGGCTTCGTCGCCTGGCGCCTGGTCGTCGAAGTCGCCTGACAGCAGCCGCTTGAGCTCCTTCAGGTTGAGCAGCGTGCCCGGCGCCACAGCCGCTGGCCCGCCCGCCTGACGGGCGGGCGCCGCCGCAATTGCCACTGCATCGCGCGACGGCGTCGCGTTGAATCCAGCGGGCTCGACGCCCTGCATCCGCAACTCGACCGACAGCTCCTTGTAGGCGCGCGCCAGTTCCCGCCCCAGCGCGTCGCCCATGAGCTTGAGCCAACGGCTGCGAACCGCTGCGGATACGGGGCTTTGCATCGTGACGCTACGCAGGCTGCGCACGTACACCTGGGGCCGCAATGGGCTGCGCTCGGCGGGCATGGTCTTCATGCCCTGCACAGCGCACAGCAACGAATTGAGCTCAGCCAGCTCCAGCTCGACCTGGCTTGCGACGATCTGCTGCATGCGCATCTGGTCGACGGATTCCTGCATCTCGTCGTCGCCCATGAGTTCGAGCGCATCGAAGCTCAGCGTTGCCGCCTTGCGCGTGTCGCCGGCAATCGCCTGCGCGAATTCATGCAGCAACGCCTGCGGATAGTTCTCGACCAGGCTCGCTTCATGCCTGATGAGCGCGCGCGAGGCCTCGCCGAGCACCCTGCGCTCCATCTCGTCGAAGGCCTGCGCGGCTGCCCTGGACAGACCTTCCGACGCCTGGACAACGAGGTTCTGCATGATCGCCCGGCCCTGCGTGGCAGCCTGCTTCATGGCGGCACGGTAGAGCACCTGGTACTGCGTAGGAGGAGCGGGACTCGCCATGATCATTTCTCCCATGAGCCAAGCCATGAAGGCGCATTGCCCGCATGGTTGAGCGGTGCGAGCCTACGCGCGGCACATTCGGCTGAAGTCTAAGCTGTGTTGGTCATTCAACAGGAGTAACAGGATGTCCACACCTGCGCTGGGCGAAGTTCTGGCAAGCACATTCGCGAATGCGATGGCCGAACGTCCACACAGCCATTCGTTTCATTCACCGGACGTGGGGATTGGCTCGTTGAGCATGCTGGTTGGCGGCCTGATGGGCCGCGGCGCCCCCATGGATCGCGGCCACACGCTGGGCCGCGATCGCGGCTTGCTGCTCGCCATGCTGCTGCCCTTTGCCATGCGCTGGATCCAGCGCAACGGGGGTGTGCGGGGCGTGCTTGAAAGCTTCAGGCAGCGCGGCTATGGCGCGCAGGCGTTGTCGTGGTTGTCAACCGGGGCCAACACACCGCTGCAGGCCGAGGCGATCGACAGTGTGGTCGATCACGAAGACGTGTCGGTGCTGGCGCGCCAGCTCGGCGTGCAGGAGACAGAAGTGTCGAGCGGCCTCGCAGAAATCCTGCCGGAAGTCGTCAACCAGCTCTCCCCGGCGGGAGCGATTGCGTCAGAAGCCGATGAGGCGCTGGACGCGGGCGTCCATACCCTGGAAAAAGAGCTGAATGAAATCCAGACCGGCATGACGACATAAAAAGCCCTGCAGCCAGCCTGCAGCACCACCCGCCGGAGACAACCCGCAGCGCAGCTGTCGGCGTTGGTCGACGGCGTTCAAATGCCGCGGGCAAAGCCCGTCGTCATTTGAGGTTCTTGAAGCGCATGCGGTGGGGCCGTGCGCCCTCTTCGCCCAGGCGTTTGACCTTGTCGGCCTCGTATTCCTGGTAGTTGCCGTTGAAAAACGTCCACTGGCTGTCGCCTTCGGCGGCCAGGATGTGCGTGGCGATGCGGTCAAGGAACCAGCGGTCGTGGCTGATCACCATCACGCTGCCCGCAAATTCAAGCAATGCATCTTCCAGCGCGCGCAGCGTCTCCACGTCCAGGTCATTCGACGGCTCGTCGAGCAGCAGCACATTGCCGCCAGCGATCAGCGTCTTGGCCAGGTGCAGCCGCCCGCGCTCACCGCCCGACAGCGTGCCCACGCGCTTTTGCTGGTCGCCACCGTTGAAGTTGAAGCGGCCGCAATAGGCGCGGCTGGCCATCTGGAATTTGCCCACGGTCAGGATGTCGAGTCCGCCCGACACGTCTTCCCACACCGTCTTCTGGTTGGCCAGCTCATCGCGATGCTGGTCCACAAAGGCCATCTGCACGGTCTGGCCGATGATGACTTCGCCCGCATCGGGCTTTTCCTTGCCGGCGATCAGCTTGAACAGCGTCGATTTACCGGCGCCGTTCGGGCCGATGATGCCGACGATGGCGCCCGGCGGCACCGTGAAGCTCAGGTTGTCGATCAGCACGCGGTCGCCAAATGATTTGGTGACGTTGTGGAATTCGATGACCTGCTGGCCCAGGCGCTCGGCCACAGGAATGAAAATTTCCTGTGTTTCGTTGCGCTTCTGGTATTCGATATCCGACAGCTCCTCGAAGCGGGCCAGGCGTGACTTGCTCTTGGCCTGCCGCGCCTTCGGGTTCTGGCGTGACCACTCCAGTTCTTTCTTCAATGCCTTGGCGTGGGCTTCTTCGCTCTTTTGCTCCTGCGCCAGGCGTGCGCCCTTTTGTTCGAGCCAGGTGCTGTAGTTGCCCTTCCAGGGAATGCCGTTGCCCCGGTCGAGTTCAAGAATCCACTCAGCGGCGTTGTCGAGGAAGTAGCGGTCGTGGGTGATGGCCACCACGGTGCCGGAAAAGCGTGTGAGGAATACTTCGAGCCACTCCACCGATTCGGCGTCCAGGTGGTTGGTCGGCTCGTCGAGCAGCAGCATGTCGGGCTTGGACAGCAGCAGGCGGCACAGCGCCACGCGGCGCTTTTCACCGCCCGACAGCACGCCGATCTGCGCGTCCCACGGAGGCAGGCGCAGCGCATCGGCGGCGATTTCAAGCTGGTGTTCGGAATCAGTGCCAGAGGTGGCGATGATCGCTTCGAGCCGCGCCTGTTCGGCAGCGAGTGCATCGAAGTCGGCGTCTGGCTCGGCGTAAGCGGCATAGACCTCTTCGAGCTTGGCCTTGGCCGCAAACACCTCGCCCATCGCCTCTTCCACGCTCTCGCGGACGGTGTGGTCCGGGTTGAGCTTGGGCTCCTGCGGCAGGTAGCCGATGTTCAGGCCGGGCATGGGCGTGGCCTCGCCCTCGTATTCCTTGTCGACCCCGGCCATGATCTTGAGCAAGGTGGACTTGCCCGAGCCGTTGAGGCCCAACATGCCGATCTTGGCGCCGGGGAAGAAGGACAGCGAGATGTCCTTGAGGATCTGCCGCTTCGGCGGCACGATCTTGCCGACGCGGTTCATGGTAAAGACGTATTGAGCCAAGGTGTGATTCTGGTTGCGCTGAGGAAGCGCCCATTATCGCGGCTTGCCGGCGCCTCCGCGTGGTGACGACGGTGTTCTGATCACAAGTGGCGTTTGTTGATTCCGCAGCGGAGTTCGCAGCTGCGCAGGCGACATGAGCGGCAGGGACGATGTCGGCGATGTCGGCGATGTCGGCGATTGAGGCGATGTCGGTGATGCCAGGTCTTGCACCGGTCGCAACACCGTTGACGGGGATTTTGGCAATTCCACTCGTAGCTTCGAAGTTGACGCCACCGTTGCCGACCCAGTCGAACTAGATGAGGAACTCGATGAGGAAGTAGTCGAAGATGAAGTTCCCGTCGTCAGGCTAGATGCGGTGACCGGGCGGCCGGCAGTCATGGGGGTAAGGTTGACGTTCGTGTTGGGGCGCCTTTCCATCATCATGCCGAGCGCTGACGGTTCAAGTCCCCACTCAGCCAAATCAGTTGGAAGCACCATGTCGAACTTTGTTTCTCTTTCGGCGGAGATTCGATTGGCCTCTTCCGGCGTATAGAGTCCAACAATGCGCTCGCGCTCATGAGCTTTACTCGGGCTGTTATCTTCCACTCCGTCGCGCCAGAGGTGGTGCACCAGCTCGATCTCGGGCAGGTCCTGCCGCTGGTTTTCGAGGTCTGGGGTTTGAGGCGTGGCGTTGTTGGTCGCCGCGCCGCCATGGTCCGCATGCGCTTGTGCTTGCTTCAGAGGCTGCCTGAGTTTCAGGCAACCCAGCCCTCTCGCCAAACCAGTGCCGAGCGCGCCGAGCGTGTCCACAACCAGGTGCCCCACCTTGCCGGTGAAGCCGTGGATGCCCGTCGCGCGCCAGCGGTCGCGGCCAGCAGGGGTGCGTACATCGGGCCGTTCGTACGGTGGTTGCGCCAACGCGTGCGCCCCGGACGACAAGGCCAGGCCCGCAGCCATCGAGCCGGCGCCAGGCACCGTGGTGAGCACGCCGGCACCAATGCCAGTGATTAGGCTGCCCGCCATCTCGCTGCGGCGAAATGCATCGCCAATCGGGCCGCTGCCAATCGCACGAAGTGCGAGCGCACCAATCATCAGCCCGGCGATGAGGTCGAGTTCATGGACGCCACCATCGAATCCGTACTCGGCGTCCCCAGCGGCACCCGCGATGGATGCGCCCTCGCCCCAAAGCACCGCCTCACGTGCAAGGTAGCCAGAAATACAGGTGATCGCCAAGTTGACCACCGCAGCGCCGCAGCTTGTCAGCAAGTGCGGCACCGTCATCTTTTGCATATCCGCTTTGGGCACCGGCCCGCCGAACAACTGATTCGTCCATCCCTCGACGCGCTTCATGTGGACAATCATGGTCAGGCTCGCGGACAACAGCGCGAACTGCTCATGCGCCGTCATGCCTTCCATGTCCTGAAGCCCCAGCAGGTTCTCCTGCGCCGGATCAAGGTGGGGCTGCATGACATTCAGAATCATCTGAGCCTCGATCACCGGGAGGATGCCCAGGACAAGCTCGCGATTCATCTCGGCAGCTGCGCGGACGCGGGCTGCTGCGTAGTCGCCAAGACCCGTGCTCGCGCTGCGCAGGCGCGCGCAAAGCCGGGCGCCGCAGTGGCCCGTCTGCTGCGGCCCCTGGATGACCAGATTGTGGTTGCCCTGCAGCGGTGTGCCCCGTAGCCACGCACGCGCGGCACGCAACTCGGGCCCGAGCAAAGCGGTGCCGACGGCAACAGCCCCTGTCGCACCGCCGCCAATTGCCGCCGGGACGAAAACCTGCTCAGCCGTAATACGAGCCTCGCCCATCGCGGCCTGGTAGGCCAGAGCGAACGACATGATCGTGAAAGCTGTGCCGATGTGGCTCGCGAGATCTGGCGCGAAGTCAGGGCTTTTCGGCCCGACCACATCGGCGGATGTCCACGTGCGCTTCATGAGCCGGCCTGCGGCCTCGGCGACAGTGGCACCGAGGCCGAGCACACCGGGCGCCACGAGCCCCTCGGAGACGGCAGTGCCGAGCGCAATGGCCAGCGGGCCCGGATGGGCAGGATCGTCGCCCAGGAACTGCGCCGCCGTCTTGATGCACATGTTCATCAGCAGCGGACGCATCGAAAATCCGAGGACCGTGCCGGTGCCTGCGAACGCGGCAGTATGAATAACAACCCACGCTCTCTCACCTGCCGTTGCAGGGACCGCCGTCGGGGTGGTGGCGGTCGTTGATGTAGTCGTTGATGTAGTCGTTGAAGTGGTCGCCGAGGCAGCTGCGGACGTGGCCGCCGTCGTGCCTGAACTCGTGGTGGCCGGCGTGGTGGCCGGCGTGGTGGCGGTGTGTGGGCCGGGCGTCGTGCTCGTGGTGGACGTCGTGGACGTCGTGGTGGTGGGCCTTAGGGGAGACATGGCGTTAAACCTGCGTCGTGTCGGCGACTTCATACCCGTTCGAGGGGCGCGTCGGCCGAACGTTTGACCATCTCGTCCAGCACCAGCTGAAGCACTTCGCGGGTCTTGTCCACGCCACTGATCAGCGTTGCCATCAACGTGCCGAGCGCATCGCCTTCCGACTCGACGTTTTCAAAACTCAGGCGTGTGCACAACACACAGTTCGATGTTCCTGGGACCACGCCGTAGTAGCCAGCAACCGCACCGGGGGTGGTCACGTTCTTCTCGAGCAACTCACGCAGGATGGCGAGTTGCTGGGCAGGATCGTCAGGCAGCTCGCCGACGTCAACGAACACAGTCATCGCGCGCGGGTCGCGTGCACCGTGATGCAGCAACCAGAAGCCAAGGCCGCCACTATCGAGCCTGCCGCCTGCCATCAACGCCTCGGCGTCAAGGCCAAGTGCGCCAGCAAAATCAGTCACTGCACGACGGTAGGCGTGTGGAATGCCGTCCGCATCAACTCCGAATTTGTCGTCATCAGCAGCGCTTGCGCCGCGATCAGGCTGATGGATCATTTGCGTCTTTCGGTGGTTACTCGATGTGAAATGAGTAACCCGCGAAAGCGAATCGTTCCCGCTGCTGCGGTGCAAATCTCAAGAGGCGCTGGCGCCCCGTCCCACTAAATGCCTACTTTGGCTCGGGACCAGACTTCAGGCTGTTCTTCAACGCGGCCTTGGCGACCTTGTCGAGTGCCTCGTCGATCACATTGCGGTCAGCAA
This sequence comes from Caenimonas koreensis DSM 17982, assembly GCF_009646335.1. Classification (GTDB taxonomy): domain Bacteria; phylum Pseudomonadota; class Gammaproteobacteria; order Burkholderiales; family Burkholderiaceae_C; genus Ramlibacter; species Ramlibacter koreensis. Next base: position 30,367 of record NZ_WJBU01000004.1, on the reverse strand, counting down.
TGATCTTGATCGCACCTTGCGTGCGCAGGCGATCCATCGTGCGGCGCGACATGGAATGCGCCGTGCCTTGCAGCGATGTGAACATGAACAGCGTGCCATGCGGGCTGGCCCACGTGAGCTGCGCGCGGACCCACTCGTTCTTCACGAGCAGCTCGACCCACGTGCCCGTTCGCAGCTCGCCCGTGCGCACCAGCGCGGGCGGCTCGTCGAGCACGGCTTCAGGGCTGGCCACGTGCTCGGTGGTGAGGGCGTCGCTGTCGATAAAGCCTGAGTCTTGCGATTCCTGGTGGTCCAGCCAGAGCTCGTTCACGGCGGCGAGGTTCTGGTTGAAATCCGACTCTTCCGCCTCGACCGCCTCGGCTGCAGCCTGCGACACCTTGTCGCGCCCTTCGTGCACGGCTGCACGGTGGATGACGATGAGGTTGTTGAAGAACCGCGCCGTGAGTTCCGGCGGGTAGTCAATGCGGTCGAGACCTTCGCGCAACTTGGCGAGCAGGCCCGGAATCATCTGCACCAGGCGCCGAGCGCGGCCGCGTGTGGCAGTGCTGCGTTGCACGCTCCACGTCAGGTCGTCCACCAGGGCGCGATAGCCATACGGGTCGTCAGAGCCATCGGCACAACTCAGCTGTGCCTCGGCCACCACCTGCGCCCACGAGTTGCGCAGGAAGTCGGCCACGAAATCGGGCACTTCCAGCTCGCCGAACTGCAGCGTGAACTCGGTCGCGAGCTTTTGCGCGAGCAGGTTGCGCTGCTCGGCATGCAGCAAGGCGCGCGCGGCTTCTTCGCGCCGCTGCTTGACGAACTGATCGTGCTCCGTCCATTGCTCCTGCAAGTGGTCAAGCAGCTCGCCGAACGTTTCGGCATCCACTTCCTTGCTGGTCAGCCATGCGGTCGCGTCTTCGACTGTCGAGAGAAAGCGTGCCCAGCCCGGGTCTTTTTCTTCAGAGAAAGCCAGGCTGCGCTGCGTGATCCGATCGAGAAACTGCCGCGCCGGATGCGTGCGGTCGCTGAAAAAGCGCGAGTCGCCTTCTGCGAGCTTGAGCACGGCTGGCTCGATGGACTTCAGCTGGCCCTTGAACTGCGGCAGCAGTCGCTTGTCGAGCGAGAGGTTGTCGAACATCAGCCGCACCACTTCCTCGCCGAGCTGGTGCCCCAGGCGCGGACCTGCCTGCTTGGGCGCCTCGGCCTCGACCAGCATGTCAACGGGCGGAGGTGGCGGCGCCTTCGGCCGCTTCTCAAGCTTTTGCACCAGCACGTCGACCTGCTTCATGTCCTGCAGCATCGACATCGAGGCGGGCATGGTGTGCAGGAAATCGCGCTGGCCCGTGGGGTTGGCATCGAAGTCGCCTGCCAGCAGCTTGCGCAGCCTGTCAAGCGTGAGCAGCGTCTTGGCCATCGAATCGACGACTGGTGCACCGCTTGCACCCGAGCCTTTGTTGATGCGCCCGCCCACCGGAACCGCCGGCTCCACACCAGACGAGCGAAGCCACTCCGCGAGTTCCTTGTAGAGACGCCGCAGGTTCGTGCCCAACAGCCCCGCTGCGGGGGCGATCAGCACTTCACGCACGTGGTCTTCCGGCACATGCTCTGCAAGCGTGGACTGCAGCGCGCGAACGAACACATCCGGGCGCAGCGGGTTCAACCCTGGCTGGATGGTGCGCCAGCCCAGTAGTGTGCTCATCAGTGCATCGAGCGCCGGCAAAACGTCGTCGACGGCGCTGGACACCTCCTGTTGGGCGCGAGCAACTTCAATGCTCTGGTCGAGCTCGGAATCCTCGAACAGGCGCAGGTCTTCGAAGCGAAGCAGCTCAGCATTGACCTGCTCTTTGCCGCCGCCCTCGTAGACCAGGCGGGTGAGTTCACGCTTGTAGGTCGCGCAGACTTGTTTGGTGTTGACAGCCAGGCTCTGGATGGCAAGCTTGGTGCTTGGCTGCTGGAAGCTGGCGATACGGCGCGGGCTATTGGGCGACACCGCTGCGACGAGGCCGCCCAGCATGTCGGAGACGAGCATGTCAGCCTGCTGCAGCATGGCATCCAGGCAGTCGTTGAGGGACGGCTGGAAGGCTGTGGGGTCGTCTGAAACGCCGAGACGAAGCTTCAGCAAATTGGCCATTGATTTCCTGTGGGACCCGCTGATTATCGGTCGGCAGAGCTCATTGTTTACAGAGTTTTGCCAAGCGTACCCAGCCGTGGCGGTTCATACAACCCCCGCGAATGAGGCAGCGGCAGGGCACCCCACTGATTCATGAGACAATCGGCTCGTTGCGGACTCCAGTTGCCCGCAACCTCAGCGTCTCGCTGGGGACCACGCAGCCTCATTGCAGGCCCGCTGCTCCCAAACCTTAAGACCTCCATCTGCCTTTGACTGGCTCGGTGCGCTGCACCGTACAGGCCGATTCCCAAGCGCCAAGGACGGCGCCCCTTCGAATGACTTTTGACGAACTGAACCTGGCTCCCGCCATCCTCAAAGCCGTGCACGAGCAAGGCTACGAAACCCCCACCCCCATCCAGGCCCAGGCGATTCCCGCCGTGCTCGAAGGCCACGACCTTCTCGGCGGCGCCCAGACGGGCACCGGCAAGACAGCCGCCTTCACCCTGCCCATGCTGCACAAGCTCAGCAAGGGCCAAAGCAAGACCAACCGATTCGGCAAGGACGGCATCGCCGCCCTCGTGCTCACGCCCACGCGTGAACTCGCCGCCCAGGTGGAAGAGTCCATCCGCACCTATGGCAAGTACCTGAACCTCACGTCCACCGTGATCTTCGGCGGCGTCGGCATGAATCCGCAGGCCGCCAAGCTCAAGGCCGGCGTCGACATCGTGGTGGCCACACCGGGCCGCCTGCTCGACCTGCAGCAGCAGGGCTTCCTGGACCTGTCGACCGTCGAAATCCTCATCCTCGACGAAGCCGACCGCATGCTCGACATGGGCTTCTTGCCCGATGTGAAGAAGATCCTCGCGCTCATGCCGAGTGAAAAACAGAGCCTGTTGTTCTCGGCCACGTTCAGCGATGAAATTCGCGACCTCGCTGACAAACTGTTGCGCAATCCGCAAAGCATCCAGGTCACGCCGCGCAACACCACTGTGCAACGCATCACGCAGACTCAGCATCCGGTCAGCCGCGGCAAGAAGAAGCAGCTGCTCGCCCACATCATCAATGAGCACAACTGGAGCCAGGTGCTGGTGTTCACGCGCACCAAGTTCGGCGCGAACAACGTGGCCGAATTCCTGACCAAGAACGGCATCAACGCGATGGCGCTGCACGGCAACAAGAGCCAGTCGGCGCGCACGCAGGCGCTGGGCGGCTTCAAGAGCGGCGACATCCGCGCGCTGGTGGCCACCGACATCGCCGCCCGCGGTATCGACATCGACGAGCTGCCGCACGTCGTGAACTACGAAATCCCGAACGTCCCTGAAGATTACGTGCACCGCATCGGCCGCACGGGCCGCGCCGGCAACGAAGGCGCGGCGGTGAGCTTCGTCTGCCTGGACGAAGAGGGCTTCATGGCCGAGATCGAGCGCTTCACCAAGCAACGCATCCCCGCGCAGGTCATCGAGGGCTTCCAGCCTGAGCCGGGCGAGCGCGCCGAGCCGATCGCCATGGGCCGCCAGACGATCTGGGGCGGCGCCGGCAAGCCGCCGGGCCGCGACGTGATGCAGGCCGCTGCCAAGGCCGCACGCCAGGAAATGATGACGCGCATCCGCGACAACAAGGCCGCTGATGGCGGCGGCGGCCGTGGCGGCCAGCGCAATGGCGCTGGCAAGACCGAAGGCAACGGCGCCCGCTCGCGCGGCGGCCCGCAAAATGGCGCACGCAATGGCGCACAGCAACCGCAGGGCCAGCGCGCCCAGGGCCCGCGTCCGCAGCAAAGCCGCAATGCCGGTAACGGTGGCAATGGTGGCGGCAACGGGTACGGCAATGGCAATGGCAATGGCGCCAACCGCCCCCCGCGCCGCGATCTTGAAGACCAGCCCCGCGATGGCGCGCACAATATCTCGAGTCCGTTCGTACAACGTGACGCAACCGTGAGGCACACCGATGGACAACCCGACCCCCTTCGCACCAGCGTCGACAGCATGGGCGGGCGCGGCCGACGCAACGGCGGCGGTGGCGGCGGCGGAAGGTCGAACCGTTCTGGTGGCGGGGGCTTCGGGCCTCGTGGGCCGGGAAATCCTGCAAGGACTTTTGGCCGATAACTCGGTGGTGGCGGTCCATTCCGTGGGCCGCCGCGAGTTACCCCTGACCCACGCCAAGCTCACGCAGCACCGGGTTGATTTTTTGAAGGCTTTGCCCGCGCTGCCCCGCGCGAGCGAAGCCTTCATTGCTTTGGGCACCACCATCAAGGTCGCAGGCAGTGAGGCGGCTTTCCGCGCTGTTGATCACGATGCCGTCGTGGCGGTGGCACAGGCTGCCAGGGCTGCGGGTGCGACACGCCTGGGCGTCGTGAGCGCGATGGGCGCTGACAAGCACTCACGCATCTTCTACAACCGGGTCAAGGGCGAAACCGAGGAGGCGCTGTCTGCGATGGGGTTCGCCACGCTGGTGATTGCACGGCCATCCTTCCTGGCGGGTGACCGCGAGGCGCTCGGCCAGCCACTGCGCGGCGGCGAAAAGCTGGCCATGCGCCTCAGCCGCATCCTCGCACCGCTCATCCCCGACAACTACAAGTCGATTGCGGCTGCCGATGTGGCCCATGCGTTGCTTACACACGTGCCGCGCGACACAGGCAAACAGGTTTTACTGTCCGGATCGATGCGGGCGTGAAGCCCGCGGCGCGGGCACGGGCGCCAACGCCTCCTCGCGCAATTCGCGAACCACCCGCTCCATCATGGGAGCGAGCACGTTCCATTGCACCGAGCGCGCCAGGCGCGGATACGAGGCGCGCCAGATGGCGGAATCGAGCAGTTCCATCGGGTCGTTGTAGACCCCCATGTCGCTCATGACCATCGGGTCGCGATCGGTCGGCATGCCGCCCAGCCACGCGTCGCCCGCGCCGGGCCAGATCATGTTGCCTTCGCGGTGAATGCCGTAGCCCCAGTCCCAGCCCGCCTTCTTCAGCCGCTCGCGCGCTGCGGCCATGTAGGCGGCATCAAAAATATAGGTGTCGGTGGAGTTCCACCTGTCGTTCAGCCAGATCTCGGCGACAGAGCGAACGGCTGAGGCAACACCCGAGGTGAGCCCGCGCAGGATCTCGCCGCGCAGTTCGATGTAGCGGATGCGCGCGGGAATGTCGCTGGCGCGCAGCAGGGCGATGAGCGCCGTGCACTTGTCTTCTGCATCACCGCGGCCGGCGTCGATCACTTCGCGCGCGGTGCGCAGGCGGATCTTGATCGGCTTGTGAAAGGGCATGCGCTTGACGAAGCCGTAGATGGCCATCGCCTTTTCGCGGTCGTTCTTGCAAAGCTGGGTGAGCGCATGCGCGCGCAGGCGCAATTTGGGGTCCTCGAGATCGAGCAGGGGCGTGGACTTCAGCCACTGTCCCGGATCATCGAGAGCATTACGGCGATCGACGCCTGTCCTTCCTGGAGATTCCGTCACGGATACAACACTCCAACAGTCGCATAAGTGCGGGCAGCGATGCCACCCTTGCTGTCCGCGTCCCCCATGCCTTCACCGGAGCGCGGATCTTGTATAGACAAATTCTAAGCGCACAGAAGAGCCAGACGCTTGCGAAATTTACGTACGTGCGCCGGGAAGTTTCAGGTTTGTGATTGCTGCATTGCTGCATCGCCGCATTGCCACGTCCGCGCCGTTGCGGCCGACAAGGCGCGGCGCTCACAAGGCTCAGGCGGCTTTCAGCGGCGACGCGGGCCGGTTGAGCCGCGGCAGCTTGCGCCTGGTAGACAGCACATGCTCGATGTCCTTGTTGGCACCGTCGATCAGGACCAGGATCGCTTTCTCAGCCTTGCCGGGATTGCGCGCGATGATCGCGTCGAGCACCGCGCGGTGCAGCGGCAGCGAGTCTCGCGGGCCGCCTTTTCGCGATGTCGATATCTCGAAGCTCGTGCGCAGCAAGGCAGACAGCGCCTTGCTCATCTGCACGACCATGCGGTTGTGGCAGGCGGCCAGCAGCCCCTGATGGAAACGCAAGTCGTACGTGACGTAGTCACCGCCCTCTTCGATGGCCCGGCGCATGCCCTGGTAGGCGGCCTCGATCTGTTCGATGTCGCGGGGCGTGGCGCGCTCGGCGGCCATGCGCACAGCGGCAGGCTCCATCACACGCCGCAGGTCGAGCAAGTCGCGAAGAAATTCGGGCGTGAGGCCGGATCGGGCCTGCCACAGGATCACATCGGGGTCGAACCAGTTCCAGTCGGCGGGGGGAAGCACACGTGTGCCGACCTTGGGCCCCGTGCTCACGAGCCCTTTCGCCACCAGTGACTTCACAGCCTCACGGATCACCGTGCGGCTGACACCCAGTTCCTCGCACAGCTTTGGCTCAGGCGGCATGGGCGCGCTCTCGCCATACCGACCGGCGACGATCGCTTCCCCAAGATGGTCGAGTGTGTTGCCGTGGACGTTCTTCACTGCAGGCGACGGCCGTCCGACGAAGCGAACAGGTGAGCGGACACAGGGTCGATCTGCAGGCCGATGCGGTCACCCGGCTGCGCCGACGTGCGGCCATGAATCACCACGATCATCTGCTGGCCGCCGACGTCCACCAGCAATTCGGTCTCAGCGCCGGTAGGCTCGACGACGACGACTGTCGCCTCGATGCCCTGGCCGCTTGCGGTGGGCACGATATCGCTGGGCCGCACGCCATAGTGAACTGCCATGCCATCGGTGCCGCCTGGATTGGGGACAGCAGGCCATTTGCGGCCCAGCGCCTCGACCCACGAAGCGCCACCCCCGCTTCGCAGCGTGCCCTCCACCACATTCATTGACGGCGAACCGATGAACTGCGCGACGAACAGGTTACCCGGCCGGTCATACAGCTCCAGCGGCGTGCCGATCTGCTCGATGATGCCGTCGTGCATGACGACTATGCGGTCCGCCATGGTCATCGCCTCGATCTGGTCGTGCGTGACGTATACCGTGGTGGTTTTCAACCGCTGGTGCAGCGCCTTGATTTCGGCGCGCATCGCCACGCGCAGCTTGGCGTCGAGGTTGGACAGCGGCTCGTCGAAGAGAAAGACCTTCGGGTCGCGGACAATCGCCCGGCCCATCGCAACACGCTGGCGCTGGCCGCCCGACAACTCGCGCGGAAAGCGGTCGAGCAGCGCGTCGAGATTCAGGATGCGTGCGGCATCCACCACACGCTGATCGATGAGCGCCGGATCGGCCTTGCGCAGGCGCAGCGAAAAACCCAGGTTGTCACGCACCGTCATGTGCGGATACAGCGCATAGCTCTGGAACACCATCGCGATATCGCGATCTTTCGAATCGATATCGTTGACCACGCGGCCGTCGATCGCGATCTCGCCTGCACCTATGTCTTCAAGACCGGCGAGCATGCGCAGCAAGGTGGACTTGCCGCAGCCCGACGGCCCCACCAGCACGACAAATTCGCCGTCGGCGATGTCGAAGCTGATGCCGTGAATGATCTTGAACTTGCCGAAACTCTTTTCGACTGCTCGAAACGAAACAGTTGCCATCTTTTTTAATGCCTATTGCGGGGCCGCCGTGGAACCGGCTTTGCCGGGCCACTGGCGGCGCCCCCTTGAGGGGGAGGCGCCGAAGGCGCTTCGGGGGTGGGTCATGATTTCACGGCGCCCGCCGTGAGGCCGGACACCATGTAGCGCTTGAAGGCGTAGTAAATCGCCGCTGGAGGCAATGCGTAGATCAGGCCCGTCGTCATCAGCAGTTCCCAGGGCGAGTCGTCCGCCGAGAGGAAATTGCCCAGCGCCACAGCCAGCGTGACTTGCTTGTCATGCGACAGCAGCAAGAACGCATAGAGATATTCGTTCCAGGCCAGCAGCAGCGAATACGTGCCGACGGCCACCAGCGACGGCACCATCAACGGCACATACACCAGGCGGAACAGCTGCAATGCCGTCGCACCATCCATACGCGCGGCTTCATCAAGCTCAAAGGGAAGCTTGTCCGACGCCTGCTTCAACACCCAGATGCAGTACGGCGACGCAATCGTCACCATGGCCAGGATCAGCGCCCACTGGTTGTTCAACAGCCCATAGTTGCCCATGGCCTTGTACATCGGCACCGCGAGAAAAGCAGCCGGAATGAAATACGTGAACAGCGCCAGGTTCATCACCGTGCGGCCAAAGCTCACTTTCAAGCGGCTGATCGCGAATGCGGCGGTTGTCGCGATGAACAACGTGATGACCGAAACGGCGACTGCGATCACCACCGAGTTCCACATCTGCTGCCAGAAATGATCGAGATAGAAGTGCTTCTGGTGGAAGACGAAGTCGAAATTCTGCAGCGTTGGGTCCTTGGGCCAGAGCCGCCCCGACGTTGCCGAGTCCTTCGATGAAATCGAGAAGAGAAACAGGTGATAGATCGGGATCATCGTCCAGAAGAACAACGGAATGCCGATCAGAAGCAGCTTTGCTTCCGTGGACACCATGCGCCAGGTGATCTTCTTACTCATTGCGTGCGTGCTTCACTTGGACAGGCGCTTCATCATGAAATAGACGAGCGGCAGCACCAGCGGCAGTGCCACCACGATCGATGCCATCGCCAGGTCGACCTGGTCCAGCCGCAGGTAGCGGATGCCCAGTGTGGCGAGCACGTGCGTGAGGTCAGCGGGGCCGCCACCGGTGAGCAGGTACACGCTGTTGAAGTCGCCCAGCGTCCAGATCATCGAGAGAATCGTTGACGTGAGGTACAGCGTGCGCATCGACGGCCAGGTGATGAACTTGAATTTCTGCCAGGTGGTGGCGCCATCGACCGAAGCGGCTTCGTATTGTTCGGCGGGAATCGACATGCGGCCCGCAATCAGGATCAGCGTCCAGAACGGCAGCGACTTCCACACGTGCATCAGCATCGAGAAAGACAGCGCCAGCGTCGGGTCGTTCAGCCAGTTGGGGCCATCAAGACCTGTGAGCTTGTAGATCAGCGTGTTGATCACGCCCCACTCGGGGTTGAGCATGAACCGCACCGAGAGGATCGTCGGGATCGACGGCACGGCCCACGGAATGATGAACAGCACCGACATCGCCTTGATCCACCAGCGCGTCTGCATGAAAAAGCCGGACAGCACCATCGCAATGACCATCTTGATATTGATGGCCACCACAAGGAACACGACGGTGTTGATCGCCGTGCGGAAAAAGATCGGGTCGGCAAAGAGCTTGACGTAGCTCTCGGGGTGGCGGGCCAGCCACAGCCCATAGCCGACCGGATAGACAACAAAGATCGCGAAGATCAGCAGGTACGGCACCACCATGACCCGGCCCCAGAACTCCCACGAGCGGCTGGGCCTGTTGGCAGGCGCATCTTCGATCGGCAGGGCTGCGGCCTGGGACATGGTGTGCTGCTGAAACTTCGCGAAGGTGTGTTGCTATGGGCTCAGCGCATCAGCGCGCGACTTCCTTGATGCGGGCGATCATCTCGTCCACAGCCTTGTCAACGGGGATCTTCTCGTTGAGCACGCGGTTGGCCGCCTTGGCCCAGACGTTCTCGTTGTTCAACACCGTGAACTTGTAGTTCTTGGTGAATTCGAACGGCGTGGTGCCATTCATGAACTGGTTGTACACCGCGAGCCTGTGGTTGTCGGCCTTCCAGAAGGCGCTTTGCTGCGCGTTCTTGGTCACCGGGAACCAGCGTCCGAGCGAGCCTTCCACATAGGGCGTGAGGTTTTCTTCCCTCAGCAGGAACTGCAGGAAGTCCTTGGCGCGCGCCTTGTTCTTCGCATCCTTGAACACAACACCGGTCTTGACCGCAGCGCGGTAAATCATCTTCGTGCCGTCCGGCTTCATCGGGAAGCCTGCGGTGGCAATCAGCTCGGTGTAGTTCTTCTTGGCCTGCGCGCGTTGCGGCTCGGTCAGCGCTGCGTTGTTCATGTCGTCAAGCCACTTCGCGGCAATCGAGATGGTCGCGTTATGCGTCATCACGGTCGTCTTGTTGTGGAACGCGACGTTGTTGTCCGGGTCCTTCCAGCTGGTGGACGACGGTGGCGAGCAGCCCTTGCTGTACACCGCGGTGTAATCGCTCAGCGCGCTGACAAGGCCTGCCTTCACTGCAGGGTCATCAACCAGAAGCTTGCCTGAGTCGTTCACGAGCTTGACGTTGTAGGCATCCATGAACGTGAGGAACGAGTAGAACGAATCGCTCGAATCCACACCCAGCGGCTGGCCGATGCCGAAGGCGCGCGTGCCGCTCTTTTGGCGATAGGCGGGCTGCACCTTGTCGCACCAGAAGCTCCAGTAGCCCTTCCAGTCTTTCGGGATGTCGCTTTCCTTGAAGCCCGCGTCGGCCAGCATGTCCTTCCAGTACTCGATGTGCATCGTCTGCTGCTTGAGCGGGAAGGCGTAATACGCGCGGTTCTTGGCCTGGTCGTTGTACAGGAAGGTCGTCGACAGCGCGTGCGGCTCGAAGCTCGCGCGCAGCGGGTCGATCACGCTGGAGATGTCTTCGAGCTTGCCGTCGTAGGCCCACTTGGCCGTGACCTGGAAGTCATACACGTCGGCATAAGCCACATCAGGCGGGTTGCCCGAATCGAGCGCAGCCACCGTCTTGGGAATCATGTCCTGGATCGGGTACTGCGACAGCTCGATCTTGACGTTCTTGTTCTTCGCCTCGTACTTCTTGATGGCGGCAAACAGGGCGTCGTCTTCGGCCTTGTAGAAGCCCTTGACCCACCAGACGGTGAGCTTTTCCTGTGCGGCGGCAGGACCGCCGAAGAGCGCGGCCGCAGCGAATGCCGCCGCGGTGAAAAGAATCCTTTGTCTCATTGCAATGTCTCCTAGGTCTGGACGCGTCGTTTGACTATTCATATGATGAAAGACAACGTCACCTGCACTGCTCGGGGAAACCCTAGAAGCCAGCAAAATATCCGGCGCCAATGGTCGTACCATAATATGTTTAAAGCGATCCTGGACGTGCGCGACAACCCCTGATCTTCGAAAGAGACTGATGCAGAACAAACCCCGCAAACAGCCCCATGAACTGCGCAGCCAGCAATGGTTCGGCCGCCAGGACCGCGACGGCTTCGCCTATCGCAGCTGGGTCAAGGGCAAGGGCGTGCCGCACGACCAGTTCGACGGCCGCCCCGTCATTGGCATCTGCAACACCTTCAGCGAGCTCACGCCGTGCAACTCGCACTTCCGCACGCTGGCCGAGCAAGTGAAGATCGGCGTGTACGAGGCCGGCGGATTTCCGCTCGAATTCCCGGTGATGTCGCTCGGCGAGACGCTGCTGCGCCCCACGGCCATGCTCTACCGCAACCTGGCCAGCATGGATGTTGAAGAGAGCATTCGCGGCAATCCGGTTGACGGCGTCGTGCTATTGATGGGCTGCGACAAGACCACGCCTTCGCTCGTGATGGGCGCATCGAGCGTCGACCTGCCGACCATCGGCGTGTCGGGCGGCCCAATGCTCAACGGCAAGTGGCGCGGCCAGGAACTCGGCTCCGGCACGGGCGTGTGGAGCATGAGCGAGCAGGTGCGCGCCGGCACACTCAAACTGCAGGACTTCTTCGAGGCAGAAAGCTGCATGCATCGCAGCCACGGCCATTGCATGACGATGGGCACGGCCTCCACGATGGCCAGCATGGTCGAAGCGCTGGGCATCGGCTTGCCGGGCAATGCCGCCTACCCCGCTGTCGATGGCAGGCGCAATGTGCTGGCGCGCAACGCGGGCCGGCGCATCGTCGACATGGTTCATGAAGACCTGACGCTCTCCAAAATCCTCACGCGCGAGGCCTTCGAGAATGCGATCAAGACGCTCGCCGCGATCGGCGGCTCGACCAACGCAGTCATTCACCTGATTGCGATTGCGCGGCGCATCGGCGTCGAGCTCGCCATTGAAGACTTCGACCGGCTCGCGAGCGAGCTGCCGTGCCTGGTCAACCTGCAGCCTTCCGGCAAGCACCTGATGGAAGACTTCTGCTACGCGGGCGGCTTGCCTGTCGTGATGAAGGAGATCGCGCAGCATCTGCATCTGGGTGCAATCACGGCCAATGGCAAACCCGTGGGCGAGAACATTGCCGACGCGCAGAACTACAACACCGAAGTGATCCAGCCGCTGGCCAGTCCGTTCAAGGACAAAGCCGGCATCGCCGTACTGCGCGGCAACCTTGCGCCGCGCGGTGCCGTGATCAAGCCCAGCGCCGCCACACCCGCGCTCATGGTCCACAAAGGCCGCGCCGTGGTGTTCGAAAACATCGAAGACTTCCACACACGCATTGATGACGAGAACCTCGACATCGACGAGACCTGCGTGATGGTGCTGAAGAACTGCGGCCCCAAGGGCTACCCCGGCATGGCCGAAGTGGGCAACATGCCGCTGCCGCCCAAGGTGCTGCGCAAAGGCATCACCGACATGGTCCGTATCAGCGATGCGCGCATGAGCGGCACGGCTTACGGCACCGTCGTGCTGCATACCGCGCCAGAGGCCGCAGCGGGCGGGCCACTCGCTGTCGTGCGCAACGGCGACATGATCGAGCTCGATGTGCCCAACCGCAGGATCCACCTGGACATCAGCGATGAAGAGCTGAAGGCGCGCCTCGCCGAATGGAGGGCACCTGCACCGCCGATGGAATCAGGCTACTGGCGCCTGTATGTCGATCACGTCCTGCAGGCCGACCAGGGTGCGGACCTTGACTTCCTGGTGGGCAAACGAGGCTCGGCCGTGCCGCGAGACAACCATTGAACGTCCTCGACCAATTCAAGCTCACCGGGCGCACGGCACTCGTCACGGGCTCCAGTGCGGGCATCGGGCTCGCGATTGCAACGGGCCTGGCGCAAGCAGGCGCGCGCGTCGTGCTGAACGGGCGCAATGCAGCCAAGCTCGAGCAGGTCGCCGCGCAGCTGCGTACGACAGGCGCTGATGTGGTCACGTCGTGCTTCGACGTGACCGACGGCGCAGCGGTGAACCAGGCCGTGGCCGCCATTGAAGCGGACCACGGCGCGATCGACATTCTGGTGAACAACGCCGGCATGCAACGCCGCGCGCCGCTGCATGAATTCGATGAGGGCCATTGGCACGAGCTGATGCGCACGAATCTCGACAGCGTGTTCCTCGTGGGCAAGGCCGTGGCGCTTCACATGATTGCGCGAGGCCGCGGCAAGATCGTCAACATCTGCTCCGTGCAGAGCGAACTCGGCCGGCCCGGCATCGCGCCGTACACCGCGAGCAAGGGCGCGGTGAAGATGCTGACCAAAGGCATGGCCATCGACTGGGGCCCGAAGGGCCTGCAGGTCAACGGCATTGGCCCCGGCTACTTCAAGACGGAGTTGAACCAGGCGCTGGTGGACAACCCCGAGTTCAGCGCCTGGCTGCTCAACCGCACGCCATCGCGCCGGTGGGGCGACGTCGAAGATTTGATGGGCGCTGCCGTGTTCCTGGCGAGCGACGCATCGCGCTTCATGAACGGACATATCCTCTACGTCGATGGCGGCGTGACGGCAACACTCTAGGCATAACGGACCCACCATGGACGCACTTGTCATCCATTCCGCCGGCGACCTGCGCGTCGAAGATGTCGTGACACCCGAAGTGCTCGCGCACCAGCTACGCGTGAAGGTGCGCTACGGCGGCATCTGCGGCTCTGACCTGCACTACTACCAGCATGGGGGCTTTGGTACCGTGCGCGTGAAAGAGCCGATGGTGCTGGGGCATGAGGTCGCCGGCGTCATCGAGGAAGTGGGCAGCGAAGCAGACGGATTCGCAATAGGCGAGCGCATCGCGATCAGCCCGAGCCGGCCCTGCGGCGCGTGCCGCTTCTGCCAGCAGGGTTTGCAGAACCACTGCCTCGACATGCGCTACTTCGGCAGCGCCATGCGCATGCCGCACGTACAGGGCGCGTTCCGCCGCGAGATCGTGGTGGAGGCGGCGCAGGCTTTCAAACTCGCCAACTCGGTCAGCGACAAGGAAGGCGCGATGGCCGAGCCGCTCGCCGTTGCATTGCATGCCGTGCGGCGCGCTGGGCCGCTGCTCGGCAAGAAGGTGCTGGTCACGGGCTGCGGGCCGATTGGCGCATTGGTGGTGGTTGCTGCACGCCGCGCGGGCGCATCAACCATCGTCGTGACGGACATGGGCGACTACCCCTTGCGCAGTGCATTGAAAGTCGGCGCAGACCGCGCGCTGAACATGGCGCTGCAGCCTGACGCGCTCGCCGAGTTCGCCGTGGACAAAGGCCAGTTCGACGTCTTGTTCGAAGCCAGCGGCAACGAGCGCGCGCTGCGCGGCGCCTTCGATGCGCTCGCGCCGCGCGGCATCATCGTGCAGGTGGGGCTAGGCGGCGAGATGACGCTGCCCATCAACGCCATCGTCGCCAAGGAATTCGACCTGCGCGGCACCTTCCGCTTCCACGAAGAGTTCGGCATTGCCGTCGAGCTGCTCAACAAGGGCCTGGTCGATGTGAAGCCGCTGATCTCTGCGACGGTGCCCTATCGTGATGCGGGGCGTGCATTTGCACTCGCCGCGGACAGGACACAGGCGATGAAGGTGCTGCTGGACTTCGAGTAGCGCCTCGCCGCGAGACGGCCATTGCGATCTATGATATATCCTGTTGATACATATCAAGAGGTGCCATCATGGATACCGCCAAAGTCTTCTGGTCCGGCCGCTCGCAGGCCGTGCGCTTGCCCAAGGAATTCCGGTTCGAAGGCAACGAGGTGCGCATTCGCCGCCACGGCGCTGGTGTCATCCTGGAGCCCATCCCCCAAGACTGGGCCTGGCTCGACGCGCTCGCAGGCCAGATAGATGCTGATTTTGTGAAGGCTATAGAGGAACAACCTGCTCCACAGGAGCGCCCAGGCCTGGACGGACTGTTCCGTTGATGCTGTTCCTGCTCGACACCAATGCAGTCATCGCGCTGCTGAACGACCCAGGTGGCGCAGTTTCATCGCACGCACGCAAGCGCTCGCCCAGCGAGATCGGCCTGTCGGCAGTCGTTCTGCATGAGCTGTACTTCGGCGCCTACAAGAGCCAGCGCCGCGACCGCAATCTCGCGCTCGTGGACACACTGCCTTTTGAAGTTGTGCCCTTCGACCAGGAAGACGCGCGCAACGCGGGAGAAGTACGCGCAGGACTGGCCTTGCAAGGCACTCCCATAGGCGGATACGACGTCCTGATCGCAGGCCAGGCGCGTGCTCGTGGATTGACCTTGGTCACCCGCAATATGCGCGAGTTCCGGCGTGTGCCCGGCCTCGCCGCCGAAAACTGGGAAGGCTCATGAGCGAGGCCTGCATGCCCCGCCGCTTCGACGTCACAGCCCTCGGCGAAGCGATGGTGGAGTTCAACCAGACGCATCCCGGCGAGCCGAACTACCTGCAAGGCTTTGGCGGCGACACGAGCAACGCAGCCATCGCCGCCAGCCGCGCGGGTGCGCGCACGGCCTACCTCACGCGGCTGGGGCAGGACACCTTTGGCGATGCGCTCATGCAGCTGTGGCAGCGTGAAGGCGTGGACACGAGCGCAGTCGAGCGCGATGCAACGGCACCGACCGGCATCTACTTCGTCACGCACGGCGCAGCGGGCCATGAATTCACCTACCGGCGTGCCGGCTCTGCAGCGAGCCTGATGACGCCGCAATGGCTGCCGCGCGCCGTGATCAGCGATTCGAAAATCCTGCACGTCTCGGGCATTTCGCTGGCGATCTCGCACACCGCGCGCGACACGGTCTTCGCAGCCATGGATTGCGCCCGCACCAGCACAACGGTTGTTTCACTCGACTCGAACCTGCGCCTCAAACTCTGGCCGCTCGACGAGGCGCGCACAACACTCATCAAGGCGATCGGCCTGTGCAATGTTTTCCTGCCGAGCCTGGACGACATCACGGCGCTCACCGGCGAATGCGATCCAGACGCCATCATCGACTGGGCGCACGATGCAGGCGCGTCGCGCGTGGCGCTCAAGCTCGGCGCCGACGGCGCATTGGTCAGCGACGGCACCAGTCGCGAGCGCATCGCAGGCTGGCGAGTGCCACTGGTTGATGCAACAGGTGCTGGCGACTGTTTTTGCGGCAACCTGCTTGCGCGGCTGGCTGAGGGCGACTCGATCTTCCAGGCCGCACACTATGCCAATGCCGCCGCGGCCATCGCCGTGCAGGGCTTCGGCGCCGTCGCGCCGCTGCCACGTGCAAGCCAAGTGAAGGAATTGCTGGGATGAGTCGCATGTTGATCGGAGTCGATTGGGGCACCTCGTCGCTGCGCGTCGCGCGCATCGACCGCCCAGGCGACGCCAGCGAAGAGCGAGCCGTACCCAACGGCATCCTGTCGGTGCCGCCTGGCGGCTTTCCCGCTGCGCTGGCCGACGTGTGCGGCGACTGGCTGCGCAACCGCGATGCACTTGTGCTGGTGTGCGGTATGGCGGGCAGCCAGCAAGGCTGGGTTGAAGCGCCCTACTGCGCCTGCCCTGCAGGGTTTGCAGACGTTGCCGCCCACCTCAAGTGGGTGGAGCCCGGGCGCATCGCCATCGTGCCCGGCATGCGCTGCGAGCACGACGGCATGCCCGACGTGATGCGCGGCGAAGAGACGCAGGTGTTCGGCGCACTTTCGTTACTTGCCATGAGCGACGCAACGCTCGTGCTGCCAGGCACGCACAGCAAATGGGTGCAGGTGAGCGATGGCCGCATCGAGCGCTTCTCCACATTCATGACGGGCGAATTCTTCGCGCTGTTGCGCCGCCATTCCATCCTGGCGCGCACGATGGCTGTCGAAACAGCCGAAGACGCGCTGGACGAACACGCCTTCAGCGATGGCGTGCACTACGCGATGCATACGGGCAACCTGCTGGCCGCCGCCTTCAGCACGCGCACGCGCTCGCTGTTCGGCCAGCTCGATGCCGGCGCCGCGCCGAGTTACCTGTCGGGCCTGGTGATCGGCGAGGAGCTGCGGTCGCTGCAACTCTCGCCCAACGCGGGGCCCGTGGTCATCATCGCGAATGAGGCACTCACGCATCGCTATGAAGTGGCGCTCAGCCTGCTTGATGTGCGCTCGCGCAGCATCGGCTCTGAAGCAACGTGGCGCGGTCTTGGCGCAATTGCCCGCCATCTGGAGAACGCGCAATGACGACCGCGATGAATCACACCGCACGCTTCGACAAGGCCATGCAGGACTTGCCCCTGGTCGCCATCCTGCGCGGCCTGCAGCCTGCTGAAGCCGCAGACATCGGCACGGCGCTGGTCGCCAGCGGCTGGCGGCTGATCGAAGTGCCGCTGAACTCGCCCGATCCGCTCAAAAGCATCGCCACCCTCGCGTCGCAGTTTCCGAATGCGCTGATCGGCGCCGGCACTGTGCTGGATGCGCAGCAGGTTCGCGATGTTCACGCCGCTGGCGGCCAACTCATCGTCGCGCCCAATTTCAATGCAGAGGTTGCGGCCGAGGCCACGCGCATGGGCCTGCTTTATGTGCCCGGCGTGATGACGCCCACCGAAGCATTCGCGGCACTTGCAGCAGGCGCGCACGCGCTCAAGCTGTTCCCTGCCGAGATGATTTCGCCCACCGCCGTCAAGGCGATGCGCGCCGTGCTGCTCGTTGAGGCGAAACTGATCCCCGTCGGGGGAATCCACGTGCGCAACATGGCCGAATATCGTGCGGCTGGTGCCAGCGGATTTGGCATCGGCTCATCGCTCTTCAAGCCCGGTATGACGGCCGCGCAGGTCCAGCGGCAGGCGCTCGAATTCAAGTCAGCGTGGGCGGGTACGATGCGCGCATGAACAGCGCCAACAGCTCCCCCGCCAACTCCTCTACCAACTCCTCCACCGTCTCGTTCGGCCTCTCGGGCCGCGTCTGCATCACCACCGGTGGCTCGCAAGGCATCGGCGAGGCGTGCGTGCGGCGCTTCGCACGCGAAGGCGCCAGAAACGTCATCGTGGACATCGACGACGCACGCGGCCAGGCGCTGGCCGATGACGTCGGCGGGCTCTACATCCATTGCGATGTGGGTGACAAGGCGCAGGTCGATGCCGTCATCGCACGCACGCTCGAAGCCTACGGCCAGATCGATGTGCTGGTGAACAACGCCGGCATCTTCAAGGCCGCCGATTTTCTGGAAGTGACCGAGGCCGATTTCGACGCCGTGCTGCGCGTGAACCTCAAAGGCTCGTTCCTCATGGGCCAGGCCGTGGCGCGCGAGATGGCCAAGGTGCGGCGCGGCAGCATCATCAACATGAGCTCGGTCAACGGCATGCTCACCATCCCGACGATCTCCAGCTACAACGTGAGCAAGGGCGGCATCAACCAGCTCACGCGCGTGATGGCGCTGGCACTGGCTGACCAGGGTGTGCGTGTGAATGCGGTGGCGCCGGGCACGATTGCAACGGAGCTGGCTGCCAAGGCCGTGTTGACGAGCGAAGAGGCCAAGCAGCGCATCCTGAGCCGCACGCCGATGCGGCGGCTGGGCGAGCCTTCGGAAATCGCGGATGCAGTGGCGTATCTCGCCAGCGACGCATCGAGCTACGTCACCGGCGAAATCATCGTGGTCGATGGCGGCCGGATGACGCTGAACTACGTCGTGCCGGTGTAGCCCGGCACGAAGGCGCCCGTGCTTATTGCGCGGGCTGGGCCAGGCCCAGGAAGTTCGCAAGCTCCGGCGTAGGCATCGAGCCTTCCTTCTTCACCAGCAGGCCAGTCTGCGCGTGCAGCGCGACCACGGTGGGAATCGACTCGAAGCCGAATTTGTTGAACAGCTCTGTGTTCTTGCCGACCTTGGCGACCATGTCGTCGATGCCCGAGCCGGCGGAGATACCACCCTGCTTCGACAGGATGGACGTCTCGTTTTCTTCCATCGTGGCCGACGGGTCTTTCGAGCTGAGGATCGTCGCGCCTTGTGTGGTGCTCGCCTTGTTGATCACGCCCACCGGAATCCAGACAAATTTTGTCTGGCTCTTCAAGGGCTTGGCGGAATTCCACAGTGCTGCGCAATGCGGGCACTGCGCGTCGAAGAACACATACACCGTGCGCACGCTCATTGGCGAGCCGACGGTAAAGCCGGTGGTCTCGGCCTTGATCGCGTCGATGGTCACGGGTGCTGGTGCGGCCTTGGCGGCGGCAGCGGCGGCTGCGGGGTCGGGGGTCTTGTCGCACGCGGTGAGCAACAAGCTGGCCGCGAGGGCAGCGGCAATGGCAACGGGCTTGAGGAGGTTCATGGGCTGATTTTCACCTGAAATTGTTGTTGTGCGGGTTGCTGTGGTTCTTGGCGGGCTGCGCAGCAGCAGCAAACCTAAGCAGCCGCACCCCGAACGACCTTGGCCTCCTGGATCGGCATGTGAACCAGCGCTGCGCCCACAGCCAGCACGATGTCGATGTACCAGACCCAGTCGTACGAGCCGGTAGCCTGGAAGATCTGGCCACCCAGGTACGCGCCAAGAAAACCACCGACCTGGTGCGTGAGCATGACGATGCCAAAGAGCGTCGCCATGTTCGCCGTGCCGAAAAACTTGGCAACGAGCCCGGCTGTGGGTGGCACGGTGGAGAGAAACGTCACACCCATCACGGCGGCGAAGATGAGCACCACGGGCCCCGTCTTGGGTGACAGCAGGAACACCAGCACGGCGAGCGCACGCGCGGCATAGAGCATCGACAACAGCGACTTCATGCGCCAGCGCCCCACCGCCCAACCGATGGACACGCTGCCGACAATGTTGAAAAGCCCCAGCATCGCCAGCGACCACGCGGCGTACTGCACGGGCAAGCCACACGCGGCGATCACGCCCGGCAGGTGCGTGGCCAAGAACGCGACGTGAAAGCCGCAGACGAAAAAGCCTGCTGCCAGCAAGAGAAAACTGCGGTTGCGCAGCGCCGTGCGGATCGCTTCGCCCGTGCCCACGACCTTCTGGCCCGCGGGCGCCGATTGCAGCGAATTGCCCCGCAGCAGGAAGGCGCCCGGCAGGCACAACAGCACGACCAGGCCCAGCACCTGCATCGCGCTCGACCAGCCCATCGACACCATCAGCCAGCCGGCGATCGGCGCCATGATGAACTGGCCGAACGAGCCGCCCGCGTTGACGATGCCCGTGGCCAACCCGCGCCGCTCAGGCGGAATCAAGCGCGTTGTCGCCGCCATCAACACCGCCGGCCCCGCCATGCCGGCACCGCCCGCAGACAACACACCAATGGAGAAGATGAGGCCGAGCGTCGTCGTCATGTAGGGCGTGATGAATGTGCCCAGCGCCACCAGCACAGCGCCTATGAACAGCACGCGGCCCGCGCCGATCTTGTCGGCAAATGCGCCTGCGAAAGGCTGCGTCAGGCCCCACCACAGCTGGCCGAACGCGAAGGCGAGGCTGATGCTGCCGACGCCCAGGCCCGTCGAGGTGTTCATCGGGCTCATGAACAGGCCCATCGTCTGGCGCGTGCCCATGGTCAGGGCAAAGGTACCAGCAGCAGCAAGCAGCACCAGCCAGAACATGGCGCGCTTGCGGTCAGCAGCGGCATCAGTCATCGGTATCTCCATCAGGAAGGGGTGAAAGCAGGTCCATGCATTCGTCGAGCAGCGCGTGCAACTCCACCACGCGGCGCGGCCCCAGCATCTGGTTGAGGCCCTCTTGTGCAACACGCCAGCGACGCTGCGCCTCCTGGCGCTTGTCGCGCCCAGCGGCCGTGACGCTCACGAGGCGGCTGCGCGCATCAGCACCGGGGCCCTGCTCGATATAGCCCGCGTCGATCAGCGGGCGCAGGTTGCGGGTGAGTGTGGATGAGCTGATACGCATTTCGCGAGCGAGATCGCCGGGGCGGATCGGCCCGAGCTTCACGACATACGACAGCAGCGAATACTGCGTGCCCTTCAACCCGCTCTTGCCGACCTCTGCGTCGTAGTGCTGCGCCACGCGGCGCATCAGCTGGCGCAGCTTGATGTTGGTGCAGCCCTGGGGCTTGACAGCAGTGTCCATGCTGATTATTGTAGCTGCAACTGTTGCATATGCAAGTAAAAACAGACAAGTGAATGGGCCATCCAGAATGACGACAAAACCCGACGAACTCCAGGCGTGGCTTGCGCAGGAAGCTGAAGTGCAAGCGCGCCTGCACGCAGCCGAGGCACATGGACCCGGCGTCGCCCGGCCCGACCAGGTCGCCGGAAAGACCGGCCTTGAAGTGATGCAGGCGATGCTGCGTGGCGAGCTGCCCTACCCGCCCATCGCCAGGACGTTGAACTTCCAGCTGATGGAAGTCAGCGAGGGCCGCGCCGTGTTCCAGGGCACGCCCAGCCCCGAGCACCTCAACCCCATGGGTGGCATTCACGGCGGCTGGTACGCCACGCTGCTCGATTCAGCGCTTGGCTGCGCCGTGCACACGATGATGCCGGTGGGCCGCGGCTACACGACGGCAGAGCTGGGCGTGAATCTTGTGCGGGCCATCGGCAACAAGGCGCCGCGTGTGCGGGCCGAAGGCAAAGTCATCCATTGCGGCCGCCAGCTTGCTACTGCCGAGGCGCGGCTCTACGGCCCCGACGGGACGCTGTACGCACAGGGCACGACGACATGCCTGGTGTTCGAGTTGAAGTAAGGGCCCCGCCTGCTGTCAGACACGCAAGAGCAAGTCCTGCATCAACGCGCCAAAACCAAGGCACACGGCATCTTCACTGGGCGGCGCAATCACCTGCACGCCCATGGGCCGGCCGTTCACGCCCACGGCGCCGGGCACGTTCAAGGCAGGCGTGCCCAACAGCGTGAAGGCACGGTTGAAGGTGGAAGCACCTGTCGACGCATAACCTTCAGGCGGCTCGTCGGGCGCGCCCGGGGTCAGCAACACGTCGATTCCGTCGATCCAGAGGCGGCAACCATCGCGGGCTTGCTGCGCGGCAAACTGCGCCGCCGCATAGTCGCCATCCGTCACCCGCAGGCACGCAGCCAGATAGTCGCGCAACAACGGCGAGAGTTGCGCCTCGTGATGGGCCATTTCGAATTTCAGCGAGCGTGCGGCCTCCCAGGCCTGGATGGCATCGTGCGCAACGAATGCGCTGCCTACCCAGGCGGGCATCTCGCATTCCACCACCTGCACACCGGCGGCGCGCAGTGCCTCGACGCCGCGTTCCATGGCCATGCTTGCACTCGCACTCAGTTCGCCCCACGGATAGTTCGACGGAATGCCCACCCGCCAATGGTTGGCGGGCCGCTGCTCGGGCGGCGGGATGCGGCCGCCACTGGCAACCTGCGCGAACTCACTCACGTCTTCAACTGTCTCGGCAAACAGCCCCACCGTGTCGAGCGACCATGAAAAGCACTTCATGCCCGGTGTCGGCAACAAGCCGAAGGTGGGTTTGAAGCCGGCAATGCCGCAGTACGACGCGGGCCGCACAGTGGAACCGCCTGTCTGGGAGCCGACAGCAAAGTCGATCAGGCCCGCGGCGACTGCGGCGGCGGACCCTGCCGACGACCCGCCCGGTGTGCATCCAGGCGCCACCGGGTTGCGCGTGGCGGCCGGGTGAAGAAACGCGAACTCGGTCGTCACCGTCTTGCCGGCGATCACGCCGCCTGCCGCGCGAATCACGGCGACGATGGCTGCGTCTGATGCGCTCTGGTGGCCTGCGTAGATGGGCGTTCCATATTGCGTGGGCAAATCGGCCGTGTCGAAGATGTCCTTGATGCCAATGAGCCGGCCCGCAAGCGGCCCGTCCGCCAGCGCGGCTGCAGCGGCAGCGGGCGCATCACCGGCCACGCATGCGAAGGCTTTCAGTTCAGGTTCGGCAGCGCGGATCGCTGCCAGTTGCGCTATGAGTCGCTGATCGTTCGCCATGCTGTGCCTTGTTTTCCAGCCAGCTTACCGGGGTTGCATGCCAACGGCAACGCTTGCACGCACTTCTGCCCATAATCGCCGCATGAGACTCCTCCATACCATGCTCCGCGTGGGCGACCTGCAGCGCTCCATCGACTTCTACACCCGCCTGCTCGGCATGAAACTGCTGCGCACCACCGAGCGGCCCGAGCAGAAATATTCGCTGGCCTTTGTCGGCTACGGCACCAACCCCGACCACGCAGAGATCGAGCTCACCTACAACTATGGTGTAGACAGCTACGAGCTGGGCACGGCTTACGGCCACATCGCGCTGGGCGTTGCCGATGTGTACGGCGCGTGCGAGAAGATCAAGGCCGGCGGCGGCAACGTCACGCGCGAAGCCGGGCCTGTAAAAGGCGGCACCACCGTGATCGCCTTCGTGACCGACCCGGACGGCTACAAGATCGAGCTGATCCAGCGCGACGATTGAGGCCCGGCCGCGGCACCTAAGCCAGGGCTTAGCGACGGTACCTGAGCGAAGGCTTAACGACGGCGTACCAGCGCCGTGGCCTGCCGCGCCAGCTGCGTGATCCGCGCCCAGTCGCCCTGCGCGATGGCATCGGCTGGCGTCAGCCACGAGCCGCCCACGCACGCGACATTCGGCAGCGCCAGCAGCTCTGGCGCGTTCGCCAACGTGACGCCGCCCGTCGGGCAAAAGCGCACATCACCAAAAGGCCCATGCCAGGCGCGCAGCATGGCGGCCCCACCTGCCTGCATCGCCGGGAAAAATTTCAGCTCGCTATAGCCGTCTTCCTGCGCCGCCATGATCTCGCCGCCCGTGGCCACACCCGGCAGCAGGGGCAAGCCGGCCTCGCGGCACGCGCGCCCCACCGCGTGGGTGTAACCCGGGCTCACCGCAAAGCGCGCGCCTGCCAATGCGGCCGCCTGCGCATCTGACGCGCTGCGCACAGTGCCTGCGCCCGCCACCGCATCAGGCACCTCGCGTGCGATGACTTCAATGCACGCCAGCGCCACAGGCGTGCGCAGCGTCACCTCCAGCATGCGAATGCCTCCGGCGACCAGCGCGCGCGCCAGCGGCACCGCATGCGTGACATCGTTCAACACGATGACCGGGATCACCGGCGCATCATTCATCACCTCCGGCGATGTGAGTGTCACAGCCATGTGCACGCACCATGTTCTGCGGCCAGTGCGTTGCGCCGGAACGAGGAAAACAGCTCACGTCCCATGCCACGGCCATTCGCGTCACGAAGCGCTTGCGGCATCACGGCAACCTCGCGCGCCGCCCACTCGTCATGCGGCACCAGCGCCTGCAGCGTGCCTGCCACTGCATCCACCCGCACGATGTCGCCATCACGCAGCCTGGCAAGCGGCCCACCCGCTGCCGCTTCGGGCGAGACATGAATGGCGGCAGGCACCTTGCCCGATGCGCCACTCATGCGGCCGTCCGTCACCAGCGCCACACGCAGGCCCTTGCCCTGCAGCACCGCGAGTGGCGGCGTGAGCTTGTGAAGCTCCGGCATGCCGTTGGCCTGCGGGCCTTGCCAGCGAACAACGCACACGACGTCTTGCGTGAGCTCGCCGTTGTTGAAAGCGGCAGTCAGTTCTTCCTGCGCGTTGAAAATCCGCGCGGGCGCTTCGATCACATGCCGGTCATCCGGCACCGCCGACACCTTGATCACGCTGCGGCCGAGGTTGCCCGTGAGCAGCTTCAAGCCGCCCGTCACGCTGAATGGATCGCTGGCAGGCCGGACTACGTCGGTGTCGCGCGATGCGCCAATGTCGGCCCATGTGAGCTTCTGCGCCTCGTCTTCGGCTGGCAGGCGCGTGTATTCGCGCAAGCCGCCAGCGCGCACCGTCAACACGTCTTCGTGCATGAGGCCGGCGTCGAGCAACTCACGGATCACGTAGCCGGGGCCGCCCGCATGCTGGAACTGGTTCACGTCGGCCGCCCCATTGGGATACACGCGCGCCAGCAACGGCACGACGGACGACAGCTGCGCGAAGTCATCCCAGTCGATCGTGATGCCTGCGCTGCGCGCGACCGCCACCCAGTGAATCAGGTGGTTCGTCGAGCCGCCCGTGGCAAGCAGCGCGCACATGGCATTGACGATCGCACGCTCGTCAACGAGTTGGCCAATCGGCGCAAAGCGCTTCGCCTTGACGATCTGCAGCACCGTGCGCACGGCCTCGCGCGTGAGCTCCTCGCGCAGCCCGGTACCGGGGTTGATGAACGCAGCGCCAGGCACATGCAGGCCCATTGCCTCCATCAGCATCTGGTTGCTGTTGGCCGTGCCGTAGAAGGTGCACGTGCCCTGCGAGTGATAGGCCTTCGACTCTGCCTCCAGCAATTGCGCACGGCCTACGAGCCCCTGCGCGGCCTGCTCCCGCACCTTGGCCTTGGCGCTGTTCGACAAGCCGCTTGTCATCGGCCCTGCGGGCACGAACACCGTGGGCAAATGGCCGAATTGCAGCGCGCCGATCAACAGGCCCGGCACGATCTTGTCGCAGATGCCAAGCATGAGCGCCGCATCGAACACATCGTGGCTCAGCGAGACGGCGGTGGCCATCGCAATCACGTCGCGCGAGAACAGGCTGAGCTCCATGCCTGCCGTGCCTTGCGTCACGCCGTCGCACATCGCAGGCACGCCGCCTGCCACCTGCGCCGTGGCACCGTGCTTGCGCGCTTCGTCCTTGATGAGGTCCGGGAAGGTGCCGTACGGCGCATGGGCCGACAGCATGTCGTTGTAGGCATTGACGATGCCGATGTTGGGCGCACGCTCTTCGACGATGCGGAACTTGTCGTTGGACGGCAGGCCCGCAAAGGCGTGTGCAACGTTGGCGCAGCCCAGCCTGTCCGAGCCGCGGTCACGCGAGGCCATCTTGTCGATGAGGTCGAGGTAAGCGTTGCGTTCGGGCGCACTTCGCTCGCGGATGCGCTGGGTGACAGCGGCGACGACGGGGTGGAGTTTCATCGTGTTTTCATCCTAACCTGAAAGCACAGGCAGCACTAAAGGCGCTTTCGGCGGCAAGTGGGACGTTCACACGCTGCCAGCGCAACATCCACGGTACAGTTTCGCCATGGCCGAACCGCTCATGCCGCTGCGAGACCCTGCCGCCATGCTGGCACAGACGCTCCAGGAATGGGGCGAGCGTGAAGACCTGTGGGTCTTCGGTTATGGCTCACTTATCTGGCGCCCGGAGTTCGAGTTTGAGGAGCGCCGGCCCGCGAAGGTCCATGGCTGGCACCGCGCCTTGAAGATGTGGAGCCGCATCAATCGCGGCACGCCTGAGCGACCCGGCCTGGTGTTCGGCATGCTGTCGGGCGGCAGTTGCCAGGGCATGGTGTTTCGCATTGCGCGCGCGCAGGGTCGCGAGGTGCTGGCCCAACTTTGGGCACGCGAGATGTCGCTCGCCGTGTATGACCCGAGGTGGCTGGAGTGCCATACGCAATCCGGCCCCGTGAAGGCGCTGGCATTCACGCTGTCGCGCAAGAGTCCGCAGCACACGGGGGTGCTCAGCGAAGAGGAATACCGGCGGATCTTCATGGAGGCGTCCGGCATCTATGGCACGACGCATGAGTACGCGCATCGGACTCTGGAAGAGTTGAAGCGGCATAACATTCACGACCGCGGGCTGGAAAAGCTCCTGAAGCTCATCGAGCGATAGGCCCATCATTTGCACAACCTGAGGAGACAAAAATGAAACTCTTGAACATCGCACTCATCGCAACCGCATGCGCCACGCTAGGCGCGTGCGCATCCATGTCGGGCCCGATCGCCACGGCGAACCTGCAGCCCACCAAGGGCAACACGACGAGCGGGGCCGTGCGCTTCGCGCAATCAGGCAGTGTTGTTCAGGTCACTGGTGAAATTCGCGGCTTGAAGCCGAACGCCGAGCATGGCTTCCATGTCCACGACAAGGGCGATTGCTCCAGTGGCGATGGCATGAGCACGGGCGGTCACTTCAATCCTTCTGCCACGCCGCATGGCCAGCACGGCATGGGTTCGCATCACGTGGGTGACTTGCCGAGCTTGAAGGCCGACGCGAATGGTGTCGCCACGATCAACTTCTCAGCGACCACGATGACGATTGGTTCGGGTGCAGCTGACATCGTCGGCCGCGGTTTGATCGTTCACCGCGACCCGGATGATTTCAAGACGCAGCCTACGGGCAATTCGGGGCCTCGCCTGGCTTGTGCTGTGATTTCAGGGGTCTAATTTTTTCGCGATATTGGATTTGCCGTACCCAAGGGGGAAACCGGCGGCTGAGCCACCGGTTCATGAATGTCTTAAGCGGCCACCGGTGGGCGCGGCTTCTTCTGCCAAGCGGCAGCCGCGCCTTTCTTGTCTGGCACGCGCTCAATCAGATTGCTTTTCGCCAGCCGCAGAAACACATCCTTCATGGAGTTCTCAGACGTGATCCCGGTTAGCTCCCGGGCAATGCCGTTCTTGATTTCTGTGTGATTCTCCAAGTAGTCCATTACCGACTGCTCAGGAGACGCCATTGGTTC
This sequence comes from Caenimonas koreensis DSM 17982, assembly GCF_009646335.1. Classification (GTDB taxonomy): domain Bacteria; phylum Pseudomonadota; class Gammaproteobacteria; order Burkholderiales; family Burkholderiaceae_C; genus Ramlibacter; species Ramlibacter koreensis. The sequence goes on along the minus strand of NZ_WJBU01000004.1, from coordinate 3,057 downwards.
ATGCTTGATATCGACTCGGACTGCGTTTTCAGTCTCATCGATCACCGGCGCCTTCAGGCGAAGTTTCTGCATCGCTTTGAATGCCGTGTTAAGCCCTTCGCCCACATCTTTGTTTGGCGGGTCGGGGAATTTGTTGACCATCCTCACCAGCATCCCATTTCTGGCGAATTGCTCGTCCAGAATATTTTTTACGGTGACTTGCCCGGGGAGCATCCCGGGGCTTTCAACCTCAATGCGGTTATCGAATACTCTGACATGAACGTCGGAGGCGATGCTGTAGTCTCTGTGCAGAACGGCGTTCGTCAGAATTTCATGCAATGTTTCAATGGGGTATTTCACTGGCTCAAGACCGCGCGGACCGAGCTTATTTATTCCCTCGATCATTTGCACCGTTTCCACGTCAGCCTGTCGAATCATCGAAACCACCGGTCCCTCGATTGACTTGGGCACTCCTACCAGCGTCTCGCGACTTGGCGCGCCTGACGTTGCATAGCGATAGAGCTTTATGGCCGACCGCTTCGGCAACGCCGCTTGCGGCTCTTCGGCGAATAGCAGCAGAGCCGCAACGGTTGGCTTGTTCCCTTTGATGAGGTTCTGCTTCTGTAGGAAAACTTTCGGCTCCAGATTCGGCACCACCTGCTTCACAAAGTCGCGCAGGATTGGCGAGTTGATAACGACAGATGCGCTGACGTTGACAGTTTGCTTCTCGTAGCTGTCGATGCCTTTCGCCAGTCTTAGCGCCTCAAGTGCCTTCCCTTTAACTTCGAGGTTTTGCGCGCCGCGCCGAACGTAGGCCTTATTCCCATGCGCCTTGGCAATCTGCGCCGTGCGCTGCACTTGAACGTGTAGAACAACGCCCTCTGAGCCCGGGGCGCGCAAAAAGCCATAGGAATACTCGGAACCGAGTGGAAAAAGCGCTTCAAGCGACTGGATATGGCCGTTGGCCGCCTCCTGATCTTTGAACCCGTGCCAATGCCGCATCTTCGCGCCCATGAACTCGGTTTCGGCAATCCCGATGTAGAGGTCGCCACCGGCGGTGTTCGCGAAAGCTGAGACAGCGGCAGAGAGTTTCTTGGTTGATACCTCAATTGCCTTCAAGTCATTGAACGTGTCTTCCTCCAGCGTGAGCAGGCGATCCCGTTCGGCACCGGTGATTTCGTTGGCGGCGATGAAGTCCATTTGGCACCCGTTCTTTATCTTTTAAACGGTGTAAATCTATCATATTTTTGATATTTATCGCGATATACACCGGTTAATACAAAATAACCGGTGTCGCAAGGCATTTCGAAGGTCTAAAACATGACCGCCCTCGCCAACCGTTCTTTCACGATGAGCAAGCCGCCCATGACTTCATCGAATCGCGGTTATGGCCGAAGGGTCGCGTATGTCCCATGTGCGGCGTTATCGGCCAGAGCGGCAAGCTGAATGGCGCTTCGACTCACATCGGTGTCTACAAGTGCTACGCCTGCCGCAAACCCTTTACAGCAAAGGTCGGTACGGTGTTTGAGTCGTCGCACCTGCCCCAGCGCCACTGGCTGCAAGCGATCTACCTGATTGCATCGGGCAACAAGGGAACGTCGACCAATCAACTTCAGCGCACGCTCGGCATCACGATCAAGGCCGCATGGTTCCTGTCGCATCGCATTCGCGAAGCAACGAGGGATTGCGGCATGGACCTGTTCGGCGTCACCGGTAGCCCGGTCGAAGTGGACGAAACGTTCATCGGAAACAAGGAACCCCGCCAAAAGGGCCAGAAGCGCAAGCTCGGCCGCACGCACAAAATGAAGGCGCTTTCGCTTGTGGATCGCGCCACCGGCAAGGCGCGCTCGATCGATCTGAAGGTGACCACGCTGATTCCCATTCTGCGGGCGAACATCGCACTCAACGCGAAGGCCGATGGCAACAAGGAAAAAGCCAAAGTCGGTCGCACAGAAACGAAAGCGCGGCTAGCTGCCGTCGAGCGACCCGGTGCAATTGGCGCGTTTCATCGAAATAACGAAGCAGTTGGAGGCCGACGAGACCGGTGAGGCGTTTGAGCGGGCAGTCGGCGTTCTCATCCCGCCAAAAATGTAGACGCGTCCGAGCGGTCCCCAGTCTCTATCGGCGCTTCTCGACCTTTTCTGGCGCGACTGGCGTAACAGGCACCGGTGGGGTCGGTGCCGCCGTCAGCTTTTGAATGATCAAAGGCTTCGACAATTCCCACACCTCTTTTGCCACGTAGAGTACGCCACCTAAGGCAAACCCACCGATGCTCAAAAGGACGATGCCTACCCATTTCGTGGTGTGATGGACCCTTATGATGGTCGCGGTGTCGTCCGTGACCTTCGTCAGCTTGCCGCTGAGTTTTTCTTCTAGCTTTTCGATGCAACCTTGAAGCGTCGCTTGTGATTCCTGGATCGCGCCGACTGCACGTTGCAATTCGCTAAGCTGCGTCCACACGAAATGCGAGTAGTCCGACCCCATCGGTGTAGGGGTCGTCGGCCGTTCGACTGCCTCAGGCGTGACTTCCTGTGCCTGTTGGCGAGTTGGGTTTCGAGTTGCCATTACGCCGAATTGACTGAAATCCATTCCCAAATGTCTTTCCCCGCGCGGCCAAAGTAGCTGCCGAATCCAAGGATTACACAGGGAACACCGAGTTGGTTGTCAGTCACTTGCAGTTCGTCAGAAAGCTGTCGCGAAGTTCCCTCATATGCGACAAGCCACTCGCCACGCGGAAGCTGGTATGCCTTTTTTTCATATCGCGTCATCGCCTTGTCGAGCGCCGAAGTGTCGGAGACAGTCGGGATAATCACAAAAAGGGCCATGGGGTGCAAGTGTATGGGAAAGTCGTTCACGGACACTTAGTAACGACACTGCTTCTCTAGTTCAATCTGATGAGGACCGGTCATCTGGGGGGTACGGCAAAGCCAATCCTGCGGATTCTTTCACTCCTGTTCGGGACAGTGCGTCGGGCGGTGGGTGGCCGTTTCACGCAGGAGGAGCTCGGCCCCTAGGGCCGGCGGGGGACACGGAGGGAAAAGGCCCCCCCCCCCCCCGCCCCCCCCCCCGAACCCCAAC
>NZ_WJBU01000003.1 GCF_009646335.1 Caenimonas koreensis DSM 17982 | reverse complement strand
CCCCCCCCCCCCGCGCGGGGGGGGGGGGGGGGGGGCGCCCCCCCCCCCCCCCCCCCCCCCCCCCCCCCCCCCCGCCCCACCGCCCTGAACAGAATCGAACACGAGAGCGAACAACTACCGCGTCCCGCAGACCAGCACACCCGGATCATTCTCAACCACAGCGCGAAGGTTCTTCGCCTGCGCCACTTCCATATCGCGCGGTAGCGTCACACCGTTCTTCACAGCCAGTACCTCGGCCATGATGCTCACTGCGATCTCGGGCGGGGTCTTGCTGCCGATGTAGATGCCGATGGGGCCGTGCAGGCGCTTCAGGTCCTCATCGGTCTGGTCGAAGTGCTCTTTCATTCGATCGTGGCGAGCCGCGTTGTTCCGGCGGCTGCCTATTGCGCCGACATAGAACGCATTGGTCTTCAACGCTTCGAGCAAGGCCAGGTCATCGAGCTTCGGGTCGTGCGTCAACGCGATCACGCAGGTGCGGGCGTCAGGCTTGAAGGCGATGACAACGTCGTCGGGCATGTCGCTCACGACCTTCGCACCGGCAACACTCCACGCGCCTCGATACTCCTCGCGCGGATCGCACACGGTGACTGCGAACCCGCTGAACAGCGCCATCGTCGCGAGGTATTCCGTGAGCTGGCCCGCGCCGATCAGCAGCATGCGGAATTCGGGCCCGAAGGTGTTCGCAAGGCTCTTGTCGTCAACACGCAGGTCTTCCGGTGATGGTGCGTCGGCCAGCGTGACTGCGCCGTCTTTCAATTGAACGGTGCGGCGCATGAGGCGGCCCGCTTCAAGTGCAGCGATCAATTCGAGCAGCGATGCAGCGTCGGGGTCGTATTCGAGCAGCAGTTCCAGCGTGCCGCCGCACGGCAGGCCGAAACGGTGCGCTTCGTCTGCCGTTATTCCGTACTTCACGAAGCCAGGCGGGCCACTCGGGATCTGGTGGCCTGGCTCTTTGGATGAATAGGCCTGCGTGAACCGATAGATCAAATCGTCTTCGATGCAGCCGCCCGATACGGAACCGACCACCGAGCCGTCTTCGCACAGCGCCATGATCGAGCCGATGGGCCGTGGCGACGATCCCCATGTGCGAACGACGGTAGCAAGCAGCGCGCGCTTGCCCGCCGCGCGCCAGGCGGCCAACGTTCGCAACACCACTACATCGAGGTTTTCCATACGGCGCTCCTTCGCGTCTCTTCTCAGGGCCTGCGCCCGGCCTTCATGACATCCACCAGCCGCGCGGCGAGGTCTTCCAGCTTCGACAAATTGTGGACCGCGATCATCGCGTCCGCATGGCGGTGCAACACCGCGGCCCCTTGCGCGAGAGGGGCATAGCCATCAAAGCGCAGCAGCGGATTCAGCCACAGCAGCTTGCGGCTGTGGCGCCCCAGCCATTGCAGTTCACTGTCGAGCCCAGCTGGCTCGCCGGTGTCAAGCCCATCGCTGATGATCAACACAAGGGTGCGGCGGCCCACCAGCTTGCGCTCATGCGTCTGGCGCAGTGTCGCGAGCGATTCGCCCAGCCGCGTGCCGCCTGCAAAGTCGTCTATCGCAGCGCTGGCTGCGGCGAGCATCGCGTCGGTATCGGCAATACGGAACGCATGCGACAAGTCGGTCAGGTGCGTGCCGAATGCAAATACGTTGCGGCGCTTGTGCGTGCGCGTGGCCGCATGCAAGAAGGCCAGCAGCAGCCGCGCATAGCGCTCCATCGAGCCGGAGACGTCAACCAGCACGAGCAAAGGCAAATCTTCTTCCCGCTGCGTGAGTTTGCGCAGTTCCATCAGCTCGCCGCCCGTGCGTGCTGCATGCCGCAGCGTATTGCCCCAGTGCAGTGAAGCACCGCGCACACCGGGCCGTGTGCGGCGCGAAGCAATCATCGGGATGGGCAACGCGACTTCACGCGCGAGCCGCTCGACGAGTGCATATTCCTTCGACGACAGCGCATTGAAATCGGCGTGCCGCAGCACATTCGCATCGCTGGCGGTCATGGCCGCATCAAGGTCGATCTTCTCTTCCTCTTGCTTGCGGTCTTTCTGGCCGAATGCCTTTTGCGGCAGCAGCGCCTCACTCACACGCGGGCGGCGCTTGGTCGGCTCTGCGCGCGCTTCAGCCGATGGAAGCATTTGCGCGAGCAGCTTGGCAGCGATATCCGGGTTGCGGAAGTACACGTCGAACAGCTCGCGAAAAATATCGCGGTCTTGCTCGCGGCTGACCATCACGGATTCAAGCGCTGCGCCAAAGTCAAATCGCTCATCAACGCCTACAAGCTGCGCGGCGTCCTGTGCGAGCGCGATGCGCGCACTGTCCATCCGCACGCCTGCACGCCGCAGTGCGCGGCCAAAGCCCGCTATGTTGTCGGCGAGCTTGCCGGTGCGCGAGTCGCCGAGCTGCATGTCACGTCGGCTCGGGCTCGGGCGCGAGCAGTTCTGTCGCGAGCTCCTTCGTCAGGGCGGCGACGTCTTCGCGTTGTTTGAAAAGAATACCGGCGGTGTCGGCCACCACTTCCGGATCGACCGTGATCGTGTCGAGCGCGACCAGTGCCTTGGCCCACTCCACGCTCTCTGCCACGCCCGGTGCGCGCTGGAATGCATTGGCAAACGGCTGGCTGCGCAGGCGATGCACAAAGGTCGCGACTTGCTCCGACAGCGCCGCACTCGCCTGCGGCACGCGCGAGCGCACGATGGCGAGCTCACGCTCACGATCCGGGTAGTCAAGCCAGTGATACAGGCACCGGCGCTTGACGGCATCGTTCAATTCACGCGTGCGATTGCTGGTGAGAATCGTCACCGGCGTCACCATCGCGCTCACCGTGCCGATCTCGGGAATGCTCACCTGGTACTCGCCCAGGTACTCGAGCAGGAAGGCCTCGAACGGCTCGTCCGCCCGGTCCACTTCATCGATGAGCAGCACCGCGCCGGGCGATGGCGTCTGCAACGCTTGCAGCAACGGGCGGCGGATGAGGTAGCGCGCCTGGTACACCTCGCGCTCCACCTCGTCTGCTTCCACACGGCCCTCAAAGGCGCGCATGTGCAGCAACTGCGCTGCGTAGTTCCACTCGTAGAGCGCCTCGCGCTGCTCCAGGCCGTCGTAGCACTGCAGGCGAAGCAGGTCGCGCGACAGCACGGCGGAGAGCGCTTTGGCAAGTTCGGTCTTGCCCACGCCGGGCTCGCCTTCGAGCAGCAGCGGGCGCTGCAGCTTCAGGGCGAGGTAAACGGCGGTGGCAAGGCGGCGGTCGGCAAAGTAGCCGACCGTGGCCAGCGATTGCTGGAGGGCGTCGATCGATTCAGGCACTGGGCAGATATACCACGGCGACTTTCGCCGCGCTCAGCCCATGGCCTTGGCAACCGCCCGCTGTGTCATCACGCTGATGAGGTTGGCGCGGTAGTCGGCGCTGGCATGCATGTCGGACGACAAGCCAGCGGAGTCGATCTTGACGGCCGCTGCCGCCGCTGGCGTGAAGCTCGACGCCAGCGCTGCTTCCAGCGCCTTGTGGCGGAACACGCCCTGCCCGCCACCGGTGACGGCCACGCGCACGCCGGTCGCCGTCTTCGCGACGAACACGCCGATCAGCGCAAAGCGCGACGCCGGCTGGCGGAACTTCATGTAGGCCGCCTGGCGCGTCGCGGGAAAGCTCACGGCCGTGATCAGCTCGCCGTCTTTCAAGGCTGTGGTGAACATGCCCTGGAAGAAGTCGTCGGCGGCGATCTTGCGCTGCGTGGTGTGAACCGTTGCGTTCAGTGCGAGCACGGCGCTGGGGTAGCACGCCGCCGGGTCGTTGTTGGCGAGCGAGCCGCCAATCGTGCCCATCGCGCGCACCTGCTTGTCGCCGATGTGCGCGGCGAGGTCGGCCAGTGCCGGAATCGACGCGAGCACGTCTGCGTTCGTGGCGACATCCGCGTGCCGCGTCATCGCGCCGATCACGATGTTGTCGCCGTCGCGGCAAATGCCCGTGAGCTCGCTCAGGTTGCCCAGATCGACCAGCGTCTCGGGGCTGGCCAGCCGCAGCTTCATCGAGGCGAGCAGCGTCTGCCCGCCCGCCAGCGCTTTCGCGCTGGCGTTGGTGAGCAGCTTGCTGGCATCAGCGGTGCTGGAAGGACGTTCGAAGGTGAATGCGTACATGGTTTTTTCTCCTTCTTTGTTCAGCGGGCTTGGGCGCGAATCGCTTCCCACACGCGCGAGGGCGATGCAGGCATGTCGAGTTCCGTCACACCAAGCGGGTGCAGCGCATCGAGCACGGCGTTGATCACGGCAGGCGGCGAGCCAATCGCGCCTGCTTCACCGCAGCCCTTGGTGCCCAGCGGGTTGTGCGTGCACGGCGTGCACACGGTGCCCAGCTTGAACTGCGGCAGGTCGTCGGCGCGCGGTAAGGCGTAATCCATCATCGAGCCGGTGAGCAGCTGGCCGCTCTCCTTGTCGTACACGCAGTTTTCCATCATGGCCTGGCCAATGCCCTGCACCAGCCCGCCATGAACCTGGCCTTCAACAATCATCGGGTTGATGATGGTGCCGAAGTCGTCCACCGCGCTGAAGCGGTCGATGCGCACCACGCCTGTCTGCGGGTCCACTTCGACTTCGCAGATGTACGTGCCCGCCGGGAACGTGAAGTTCACCGGGTCATAAAAGGCTGTCTCATTCAGGCCCGGCTCGAGCTTGTCGAGCGGGTAGTTGTGCGGCACGTAAGCCGTGAGCGCCACCTGGCCGAACGGGATCTTCTTGTCCGTGCCCTTGACGGTGAACTCGCCGTTCTTGAACTCGATGTCGGCGTCGCCCGCTTCCATCAGGTGTGCGGCGATCTTCTTGGCCTTCGACTCGATCTTGTCGAGCGCCTTCATGATGGCGGCGCCACCCACGCTGATCGAGCGCGAGCCATAGGTGCCCATGCCGAACGGCACGCGGCCCGTGTCGCCGTGCACCACATCCACGTTTTCGACCGGGATGCCCAGCCGCGCCGCCACCACTTGCGCAAACGTCGTCTCGTGGCCCTGGCCGTGGCTGTGCGAGCCGGTGAATACCGTCACGCTGCCTGTGGGATGCACGCGAATCTCGCCGCATTCGAACAGGCCCGCACGCGCACCAAGTGCACCTGCGATGTTCGACGGCGCAATGCCGCACGCTTCGATGTAGCTTGAATAGCCAAGGCCGCGGCGCAGACCCTTGGCCTCGCTCGCTGCGCGGCGCGCCGCAAAGCCAGCCACATCAGCAAGGTCGCGTGCCTTGTCCATCGCAGCCTGGTAGTCACCCACGTCGTACTGCAGCGCCACCGGCGTCTGGTAAGGGAAGTTCTTGATGAAGTTGCGCTCGCGAATCGTGTCCTGGCCCAGCCCCAAGTCCCATGCGCAGCGCGACACCAGGCGCTCCAGCAGGTAGGTGGCTTCGGGCCGGCCCGCGCCGCGATACGCGTCCACGGGCGCCGTGTTCGTGAACCACGCATCGACCTCCACGTGGATCATCGGCGTTGTGTACTGGCCCGCCAGCAGCGTCGCGTAAAGAATCGTCGGCACGGCGGTGGAGAACGTCGACAGGTAGGCGCCGAGATTCGCGTCGGTGTGCACGCGCATCGCCAGGAACTTGCCGTCCTTGTCCATCGCCATTTCGGCAGTGCTCGCGTGGTCGCGGCCATGCGCGTCAGTCAGGAATGACTCGCTGCGATCGGCCGTCCACTTGATGGCGCAGTTCAGCTGCTTGGCTGCCCACGTCAGCGCCACGTCTTCCGCGTACAGAAAAATCTTCGAGCCGAAACCGCCGCCCACGTCAGGCGCAATCACGCGCACCTTGTGTTCGGGCAGGCCGAGCACAAACGCTGTCATCAGCAGGCGTTCGACGTGAGGGTTCTGGTTGGAGACGTAGAGCGTGTACTCGTCGTTGGCGCGGCTGAACGAGCCGATGGCCGCACGCGGCTCCATCGCATTGGGGATCAGCCGGTTGTTGGTGAGCGAGATTTTCGTGACGTGCGCAGCGCTTGCAAACACAGCGTCCACCGCGGCCTTGTCGCCGAGCGCCCACTTGTAGCAATGGTTGTCCGGCGCGGCGTCGTGCAATGCAGTGGCGCCTTTCGCGTCGACGACATCGACGACAGCAGGCAGCACACCGTAATCGACTTCGACTGCTTCAGCCGCGTTGCGCGCCTGCTCCAGCGTTTCGGCCACGACCATCGCAACCTGGTCACCCACGTAGCGCACCTTGCCCAGCGCCAGCACGGGGTGCGGCGGCTCTTTCATGGGCTGGCCGTCGGTGCTGGTGATCAGCCAGCCGCAAGGCAGGCCGCCCATCTTTCCTTCAAGGTCCTTGCCCGTGAAGATGTGGACCACGCCCGGCATCGCCGAGGCCGCAGCAGTGTCGATGCTGTTGATCGTCGCGTGGGCATACGGCGAGCGCACGAACACGGCGTAGCGCTGGTTCGGCAGGTTGATGTCGTCGGTGTACTGGCCCGCGCCGGTAATGAAGCGGTAGTCCTCCTTGCGGCGGACGGATTCGCCGATGTGCGGCAGGTTGGCAAAGTCGGATGCACCCATTTTGTTCTCCTTGTTCGCTTCAGGCTTTGGCCGACATGGACTGCTGGCCCATCTGCACGGCGCGCACGATGTTCTGGTAGCCGGTGCAACGGCAGATGTTGCCCTCCAGGCCTTCGCGGATTTCAGCTTCGCTGGCATTCGGGTTACGCGCGCACAGGTCCACGGCGCTCATCAACATGCCGGGTGTGCAGAAGCCGCATTGCAGGCCGTGGCACTCCTTGAAGGCAGCCTGCATGGGGTGCAGCGTGCCGTCGGCCTGCGCGAGGCCTTCGACGGTGGTGATCTCGGCGCCGGGGTGCTGCACGGCCAGCGTATTGCACGCCTTGATCGAGCGGCCGTTGACGATGACGGTGCACGCGCCACATTGGGCGGTGTCGCAGCCGACATGGGTGCCGGTCATTTTGAGGTGTTCGCGCAGGGCGTGAACGAGCAGGGTATTGGGCTCGACGTCGACCGTCGCGGCCCGTCCGTTCACCTTGAATTGCACTTGCATGCCTTGTCTCCTTGAGGGCGGTTCCCGGGTATGGGAAGGGCATTGTTGAACCCAGCCGCAGCCCCGCTCCTAGGCGAAACCCTAGTGCGCCTGATACGCTGACAGGAAATTCTCAAAATGGAACAATGGCCTCGCGCCGCACGTTTTGACACACTGCGGACACAGGAGACAAAGCATGACACCGAGCGCCACCGCCGCACCGGATCGCGCGCGCCTGCTGCAGATTGAGCAGGCACGGCGAGCCGTATTCACCGGCGGCGTGTCTATGACAGACGCGGTGGTACGCAGCTGGTACGACAACGCCTGGATCGAGCGCTCATGGCGGCGCTGCCTCGATGGCGGCTTGCTGCCGCACCAGCGAGTCGGCTTTGACGCGGTTCCGCATGAAGCATTGCGCCGCGTCGAAGAAGCGAACCACATACTCGTCACAGCCGCGCGGCCCGTGCTCGAACGGCTGGGGCGCGCCATCGCCAACACCCGCTACTTCGCGATCCTCACGAACGAGCAAGGCATCGTGATCGACGCGCAAGGCCATATTGACCGCAGCGACCGCCGCGCATCGCTCATCACGCGCATCGGCGTCGACCTGTCGGAGCACGCGGTGGGCACCACGGCGATTAGCGCCGCGCTGACAGAGCTGCATCCCGTATGGCTGCATCGCGGCGAGCACTTCTTCGACGACACGAGTTGCTACAGCTGCGCGGGCGCGCCGCTGTTCGGGCCGGATGGCCGCTGCATAGGCATGCTCGACCTGACGGGCATCGACGCGATCGAGCGGCCCGAGCTCAAGCACCTGGTCGCGCAATCAGCACGCAGCATTGAAAACGCGGTGCTGCTTGGCGGCGCGCACCGCTTGCTGCTGCGGCTGAACTGGCCGGGGCGCGAGCTTGGCGCAGAAGACGACGGTTTGCTGGCGATCGATGGCGATGGCTGGGTGCAGGGCGGCAACCAGGCGGCGCGCGAATTGATTCCGCAACTCGCACGAGACAGCGGTGGTGCGCCCCTGCATTGCAGCGAGATATTTGCGCAGGCGTGGGAGACGTTGTTCGACCACGCGGCGCAGGCGACAGAAGCGGCGCCGTTAGAGATGCCGCTGTGGTCCGGCCTGCGGCTGCTGGTGATGCCGTCTGCGCCCGGCAGGCCGGCATCGAGCGCGCCGCTGCGCGATGTGGAGATTGCGCTGATCCGCAAGACCGTGGCGCAGACGCGCGGCAATGTAGCGAAGGCGGCGCAAATGCTGGGGATCAGCCGCGCGACGGTCTACCGGAAGCTGTCGCAAAAAGGGTGAGCTGCCCGGTCACTGCGACCGCAACAGCTGCAACGCCCTGTCGATATCGGCCAGCGTGTCGATATCCGTCACCGCCCCGATGTCGTCAAGCGCAAGCCGATGCACATCGCCGCGAGCCATGTGGGCACGCACCACGCTGGCAGCGCCCTCCTCGCCGCTGACGCCTAGCAACTCGTCAATGCACGACCGGGCGAACCCCACGGGGTGGCCTTTTGATTCGCCTTTGGTGTCGCCTTTCGTGTCGCGATAAAACGGCACGACCACCGGATGCGACGCGAGCGCCGCCGCCACCGCCACAAACGAAACCGGCTGGATCAACGGCAGGTCAGCGGGCACCACGAGCCAGCCATTCGCATCGCGCGTCGCGCGCACGGCGGCGGCAATCGAGTCGCCCATGCCGGCATGGCCCGCGTCCTCCACGTGATAGGGCAAGCCGCTCGCACGCACTGCTGCCAGCGTGCGGTCGATCACACGCACGCCATCGATCAAGGCATGCAGCTTCGAGCCCACGCCGCCCGAGGCCGTGAACCGCTCGCCGCGGCCGGATGCAAGGACAAGGACAGTGGGCGCATTCATCGCCCGCTATCTTGCCGCATCGCGCTCAGTTGCAGGCGACCGACGTGCTTTGCGTTTGCGCCAGGCGCGCCGCGACGTACACCTGCTTGGTGAACGGGCTGCTGTTGGCGCGCAGGCCGGACACCACGACGCCGAGCTGCGCTGCATCGGCGCCGCCAAAGGCGCCGCGCAACTGCCCGCCACTGATGCCCGCCGTCTGCGACGTCATCGCGGTGATGGCGAAGGTGTTGTTGAACGTGTTGGCCTCGGTGCCCGAGAACGTGCGCGCGGCGCCATCAATGGTCAGGCTGCCGCTCACGGCCACGGTGGGCGCTGACGCGCCGTTGAACGTGACGGTTGCGGTGATCTGGTCCAGCGTGCCCGGCGCAACCGAGCCATCGTCAAACGTGGGGTGCGTGGCGGCGGCAAGCGTGTAAGTCTTGCTGCCGCTGCAAGGCAGCTTCTCGGGCACGGTTGTGATGGCGTAGTGGAAGCCCTGGTTGGCATTGAGCGAGAGCGAATGCGTGCTGTCCACCAGGCTGTAGAAGCGGCCCGCGAAGGTGCCGTTGGTCCAGCGGCCGATCTGTACGGTTTGCGTGCCTTCTGTTTCCACGTTGGTGAGCGTGCCGATCTGCGGCGACTCGGACACGCTGAAGTTGTAGGCAGACAGTGTGTTGTCTGACGCGTAGGTGGCCGGCGTCGAGCGAGAGTCAATGCCAAAACTCGTGGCCGCGTAAACCAGGCTGAATGGCAAGGTGCCGACTTGCATCGGTGGCACCGGGGGCGGCGCTGAGACAAAGTTCGTGAGCGGTCCGCCGTAGGTGAACCCACCGCCAAAAATGCCACCCGTGGCATACACGCCGTTGAGCTCAAAGCCATAGCCAGCGTCGTACACAACGCCGAGATACACGCCGGTGGCCGGGTAGTAGCGGTAGTAGAAGCCGTAGAAAGCGTGGGTGGACTCGTGCGTGCTGAAGATGCCGGGGTAAGCAGTCTCGGCCAGGTCGAACAGCTGCTCGGCCAGCGAAGCGGTTGAAGCGCTTTGCGCCAGCACCTTGGCCTTTGCACGCAGTGTGCTGATGGTGGCCTGTGGCGTGGGCGTTGGCGCAGGCTGCGGCTCACCGCCGCCGCAGCTGACCAGCAGCGCAGCTGCCACCACAGCCGCGCCCACACGGCGCGATCCACGAATCAACCAACCGGCTGCGATCTGGAAAGTCATGGCACGTCTCCCGGAAGTGACCACCGCCATGCTACGCAAACAACAGGCCAGCGTAATCCCCCCGACATGAGGGGGAAGCCCACGGCCCGGGGCGCCTCGCCGGGCGCCCTGACACAATCACCGCATGACCACCCCATCCACAGACTTGGCTGACCTGCGCAAGAGTTACGAGCGCGCCGAACTGAGCGAAGACGCATCTGCATCCAACCCGCTTGACCAGTTCACGAAATGGCTGGACGAAGCGATTGCATCGAAGGTGCCCGAACCCAATGCGATGACGCTGGCCACCGTGGCGAGCAACTTGCGGCCGAGCACGCGCGTCGTGCTCATCAAGGGCTATGACGAGCGCGGCATCGTCTGGTACACCAACTACGACAGCCGCAAGGGCCACGAGCTGGCGGGCAATCCGTTTGCCGCTCTGCAGTTCCATTGGGTTGAGCTCGAGCGTGTGGTGCGCATCGAGGGGCGCGTTGAAAAAGTCAGCGATGAAGAAAGTGATGCCTACTACGCAAGCCGCCCGCTCGACTCGCGCATCGGCGCCTGGGCCAGCCCGCAAAGCCAGGTGATACCGAACCGCACAGTGCTGGTGACCAACGCGGCAAAGTTCGGCGCGCAGTTCATGCTCAACCCGCCGCGCCCGCCGCATTGGGGCGGCTACCGACTCGTGCCGGACCAGTGGCAGTTCTGGCAGGGGCGCCGCAGCCGCCTGCATGACAGGCTGCGCTATTCATTGCAGGGTGGCAGCTGGGTGCGCGAGCGACTCGCACCGTAGGTTGACTCTAAATCGGCTCCACGCTCAATTCGCGTTGCATCTAAAGAGGTCTTCGGCTCTTAGATCAAACCATTCGCCTTCAAGTCGCTTAATGTCATACATGCTTATCCGGAACGTTCGAAGTCCTGAGCTGTGACATGTATCCTGCAAAGCTTCAATGATCTGATGTCCTGTCCCGAATAGTTGCCTGATGCCGAAAGTCGCAAACAAAGCCCCCCCACGCCCAAACAATCGGGCAGGTGGCAAAGTCGTCCACTTGCCTTCTGGCGTGCAGAAGGCTGGGGTAGTCCTGCGCAACTCAATTCTTGCGGCAGTGAAAGAATTCGACGCGGCAACCGCAAAGGATGACAAGGACTATCTGCGTGCCCTACATGGGCGAGCCAAACAGCTCCAACCTGGAGTGCCTGGTAAGCGCGTCCGCGCTGCGTTCGTAAAGCATCGGGCGATGTTTGCGATTGGCAATGAGATTGATCCGAATAAGATCCGGCCCGTTCTAAAGCTCGCTTCGCAAGACACCGAGTGGGGCGAAATTTTCGGCGTTGTTCGTGCGCTCTGGTCGATGCCATACAACAAAGGCTATGGACGGCGACTGCGATTTGTGGTTTTCGATGCGCATCATGAGGCAGTCATCGGGATCATCGGGTTGCAGTCCCCTCCGGCAGACCTCCAGTGTAGAGACATGCTGTTCCAATACCCGAAGCAGCGCAAGCTGGAGCTTGTCAACAGCACGATGGACGCCTACGCTGTCGGAGCAATCCCGCCGTACTCTTACCTCCTTGGTGGCAAGTTGGTTGCGGGACTGATTGCAACGGACGCCGTGCGAGAGGCTTACTGGACACAATACGCTGGCAAGAAGACGGAGATGGAAAACAAGTTGATTCGTCAGCCGCTTGTGGCGGTCACCACAACCAGTGCGTTCGGTCGAAGCTCAATGTACAACCGGCTCAAATACAAGAACCGCCTGCTCGCGGAGCCGATAGGTAGCACCCTCGGCTTTGGTACGCTGCATCTTGAGCATCTTTACGATGGCATTCGCGCATATTTGGAGATGACAGGCGAGTACAACAACGGTGGGTTCGGCACCGGCCCGAAGGTTAGATGGCAAAACATCGTCACTGCACTAAACCGACTCGGCCTGGGCAGCGACATGCTGCGGCATGGCGTGCAGCGCGAAGTGTTCCTCTATCGGTTGGTTGAAGATCTAGAAAGTGGGATGTCTGGCGGAGAGCCAGGCAATCCCGAGAGGCTTTCGGTCCAGGATTACTCAGAGTTCTGGATCGAGCGCTGGGCAGTGCCCCGCGCCCAGCGCTTCCCGCACTGGTCCAACGGCGACGAACGTATTCTGATTGAACAAACGCTCGCAGCCATCTCCTGAACGCCCCAGTTTGCAAAACCAGCGGCATCGGAGCAGCGGCTAAAGTCTGTTCCCATCGCGTAGATCTAATCGCAGGACCGCTCCTTGCCAATGGCCGGCGGTCATCACAACCGAGCTCGCAGGCAAAGGACGCGGAGCAGCGTTCGCCGGTCACCTAGACTCAGCGGTATTCGAGGGTGGCCTCTGTGGCACGGGCAAGGTTTTGCCGGAGCCAGAGCTCGCTGACGGGATGAGCCTTCAGAGCAATCCCAGCCAGTTGAATGTCGACCGGTAAGGGATCGTGAATCAGCGGATGCGATATTACGAGCAGGACGTCGCCGCCGTTATGTTGCACGCGTATTCCTGCGTCGTGGTTCACGCCGCCGAAAGCCACGTCAGCTGATATTTCCGTCGCGATCACACCGTCGCTTTGTCGGCGCAAAAGGTCGGTAAACAGCAATCCACGCGCCGCTGAGATACGTCTAGGCTCAAAGGACTCCAGCTTGCCGAACAGGATGTACTCGAGCAAGGCAGCGCCCACGAATCTGTCTAGGCTCGCGTGATCCACTTTGTTGCGGAAGGTGCGCAGGCACCGATAGCAGGAAGTGTCGCAACCCTCCTTGCATCCGCGAAGGACGTCGAGCGCGCGTTGAAAGAGGTCGCGCCCCTTTTCGGCTGCCGCAATCGAGAACCCAGCCCCACCTGACAACGTATCGTAGAGGAATATCTCGGTTTCAAGCCCATCAACACCGTCGGCCGTGAGGGCCGGCCGGTACTCGGCAGCGACTTCGCCAGGCTCGATTTCAAGCAGGTCTGTGGCTGCCCTCGCAAGTGCCTCTGCAACTGTGCGTAGCGCAACCTTTGTGATGGTGTCTGCCGGGGGAAGCCGTACAGGGTCTTTCAGACGGAGTGAGAACAATGCAACGTCGGTCGGGAACCTGGTGCCCAAGACGATGCCGCTGCTGGTCATCCCAGAGCATTCGGGCTGCAATTCGTCCGGATACGGCTTCGGGTGAGCCCTCATTAGCATGCCGCTTGGTTCTGCGACGGCTTCAATTCGGCCGCATTTCGTGCAATAAATATAGCCCTTGCGCTTTGGACCGGTGTTGGAAACCATTAGCCCAGTCCTAGTGGTGAACGCTTGGAGGGTGTCAGTTATCGGCTCCCACTTGGCGCTGGTCGAAGGCAATGTCAACTTAGCTCGCGTGGCGTAACTGGTCTCGGGTATGTCGTCGGGGGAGGTGACCGCTTCTTGGTCTACAGGGTGCGCGAAGCCAGTGGGGCGGATCCACCAACGCGCCGGACCAAGCGTCTCGCTTCCATTGCAAGCGGGACAGTCAAGGATTTGATTCCACCCAAGGTCCACGTTTGGAGCACGTACGTACGAATGTCCGCATCTGGAGCATTCCACATGCAGCAACTTGTCCTGCCACTGGCGATACCGCTCCTCGCCCATGGGCGTGTAAAGAGCTCCGGAGGTGTAGCACTTGCCCGCGATCCAGACCTGCTTACCTGGGGCGTACTGTGACAGAGCGACGTTTAGGCCTTGCGACGGGGCGAACGCCAAGCGGGGACGGAACCGGGTCGAGTTGGTTCGATCGAAGACATGGAACGTGGCAACGTCTGTCGGGAAAGCATACCGAGGAAGGACGCCGTGGGCCAGAAGCGTATCGAGCAACTGCCGGCTGTGCGACTTCGGCGGCTGGGGGTTCTCGTCGTCCTCCTCAGGGGGGGCCTCCAAGAACTGACTTTCGTCTTCCTCCTCATCCTCTTGGGATGCTTTGCCCCTTGGCGGCGGTGGCTCGTCGTCCATCAGCGCGTCGTCGATCGCCCTTAGAACGTCGACGACCATCGAATTGACGATGCCCTGAGCTTCAGCCGGACCTAGCTGCTTGTCACCTTCCGGCAGCCAGCCATGCACACGCGCTCTGAGTTCAGTTTCATGTTCACGAAGCCAACCTTCAAAGTCGGCCCGGTTGATGATCCCGGTGTTGCTTTTGAAGTCACCAACTTTTCCAAGGACAGAGTACAGATCCCCGTTCGCATTCGCGGGCACTTCAGGAATTTTGTCTTGGTGGTACCGCTGCAGCAGAAATGCTCGGACATGTCGTTTCGCGATGTCCGGGTTGTTCATCGTCAGAGTCGGGTCGACCACGTCGCCAGCAATCATTTCTGCCGGTTTGTCGAAGAAGTGCTCGTCGTGTGTATCTGATCCGCCGAAGGCTACCACCGTGGCAATCGCGTTGGCACGACGGCCCGCCCGACCAGCACGCTGCTGGTAATTTGCACGGCTGGGAGGCATGTTGCGAAGTGCGACCGCAGGCAACTGACCAATGTCAATGCCCACCTCCATGGTGGTCGTACTTGAGAGAACGTCGATCGCGCTGGGTGCCTGCCTGCGATCGGGGATAGGCACCTGAATGTCCTGAAATAGGAGCTCATTTTCTTCTGCCTTGGAAAAGACATCGTCGTGCTCTGCGGAATTGAGCTGCGCGGTGTGCTCGGCTGCAACTAAGGACACCGGAGCTTCCGGCTTTTCAGTGAGTGCCACCAATACACCGCGGCGATAGAAACCTTTGCGCTTCGCAAAGACTTGATCGTTGTCAGGGTCCAACGGCTTCACAGAATCCCGCCCGCAGTCCAAGCACACGTGCAGGAGGCGTACCGGACGATGAACAGACTTGCAATCCTCGCAGCGCACCCATTGACCTCCGAGTGTCAGAGCGAGGTGGTTGCCGTTCAAACGCCAACGTCCACCCTGATCCTCAGCGAATATCCTCAAGAGTGCCGGCAGCCACTTTTCCTTCACGATCTTCTTGGCTCCCGCATTTGGAAGCCTGCGCAAGAACTTCTGGAACTTTCCTGTGAGTGTTGTGACCTTTATCTTCTTGTCGCTGGCAGCCTCAAACCAAGTTATGTCCATGAATCCCGGGAGGTTGAAGCCCGCCCGGCTCCATTCGCGAAGCCACGCTCGTGCGAGTTGAATCTTGTCTTCGTCTGTTTCAGTAACGCCGGGAACGTGAGGTAACTCAAGAACTGGTTTGGCCTTGTCTGTGCGCTCGACGATGCTGGCCAGCGCCAAAGGTTCCAGGCCAAGAGAACGGTCACGCATGGTCGAGATCAGATCGATCAAGAGCGCTCGAGGAGGAATGTCTGACGAGCGCAGCTCAACGCACAGCGCCTTCAGTTCAGAGTCTGAGTCCAATACGCCTTGCTCAACCTGCTCCCCAACCATCCCGTAGGAGCTAAAGCTTTCCGTGTCCCGCAATTCTGGCCGCAACCGCACGTCGAGCTCGTGCGCCGAAAGCAGCACGGCTGCGTAAACATCTCTGAGCTGTAGCTGGAAGTTCGAAATTTGAGAGAGGCGACGCCAGCCTCGCACAATGAGAGGTCGCAATGAATCCCGAGCGGAAAACATCTGCAAATATGGGGCAAGTCGCGCCGCCACCTGGCGCGAGTCGGAGAAAGCAAGGACCTTGCGACCACGCAGTGGCGCGAACTTAGTCGCGTGTTGTGGAGCTGGCGGCTGGACTTGGATCTGCTTATTCACCAATACCTGGAACGGCTGGTCGCCCTTGGTTTCATGGTCTTGCACTGGCGAGCGACCTTGATTCGAGCCTCGCTCGCACATCGCACATCGCCCGAAAGTTCCCTTTGAGGCGATGTAAGGACCGTCCTCATCCTCATCGTCTCCTCCGTCCGAGTCAGTTCGCTCACGCGCCAGGAACACTAGTCGTTCGCGAACCGATTCGAGTGCTGGATTTAGCTGGCCCGTCGTAAGATCGAATGTGGTCGGTTCGACGCCGCTCATTTCCCGCGGAGGTACCAATAGGAGATCCAGCTCATGGAGTTCGGCAATTTCATCGCCTGCGACCCGAAGCTCCGACCCCTGCTCAGGCCAGACCGTATCGGGCCGCTCCGGATCGGCCGTATAGCCACGCGCGTATGACGAGCCACAAACGCGGCACGTGAAGTACGACAGTACTCGCGCATTGCATTCGCAAAGATCGCGAGGTTGTGCGTACAACTTGCCGATGCTCCCACCGCGTTGGGACTCAGGGATTGATGTGCAGTTGGGGTCCATGCACGCCCACAGGCCTCTGAGGCCGCGGAAGAACGTGTGCACTCGGCAGGGAAGCAGGCTCGGTTCGTTGGGATCGGTCCGAGCAGCGGAGGCGAGCGACGCAAGCGTGGTGACCGCGCGATCGGCAAGGCTCTTCTCAGCGCCAGGAAAAATCAGGCTGCCAAGGCCATTCACTGCCAAGGCCTGCTTCATTGTGGAGTTCACCAGGAGCGCAAGGGGCGCGTAGTCCTTCAACGCGGAATATAGGGTGCGCTCTGGATCCTCGCCCTCTACCGGTTCGCGCCGCCTCAGGCCCAGGATGGGCCGGATAGCGGTGAGTCGACTGGCAGGGTTCTCACTGTAAAAGGCCTCCATGTCCACACTAGCGAAAAGCTCAGCGTCTGTGATCGTGCCAACCCCCTGCCCCTCCCAAAGGCGCAAATCACCTTGGACTGAAATGAAGGACGCGGGATCAGTGCCGGTCAGTTGCCCGGCGAAAGTTTTGCCGGAATCCGCGTCTTTGAAGCTGGCGGTTGCGCAGATCACCTGCAGACGGTCTGCTGGGATGTTCAGGCGATCTCGCAATCTGCGGATAAGTAGGCCCACCTCAGCTCCGCCGGCGCCGCGGTAGAGGTGCGCCTCGTCCAGTATCAGAAGGAACCGCTCTTGCGGAGAGCGAACTAGCCACTCGCGCGTCTGGTCAAAGATGCTTCGCTCGATCGGGCGCATCAGCATGTACTCCAACATCGAGTAGTTGGTCACCAAAAGATCTGGCGCTGCGGCTTGCACCTCGTGCCGAGTAATCAACTCGGAATCCCCAGGGAGGGTCACGGCTCGGATGAATTCACCGTTCTTGTTCTGCCAGAACCTACCGTTCGGGCCCAAATACCATCGCTCTAGGTCCGGCTTGGCTGGCCACTTTCCACGGGAGGAGAGTTCTTCAATTAGCTTGCGCGCCGTCTCCCCGTCCTCCGTGTCTTCCTTCGCGCGTTCAAGCGCGTCGACATAGAACTTACCAATGGGGCGCAGCCGCTCCTGGTCCTTGCTCTTGCGACGAACGCCCGCGTACGGGGTGCGGCTCGTGTACCTTGCAAAACGGGGTGGCCTGCCGGCCAGTGTCATAAATTGATCCACCAACCTCGGGTCGCCGAAGATGGCACGAAGCCGGCCGAGCTGGTCATTGACCAAGGCATTCATCGGGTACAGGATCATGGCCCTGACCCCTGGTTGCCCCGCGAAAACGTCCGGCTTCTGCGATGCCTCGTGCGCGAACTTGCCCAACACTGGCATCAGGAACGACTCTGTCTTGCCGGAGCCAGTCCCGGTGGTAATCAGTAGATTTTTGCCGTTCACGAGAGTCTCTCGAATCGCTTGGCTTTGGTGCGTGTACGGCGGGTCGTAGAGCAAGGTGCGACCCTTGGCATTGGGCTTAGATAGCGTCTCGAAAGCCTTTAGCGCTGCTGCGTGGAGTCCTTTGATCTGCCGAAACTTTTCACCGGTCTGGTATCGCGGTGTGGATTCGAGGTAAGGCGCTTGGTGCACGACCCCAAGTTGCTCAAGCAACTGCCTTCGTTGATCTAGGATCGCAGGCTCAGCAATGTGGTAAGTCGCCTCGATGTATTCGATCAGCGCCTCTTTGAGCTGGTCAGCCACTTGGCCCATCGTTAGATTCATATCAGTCCTTGGCAAACAGCCAGTAGGAATCGCGCAAGAACCGCTGCTCCTCCGCCAATTCATTTTTTGGAATCCAGAACCGCGTCGTACCCGAGCCAGGCTGGGCCCGACGTGAGCCGACGATGGTCAGTCGCCTCCTGGCCTCTAGGGGCAGTGGGAAGCTGAAGACCATCAGGTATCCACCATCGATCTCTGCCAGCTTGTATGCGTTCGGTTGACCAGCAGCGGCGTCAAGAGCGAGTTGCAAACGCCAGGCGGCGTCACTCGATCGCTCCTTTGCTTCTTGAGCAGGCATTAGCAAGGAGCGCTGGACGACTCCTAAATCCAATTTCGACAGATACCACAGCGGCTCACCATAGAGTTGGGGAACGCGCACGATGAAATGACCGCTCTCATTTGTCGGAGACATCCACCGATCTCGGTAACTCTTGCCTGCATTTGGGCCGCCGAGTATCACAGCCTTGTCGAGCGCTCCAGGAACTCCGTTCTTTTCCAGGAGGTGGAGATGCTGCGTCACGACCGCCTCAGCCGAAACAGGGCGCCGTTGCACCAGCCAAGCTTCTGGGAGCAACTCACGGAGACCGATCCCCCGCAACTCCTTTGCGCACGCACCTTCTGGATCGTCGAAGTATCTGAGTGCTCCGGATCGGAGCATCGTCTTGCGCAACTCCGAAGGCAGGAAGACCGCGTCATCAGGAGCCACACCGATGATATAGATGCGCCCGCTGCTTCGTCTGACAAAGCTCGGCGGGCTGCAGAACATCCACGACGGTTGGTTTTCACCGCCTTCGACGAGTACCCGGGTCAGCTCAATCAGATCGCCCGTTCCAACTAAGTCTTCAAACGTGTCATCCACTTGGTCTTCAAGTGCGTCGAGGAGCGAGAGGGGCGCGAGTGCGCTTACCGTCGCGCGACGTAGCGCGCCCGGAGGGCACGGACACATCGTGCCGGCAATGCGCCGCATCACTTCGGCGACCAAAGTCTGGGGGTCGCCGGTGTCTGGCAGTGATAGGTCCGCGTGAATCTGCTGGAGGACTTTAGGTGGGGTTACTGATACCAATTCAGGCTTGCTCACAGATCCCTCCTGCGGCCCAGCTCTTGAGAGCGCCACATTAATCGCGCACCTTTCATCAGCGTCTCCAGACCGGCCCCGATGGGAACATTCGTTGTCGAGTGTTCCGAGGGAGCCGATTCAGTGGCCAATGCCCAGACGGCACGCGCCTCCTTGTAGCTCGCCAACTTGAATGAGTGTGCGATCTCCGAAAAGACGTCCGCCAGCTCCGACCTAGTATGAGGTCGATCTCGCTTCCAAGCGTTCGTCAGGCAGATCGCAAAGGACCGTGGATGGACTCCTTCCTCCAAACGCGACCAATCCAACTCCGTGGAGTTGCTTGTCAGTGCCTGTTCTTCACGACACCAATATTCGGTGCACGTCTTGGCAAGTACCGCCCGGTGCAGCAGGCCACACAGGGAGTTGCGCTTATATCGCCCTAGTTTGTTCACGGCGCGGGCGCTACACCAGAGTGTGCGAAGAGCGATAAGTTGTCGAATGTTGAGTTTGACCAGAGCTTCGGAGTCTGCGCCTGCCTGCAGGAACTCCAATCCATGTCCCCGCGTCGCAGCTGACCCGACCACAATTGCGATCTCTATTCCTGCCCCGCGGACTTGGTAGAGGCCGTGCTTGCCCCCAACGTCAATTCCGCCGGAAAGGGCAGAGACATCGAGTCTCTCCTGCTGGTTGGGCCGCGCGAAAGGGTAGAACGCCGCTTCGATCTCCGCCTCCTCGACGCCGTCGTTCAGCAGGAGTACTTTCTGCGCCGTGCCTTGATGCGAGTATGCCCAGCGAAGTGGCTTGGCGGGAATCTCCAACGCAACTCGCTGCTCGCCAACGTCCTCCGCGGCAATCACCAAACCTGTGGAAGTGGCGGTGAAGTACGGCAACTCACTTTCCAAGCCGTCCAGAAACGATTGCAGCGCGCTGTGCCATACAGAGGAGTCCAGCGGTGATCGCAGGTTCTTCGCGATGTCTGTAAGTTTGGCAGCACCGTTCTCGTCGATGGCTCTCAGGGAGATCGTCAGTGATCTGGAGCTGTCGCCCGCGACCTGGAGGTCTAACGAGTGATTGAACAAATCGTCCAATGTGGGGATGGGAGGATCCGTTGAGACGACCAGAGCAGAAAGCGCGAGCTTGCCTGGTGCCCAAGAAGTTGGGGGCCTGATATAGACGTGCAGGCTTGCACTAGCGACCTCAGCTCGATAGGCGCCGAGATTGCCAGTCAGTTTCGTGGCCTTGATCTGGAGATGGTGCCGGCCGATTGGTAAGTTGCGCAACTGCATGAATGCGGGCTCTGTACCTGGACCGCACTTGATCTCTTCTGGTTGCAACCCGACGAACTCGATCGTTAGAGCGTCGAACTCGAAATCCCGGTATACGACTAGAGTGGGGGTTTCAGAGGACAGCCACTCGCCGAACCCATCCTCGGTCCATTGACGCGGGCGCAGTCCGACAGGCTGCAGCCGCAAGCGCCTCGCGATGGACAGCCCAGCACGCTCCAGCCGGTGACTTAAGTCGCTGCCAAGTGGATTCGGCAAATCGAGTGCGACCGCATGAGCGCCGTCGCACTTCAGCGTGGTCGGTTTGCCCAGCGCGTTGATTGCATCTGCGTTACGAGCAACAACGATGTAGCTCGCCCCGGCGCGAACTTGACCGCCGGTAATCAATGTGGCTCCGCCGTCTCGACGGTCTTGGAATAGCCAGATATTGGAGGGATCCATCTGGCATTCGGCACTGACGATCTGGTCGAAGTAGGACTCCCGCGTGTTGAATCGCAGGACGCACTCCCGTTCCGCTGGCCAGCTGCGCAGCGTACGCGACAGCGGCGCTCCCGTCAGGAGCGTGGCGCCCAAAAACAACTGGTCGCCATGAGCGGGAACGACAAATTTTGAACGAAGCAGATGCGCTCGAAACTCCTGCCGAATGTCTACAAGTGGTTGAAAGCCTGGAATGCGCAAAACAGGAACCCACGAATCATCCTCGCGGCGGGTCAGCACTATCCTGGGCTTGAGCAGCACGCCGCTGCGGCGAAGTTGGGCGATAGGGTCAGCGCCACCTTCGTCGACCCCTCCGTCGTCGCCGTTGCTTAACCTGTACTCGTTCTGCCGGCCGTAATAGAAGATTGTTCTGCTGTACTGGCGACGAGCGTCGCGCAACCATTCTCTAGCGTTGGCCCGGCCGTTGAGATCATTGGTGATGCGCTGAAGCGTCGGCCTGTAAATGACAGTTTCCTTGTCGATCCCCTCCAGCAGGCCTCGAACGAGGTAGCCGACGATGCTGCTTTGTTCAAGGAAAAATTGAAAACGCGAGCTCGGGTTTTCGGCATAGGGAGAAATGAAGCGTCCAATCATCTCTGCCGGTGCCTCTTGGGTTTCGCGTAAGAAGTATCTGGCATTGAACAGAGTACGCGCCAGATGGACCTGAAGGTCCAGCGGCGCCAAGGCATTAGCGATCGGCCAAGCAATGAAGGTGTAGTGCTTGCCCCAGTCACCTTGCGGCTGGATCCCGCCGTGGGCCTTTGCGAACTCTCGATACCAAGAGCGAAGAACATACTTGTTGCCATACACCGACCAGTTCGGCGTCATTTTGGCAAACGATTCCCAGAACTCAAGGCCAGCAAAATCGTAGCCGTGCTCAGCACTGTGAACGATCCAACATAACTTGTACTTCGACGACATTTCGCCGGCGAGCCGCAAGCTGCTCGCTAACTCCGCACGGAGCTTTGCGAGCTCCTCTTTCGATAGTGGATGCTCGATCGCGAAGACCGGCGACTTAAGGGCGCTCTTTTCCCTCTTAAGCCAATCGAAGTGAGTGCGAAGACCCTCCTCAACTTCCAAAAGGTAGGAGCTCACAGAGCCCCCTCCGAAGCTCTATTTGATCGCGGCCAATTTGCGCCTTTGACTGAAATCGGCATATATCCCCCCTTGCACCCCTCGCTGTAATGTGGTGCTCTATATCTGCGGTTGTCAACGTGAATTGCCCACCCCACCTATCACACCTAAACGCGTCCAAATCAGATTTGGCGTTTGGGGTCGTTACTATGCCGTTAAGGTGAAAAATCGTGACTGAGACGCACGCTGAATTCCTGGCTGAGAAAGCAGTCGATGCCGCCAATGAAATGGGGGCATACGAATACCTTTGGATGCAGCCGGGGATGTCAGTGCGCCGGATGGCAGCGCTTCTAGGTCGCGAAGGAGCGTGGCTTCCGTCAGAGCTCGTCCCACAGGACAAGGCTCGCGAAACCTGGGCGGAGGTCATTGCCGAATTCGAGCGTCGGGGCGTTGCGAACTTTGGGGTCCGGTTGTATGGCGCCTGGACCTACCCAGCATGTCTGCGCGATGCAAAGGAGCCCATCGGCGGCTTGTACTTCAGAGGGTCTTGGGACTTGGCCGAATCACCGCGCCGAATCTCCGTCGTTGGCACGCGAGAAGTATCGCCAGAAGGAAGGGATCGCACGCGCAAGCTCGTCCGGCAGCTCGTCGCCTCTGGCTTCACCATAGTTTCGGGTTTGGCACGCGGGGTGGACACGATCGCCCACACAGCGGCAATGGAGTTCGGCGGTCGCACGTTTGCCGTCATCGGAACGCCGATCTCAGAGAGCTACCCTCGCGAGAACGCAGCGCTTCAGGAGGCATTGGCAAACAAGTACCTAGTCGTAAGCCAGGTCCCAGTGCTGCGGTACAAGCGCCAAGACTATCGGAGGAATCGTCTTTTCTTTCCTGAGCGGAACAAGACTATGTCGGCGCTCACGCAGGCAACGGTTATCGTGGAGGCGGGCGAAACTTCGGGAACGCTAACGCAGGCCCGTGCCGCTCTTGACCAGGGGCGCAGGCTCTTCATCCTAGAGAGCAATTTCCACAAGCCGGGCCTCGCCTGGCCGGCCGAACTTGAGAGGCTCGGAGCTACGCGCGTCGCCGACTTCTCGCAAATTCTAGAGGCGTTCGCCTGATGCGCCAGCGCCTACAGTTGATCGGAGGCGTCGAGCGCCATCAGCATTTCTATCTCCGCCCGGAGCACAAGTGCTACTTCTGGGGCGAGTACACGCCTTGGGAATTCACCAAAGGCTTGACGTGGAACTTCTCGGAGACAAATCGGCTTGTCGCCGACTTTAAAGCGCCTGCATTTAAGCAGCAGGATCCGGACTGGCAACGCAAGCGCGATGCGATCGAGCGAATCAGTACTGCATTCGCTGGGTTCTGGAAATGGTCTGCGCTCGCGCACCAATGCATGCTTGTGCCTGTGCCCCCATCTAGAGCACGTCCCGATCCGCTTTTCGACGATCGAATGACGCAAGTCCTGCTGAAGATCGGGGCGTCGACGGGCGTGGCGCTGGACGTGCGTGAAGCGATCGTCAGTGCTGGCTCAGCTCCAACCAGTCACGCGACAAAAAAGAGACCAAAGATTGATGAGTTGATCAAGACGCTCTCATTGTCCTCAGTGCCCGTGAATCCACCAAAGTACATCTACCTCTTCGACGATGTGCTGACCACTGGTGCGCACTTCGTCGCGTGCTCGATTCTGCTAAAGAAGGCGTTTCCTGACGCGGCGATCGTCGGCAACTTCGTGGCGCGTTGCGCGCGCCCGGCTCCCGGATCCGCTTAGTCAATGTGCGTCACTACCCATGATTGCCCGCAAACAGCAATGAGCGACGGAATTTCAATGGTTCGCATGCACTCCCGAGGTCTTCCGGGGCCGCGCAACTGTATTCGCTGTGGCTACATCAAGACCGCCAAAGGCCGACCATCCCGCTTAAGAATGCGTACTTAGAAGCTCAGCTAGAAGTTCAGCTGCACACCCACCTTCAGGTTGCGCCCCGGCAGCGGCGACTTGCCCGGCGCCGTCTGCGTGAGGATCGACGTCGCGCTGTAGGCAAGCGTGTTGGCCGCGTTGTCGATGCGCGCGTACCAAAGCGCATTCCAGTTGTCGCGCTGCATCTTCCAGGTAACAGACGTTGTCCACAGCGTGTAGGCGCTGGTCGGCAAGTCACCCGTGGGCACGCGCGACTGCGTAGCGAAGTGATCGAAGCCCACGCGCACGCCCCAGTCGCCGCGTGCCCAGGCCAGCGTCGCGCCGGCGCGCCACGGTGCGATGCGCGGCAGCGGCTCGTTCGTATCGAGGTTGATCGCGCGAACGCTGTCGGCCCGCAGTTCCAGGTCCAGCGTTGCCGGCGATTGCAGCAGGCGCACATTGCCCGAAGCTTCGAACCCACGAAAGCGCGCGCGCACCGGCGTGTAGGTGAACTCGGGCAATGTGTCCGCGCCAACAACGCGCGTGCCGCTAGCTTGCAGCGACACGAAATTCGCAAAGCGGCTCTCGAATGCGCTCAGGTGGAAGGTGTCGTGATCACGCTTCCATTGCACGCCCACATCAAGGTTGACCGAACGCTCCTTGCCCAAAGCTGCGTTACCCACTTCGTACGCGCCAGTGGCAACGTGCGGGCCGTCGGCGAACAGTTCGTAGTCTTTGGGGGCGCGTTCGCTGAAAGCGAGGTTCGCCGTGGCCTGCCATTGCGGCGCGACATTCACAGCCAGGCCAGCCGCCGCGCTCAGTGGTGCAAAGCTGCGGGCCGCGGGCACGAAGCGCGCCACCAGCGGGTTGCCCAGCGACTCCACGCGAACCGATTCGGCCCGCGCGCCGAACGTGGACTTGCCCCACCCCGCTGCCCACTCTTCGTAGACAAACAGCGCGTCGCTGCGCGTGCGGCTGTAGGGTGCGAATGCTTCCGTGCCGTCCGCCGCGAATCGCGTGCGCTCACCCTGCAAGCCGACCACGCCTTCCAGCGGCCCGAGCTTCGCGTGCTTGACCTCAACGCGGTAGTCGCCGCCACTGTTGCGGAACTGCGTGCCCGGCGTGGCGCCTTCGAACTCCGTATGCGAGTAGTCACTGCGGCTGAATTGCGCCTTCACGCTTTTGACGAGCGCCACCGGGTTGCGCCACTCGCCTTCAAGCGCATAGCGGTTCGACTTCATGCCGATCGTCACTTCGTCTTCGGCCACCGTGCCGTAGTCGTTGCGATACGTCGTGGCCGATGCGCCGATGTAGCCATTGGCAAACAGCAGCGAGCCACCCACCGCGCCGCCGCGCACGTAGCTCGCTGAGTTGCATATGCGCCGGGCGAGCGACGGTGATCCAGGCTTGGTGCACGCAAGCAAGGCGGGCACCGCCACATCGCTCGTGCGCCGGTCGAACATGTCGACGTGCAGTGCATAGCGGTCGCTGCCCGTCTCGACCAGCGCCGCGCCGCCGCGCTCGCGGCTGGCCGTGCTCAAACCAATGTCCGCGCGGCCCGTGATGCCCGTGACCGCTTCGCGCGGAATGCGGTTGTCGATGACGTTGACCACGCCACCAACAGCGCTGCCGCCATACAACAGCGCACCGGGCCCGCGCAGCACTTCAATGCGCTCGACAGCGATGGGGTCGAGCGCGACGGCATGGTCGTAGCTCACACCCGAGGCGTCGATGGAAGCGCCGCTATTCGCGAGGATGCGAATGCGGTCGCCGTCCTGCCCGCGAATCACGGGCCGGCTCGCGTTCGGCCCGAAGTAAGTGCTGCTCACGCCGGGCGTGCCAGACAGTGTTTCACCCAGCGTGGATTGCGAGCGCAGCACCAGGCCCGTGCCGGAGAGCTGGTCCGCTGGCGCCACAGCGGTGCTGGAGCCGAGTGGATTGCCGGTGACAGTGACAGGCGCAAGCGTTGGCGTTGAAGCTTGCGCTGGAACTTGCGTCGAGACTTGCGCAGAGACTTGCGCCGATAAGGGCGCTGCGAATGAAAGCAATGCGGCACACGCAGTGAACGATGCGGTGCGGCTGGAAGCGTGTAATGACACAGGAAAAAACCTTCGTTGAATCGAAACGACGACGCAGCAGCACCCTGGACGGGTGCGCGTGCGCAAGGCGTGGAGATCAACGCAAGGAAGGAGGCCCGCGTGCTTCGAATTGCGCCGCCCAGCGGGCGAGCGCCTCGCCTGTCGCGCGGGCGATCAGGGCTTCGGGATAGACGACTGCAGGCAGCAGCGCAGGCAATGCCAATGCGCACCCGCCCTGGCTGACCTGGTCGAACACGTGGCAGGTGACGTCGTCACCGTGGCCCGCGCGCAAGGCATCAGACCAGTTGCCGCCATGCGGCTGCGCTGTGGCCCTGGACAAGCTGGCAGCAGCCGCATCGCCGATGAAACCATCTTGTACAACACCGTGCGCAACCCGGTGCGCCAGCCCGAGCGTTTGCGCTGCGAGCAGCGCAAACAGCACGAACCAGAGCAACCGCTTGCGAATGAGCATCGGCTTACTTCACGCCCACGGCATCGGTGATGCGGTAGTACAGGCCATACGGGTCGTCGTCGAGCAGCGCAAACCTGCCTTCGACGGTGACGGGTTCCAGCGTGTACTTCACGGGTGTTTTCGTCTTGACTTCAACCATGCTCTCCGGCCCGCCCGGCGTGCAGAACGAGCAGGTGCTGGGCACGGAGGTGAGCAGGAAGTGCGTCTGCTTCTCGCCGGGCTCGAGCGGCATCATGAAGCCCTGCACGCGCTGCGTCTTCTGGTTGAGCGCCTGCAGCGGCTTGTCGAACGCGGGCAGCAGCCTGTTCTTCTCGGCGCGTGTCTTCACGGCTGTGAGCACTGACCAGGGCACGACATCAGCGCGCGCGGGCAGCGGCGCAAACGGGCTGTTCGGGTCATGGATGCCGGGGCCTGTTCCCATCGGCAACGGCGCTGCCGGCTGCGAGATGGCAGCGGCTGCAAAGCACAAGGCAGCGAACAGGACGAATGCGCGTTTCATGGCTGCATTCTGCATCGGTTCACGCCGCCTGTTCAACGGGCGTTGAGAAGCCGCGCAACGTCGACGCGATACGCCACAGCTGCCGGCACGAGCGCAGCGAGGGTCGCGACGAACAGCGCGGCAACAGGAATCCACCATTCGGCGGGCAACCAGTCAGCACCCGTGACCGGCAGCGAATTCTGCTGCGCGAGCAAATAGCCCGCGCCCGCCGTCAGCAGGTGGCCCGCAGCAAGACCGAGCACCGACGCCATCAACGCCAGCCACCACGCTTCACACAACAGCAGCGCAGCCACTTTACCGGGCGTCGCGCCCAGCATGCGCAGCATCGCGAGGTCGGCGCGGCGCTCGCGCACGGCACCCCACAACGCGATGAAGACGCTCAGCGCCGCAGTGAGCAACAGCACGGCACCTACGCCACGCAGCACTTCAGAGCCGACGCCCAGCAGGCGCAGCAGCCGCGTCACTTCAATGGCCGGCGATGCAGCTTGCATGCGCGTGGTGCTGTTGACCAGGCGCGGCAAGCTCACTGCCGCCATGGGGCTGCGGTATTTCACGAGGGCGATGGTCACTTCACGATCAGCGTCGTGGTCTTTGCCCGGCGCCTGCATCGCGCCGTGCTTTGTCTCATGCACTTCCCACACCGATTCGGTCGCTGTGACCACCAGCCGGTCCACCACGCAGCCGCAAGGCGACAGCACGCCTGACACGCGGTAGGTGGAATCGTCATGGTCCTGCCCGCCTGCCAGGCCGTGGCTGCCTTTGAAAGCCGCGCCCACGTCCATGCCCGTCGCGGCAGCCGCTTGCGCACCCAGCACGACTTCCATCGGCTTGGCCCATTCAGTGCCGCGAGCCAGCTTCATTGCGTAGTGACGCAAATAGTCAGGCGTCGTGCCCACGATGCGGTAGCCGCGAAATGCGTCGCCCAGGCTGAGTGGAATCACCTGCGCGACCAGCGGATTCTTCTCCAGCTTGCGCACTTCATCGAGCGCGATGTTGCCCGGAGGCACGTCGATGTGGAACACACCGGCCAGGATCAACTGCAGAGGGCTTCCCTTCGCGCCCACCACCAGGTCGATGCCCGCCAGGTCGCGCTGGAACGAGCGATCCACCTGCTCGCTCGTGAGCAACACGAACGTGATGGAGGCCAGGCCCAACGTGAGCAACAGCAGGTTGAGCAGCGCCGTGAGCGGGCGCGACCACAGGTAGCGAAACGCAAGTGCAGCCGTTTTCACGCAGCCACCTCGAGGCGATACGCGATCGCGTCCGGCATCGCAGCATGCAGCCGCTGGTCATGCGTGGCAATGACGAGCGTCGCGTTGCATTGCCGCGCGCAGTCTTGCAGCAGCGCGAGCGCCACGGCGGCTGCGTCGTCGTCGAGGGCGGCTGTCGGCTCATCGGCCAGGATCACGCGGGGCTGCATCAGCGTGGCGCGTGCCAGCGCTACGCGCTGCGCCTGCCCGCCCGAGAGCTGCGACGGCCTGCGATGCGCGAGGTGCGCCACGCCAAGGCTCGCAAGTGCCTTGTTGATGGCTGGCTGGTCGTGCGGCATACCCGCCGCAAAGAAGGCCAGCGCCAGATTGCCCGTGACGTCGAGCGAGTCGCTCAGGTGCAGCTTCTGCGGCAGGAAGCCGATGTGCCGGCCACGCCATGCGTCGCGCTGGGGCCGCGACAAAGCAGCGAGCGGTTGACCCGCCACCACCACTTCACCGGCAGTTGCCGTCAACAGCCCTGCCGCAAGCGCGAGCCAGGTGGACTTGCCCGCGCCCGACACGCCGCGCAGCAGCACCGTCGCGCCCTGCGGCGCATCGAGGTTGGGAAACGACAACGACGGCCCACCGCCGTCGTTGTTGCTGGCGCTGTGGGCGCCATAGTCGTAGCGCAGGCCGCGCGTACGGATCACGACTCGGTCAAGCCTTCACCAAGTCCGCAAACGTCTTGCGGAATTTCGCGACTTTGGGCGCAGCCACTGCCACGCAGTAACCCTGGAAGGGGTTCTTCTCGAAGTAGTCCTGGTGGTATTCCTCGGCGGCGAAGTAATGCTCCAGCGGCTTGATTTCCGTGACGATGGGGCTTGAATACACCTTGTCGGCAGTGAGCTGGGCAATGATCGCTTCGGCTTCGGCCTTTTGCTCAGGCGTCGTGTAGTAGATGCCGCTGCGGTATTGGGTGCCGGTGTCGTTGCCCTGGCGGTTCAACTGCGTCGCATCGTGCACGACGAAGAAGATCTCCAGGATCTGGCGCGTGCTGATCTGCGCGGGGTCGTACGTGAGCTTCACCACTTCGGCCGAGCCCGTGCGGCCCGTGCATACCTGCTCGTAAGAAGGCCGCGTTGTCTGGCCGTTCGAGTAGCCCGACTCCACATCCGTGATGCCTTTGACTTTGACGTACACCGCCTCGGTGCACCAGAAGCAGCCGCCGCCCAGGGCTATGGTTTGCGCATCGCTCATATTGATATGTCCTTTTGCTGTGAGGAATGTAGTCGCATCGCGGGGCCAAAACATTTCAACCCGCGCCATTTGCATTTCGTCGGCTCATCGGGCGGTTCGTCGCACGCGCATTGACTCTGGGGTGCCCGGAGGGTACATTACTAACCAGTCAGTCAGTAGCAATGTCCTCCACTTTCACCAAACTCATCCGCGGCAGCACGCCCGCTGCCGAGCTCCACGGCGGCGCCCACCACGATGCAACCGGCAAGCGCGAGCGCCGCAAGGAAGCACGCCCCGGTGAGCTGCTGGAAGCCGCCCTCGATCTCTTCGTTGAAAAAGGCTTTGCCGCTACCCGCGCTGAAGAAGTGGCCGCACGCGCCGGCGTCTCCAAAGGCACGCTTTTTCTCTACTTCCCGAGCAAGGAAGAGCTCTTCAAAGCCGTGGTGCGCGAGAACATTTCGGGCCGCTTTCGCGAATGGAACGACGAGTTCACCGCCTTCGAAGGCAGCACGGCCGACCTGGTGCGTTTTTGCATGAAGACCTGGTGGGACCGCGTGGGCGCGACGCGCGCCTCGGGCATCACCAAGCTGATCATCAGCGAGGCGCGCAACTTCCCCGACATCGCGGCCTTCTATCACGATGAAGTCATCAAGCCCGGCAACGACCTGATGCGCCGCATCCTGCAGCGCGGTGTGGACCGCGGCGAGTTCCAGGTGGCAGACATGGACTACGCCATCTTCGGCCTCACGGCACCGATGGTGTTCCTGATCATGATGAAGCACTCGCTCGGCGCCTGCGCGCCGAAAGACTTTCCGCTGGACCCCGAACGCTATATTGCCTCGCAGGCCGACCTGCTGATCAACGGCCTGCTGGTGCGCGCCGACACGCCGAAAAAATCGACCGGATCGCGCAAGTCATGACATTCAAACGCTCCCTGAAATGGATCATCCTGGCAGCCGTCGTGCTGCTCATCGGCTTTGGCGTGATGCGCGCCCTGTCTGCGCGCAAGGCGCAGCAAGAGGCGGTTGCACAAGCCAGCGCCGCCAAGGTGCAGACCGTCATTGAACTGGCGCCATCCGATGTGGTGAAGGCCGGCGTGATCGAGATCGCGCAGGGCCTGCCCGTGTCGGGATCGATCCGCGCGGTGGACTCTGCCGTGGTCAAGGCCCGCGTGGCCGGTGAGCTGCAGGGCCTGAAGGTGCGCGAAGGCGATGTCGTGAAGGCCGGCGAGGTCATTGCGCGCGTCGATCCAGCCGACTCGCTCGCCCGCGTCAAGCAGGCGCAGCAGCAGGCCGACGCCGCGAAGGCGCAGATCGATATCGCGCAGCGGCAGTGGGACAACAACAAGGCGCTGGTTGACCAGGGCTTTATTTCCAAGACAGCGCTTGACACATCGCTGAACAACTTCAACGCGGCTCAAGCAAATCACCAGGCGGCGCTCGCATCTGTTGACATGGCGCGCAAGGCGCTGGACGACACAACGCTGCGCGCGCCCATCTCGGGCGTGGTCGCACAGAGGCTCGCGCAGCCCGGCGAGCGCGTCGCCGTGGAGGCGAAGGTGGTGGAGATCGTCGATCTCTCGCGCCTGGAATTCGAAGCGACGCTCAGCGCTGCCGACTCCGTCGATGTACGTGTGGGTCAGGAAGCCACTCTGAACGTCGAAGGCAGCAACCGGCCCATCGTCGCCAAGGTCGCACGCATCAACCCGAGCGCGCAGGCAGGCAGCCGCAGCGTGCTGGCCTACCTGAACATCGTGGACCCGACCGGACTGCGCCACGGCCTGTTCGCCCAGGGCACGCTGGGCACCAAGCGCGTGTCTGCGCTGGCTGTGCCGCTCACATCGGTGAGAACCGACAAGCCTTCGCCGTATGTGCAAGTCGTCGAGGGCGACAAGGTGGTTCACAAGACCGTGCAGATGGGCGCGCGCGGCGAGTCAGGCAACGACACAATGGTCGCTGTCACAGGCGTTGCCGCGGGAAGCGTCGTGATCAAGGGCAACCTGGGGCCGCTGCGCGAAGGAACGGCAGTGAAATTTACCGGGGCCGGCATGCCCCCACCCCAACCCTCCCCCGGAGGGGGAGGGAGCAATGCAAATACGAACGCCCCGAGCAAGTCGCCGAGCCCGTAACGCGCTCAACGCCTAACGCCCAACGCCAACCCAAACATGTGGTTCACCCGCGTCAGCCTGAAAAACCCCGTCTTCGCGACGATGATCATGCTCGCCATCGTGGTGCTGGGCCTGTTCTCGCTGCAGCGGCTCAATGTCGACCAGTTCCCGAACATCGACTTCCCCGTCGTGGTCGTGCAGGCGGAGTATCCCGGCGCGGCGCCCGAGATCGTCGAGAGTGAAGTCACCAAGAAGATTGAAGAAGGCGTCAACTCGATCGCCGGCATCAACGCACTGACCTCGCGCAGCTACGAGGGCGTGTCGCTCGTCATCATCGAATTCCAGCTGCACATCGATGGCCGCAAAGCCGCTGAAGATGTGCGCGAGAAGGTCGCCAGCATCCGCCCGACCTTCCGCACTGAAGTCAAAGAGCCGCGCGTGCTGCGCTTTGACCCCGCCAGCCGCCCGATCTGGTCGGTGGCCGTGCTGCCCGACGCAAACAAGCTCTCCGCCGTGGAGCTCACCAACTGGGCCGACCAGGTGCTCAAGAAGCGGCTGGAGAACGTGCGCGGCGTGGGCTCCGTGTCGCTTGTGGGTGGCACCAAGCGCGAGATCAACATGTACCTCAACCCGGCGGCGATGGAAGCCTTCGGCATCACGGCTGACCAGGTCGTCGCTGCCGTGCGCAACGAGAACCAGGACTTGCCCGTCGGCTCGATCCGCTCGCTCGCGCAGGAGCGCGTGGTGCAGATCGACGCACGCATGCAGCGGCCGGAAGACTTCGGCAAGATCATCGTCACCCGCAAACCAGCAGCCACCGGTCAAGCCGGTGGGGGCGGCTCCCCGGTTCGCGTTGACCAGGTGGCGCGCATTTCCGACGGCGCACAGGAAGTCGACAGCCTGGCCCTTTACAGCGGCACACGCACGCTGCTGCTGTCGGTGCAGAAGTCGCAGGATGAAAACACCATCCAGGTCGTCGATGGCCTGAAGAAGACGCTCGACGAGATGAAGGCGCAGTTGCCGCCGGGTGTGCGGCTGGAGCCGGTGACTGATGGCTCGCGCGCGATTCGCGTCGCTGTCGAGAACGTGCGCCGCACGCTGATTGAAGGCGCACTGCTCACGATCCTGATCGTGTTCCTGTTCCTCAATTCATGGCGCTCGACGGTGATCACGGGGCTGACGCTGCCCATCTCGATCATCGGCACATTCCTGTTCATGAACGTCTTCGGCTTCACGGTGAACATGATCACGCTGATGGCGCTGTCGCTGTGCGTGGGCCTGCTGATCGACGACGCCATCGTCGTGCGCGAGAACATCGTGCGCCACGTGATGATGGGCAAGTCGCCCTACCAGGCGTCGCTCGACGGCACGCAGGAAATCGGCCTGGCCGTGCTGGCCACCACGTTCTCGATCGTGGCCGTGTTCCTGCCCATCGGCTTCATGGGCGGCATCATCGGCAAGTTCTTCCATGAGTTCGGCATCACCATCGTGGCGGCCGTGCTCATCTCGATGTTCGTGAGCTTCACGCTCGACCCGATGCTCTCGTCGATCTGGCATGACCCCGCCATCGAGTCGCATGGCAAGCCGCACGCGAAAAAGAGCTTCTATGACAAGACCATCGGCCGCGTGACCGGCTGGTTTGAAGACGCCACCAATTCAATGGGCGACGGCTACCAGTCGATCCTGCGCTGGTCGCTCGGCCACAAGCTGGTGACGGTGTTGATGGCCGTCGTGATCTTTGTGGTGAGCATCGTGATGGTGCCGCTGCTGGGCACCGAGTTCGTGCCAAAGGCCGACTTCTCGGAGACCTCGCTCAACTTCTACACGCCGATGGACTCGTCGATCGAAGTGACCGAAGCCAAGGCGAAGCAGGTTGAGGGAATCATCCGCGAATTCCCGGAAGTGAAATACACGCTCGCCACCATCAACACCGGCAACACGCTCGGCAAGATGTATTCGTCGATCTACGTGCGGCTGGTCGATCGCAAGGAGCGCACGCGCAGCGTGGACCAGATGTCCGCCGTATTGCGCGACAGGCTCAAACAGGTTCCCGGCATCACCGTCACGCACGTGGGCCTGCTCGACTCGGTGGGCGGCAACAAGCAGGTCGAGTTCTCGCTGCAAGGTGCGGACTTGAAGGAGCTGGAACGCCTGTCGAAGCTGGTCACCGAGAAGATTCGCAATGTGCCGGGGCTGGTCGATATTGATTCGAGCGTGAAGCCGAACAAGCCCGTGATCGACATCGCCGTCAAGCGCGATGCGGCGTCTGACCTCGGCTTGTCCGTCGCGCAGATCGCCGGGCCGCTGCGCACGCTGGTCGCCGGCCAGACGGTTGGCAACTGGCGCGCGCCCGACGACGAAACGTACGACGTGAACGTGCGCCTGTCGCCTGACGCACGCAATGCGCCGGAAGACCTCGAACGGCTGCCGTTCGCCACTGGCACCAATGCCGATGGCTCACCGCGCATCGTGCGGCTGAACCAGGTGGCCACCGTGACGCAGACGACCGGCCCCAACCAGATCAACCGGCGTGACCTCACGCGCGAAGTCGCCATCAACGGCAACGTGTTCAACCGCTCTGCCGGCGAGGTGTCTGACGACATTCGCAAGCAGCTCGACACCATCAGCTTCCCGCCCGGCTACCGCTACCAGTTCAGCGGCTCCACCAAGAACATGGCGGAGTCGTTCGGCTACGCCGTGTCGTCGCTTGCGATGGCGATCATCTTCATCTACATGATTCTGGCCAGCCAGTTCAAGAGCTTCCTGCAGCCGCTCGCGCTGATGACGGCACTGCCACTCACGCTCATTGGTGTGGTGCTGGCCCTGCTGCTGTTCCGCTCGACGCTGTCGATGTTCTCGATCATCGGCGTGGTGATGCTGATGGGGCTGGTGACCAAGAACGCGATTTTGCTGGTCGACTTCGCCATCCGCATGCGTGAAGAGGGCATGGAGCGCAGCGAAGCACTGCTGCACGCCGCACGCGTGCGCCTGCGCCCGATTCTGATGACGACGCTGGCGATGATCTTCGGCATGGTGCCGCTGGCCTTTGCGTTGACAGAAGGCTCCGAGCAGCGCGCGCCCATGGGCCAGGCCGTGATCGGCGGTGTGATCACCTCGTCGCTGCTCACACTCGTCGTGGTGCCTGTGGTGTATTGCTACCTCGATGACCTCGCCCAATGGGCGCGGCGCAAATTCACGCGCCAGGGCACGCCGGTGTCGAATGAACCGTCGGGCGGCTCGGGTGCACAGCCAGTGCCCGCCTCTAAAATTGATAGTTTGTCCTGAACCGCCTTGCTGGAAAACCACATGACCGCTCCCGCCAACCTCGAACACGCACGCTTCAACATGATCGAGCAGCAGATCCGCCCCTGGGATGTGCTCGATCTCGACATCCTCAGCCTGCTCGGCACGCTGCACCGCGAAGACTTCGTTCCTGCTGCGCACAAGGCGCTCGCGTTTGTCGACATGCAGATCCCGCTGCTCGGCTCGGGCGACGAAGCCATGCAGTCGGGCTGGTGCATGCTGGAGCCGAAGGTGGAAGCGCGCATCCTGCAGGACCTGCATGTCAAACGGACCGACAAGGTGCTTGAAGTAGGCACCGGTTCAGGCTACATGGCCGCGCTGCTGGCCGCGCGTGCGCAGCGCGTGATCTCGATGGAGATCAACCCCGACCTGGTCGCCCTGGCTCGCGCCAACCTGGAAAACGCAGGCATCACGAATGCGCAGGTGCGACAAGCCGATGGCTCGCAGGGCCTTGCGAGCGAAGGCGCCTTCGACGTGATCGTGCTGAGCGGCTCCGTGGCTGAGGTGCCCCACAACCTGCTCGCGCAGCTCAAGCTCGGCGGCCGGCTTGCGGCCATCGTCGGCAGCGAACCCATGATGCGCGCCACGTTCATCACGCGCGAGAGCGAATCCACCTACACCACGACGCAGCCCTGGGACACCGTGGCGCCGCGCCTGGCGCACTTTCCCGAACCGTCGCGCTTTTCATTCTGATTGACGCCGAACGATGATCGACCAAGTCCGCCCCGCCGATCTTGCTGCCTGGTTCCAGTCACAGGGCGGCACCGCCACCGTGCTTGACGTGCGCGAGCCGGGCGAGCTGCGCGCGGCGTCGATCACCGCTGATGGGTTCGAGTTGCGCGTCATCCCGATGATGGAAGTGCCCGCGCGGCTGGCCGAGCTCAATGCCGACGCCCCCATCGCCGTGATGTGCCACCACGGCGCGCGCAGCCAGCGCGTCGCGATGTTCCTGGCCGGCAACGGTTTTGACCGGGTCGCGAACATCGCTGGCGGTATCGACGCCTGGTCGCAACAGGTTGACGCCGGTGTTCCCCGCTACTGATGCCACTCGCTGCTGACACCCCATCCAGAACAAACAGACCCATGAGAGAAGGACGGACCATGAGATCGATGCGCCCGAATTTGAAGCTGCTGCCCTTCGCGCTGGCTGCGGCGTTCGCGCTGCCCGCCAGCGCCGAGAACCTGCAGCAGCTCTACGAAATGGCGCGTACCTACGACGCGTCCTGGCAATCGTCCAAGGCGCAGTACGACGCCAACCTGTACCGCTCAGAGCAGGCGCGTGCTGCCGTGCTGCCGACAGCCAACGCCTCTGCCGGCCTGTCGCGCTCGCAGTTCGAGAACACCTTGCCGGCGGTCGACCGCCCCATCACCACGCAGAACGCGACGATCAGCGCGTCTCAGCCGCTCTACCGTCCCGCGAACTTCGCAACATGGGAGCAGGCCAAGCGCCAGGTCGAGCTCGCACAGGCGCAGCTCAATGCCGCCAGCCAGGACCTGATCATTCGCGTGAGCCAGTCGTACTTCGACGTGCTCGCGGCGCAGGACACCCTGACTTTCGTGCGTGCGCAAAAAGCCGCCGTTGCCGAGCAGCTGTCGTCGGCCAAGCGCAACTTTGAGGTGGGCACCTCGACGATCACCGACACACGGGAAGCGCAGGCGCGGTACGACCTCGTCATCGCGCAGGAAATCCAGGCCGAGAACGACTTGCGCGTCAAACGCCTCGCGCTCGACTCGCTTGTCGGCAAGCCCGATGTGCAGCCCGCGCCTTTGCTGGTGCCGCTGAATATTCCCGGCCCGGTGCCGCCCGACGTGAATGTGTGGGTGCAGCAAGGCGAGGAGTACAGCCCGTCGATCCTGCAGGCGAAGTCCGCCGTCGAGATCGCGCAGCTCGAAACCGAAAAGGCCAAGGCCGGCCACAAGCCGACGCTCGACCTGACGGCCAGCTACAACGTCACGCGCAACCCCAGTGGCAACTCCAGCGTGCCGGCATCGACGCGTTCGAACACCGGCACCATCGGCCTCGCGTTCAACCTGCCGCTCTTCGCCGGCTTTTCCACGCAAAACCGCATTCGCGAAACCTTGTCGCTGGAAGAAAAGGCGCAGGCCGATCTTGAGAGCACGCGCCGCAACGTGGCGCAGGCCACGCGCACGGCGTACTTCGGTGTCGTGTCGGGCCAGGGCCAGGTGAAGGCGCTGGAAGCCGCCGAGGCGTCGAGCCAAAGCGCCCTCGAAGCCAACCGCCTGGGCTACCAGGTGGGCGTGCGGATCAACATCGATGTGCTCAACGCACAGAGCCAGCTCTTCCAGACCAAGCGCGATCTCGCACAGGCGCGCTACAACGTGCTGGTCGGCCAGCTCAAGCTCAAGCAGGCCAACGGTACGCTCACGCCGGATGATCTGGCGCGGTTGAATGCGTTGGTGACTGCGAAGTAATCTCGCGCTGCTGTTCGCTTGCCCGTTCGTTCGTTCGTTCGGGGTGGGCCACGGACGTCCGGTGGCCGATTCACTCCGTGTCATTCCGCCGCCCATCGATCGCAGCCCACCCCAACACGTTCACAGCCCAAACGCAAAAACAGCAAGCGCCTCAAACCTCGTACACCAGCCCGCTCTCAACAATCCCCGCATAACCAATGTGATCGAGATTGAGAGACACATCGGCCGCCAACAAAGTGAGCTGCTCCTTGGTCAGCGCGTGGCTGTCGATCATTCCGGAATACAGCGCGAGTGAACCCGCATCGGGCGCAAAGCCAACGAGGTTCGTGTAGAGCAACGTGACGACTTGCTGGTTTGAGGCGTTCGGCCCGAGCACCAGGTCCAGGCCCAGATCGATCAGCGTGTTGACCGAACCGCCGCCATCCAGGTAAGACAGCACGACGCCCCGGTAGTACGTGTTGGCAGCGATGGCCGGCAACAGGATGCCCAGCAGCTTCACGGCGAGACCTGCGTTGCCGCCATCCACGTCATACGCAATGCTCACATCCGAGAACTTGAGTCGCTCGATGCTCGACAACACATCGAAGCCGGAAGTGCCATCGTTCGCCGTCACATAGCGATAGCCGAACGACTCACTCAGCGCGTAGTCCGCGCGCGCACCCGCGAAAGCCGCCGTGTCGCGCCCGTCGCCGCCATTGATGTCGTCATTGCCAAGGCCGCCGGTGAGCGTGTTGTTGCCGGCGTTGCCGACGAGCACGTCGTCCTGGCTTGATCCGATGGCCGACTCGATCATCGTGCCCAGCGCAATGCCGAGGTTGTCCACGGCCACTTGCGCTTGCGCACTCAAGCCAACGCTGCTGCGATGGCCGGGCGTCAGGTCGAGCACCACGCCCACAGCCGATGACGACGCATCGAGCGTGTCCGTGCCGCCGTCATCGACGATCGTGCGTTCGGCTTGCGCATCCGCACCGCCAACCACGTAGGTGTTGCTCGTAGCGTTGATCGCTTTGGTGCCGTACAAGTAGCGCAGCGCGGCAACATCGAGCGGCCCCCAGTCGGCGCGGAACAGGCCGTCGCTCGACTGGGTCGATGTCATCACCGTGAGGCTGCTCACGTCATCGGTCTCGCGCCACTGCACGGACCACGCATCGCCCGCATCCACATTGCGCGGGTGCCGCAGGCCCAGCGCGTGCCCGATTTCATGCAGCAGTGCCTGCATGCCTTCGGAGCCCGCAGCCAGCGAGACCATCGACTCCACGTCCATCCACACGTCGCCCGCCGTGGCGTTGGCCGGCGATGCCGAGGGCGCGTACGACACGCCCTTCGTCGCGGCCTGCTGGCTCACGCCGAACCGCATCTGCCCGCCCGCACCGGTGTCGGCGACTTCGACGAACGAGAGGTTCGTGACGGCGCTCACGCTGGCAAGAATTTCGCGCACATGGTCACGCTCGGCGGTCGTGAATGCTCGAAAGCCCGTGGCGCCCGGCCCGGTCAATGGCGCCGATTGAACGAAGCTGAAAGACACCGTCGTCGCCGTGCCCATCGCTGCATTCGCATTCCAGCGCTGCGAAGCCGCTGCGGTCAGGCCCTGGTCGGCCATGTCGTTCGGGTCGATGAAAGACGCAATGTCGAGATACGGCGCGTCCCAGTTGACGGCGATGCGTTCCACATCCGTCAGTTCGAGATGCAGGTGCGTGTCGAACGCAGAGGTGATCGTCGCGTGACGCCCGTCCACCGACACGTCGATATTGAATTCGTCGATGGTGCCGGGGCCGTCACTGTGAAGCCAGGGCAGCACCACGTAGTCGATGCCGCCGCGCCCATCGATCGTGTCGTTGCCGCTGCCGCTGGAGAAGTGGTTGTCGGTGGCGCTGCCGTAGAGCGCGTCGTCGTTCCAGCCGCTGTAGGCGCTGTCCACGCCGATGAGCGTATCGACCGTGCCCCAGCCGTCCTGCGCCCAGCCGGCCTGCAGGTCCACCACGACACCCGCAGGTGCGTCCCAGTAGGCCACCGCCAGCTCGCGCCACCAGTCGGTGCTGGCGAGTTGCTCGATGCGGTCATTGCCCGGCCCGCCAATGGCCTGGCCCTGCCACATCTTGATGACGTCGTCGCCCTGCTCGCCGAAGTAATTCAGCCACTCGTCCTTCTCGGCCTCGCCCTGGATGTAGTTGTCGGCCCCGGCCGACCCGTGGACGTCGCTCATAGGAAGCCCAGCTTCTGCTGCGGGAAATTGGCGAGGTTCGGGAACACATCGAGCACGGACGACGGCGGCAGCCCCATCCACTGCATCACCGTGGAGCCGACCTGGTCGCTTGACGTGGTGGGCACCCAGCGCCCTTCGCCAGCACTGTCAAAGTCGTCCACGCCGCCGAGCACCAGCGAAGGAAACTGGCCATAAACCTGGCCACCCTTCACAGGCCCGCCCATCACCAGCCAGTTGTTGCCCCACGAATGGTCGCTGCCGCCGCCCGACGCCGGCTTGAGCGTGCGGCCGAAGTCCGACATGACCAGCGTCGTCACATCGCCTCCCACACCCGCGGCCACGTTCGATTGATCGAATGCCGACAACGCCGATGCCAGCTGCGCGAGCTGCGAATCCTGCGTGCTCGCAGCCGAGCCGCGCTGGCCCGTGTGCGTGTCGAACGAGCCCCATGACACCAGGAACACCTGCCGCTTGTAGCCCATCGACTTGAAAACAGGCAGCGCCGACGCAAGCGTGCGCAGGCGCACGCCCAGGTCGTTGTCCGCAAAATTGCCTGCGGGCGGTGAAGCCTGCAGCAGCGCGTTGGTGATGAGCGTCGAGTCACGCACCGCGCCGCCGAACGTGCGCGAATACTCGGCCTCGTACTCGTTGGCGAACTGCCATTGCGACATGCGATTGACCGTCTGCGTCCAGCCCTGCTGCGGCTGCGCCAGATCGGCCTGGCCCCAGTAACGCGAGCCGTAGGCGTTCATGAACGACACGGGCGACTGCTTGCCCATGACGAGTGTGCGATGGTCATCCATCGTCACGGCGCGCAGTTCGTTTTGCAAATTGGCAGGCAGCAGTTCGAGCGAACGGCCTGCCCAGCCGCTGGCATCTTCATCAAAGCCCCAGCCTTGCTGGATGGCGACCTGGTCGCTGTGCGACAGCAGGAACGGCGGCGTGGTGCGCGAATGCGCCTTCATCTGCGCGGCGGTCAGCGGCTCGACCAGCGGGCCGGCATTGGCGATGAACGCCAGCCGCTGCTGGTTGTAGAGCGCCGCCAGCGGCGACAGCGATGGATGCACGCCCAGCGTGTGGCCTGCGCTCGATCCATTCAACGCGACGAGGCTGTTCTTGGGCAGCGCCAGGTCGAGCCGGCCCGCGCTGTAGTCGTTGTAGGCGCCGTCGGTCGGCACGATCACGTTGTTGCCGTCGTTGCCGCCCATGAGGAAGACGCAGACGAGCGCCTTGTAGTCGGTGTTGGCAGCGTAGGTCGCAGAGCCCAGCGCGCCGAGCAAGCCCGCCGTCGACGCACCCGCGAGCAAGGGCGCGCTCGTGCCGAATTTGAGGAAGTCGCGGCGCTTCATTTCATGATCCCGTAAAAAGGCGTGGTCAGCGCGTATTGCGTGAGCACCAGTGCTGCCTGGTTGGCGTCGTTGCCGAATTGCTGCGTGGTCGCGAGCAGCTGCAAGTTCGTGCGCAGCGTGGGCGGCATCGCACCGCGGAACCATCGCGTGTTGATCTCGTCGATGAGCGCGCGTGGCGACTGGCTGTACGCC
The DNA here is from genome assembly GCF_009646335.1 of Caenimonas koreensis DSM 17982. Classification (GTDB taxonomy): domain Bacteria; phylum Pseudomonadota; class Gammaproteobacteria; order Burkholderiales; family Burkholderiaceae_C; genus Ramlibacter; species Ramlibacter koreensis. The sequence goes on along the minus strand of NZ_WJBU01000003.1, from coordinate 99,354 downwards.
TGGCCGAGCGCATCGGTCTGGCAGCCCGCGCCGTTGGCCGCACCATCGGCAATGTTCCAGCCGATGCTGCCAAGCCGGCTAGTGAACTCCGCCGCGTTGACGATTTTTTGCTCCGGCGCCAGCAGGTTGCTGCCCGGCGCGCGGTCGGTCGGCAGGTAGAAGCCGAAGACACTTGCTGCATTGAATGGCCGCTGGCTGTTTGCTGCCAGCGGCCCCCATTGCGGCGACACAAGGTTCTTCGTGCAGCCCAGGCCGCGAAGCATGCCCGTGTACCAGAGCATCGGCTCGCGGAACTTGCCAAAGCGCGTGGTGTCAGCGCCCGGCACATCGCCGCGCCGCGCCTCCACATCGGTGAGGATCGCGCGGATCACCGCCTTCATGTCGCCAGCCACACCCGAGCCGTTGTTGCGAAAGACAGCGGCAACACGGCCCACGTAGGCGGGCGTCGGGTTGCTGGTGACCAGGTTCTGGATCAGCCGCTGGCTGACGAACGGGCCGATGTTCGGATGCGCCATCAAGAGCGTGACCACCGCATCGAGGTCTTGCGGCGCGCTGCGGTTGGCAGCAAATGGCGTCCCCAGAATCGTCTTGGCTTTGCGGTCATGCAGCGGCGCCCAGTCCTCCGGCACCATCGGCACCGCAGCGTTACTCCAATCGGTCGATGGCAGTGGTGTGGCGCTGGGCGCAAAACGCCAGCCCGTGAGCGCACCCGCGAGCTGCTCGACGTCTTCCTGCGAATAGGTTTCGATCGGCTTGTTCTGCGCATTGCGCTTGACGCTGCCGTCGGCATTGAGCTGCACGACACCCAGCGTGAACAGCTGCATCAGCTCGCGCGCGTAGTTCTCGTTCGGCGCGCAGCTCGGGCACTGGTCGGACGTGGGGCGGTTGGAGGCGTTGTCGAGGAACACGGCCATTGCCGGGTTGATCGTCAGTTCGCGAATGAAGGTGCCGTAGTTGCCGAAGGCGTTGCGTTGCAGCAGGTTGTAGTACTGCACCATCGCATACGGGTTGACCTTGCCGTTCACGGGAATGAACTGCAACAGCGACCACGTCACGCGCTGTCGCAGCTGGTCGTTGCCGGCCAGCGCCTTGTCAAGCAGATCGTTGGCCGGCCAGTTGTAGGCGGCGCTGGCTTGCTGCTGGTTGTTGGTGTCGTAGTCCCGCACGTAGGCCGGCGGATTCATCTGCGTGACGGGCAGCGCCATCTGCGCCGTGATCCATGCGTTCAAGCCTTGCTGTGCCAGTGCATCGACCAGCGCAGGCGTCGCGCCAAAGCTCACCTGGTCGGCCACACGGGCCGCGGCAAAGCGCGTCATGCCAGAGGCAGCCGGCGTGTTGTTGACCTGCCCGCTCGACGGAGACGGCAGCGCCGTGGATGCCGCGGGCGGCGCCGATGCGCCTGCGCCGCAGCCCGCCAGCACGCCCGCAACCAGCGCGGCAGCCAGTGCCGGCGCGGCCAGCGAATAAGACCGTTCCCTCATGCGAATCCCTCGGCTAGGGCCTGTTAACACTATTCATGGCTGCGCGAACGCGGCCAAAGCCGCGCCAATCAAGGCGCGGGACGACGGCAAGGCTTGTGCCTTGCCTAGGAGCGCAACGCGGAGTGGCGCGGCTGTGGCCACGTTCCCTCCGGGTTGTCACCAAAAGGGTCCATCCGCGTTGTTGCGAAACACGAACGGGGTTGACCCCTGTCCGTGTTTCGCGCCTAGCGGCTGAACCCTTTTGGTGGCAACGCGCAGTCATGAATAGTGTTAACAGGCCCTAGTTCCACTACGCTGAACTCTGCCGTACGGGGCCGATAAAGTCACGCGCCAAAGCAGGGCATTTGGTGACGAAGATGTGAAATGTGTTCGCGCGCGCTGCAATGCGCGAAGCGAACGCACGAGGCTCTCCAAAGGGTCACGAAAGGCTCGCTGGCTAGCGACGCATGAGCGCCAGCACGGCCTGCGCCGTCTTCAACGCGGCGCCCTGGTTGGCGGCGGCGAAGGCAAGCGCCGCGCTGGCTGATCGCTGTTGGGCAGGCACATCAGACACGAGGCGCACAGCCTCACCCATGCCCTCCTGCAGCGACGCAACGCGAAATGCCGCGCCTGCCTGCTGCGACAGCTGCGCGGCTTCGGTGAAGTTGAATGTGTGCGGCCCCATGACCACCGGGCAGCCGCAGGCCGCCGCTTCGATCAAATTCTGGCCGCCGAGCTTCTCGAAGCTGCCGCCCAGCAGCGCGCAGCGTGACATGCCGAAATAAAAGGCCATCTCGCCCAGCGAATCGCCCAGCCACACATCGGCCACAGCGGGCTGCGATGCCCACGCGCTGCGGCGCGACATCGTCAAGCCGGCCTGCCCGATCAGCGAGGCGACTTCATCGAAGCGCTGCGGATGGCGCGGCACGATGAGCCACTGCACGGCCTGCGCACCCTTCACCCACTGCGGATGCGCCTGCAGCACTCGAATCAACTCTGCCTCTTCGCCTTCGCGCGAACTCGCGAACATCACCACGGGGCGCGCTGTCATTTCGCGCCACAGGCGGCCGCGCTGCAGCAAAGACGCATCGGGCGTGGCGTCGAACTTCAGGTTGCCGAAAACGCCTTTGACGGTGGCGCCAGCCTGCGCCAGCCGCTTGGCATCGGCATCGGTCTGGGCCCACACGGCAGCCAGCGCGGCATAGGCGGGGCGCGAGAGGCTCGACAGGCGCAGCGTGCCCGCGAGTGATTTGGCGCTCAGCCTTGCATTGGCGAGCGCAAGCGCAACGCCCGCATCCCTGGCTGCAGCAACGAGGTTGGGCCACACCTCGGTCTCCATCAGCACACCGGCGCTCGGCTTGAAGTGATTGAAAAAGCGCCGCACAGCCTGTGGCGTGTCCCATGGCAGCCACGCCTGCGCGTCGCCTGCGCGAACCCAGCGCTCGCCTTCGGCACGGCCTGTCGCGGTGCCGTGCGTGAGCAGGATGCGAATGTCAGGCTGCAGGCTTCGCAGATGCTCGATGAGGATGCCTGCCGCGCGCGTTTCACCCAGCGACACCGCGTGAATCCACAACGCGCCAGCTTGCGCCGGCTGCTCATACGCCCCGAAGCGCTCACCCATGTGCTGCAGGTAACCTGGCTCCACACGGCCGCGGCGGCGCAGCTTGCTGCGCAAAAACGGCTGCACGGCCACGGCGAGCGCAGAGTAGGCCGACAGGACGAGCGAGCGCGTCATCGTGCGGCGCGCACTTGCGTCCAGGCTTGCCACACAGCATCGATCGAGGGAGCAGGCTGCGCAAAGACGCTGCGCTGCTTCGCGTGCGAAGCCGGTGGCCCTGTGCGCCACGCTGTGTCGAAGTTATAGATCTGCACATGCGGCAAATCGAGTGCGACGGCAATATGGCTCAGGCCGCTGTCGACGCCGATCACGCCTGCGCAGGCTGCAAGCCGGTCAGTGAGCGCGCCAAGGTCCATGCGCGGCCAGACTCGGGCACCCTCACTCTCACCTTGAGGCCCGCCTTGCCCCAGGGCGGATGCAATGCGCTCGCTGCGTGCCAGTTCCGCGTCGCTGCCGTGCGGCAGGCCGATGGAGAAACCCTCACCCATCAGGCGCTGGCCGAGCTTCACCCACAGCGCTTCGGGCCAGAGCTTGTCATCGCGCGACGTGCCATGCACGAAGGCTACGCAAGGCCTGCCCTGCGTGGCCTGTGCTGTGGCCTGTGCTGTGGCTTGTGGCGCGGCTTGTGCCTGCAGGCCGAATGTGACCGCAGGCGGCACGGCATAGCCCAGTGCGCGCGCGCACAGCTCGCGCGAGCGTTCCACTGCATGCACATGCGGCTCGATATGAATCGCCACATCAGCCACCCAGCGCGTGGGCGCTTCATAGCTGGAGCCTTCGGTCTGGTTCGCAAGCGCAAAGCGCTTTCCAGCGGCCGCCAGTCTCGCCGTGCGTGCGACCAGCGCCGACTTGGTCAGCCCCTGCACGTCGATCACCGCGTCATACGCCTGCTCGCGCAGCGCCTGGCGAAACGCGCGCCACTCGCTGCGCGTTTGCGCCGACAGGGGCGACTTGCGCCACCGCCGGATGTCGCACTCGATCACGCGGTGCACACCCTGGCAACGCCTGACCAGCGCGGCAAAACTGCCCTCGACCACCCAATCCACCCGCGCGCCCGGCACGCTCGCCAGCATGTCCTGCACGGCGGGCATGGCATGCACCACGTCACCGAGCGAAGACAGTTTGACGATGAGGATCTTCAATGCGCAGCCGCCTCGATCTTTGCATCGGGCTTCACGCGGCGCAGCAGCGCAAGCATGTCGCTCTCGATGCGGTGCAGGGCCTGCGCCGTATGCCCCTCGAACCGCAGGACGAGGACGGGCGTCGTGTTCGAGGCGCGTATCAGCCCGAAGCCATCGGGCCAGTCGACTCGCACACCGTCGATGGTGGAAATCTGCGCGGGCGACTCGAACCTCGCCATCGCAATCAGCTGCTCCACCAGAGCGTGCGGCTCTCCTTCAGCGCACTTGATGTTCAGCTCGGGTGTGGAAAAGCTCGTGGGCAATGCGTCGAGCAGCGCGCTCGGGTCATCCGTGCGCGACAGGATTTCGAGCATGCGTGCGCCGGCATAGGTGCCATCGTCAAAGCCGAACCAGCGCTCCTTGAAGAAGATGTGGCCGCTCATCTCGCCGCCCAGGGGCGAGTTCACCTCTTTCATCTTCGCCTTGATCAGGGAGTGACCTGTCTTGTACATGAGGGGCACGCCGCCTGCTTCGCGGATGGCGGGCGCCAGGCGCTGCGTGCACTTCACGTCGAAGATGATCGTGCCGCCGGGCACGCGCGACAGCACATCGCGCGCGAACAGCATCATCTGGCGATCCGGGTAAATATTGTTACCGCCGCGCGTGATGATGCCGAGCCGGTCCCCATCACCATCGAACGCCAGTCCCAGTTCCGCGCCGTGCCCGGCAATGGCCGCGATCAAGTCCTTCAGGTTCTCGGGCTTACTCGGGTCGGGGTGGTGGTTGGGGAAGTTGCCATCGACTTCGCTGAACAGCTCGATCACTTCGCAGCCCAGCGCACGGAAGATCGCAGGCGCCGACGCACCTGCAATGCCGTTGCCACAATCGACCACGATCTTCATCGGGCGCGCGAGCAAAACGTCCTGCAGGATCCGATCACGATACGGCGCGAGCAGGTTGACATTGCGGATGGTGCCCGTGCGCGCTGCCGGCTCGAAGCGGCGCGCCTCGATCAGGCGGCGCAGCTGCTGGATTTCTTCGCCGTAGATCGCGCGGCCTGCCAGCACCATCTTGAAGCCGTTGTAGTCGCGCGGGTTGTGGCTGCCCGTGACCTGGATGCCGCTGGTGCACAGCGTGTTGGCAGCGAAGTACACCATGGGGGTCGTCACCGCGCCGATGTCGATCACGTCAATGCCCGACTCGATGAGGCCGCGCACGAGCGCTGCACACAACAAGGGGCCACTGAGCCGGCCATCGCGGCCAACGGCCACGGTTGTCTCGCCCTCCTTGAGCGCCATCGCGCCGAAGGCGCGGCCCAGGGCATGCGCTATGTTGTCATTGAGTGTGGAAGGAACGATGCCACGTATGTCGTAGGCTTTGAAGATCGAGGGGTCGAGGTGCATCGGCAAATTGTAGGCGTGGCAGCGCAAAGGGACATGTCCGAAAACGGCGAGTCTTCACGTCAGCGCTGCGTATCATCTCTTCCATGGACACCGCCCTGCAAGACGACGCCTGCTACCTCGCGATGAAGACGCACGACGCGCGCTTTGACGGGCGGTTTTTCACAGGCGTGACTTCGACCGGCATCTATTGCCGCCCGGTGTGCCGGGTGCGGCTGCCCAAGCGCGAGAACTGCCGCTTCTTTCCGCATGCGGCGCAGGCTGAAAGCGCAGGGTTTCGCCCGTGCCTGCGATGCCGCCCCGAGCTCGCACCGCACTCGGTCACCTGGTCGATCCAGGATGCGAGTTACATCCTCGCGCACCAGGCCGCGCGCCTGCTCGACGACCCCGAAGCGTGGGGCGACGGCACGCCCAGCGCAGGCGAGCTGGCCGTGAAGATGGGCGTGAGCGACCGGCATGTACGCCGCATCTTTGAAATGCAGTTTGGCGTTTCACCTGTGCAATACCTGCAAACGCGCCGTTTGCTCACCGCCAAGCAACTGCTCGCAGACACCGGCTTGCCCATGACGCAGGTCGCGCTCATCAGCGGCTTTTCGAGCCTGCGCCGCTTCAATGCGGCGTTTGTCGAACACTATGGCCTGAACCCGACACAGCTGCGCCGCGAAGGCGCCGGCCAGCCGGCGAGCGGCATTGCAATACGCCTGGGTTATCGCCCGCCCTATGACGTGGACGCGATGCTGGCCTTCCTGCACAAGCGCGCGATGACGCACGTCGAGCTGATTTCGCCGACCGACAAGACCGTGTCTCGCACGCTGGCGGTTGAGTCCGGCGGCGAACGGTATACCGGATGGCTCACGGCGCAGTTCGACGAGCCGCGGTGCCAGGTCGTCCTGCGCGTGAGCGACTCGCTGCGGCAGGTATTGCCCATCGTGATCCACCGCGTGCGGGCCATGCTCGACCTCGACGCCGATCCGCAAGCCATCAATGCATTGCTGCACGCACGCTTTCCCGATGGCGACGGCCTTCGCGTGCCGGGCACCATGAGCGGCTACGAGCTGGCGGTGCGGGCGGTGCTCGGCCAGCAGATCACGGTGGCGGCAGCACGCACGCTGGCGCAGCGGCTGGTCGACACCTTCGGCGAGCCGATCGACACACCCATTGCGCCATTGCAGCGCCTGTTTCCCGAGCCCGCGGTTCTTGCCAAGGCATCGGGCGATGCGCTGGGCCAACTCGGCATCGTGCGGCAGCGGCAAGCTGCGATCGTGTCGATTGCGAAGGCGGTTGCGAGCCGGAAGTTGCAGTTGCATGGCGGCGCCGACGTGACCACGACGATAGAAGCATTGAAGGCGCTGCCTGGCATTGGCGACTGGACAGCGCAGTACATCGCGATGCGCGCCCTGCGCTGGCCCGATGCATTTCCCGCAGGCGACATCGCGCTGCACAAGGCGCTGGGCGTGCTCGATGCACCTAATCGCGCCAGAGCTGCCGAGGCCGCCTCGCAGGACTGGAAGCCGTGGCGCAGCTACGCCGTGATCCGCGCATGGGCGCAGCTGTAAGCGGCCCGGCCAACAAGGAGAGCCATTCCCATGAAATTCAACAACACCATCGTGCAGGCGCACTACGCAAGCCCGCTCGGCCCCATGATCGTTGCAGCGACTGACAAGGGCATTGCCGGCATCTGGTTCGAGGGCCAGCGGCACATGCCTGACGTTTCCGCCTGGCCCGTCGATGCCGGTCACCCCTTGCTCCAACGCGCGATGGAACAACTTGCCGGCTACTTCAGCGGCAGCCGAACGCACTTTGACCTGCCGCTCGACCTGCAAGCCGGCACGCCCTTCCAGCAGTCGGTGTGGCGCGCGCTGCTGGCGATTGCGCCAGGCGGCACAACCAGCTACGGATCGCTCAGCGAAGCGATAGGCAAGCCGGCCGCCGTGCGTGCCGTTGGCGCAGCGGTGGGCCGCAACCCGGTGAGCATCGTCGTGCCCTGCCATCGCGTGCTCGGCGCCGATGGCTCGCTCACGGGCTATGCGGGCGGGCTGGAGCGCAAGAGTGCGCTGCTGCGGCTGGAAGGTGCGGCTTGAAGCAGCCGTGGGTCACTGACTTCATCCTGCTGGCCGCCATCTGGGGCGCGTCGTTCCTGTTCATGCGCTGGGGCGTCGTGGAGTTCGGCGCGATTGCCGTGGCGTTCCTGCGTGTCACCGTTGCCACGGCTTTCCTGCTGCCGCTGGTGGTCCTGCGCGGGCACGGCTCGCTGCTGCGCGCGCACTGGAAGAAGATTTTCATCGTCGGCGTGATCAACTCGGGCATTCCCTTCGTCTGCTTCGCGTATGCGCTGCTGTCCATCACCACGGGCCTTTCGGCCATCCTCAATGCGACGGTGCCGCTCTTTGGCGCGCTCGTGGCGTGGGTGTGGCTGAAAGACAGGCCAACGGCCGCCCGCATCGCAGGGCTGGTCATCGGCTTCGTGGGTGTGGCGATGCTCGCCTGGGACGAGGCGTCGTTCAAGCCTGATGCGTCGGGCCTGGCGCCGGGCCTTGCTGTCATGGCCTGCCTGGTGGGAACGCTTTGCTACGGTATCGCGGCCAATGCGGCCAAGCGCTATCTCACTGGATTGCCCGCGCTGGTCACCGCCGCTGGCAGCCAGATGGGATCGACAGCCGCGCTCGCGCTGCCCGCCCTGCTCTACTGGCCCGCGAAGACACCGGGGATACATGCATGGTTGGCGACGGTGGCGCTCGGCGTGGTGTGTACCGGCATTGCGTACGTGCTGTACTTTCGAATCATCGAGCGGGCCGGGCCGGCCCGTGCCGTGAGCGTCACCTTCCTCGTGCCGGTGTTTGCCGTGTTGTATGGCGTCTTGTTCCTGCATGAAAGCGTCACGGCCTGGATGCTGGTTTGCGCCGCGGTAATCATCTGCGGCACGGCGTTGTCGGCAGGGTTGATCACGATGGCGCGGTGGCGTGGCAAGCAGCTATAACGGGTTCATGGACAAGCCTGCAGATGATTCATTGAACAGCCGTTCACGCATCGTTGACTGGTGCGCTGCGGGCGCGGTGTATGCGTGCCTGGTGGGAGCGGCCCTGTTTGTCGGCTCGCAAGACCTTGTATGGCTGTCCGGCCTGCTTGCCATTCCGATGCTGGCCGTGCTGTGGATCACGCCGGGCATGGCGCTTGTCGACAAACTGAAGCTGGCGAGCCCGATTGCCTATGCGATGCCCGCGCTTCTTTGCGTTGTCTGGGTGGTGCAGTTCCCGGACAAGACGCAAAATTTCCTGCTGGGTGGCGCCTGTGGCGTGGTGTACATGTTGTGCTTCGATATGGCTGCGAAGTTGCTGGCGGCGAAGCTGCGCTGAGTTGTTTGTTCGGGGCGCTCGCGTCAGGTGGACTCTGGCGGGGCCTCATGCTTTTGTGGTTTGCGCTTGTCGCGCAAACGTCGCTTCAAGAATTGGCTCGAAGCCGGCGCAAAAGAACTCCCTGCGAGTTTGCAAGCAAACTCTCCGGTCAAACAGCTTTTGCGAGTCAGATGACGTGTCGCGCTAAAGCGCGATCCGGCTTCGAGCCAATTCTTGAAGCCACAAAAGAAATCAGCCCCACCAGAGTCCACCTGCCGCGAGTTAACCAACTGGGGGTGTTTGACTCTAAGTCTCGGCTCGCTTCGCATTGCCTGGAATGACGGACAGTACGGTCGAGCTGGACGGTATTTGCGGCCAACCCGTCCGCGCGCTGGCTGAGGAGAGACGGAGCGGTCGGTATCTCGTCGATCAAGCAGAGCCGTTGTCTCGCGGTAGGCGGACTCTGGCGCGGCCGACTTTTGTGAGCGGCTTTGAAATTTTTCTTCGGGCCGGATCGCGCTTTAGCGCGACTCGTGCACTGACTTGCGAAAAGCTGTTTGACCGGAGAGTTTGCTTGCAAACTCGCAGGGAGTTTTTTTCGCACCGGTCCGAAGGAAAATTTCAAAGCGGAGTTTGCGCGACTAGCGCAAACCGTCACAGCAGGAGGCCGCGCCAGAGTCCGCCTGCCGCGAGCGCCCTGAACAAGAACCCTCCAAAATCCGGCAAAGCCAAACGAAAAACCGATGTACACCATTGCGCCCGCCACTGCCGCAGATGCAGCTGTCATTCACGCCATCCAGATGCGAGCCTTCCAACAGGAAGGACGCCTGAGCGAGAACATGCAAATCCCGCCGCTGGCAGAACACGTCGACGCGATCGCCCATCACATCAGCACACAGACCGTGTTGACCGCGCGCGACGGCGCGCAAATCGTGGGCTCCGCTCGTGGCCTTCTCGATGGGAACGTGTGCACGATCCGCGGCGTCAGCGTCGATCTTTCGTATCAGGGAAAAGGCATAGGCGGGCTGCTCCTCGACGCCGTTGAACGAGCGCATCCGCACGTGGCGCGCTTCGAGTTGACGACCAATACGCTGGTGCCCGGCAACGTCCAGTTCTACGAGCGCCGCGGCTATCGCGTGACCGAACTGACGCCGTACTCCGACAAGATCATCCTGGCCCAGATGGCGAGGCGCAACGATGCGGCAACAGGTCGATCCAGCTATTCGCTGCTGCGCCTGACACCTGGGCAAGTCGCCGACATAGCGGCTTCGCGCGTTCCTGCTGGCCTCACACAAGCCGTCGCGGTGGATGCACTGCCCCCGGCGCGCGTGGGCGAGCGCGCCATGCTGCGGCTTTCAAAAGGCGAGGCCGCCTTCTGGTCACAGGTGTTCCTCATCGTGCGAAATTCCGACCAGCTCGTCGCCGGCTCGTGCAGCTTCAAGGGCGAGCCGCACAACGGACGCGTCGAGATTGGCTATGGCGTCGCGCCTGCCTGCCGGCGCCAGGGCGCTGCAGGCTACGCCGTCTCATGCCTGCTCCAACTCGCTGGCGCGGCGGGAGCGACGGCCGTGCTTGCGCAAGTCGCGCCCGACAACACAGCATCCGCAAGCGTGGTACGTGGCTGCGGATTTGCCGATACTGGCATCCGCATCGACGAACAAGGCGAGACAGTGGTGCACTGGGTCGCGCACGTCGCTGCCTGAAAATCGCTGGAAGCCACCCGGAGACCGACATGCCAACTGCATCCGAACTCATCGACGAGAAAATTGCCAGCCTGGGCGACTGGCGCAGCAACACACTGGCGCGAATGCGCAAGCTCATCCAGCAGGCCGACCCTGCGGTTGTCGAAGAATGGAAATGGAAGGGCACGCCCGTCTGGTCGCACGACGGCATCATCTGCACAGGTGAGTCGTACAAAGGCAAAGTGAAGCTGACTTTTGCCAAGGGCGCTTTCATCAAGGACCCGTCCGGGCTCTTCAATTCGAGCCTCGACGGCAACATGCGGCGCGCCATCGATATCGGCGAAGGCGAAACAGTGGACGCAACGGCCTTCAAAGCCCTCGTCCGGGCCGCCATCGCCTTCAATGCATCTACAGCCGCAGCAAAGGCGAAAAAGCCGAAAACGCGTTCGTAGCGGCGCCGCTCGCTCAGTAAGTCGGCAAGTCGCGCAGGCTTCGGCCGGGCTGGTCTTCGGCCAGCGCGAGCGTCTCGCTGCTGTCGGCCAGCACGTCGACCTTGACTTCCGGCCCGCACGCGAGCCAGCCGCTTTCGTCGGCGAAAACGCTGATGACGCGGTCGCCCTCGACGAGTTTGTCGACAACGTCGTTGAGCCGGGCCGGCGCCGGAGGCAAGTCCCACTCGTGATCGACGGTATCCATCAGGCCCATCATGGCACCGACGATATGCGGACCTGCATATTGCAGGGCGGTAATGGCGTAGATGGCGTTTGCAAGCATGTGGGTGATTGTGTGGATTGCACCTTTGCGCAGAATCAGTTGACCGCCCAACAGCTCGTCAGACCACGCCTTGCGGCGATGTCCATTTGCGTCCGGCCACGCTAAACTGGATCGCTCCCGCTGCCGTGACCATGAGCCCGCTCTCGCCCCAGCCCATGACCGAGACCATGCCCGTCTCGCTGGGAAAAGCGCACGCGCGGCGCCTGCGCGAGATCTATCGCTCGGCGGGCTGGCCCACGCAGGACCCACTCGAAATCGAACTGCTGGCTGCGGGCATGGTGCACCGGGTGCACGCGCCCACCGGACACGAGTCGTTACGCGTGACAGACCTGGGCGTGAAGCTGCTCGCGGCAACCCTGGTGAACAACCGCGCCGCGTTTTCTGCGCATGAAGCATTGGTCGAGCGCGTGGCGCAAGCCATGACGCGCGCGGGCCGCATCACCTGGCGCGGCCTGAGCCTGCGCGCACAAGTGCCGCACGATGACGAGGCGAAGCCGCTGCGCTGGTGCATCGCCAGGCCCGATGTCTTTTCGATACGCAATACCTCGGTTGCGAACTACGTCGAGCCGATCGTTCATGAAGTGAAAGTGCGCCGCGCCGACCTGCTCGGCGACCTGAAGAACGAGTCCAAACGAGCCTCTTACCTCGACCTGGGCGAGTGCTGGTATGTGCTGGGCAATGACGCAAAGGGCCGCTGCATCGCCAGGCCCGAAGAGGTGCCCGCCGAATGCGGCGTGATGGTGGTCGAAGGTGAACGGCTGGTGGTCGCGCGAGCGGCCCCCAGGCGTCTTCGCAACGGGCTGCCTTTCGGTGTCTGGATGTCGCTCGCGAAGGCAACGCCGGTGGCAGGGCTCGACGAAGACGCGCAGGCCATGCTCGGTGATGCGGCGGGCGGTGAAAGCAGCGAAGACGCGCGCTGATCAAGCCGCGGGGTGATCCGGCTTGCCGGGCTCGGGCGCCGGCACGTGACCTTTTTCGGGATCACCCGGCGGGCGCAGGGGCTCGGGGTCGGGCGGCGTGGGCGGCGCAGGCGCAGGCGGGTGCGGCGCCGTGGGCAGGGGCGCACCCGGGAGTGGCGCTGCTGTCGGTCGAGACATCACCGCCACATTGTCATATCGCAGGCGGTTTGACACCAGCGTTTTCAGGCTCCGGCGGTGGCAGCTGCTTGCCGAACTCGGGCTCGACAGGCAACTGCGATGTGTTGGGCTCAGCCTCTTGATTGCCAGAGCCGGGGGCGGTCGGGTCAACCGGGTGAGTTGCCATCTTCATTCCTCCTGTTCATGCGCCAGGCGCACCACCTCGCGGCGCAAGACGGCGCTGGACTCATGGGTAAATGGCAAGTGCGGCAAACCGATCAACCGTTGCAGCTGCGCGTGGACACGATCCATGTCGGCGCCGATCATCGCGAGCGCCACTTCATGACCAGGTTCGGTGCGAGCCACTTCCAGGTATGCATTGCGATATCGCTGGTAGTCCGCCTCTGCGCGAGCGATTTCCTCTTGCAGATCATGCATTTTTGTCCCCATGGCCAAATGCTAGGCGGCGCGATTTTGTTTCGGTGTAGGACAAGCCAGACAGCCTGAGCAGGCACCCTGCGTGGCCGCTCCTTAGAATGAACCGATGACCGATGCCAACCCGCTCCTCGCACCCTGGACCACACCCTTCGGGTTGCCCCCATTCGACCAGGTGCTGCCCGCCCATTTCGAAGCCGCCTTCGACGCCGCGATGCGCGAACACCGCGCCGAACTTGACGCGATCGCCACGAATGCGCAGGAGCCGACTTTCGACAACACCATCGCCGCGTTCGATCGCGCGGGGCGCTCCTTGTTGCGCATCGACCTGCTGTTCTACAACCTGTGCGCCTCGGAAACATCGCCCGACCTGCAAGCGGTTCAGCGGCGCATGGCCGTGCCGCTGGCCGCGCATGAAAGCGCCGTGTTCATGCATGAAACTTTATTCATGCGCGTGCTAGCCCTGCACGAAAAGCGCCATCAGCTCGGCCTCACGCCAGAGCAGGCGCGCCTGCTTGAACGCCTGCACCTGCGCTTCGTTCGCGCGGGCGCATTGCTGCGCGGGCAGGCCAAGCAGCGCTACACCGAAGTGACGCAGCGCCTGGCCGAGCTGACAACGGCGTTCGGCCAGAACGTGCTGCACGACGAAGCAAGCTGGAGCCTCGTGCTACGCGATGAAGCTGACCTGGCGGGGCTTCCCGCGTTCGTGCGAGACGCCGCAAGCAACGCAGCAGTCGAACGCAAGGTCGATGGCCCCTATGCCATCACGCTGGCGCGCTCGTCGATCATGCCGTTCCTGACCTTCTCGGAGCGGCGTGACTTGCGCGAAGAAGCGTGGCGCGCATGGACCTCGCGCGGCGAGCATGCAGGCGAGCACGACAACCGGGCGCTCGTCGCTGAAATTCTGGCGTTGCGCCACGAACAGGCAAAGCTGCACGGCTGCGCCACCTATGCCGACTACGCGCTGGTGGACCGCATGGCGCGCGAGCCCGCTGCCGTCAACCGCCTGTTGAACGACGTGTGGAGCCGCGCCAAGCCAGTGGTCGAGCGCGAACGCGCGCAGCTCGTCGCCACGCAAGACGCGCTGGGCGGGCAAGGCCCGATCGAAGCGTGGGACTGGCGCTACTGGGCAGAGAAGGTGCGAGTGCAGCAGTACGCGATCGATGACGCGGAGGTCAAGCCGTACTTCGCGCTGGACGCCATGGTGGCTGCCGCGTTCGACTGCGCGACGCGCCTGTTCGGCATCCGCTTCACGCCCCGGCCGGACCTGCGGCTCTACCACCCCGATGTGAAGGCCTACGAAGTGCAGGACGCCCAGGGCGCGCAGGTCGGGCTCTTCCTGCACGACAACTTTGCCCGCCCCACCAAGCGCAGCGGCGCGTGGATGAGCAGCTACCGCAAGCAGGCGCGCAACGGCGGCACGGCGTTGCCCATCATCGTGAACAACAACAACTTCGCCAAGGGCAGCCCGACGCTGCTCAGCTTCGACGATGTGCGCACGCTGTTCCATGAGTTCGGCCACGGCCTGCACGGCTTGCTGTCTGACGTGACCTATCACCAGCTCTCGGGCACGGCAGTGCTGCGCGACTTTGTCGAACTGCCGTCGCAGCTGTTCGAACACTGGATGTCGGAGCCGGATGTCCTGCGGCGGCACGCCCGCCACGTCGAGACGGGGCAGCCCATTCCAGATGAACTGATCGAACGGCTGCAGAAGGCCAGGCGCTTCGGCCAGGGCTACGAGACCGTTCGCTACACCGCGAGCGCCATCGTTGACATGGCTGCGCACAGCCACCCCGACCCTGCCAGCATCAAAGACTGGCCTGCATTCGAAGCGCAGGTTCTGCGCGAGCGTGGCCTGCCCGACGCGACGGGCATCATGCATCGCATGGTGCACTTCCAGCACCTCTTCTCAGGCGACAGCTACGCTGCAGGCTACTACGTGTACCTCTGGGCTGAAGTGCTCGATGCGGATGCGTATGGCGCATTCAAGGAAGCCGGCGACCCCTTCGCACCCGACGTCGCGCAGCGGCTCAAACGCTGCATCTATTCATCGGGCAACAGCGTCGAGCCCGGCCAGGCATTCGAGGCGTTCCGCGGCCGGCCGCCGGTGCTCGATCCGCTGTTCGAGAAAAAGGGGCTGGCCGAACCGGCCTGAAGGCGATGCAGCGCTTCACCATCTCGCTGGACGACAAACTCGCGCAGCAGTTCGACGGGCTCATTGCCCACAGCGGCTACGACAACCGCTCGGAGGCCGTTCGCGACCTGATCCGCGAACGGCTGGACCGCAAAGATGTCGACGAGCTGGCCACGAGCCAGTGCAGCGCGATTGCGACCTACGTGTACGACCACCACGATCACACCGTGATGGAAAAGCTGCTGTCCGTGCAGCACGAGCATCACGACCTGGTGGTCACCAGCCAGCATGTACACCTTGATCACGACCATTGCCTGGAAACCGTCGTGCTGCGCGGCCCGACGAAGGCCGTGCGCGCCTGCGGCGAGCAGCTGGTGGCACTGCGCGGCGTGCACCACGGCCGCGTGCACTACATTCCGCTGGCCAGCGAAGGGCGCGGGCACAGGCACCCGCACGGCCCGGGCGCCAAGCACAAACACTTCACGCCTTCGAGCTGAAGCGCCGTTGCATCCAGCCGGCGGTTTGGCACGTAAGGCGAGGGAACTCACGATGGTTTTCGAACATGACCTCATCCAACCTGCCCCTGCTGTCCGGCTACCCGCTTGCCGTGCGCGCCGAACGCATAGACGCCGCCAACTGGCTCGATGACTTTGCAGGCGCACCAGCGCCTGTATCGGCAGCACTTGGGCTGGCCACTTATTGCGAGCGAGACCTTGTGATGGTTCGCAGCCACATTCCGTTTAGCCACTTCAACATGGTGCTGACGCTGGGCTGCCCTGCGGCCGTCGATAGCCGGGCATTCGAGGCGATCGACGCGTTCTATTCACAGGGCGGCGGCGGGCGGCATTGGGTGCTGGTCAACGACTACAGCCAACCAGCCGATCTGCGCGACCAGCTTGTCGCGCGTGGCTATGCGCCTGACGGCGCGTGGGATCGCGTCGTATTGCAAGGCGCAGCCGCCG
This sequence comes from Caenimonas koreensis DSM 17982, assembly GCF_009646335.1. Classification (GTDB taxonomy): domain Bacteria; phylum Pseudomonadota; class Gammaproteobacteria; order Burkholderiales; family Burkholderiaceae_C; genus Ramlibacter; species Ramlibacter koreensis. The sequence goes on along the minus strand of NZ_WJBU01000003.1, from coordinate 83,360 downwards.
ACAAGTGGGCACCGCACGCGCACGGCTGCGAGCTCGTCACGCCAGCCAGCGCGCAGCAGTGGAGTGATTTCATCGTCCACTGTTACGGCATGCCTGAGGTGATTGGCGGCTGGCTGAATGCGCTGGTCGGCCGTCGAGGCTGGACGCACGCCATCCGGCGCGAGGGCGGCGCGGCGGGCGGCAAAATCGTGATGGCACGCAGCCTCTATTGCGATGACGAAGGCTGGGCATGGCTGGGCATCGACGCGCCGATACCAGGCGTCATGGCCCCTTGCTTTGAAGACGACCAGAGCGTCGTCGCCACGCTGCTTGCTTGCGCGGCAGCCCGTGGGGCGCGCGCGTTCGTCAGTGACATTGAAGTGCCGTCCGCCACGCGCGACAGCGAGGCGTACCGGCGATGGGGTGAACTGGGATTCTCGGCGGTGTATCGGCGCGAGTTGTATGTCAAGTCGCAACAAGGTTGAAGCGAAACCTGAAGGCTAGGCCGCTTCGAGCATGAACTCGACTTTGACGGAATCGAAAGGAAATACAACGCCTCCCTCAGCGGCACGTACAAGGACGCCTGCGTCCAGCAAGGCCACTACATCTGAATGCACGGCCTTCACATCTCGACCAACGCGTCGGGCCGCCTCGCGGATTGGCATGGCACCCGCCCCGCACATGGCTTTGAGCAATTCCCAACGCTTTGCCGTCAGGACCTGCCACAACAACTCGGGGGTAGCAAAGCCAATGCGAGCCTCACGCTCAGCGCGCCCGGACTTCATCGCCCGTGTTGCGTCTAAAAGCGTGTCCGCCAGGGTGCGAACCTCAAGAATGACCGTGTTCATGATTCCACCTCGTGATGTCAGCGTTGAAGTCAAGCATCAGCTGTTCCGGCGTTGAGAATGCGTAGTCAGTCTCCCGACCGCCGAAGTGCCGGTGATCGCCTTTGCCTCGTTCGTTGTCGTATCGCAGCACACACTCGCCACCAACAACATAGGCGAGACGATATTTGAAGGGGTGTTCCGATGGCGGAACCGGTGCGGGCACTCGCCAAATGGCGATCTCCACGAAGGCTTTGAGAGTCAGAACCAATCGACGTCGAACGAGCGGAACAGCCTTCATGTTGGACATTTTGACAACAGAAGATCACTGTTGTCAATGACTCCAACACGCTTCAGGCTCAAGAACAATGAAGTAAAGGCCAATCAAAAACTGTGCGTCAACGAAACGCGCACCGTACGCGGCTCCACCGGATGGAAGTGCCTGTCGCTCACGGGAGCGGCTTCGCCGCGCAGCTGCGAGTCATACAGGTAGTCGATATCGCTGGCTTTGCGGTTGAACACATTGAACACGTCCATTGCCACACGCGTCTTCGCGTTCACCTTGTAGCCGATGCGCAGGTTCGTGAGCACCGTGCTGGCTGATCGCACCGTGTTGTCTTCAATCAGCGGGCGCGGGCCGAAGTAGCGCAGCTGTACGCTGCCAGACCACGGGCCGTAGTCGGTCACCGTCGCGCCCAGTGACGCGACTTTTTCGATCGAGCCCGGTATGAAATTGCCGGCCGGGTCATCCTGCGAATAGCGCGAGCGTGACACCGCAAAGTCGGCATCGAACAGCAAACCGTTGCCCGCAACATAGTGGTTGTTCCACTCGATGCCGTGTCGCTTGCTTGGCCGGCTTGCTGACGTATCACCCGCATCACCCACAAACACAAGTTCGGATGCGATTCGCAAACGCCACAGCGCGAGCGAACTCTGCAAGCCAGGGATGATTTCCGTGCGCATGCCAATCTCGCTGCCGCGCGTCTTCACGAGCGGCGTGACCGGCGTGGTCGGCAGCAGGTCTTTCGGCGTGATGGTCTGCGTGGTGCCGCGCGCATCGTTGCTGTGAAAGCCTTCGCCCCAGTTGGCGAAATACTCCGTCCTGGCCCACGGCCCGACGATGAACGACAGTTTGGGTGACGCGATCGTGGCCGACGTGCTTCCCGAGTTCGCAGCGATGTTGCTGTTGATGTTGAACGTGTAGCGGTCCCAGCGGGCGCCGGCCACGGTGCGCAGCTTCGCAAGCCACTGCGTCGTGTTCTCGAAGAAAACGCCCGCACTGTTTTCCCTGACCTGGTCCTGCCGCACTGTGGCGAAGGGCACGCGTGCAGTCGTGAGGTACAGGCCGACGGGGGCTAGCCTGTCGAAGCGCGTTTGCACACCCAGCTTGTTCGCCGAGTCGAGCGGGCCGAGCTTCATGTTCCACGTCTGGCTCGCATTGGCGCCATAAACAGTGCGCCGCTCTTTTTGGTGGAACTGGTCGCCATTGACCGGGTCGTCCAGGAAGAAGGTGAAGTTGCTGAACAGGTCGAGGCCGGAGCGGATGGCAAATGCATTCGCTTCAAACAGGCCCCAGTCGTTGCGCTTGCGCAGGGCGGCAGACACGCTGTAGCGCGAGCTGCTGCCGCCATCAGAGGCGTCCACCGCGCCGAAGCGGTCGAGCACGCCGGCATTCACGGCGCGCACGGGGATCTGGTCGGTGGCGTTCCAGCGGGCGCTGTAACCCATGGCCGTGACGTTGAAGCCGTCGTCGCTCGTGCCCTGGCTGTAGCGAAGCATGCCGTTGAGCTTGCGCATCTTCTCCGGGTTGAGCCACGGCCCGTTGTTGTGGGCCACGTCGAGCGCCCAGAGCAATTGCCCGCTGCCCACCGGCATGGAATTCGCCACAAGCGTGCGGATAAATTGATGGCCACCAGCGGTGACCGACGCAATGCCTGCAGGCAGCTTGTTGACGAGCACGAGGCGCGCTGCACCGGCAGAGGCGAAGTCGCCTTCATCAGCGTAGTACGGCCCTTTTTTGTAGTCGATGCGCGAGACGAATTCGGGAATGAGGAAGTTCAGGTCCGTGTAGCCCTGGCCGTGCGCGTGCGAGCGCATGTTCACGGGCATGCCATCCACAAACGTGGCGAAGTCGGTGCCGTGGTCGAGGTTGAAGCCGCGCAGGTAGTACTGGTTGGCTTTGCCGTCGCCGCTGTGCTGGCTGACGATGAGGCCGGGCACGAATTCGAGGATCTCGCCCGTGCGCTCGGTGGGCCGGCTGGCAATCAGCGCGGCGTTGACGCTGCCCTGGCTGGCCGCATCCGAGCTGCCGACGGAATTTTCATAGTGGCCCTGCACTTGCACGGGCGCCAGCGTAGAGGGCGCCTGCTGCGCAAAGGCTGCGTACGGGCCGCAGACTGCCATGGCGGCGGCAGCGATGGCGCTGGGGGACAAAAGTGGCTTCATCAGGTGTTCCAGACGGGGCGGTGTGAACTTTTCAAATTATTTCATACGCCAGTGTGTACGTGCGGCGAGCCGAATTGGATTCACGCGTATGGATTCACCGGTGCGCGGCAAGTTCACCCGCCGATATGATCGGCCTCACTCCATGACAGCGCCCGCCGCCAGCCGCGAAAGCATTTCCGACTTCTTCGCGTACCGGCATTTCATCCGCCTGTGGGTCTCGCGCATCTTCGGCGGCGCAGCAGGCCAGATGGTGATGGTGGCCACCGCCTGGCAGATGTACGACCTGACGGGCAGCGCCTGGGACTTGGGGCTGGTCGGGCTTTACCAGTTTGCGCCGGTCGTGCTGCTCACCTTCTTCGCCGGGCATGTGGCCGACCGGTATCACCGCGCACGCGTCAGTGCCTTCGCAACAGCGCTGCAGCTCATCAACGCTGTCGTGCTGCTGGCTGCGACGTACAAGGGCTTTGTCTCGCGCGAGTTGCTGCTGGGTGTGTCAGTGATGCTCGGCGCGGCGCGCACGTTCCAGATGCCGGCCAACCAGTCGCTGGTGCCCAGCCTGGTGCCGCCGGCGATGCTGCCGCGCGCGATGGCGCTGAGTTCGGCTGGCTTCCAGGTGGCGGTGATCGGCGGGCCGGCGCTGGCCGGGCTTGTCTTTGCGGTCAGCCCCGTTTCGGTCTATGCCGTCGCGCTGCTCTGCCTGCTTGTCTCGCTGGTGCTCGTATCGCAGGTGCAGTACGACCATCGCACGGCAGGCCACTCGATGACGCTCGACTCGATGTTTGCCGGCCTGCGCTTCGTGTGGACACGCAAACAGTTGCTGGGCGCCGTGTCGCTCGACCTGATGGCCGTGCTGTTCGGCGGCGCAGTGGCACTGCTGCCGATCTACGCCAAGGACATCCTGCAGGTCGGGCCTGCCGGCCTGGGTGTGCTGCGCTCTGCGCCTGCTGTGGGCGCGCTTTGCATGTCGGTGCTGCTCGCGCACTTTCCGATCACGCGTCGCATCGGCCGCACGCTGCTGCTATCAGTTGCCGCGTATGGCGTTTGCATGCTCGCCTTCGGTATCTCGACGAATTTTTATCTGTCGCTCGCGGCGCTGGCGATCTCCGGCTCGTTCGATACGGTGAGCGTTGTGGTGCGCCAGACGCTCGTGCAGCTTGACACGCCTGACGACATGCGTGGGCGCGTGGGCGCCGTGAACTCCGTTTTCATCGGCGCGAGCAACCAGCTCGGCGAATTTGAATCGGGCGCGACGGCAGCGCTGCTCGGGCCAGTGGGCTCGGTGTTGCTGGGCGGTTGCGGCACGCTGGCCGTGGTCGCGTTGTGGTGGAAGCTTTTTCCTGCGCTGGCCCGCCGCGATTCGTTCCGCTGAGCTTTCGCGCGCGTGCGTGCCAGAGGTACGATGGTGCACGACAAGCTGGAGCACATGATGAACATCCTGAAAACCATACTCGCGGGCCTTGCCGTCGCTGCGGCGGCCGTGTTTCCGCTGGCGTCGTCGGCACAGTCGCTCGCCGTCACGGCGCCCTATCGTGTGAACGTGCATGCCGGCCCGGATGGCGTGTATCCCATCGTTGCCGTGCTGGCGCCCCGCATGGAAATCGATGTGTACGGATGCCTGGAAGGCTACAGCTGGTGCGACGTGGGGTTCGGCATCGACCGCGGCTGGATTCATTCATCCAACCTGCGTTACTACTACCAGAACCGCTACGTGCCCTTTGCCGGCGTTGCCACGATTGTGGGCATCGGCCTGACGGGATTCTTCTTCGACGACTACTGGCGCAGCTACTACCGCGAGCGCCCGTTCTATTCGGACCGCGACCGCTGGTATCACAGGCCGCCGCCGCGTTACTGGTACCACGGCCGCGAGCGTGACTATGACCGCGACCATCGCGCGGGCCGCTTCAACAATCGCGAGCACAACCAGGGCTTTGTGCCCCATCGCGGCCAGCCGCAGCAGCACAATTTCACGCAGCCCGCGCAGCCGATCCAGATTGCGCCCAACCGCCCCAACGGTGGCCAGCCTGGCCTGCATTCGCCGCAGCCACCCGGCCCCGGCGTGCAGCAGGTGCCGCAGATTGGCGTGCAACCGCAGCATCGCGGTGGCATGCAGCCGCAGTACCAGCAGCCGCAGCCCTTGCAGCAACAAGGCCAGCAGCCACAGGTGCATCAGCAGCAACAACAGCAACACCAGCAGCCGCGCGGACGCGGTGAAGGCCGCAACGAGCGCAGGCACGACGAGCGCGGCGACAAGCCCTGACGCAGCCAGCCATCGTTGTGCAACAACGCTTCATCGCTGACGTCCGCACGAACCCCGTCAACCGCGCGATCCTCGATCGCTGGGAGCAGCTCGCGCTGCCTGACGGCTGGCTGGTAGCAGGCTGCCTGTTCCAGACGGTGTGGAACCTGCACGCTGGCGCAGCGCCGCAGGCACAGATCAAGGACTACGACCTCTTCTACTTCGATGCCGCCGATCTGTCCGAGCAAGCCGAGATGCGTGTGCAGTCGCACGTTAACGGTGTGCTGCGCGACCTGGGCGTTGTAGTCGAAGCCAAGAACCAGGCGCGTGTGCACCTCTGGTATCCGGAGTACTTCGGCTTTGACTATCCGCAGCTGAAAAACTCATGCGACGGCATCGACCGCTACCTGGTGCTTTCCACCTGCGTCGGTGTGCGGCCTCACGGTGCGGACTTTGACACCTACGCGCCGTATGGCCTGGACATCCTCTATGACGGTGTGCTGTCACCCAACCCGCTGACGGACCATCGCGAGCTGTTCCTCGCGAAGGCCCGCTCTTACCAGCAGCGCTGGCCGTGGCTGCGGATCGACGGCTGAAGCCTCACGCGGCGGCCGTCATGCCCACCCTTCGCAGCGGCGACACGACAGCCGCAAGCAACGCCACCACCACCAGCAATCCGCCGCAGCCGGCAAACAGCTGAGTCAGCGTCACGACTTTGAGCACCCAGCCCGTGACGGCCGATGCAATCGGCACGAGCCCCATGAAGATGAACATGAAGAGCGCCATCGAGCGGCCCAGCATCTGCAGCGGCACGCGGCGCTGCAGCCACGTGAACACCGACACCTGCATGGACCCGCCGAGCGTGCCGATCACCAGCATCAGCACAGCGCCTTGCCATGTGGCCTGGATCAGGCCCATCGGCATGAACAGCAGGCCGATGACCACGTCGAACAGGATCATCGTCGCGCCCAGGCTGCGCAGCCGCAGGTTCGGGTTCATGCCCGAGGCAATCATGCCGATCAGCGTGCCCGCGCCGTGCGAGCCGGCCATGATGCCGAGTGCGGACGCACCCAGCTCCGGATGGCTGCTCGCCAGGACGGGAAGCGCGATTTGCAGCGGGCCTAGCACGAGGATGGCGACAGCCGTCCAGTACAGGTAGAGCGTGAGCAGCTGCGTGTCGCTGCCCACATGCTGCAGCCCCTGCTTGATCGACATCCACACCGGCATGGCGGGTGCCTTCTGTGCAGCAGGTGCGCCCTGCATAGCGGCTGTACCGGGCGCGGCGGCGATAGGGCGCAGCTGCACCTTCGACAGCGTCCAGGCCGACAGCGCGAAGCTCAGCGCGTCGAATGCAAATGCCAGTGCGAGCCCGTGCGCGCCTGACACATCGCCCTGCTTCACATCACCACCCAGCGCGACCATCAAGCCTGCCGCCAGCGGGCCGATGAACATGCTCAACTGGCGCATGCCCATCATCACGCTGTTGGCAGCCGGCAACTGCTCGGGCTGCATCACGCGCGGCATGATCGACGTGCCCGAGGGAATGCTGAAGGCGCTCGCCACGCCGATCCCCAGCGCCAGCACATAAATCATCGGCAGCGTCAACACGCCCGTGACAACGCCTGCAGCAAGCAAACCGAGCAGCACCGTGCTCACATGCTTGGTGAGCATCAGCACGCTCTTGGGCGAGTAGCGGTCAACGATGGCGCCGCCCACCAGGATGAACAGCGCGCGCGGCACGGCGATGAGCGCCAGCACGGCGCCCAGCGCAAGCGTGTCGCCCGTCATCTTCAGCACGAGCCAGGGCAGCGCGATCAGGGTGAACTGGTCACCCAGCAGCGAGATGGCGCCGCCATAGATCAGCCATTTGAAATTGCGGTCCTTGAACAGGGCCTTGCGGTCTGTGGTTTTGTTGTCCATGGAGCGGACTGTGCAGCCTCACGTTGCGTGAGGGTCAAGAAATTTTCAGCGCCTCCAGCAAATAGGCGCGCACTTCGGGCGAGATCGGCGACGCTGCCCGCGCAAGCGGCTCGTCGCGCTGCAACTCGAACAACTTGCGGCGCATATCCGCATCGCCGCTTACCAGCTGGTCGACCAGGCCCGACCAGTGGGCCGCGAGCGCACGCGCGGCCCGCCCTGTGGCCGGCTTGCCCTGCTGCATCAGCGCCTGTGCCCTGGCCTGCACGTCTCGCCACGCTTCTTCGGGCACATAGCGGATCTTGCCCAGCTCTTCCATGGTGTAGTGCCGCTTGAGAAAAGCCAGCCGCACATCCGCGGCCTTCTGCATGAACTCGAACACCTCGGTGGGTGGCCCGCCCTTGCGGCCGTGGGCTGAAGGCTCGTTTTTGTACATCTCGCCCCAGCGATGCATCAGCTCGAAGTCGCCGCCCATCCAGTGGTGCACCAGCGCCATCCAGCGCCGCGCCAGCGTTTGTGCCACGGGCGAGTCGGGCGCTGTACCGCGCTTCATCTCATGGCGCACTTCCTCAATCAACGCGGGCCACTGCACTTCGATCTTCTGCCAGTCTTGAAAAATCTTCTTGAGTTCCTGCGCGCTGAAATACTTGCCGTACGTCGCCATCAACGACAACGCGCCGAGCCAGTCGCCCATCACCGGAGGCGTGCCGCTCGTGATGTCGTCGCGAATGAGCGCGAGGCGGCCACGCAGCTCGTTGGCTTGTTCGATCTGGCGCTCCAGCGCGTTGATCTGCTGCGTGAGGATGGTCTGCGGCGCGGCCGCATCGCCATCGAGCAACTGCGCGATGTCGCTCAATGGCAGGCCCAGATGCCGCAGCGCCTGGATGCCATGCAGCCGGGCGACGTCTTGCTCTGAATAGAGCCGGTAGCCGGAGTCGGAGCGGCCCGAAGGTTTGAGCAACCCGATATCGTCGTAGTGATGCAGCGTGCGAACCGTGAGGCCGGAAGAGCGCGCGAGTTCACCGACTTTCAAGTGCTGCATGGCCGGGATTGTGAATTACATTCAGTTCGGGAGGCATACATGGCGGTTGTGAATACGGACTCCGATCAGATCAGGCACGGTACATCGGGCAACGACAGCCTCGCCGGCAGCGCGGGCGACGATTCACTGGATGGCCAGGCGGGGGCAGACACGCTCACGGGCGGCGCGGGGCGCGACTGGCTCTTCTCGGGGCCGGTGAGTCCGCTGCCCGGCTTTCCCACAGGCCTGGTCGCGGCCGTGCCACCCATCTTCGACACAGGCCTTGAGCACGACATCATCTCGGCGGGCACGAGCGACGACCATGTGTTTGCCGGCGCGGGCGACAGCGCGGATGCCGGCGACGGCGGCGAGTTGTTCGGCGACATTCTCTACATCAGCTACCGCTACGCGCCCCACGGCGTCACGGCGGACTTCAGGCCCATGGCGAGCGGCAACGCCGTCACCATCGACGGTGGCGTCATCGCGAATTTCGAGATCATCGGCTGGGTCGAGGGCAGCGAGTTCAACGACCTGATTGCGCCCGTCTCGAATGAGTACGACGCGATAGCGCCCATGTACGGCCTGGGCGGCAATGACACGATCATTGGCGCGACATTCACAGGCATGGCGTTTGGCGGCGCGGGCAATGACTTGATCGACTACTCGCTGAACGAATACGCCTTTGGCGTGCACGGCGACGAAGGCAACGACACGATCTTCGGCGGCCGTGGCAATGAGCTCTTTGGCGGTGATGGCGACGACAGCCTTGTCGGCAACACCGAGCGCGAGCGCCTGTTCGGCGAAGCGGGCAACGACGTGCTGCAAGGCGGCGCATGGGACGACACGCTCAATGGCGGCGCGGGCAACGACACGCTGTTCGGCGGCGCGGATGCCGACTTGCTGGTGGCGCAAGGCGGCGACGACGAACTGCATGGCGACCTCGGCGGATCGTCGCCCGGCACCGCGCTCACGACCAGCAGCAACGACACGCTCTACGCAGGCGGCGGCAACGACACACTGTGGGGCGACAAGGGCGACGACTCGCTTTTCGGCACTGGCGGATTCGACACCGCCGCCATGACGGGCACCGCTGCGAACTACAGCGTTGTGTATCACGCCGCCACGCGGACCTTCACGATCGAAGACAAGATCGCCGGGCGCGACGGGCAGGACACGTTGTCGGGCATCGAATACCTGCGCTTTTCCGACAAGACGGTGTCGCTGGCTGAACTCGCCGTGGGTGCGGGCGCGCTCGGCACCACGCAGGACGACTTGCTGCGCGGCAACGAGGCGAACGACTCACTGGCCGGCCTGCCGGGCAACGACATGCTGGCCGGCATGGGCGGCAACGACGTGCTCGATGGTGGCGACGGCAACGATGTGCTGCTGGGCGGCGAGGGCAGCGACACACTGGCCGCGTCGCCCGGCAACGACACGCTCGATGGCGGTGCGGGCATCGACAGTGCCGTGTTCGCAGGCCACTTCGCCGACTACACCGTGGTGTTCGACGGCACAGTATTCAAGGTGCACGCAAACGCGTCGCCGGCCTGGGAGGGCATCACCACGCTCACGGCCATCGAGTCGCTGCAGTTCGCTGATGTCACGCGTGCGGCGGGCTCATTCACGGCGAACAGCACCGTGCCGTCTGCAGGGCCTGACCGGCTGGCCGGTACTGCGGCAGCAGACACGCTCAGCGGCGGCGAGAGCGCCGACACTTTGCTGGGCGGTGCAGGCAGCGACAGCCTGTCGGGCGGCAACGGCAACGACCAGCTCACGGGCGGCGCGGGTAACGACACACTCGCGGGCGGCGCCGGCGACGACGTCGCGTTCTTTGCAGGGTCGGTGTTCGACTATTCCACCGCCGCAGCCGGCGCGGACACATGGCTGGTGACGTACCTTGGCTCAGGTGGCGATGGCGCGGACCGGGTCAGCGGCGTCGAGCAGTTCCGCTTTGCCGACGCCACGCTCGCGCCCGCTGAATTTCTGGCGGCGCCCGGCACACCAACGCCCGGCGACGACTGGCTCGTGCGCGGCGTGGTCAACGACAGCATCGACGCACTTGCCGGCAACGACGTGGTGAGCGGTGGTGATGGCGACGACTCGCTGGCCGGTGGCGCGGGCGCTGACGTGATCCGCGGCGGCTGGGGCCGCGACCAGCTCTTTACCGGCAGCGCCACCTTCATCCTCGTGGCGCCCGCAGGCATTGACCGCCCGCTGCCCGCACTCGACTCAGGCATCGAACACGACGCGATCGACGGCGGCGCGAGCGACGACATCCTGTTTGCCGGCTACGGCGACGACGTGTCGGGCGGCGCAGGCATGGACAAGCTCTTCGTGAGTTTTGCGGGCGCACCTGTGGGCGTGCATGCCGACTTCCGCGAGATCCTGACGCAAGGCTCCACGGTGATCGCCGGTGGCAACTACGAGTCGGTCGAGGCGGTGTCGTGGGTCGAAGGCAGTGCGCATGACGACTTCATCGCAGCGATCAGCAACGCCAACGCGCAGCTGGTGTTCTACAACGACATCTACGGCCGCGATGGCAACGACACGCTCATCGGCGCGTATCACACGCAGGTGATGGCCGGCGGCGATGGCAACGACGTGATCTACGGCACAGGCTCGGCCTACCTCTCGCACGCGACGGGCGACGCGGGCAACGACACGCTCTTCGGTGGCGGCGGCCTGAGCATCATGGAGGGCAACGACGGCGACGACCTGTTCGTCGGCTCCTCCGATGCGATCGACATTGCCTACGGCGGTGAGGGCAACGACATCCTGGACAGCGGCCCCCGCGACGACACGATGCACGGCGACGGCGGCAACGACTCGATTTACGGCGGCGGTGATGCAGACGTGCTTGAAGGCGGCGACGGCAACGACTTGCTGGTGGGGGACTACAGCTACCTGCCCAACTGGAACGGCCTGATTGGCGGCACCAACAACGACACACTGCGCGGCGGCGCAGGCGACGACACGCTGTCAGGCGACCTGGAGAACGACCTGCTCGACGGCGGCACAGGCACCGACACCGCATTCTTCTACGGCAAGTTCACCCACTACGACGTCGTGTACGACCCGCAGACGCAACGCGTCACCGTGACCGACCACGTGGCCGGCCGCGACGGCACCGACACGCTCGTCAGCATCGAAACCCTGTCGTTCGAAGACGGCAGCTACCCGGTGAGTACCTTCATGCCGCCCCCCATCGACGGCGGGCCCGGCAACGACAGCCTGACAGGCACGGCCAACGCGGACCACATTCGCAGCTTCGCGGGCAACGACACCATAAGCGGCGGCAACGGCAACGACTGGCTCGAAGCCGGCGACGGCAACGACCGCCTCACCGGCGACGATGGCGACGACACGCTCGACGGCGGCGCCGGCGTGGACACCGCCGTGTGGACGCTGCCCGCGCACTTCTACACGCTCGCCATGGGCGACGGATTCATGACGGCAACATCACCCGGCAACTCGCCGATGGTCGATACGCTGTATGGCATCGAGCGCCTGCAGTTCTATGACCACGGCATTGCGTTCGACATGGACGGCCATGCCGGTCTGACCGCTCGCATCCTGAATGCAAGCCTGGGCAGGGACGCGGGCGTGTTGAACTGGGGATACGCAGGTACAGGACTGCGCGTGTTCGACAACGGCTGGAGCGAGCTGGAAGTGTGCGACGCAGTCGTGGGGCTGGTGTTTGGTGGCGTGACCCACGCGGAGTTTGTCGCCATCGTCTGCGGCCACATTCACTACGACCCGACGCAGCCTGACAAGGACTACATCGTGGGCCTGCTGCAATCAGGCGCCGTGACGCGCGGGCAATTGCTGATGATCGCGGCTGACTCCGAGTTGAACGCCCTGGCTGTGAACCTCACCGGGCTTGCGGCCAGCGGGCTGTCGTACGAGTAACGCGGGGGCGTGCAGGTCGCAGCGTTCAGCGCACGACCAGCCGCGAGCCCCCTGCCGCGTCGATCGCGCGGCCGACCACGGCTGCATCTGCAAAGCCATGGCGACGAAAGATCGCCATCACTTCAGCGACTGACTGCTCGGTGCACGACACCAGCAGGCCACCACTGGTCTGCGGGTCAGTCAGCAACGCCTGGTCTGTATCGGCGAATGTGAGGGGCAGGTCAACCTGCGCACCGTAACCCGCCCAGTTGCGCGCAGACGCGCCGGTGATGAAGCCCTGCCCCGCCAACTCGCGCACGCCTTGCAGGAAGGGCACGAGCTTCCAGTCGATTTCCACAGAAAGCTTCGCGCCGCGCGCCAGTTCGAGCGCATGGCCCGCAAGGCCAAACCCGGTGACATCGGTGAGCGCATGCACGCCTTCGAGCGCGGCGAGTTCGGGGCCTGGTGTGTTCAGCCGTGTGGTGGTGTCGATCATGCGGGCATAGCCGGCAGCATCGAGCTTGTCTTTTTTCAGCGCGGCGGACAGCACGCCCACACCCAGCGGCTTGCCGAGCACGAGCACGTCGCCTGCTTGCGCATCGGCATTGCGCTTGACGCGGTCAGGGTGCACCAGGCCGAGCGCGACGAGTCCGTAGATGGCCTCGACCGAGTCAATCGTGTGCCCGCCTGCCACTGGAATGCCTGCAGCGCGGCACACCGATTCGCCGCCTTCAAGAATGCGGCCGATCGTCGTGGTGCTGAGCACATTGATCGGCATGCCCACGAGCGCCAGCGCCATGATCGGCGTGCCGCCCATCGCATAGACATCCGATATCGCGTTGGTGGCGGCGATGCGCCCGAAGTCGAACGGGTCGTCGACGATGGGCATGAAGAAATCGGTGGTGGCAATCAGCGCCTGCTGGTCGTTGAGTTTGTAGACCGCTGCGTCGTCGGCCGTCTCGATACCCACCATCAGCTCGGGCGGCATCGGCATGCGCGCGGTGCCTTTGAGAATTTCAGACAGCACACCCGGTGCAATCTTGCAGCCGCACCCGCCTCCGTGCGAGAGTGATGTGAGGCCAGGTTCAGCGTTAACCGGGTTCAGTGGCGCGTTCATGGCGCGATTGTGTCCTTGCCGCTTTGCCATCGCCAGGTATCAATGCACATTTCCTCAAGACTTCTGCTCGCGCGCCAGCCCAGCACGGCCTGTGCGAGCGAAGGGTCGGCGTAGCACTGCGCGATATCGCCTGGGCGGCGCGGTGCGATCGTGTACGCAATCTTGCGGCCGCTTGCCTGCTCGAAAGCACGCACGACTTCGAGCACGCTGTGGCCGCGGCCCGTGCCGAGGTTCAAGGTCAGGTTGCGCCCTTGCTGCAGCAGCGCGCCGAGTGCCGCCACATGCCCTTGGGCCAGGTCGCTCACGTGGATGTAGTCGCGCACGCCAGTGCCATCGGGCGTGGGGTAGTCGTCGCCGAAGATCTGCAAGGCGGCGCGCTGGCCCGTGGCCACCTGCGCGATGTAGGGCATCAGGTTGTTGGGCACGCCCTTCGGGTCTTCGCCGATGAGGCCACTCGGATGCGCACCCACAGGGTTGAAGTAGCGCAGCACAGCAACCCTCCAGTCGGGCCTCGCCGTTGCCTGCGCTGCAAGCATCTGCTCGATCACCAGCTTCGAGTGGCCGTACGGGTTGGTGTGCGAGAGCGCAAAGTCCTCACGAATGGGCACGCTTGCCGCCTCGCCATAGACCGTCGCGCTGCTCGAAAAGACAAACACGCCGCACCCCACCGACTCCATGGCCTGCATCAGGCTGACGGTGCCAGCCACGTTATTGCGGTAGTACTTCAGCGGATGGGCAACGCTTTCACCGACAGCCTTCGCCCCGGCCAGATGCACGACGGCACCGATGGCGTGTTTGCGCAGCACAACCTCGACAAATTCTGTGTCAAGCACATCACCGCGTTCGCAAGTCACGGCCTGCTTCGTGATCGCCTGCAAACGCCCGAGCACCGCGGGCTGGCTGTTCGAGAAGTTGTCGAGAATGACCGGCGTGTGCCCCGCTTCGACGAGCGCGATGCATGCGTGGCTGCCGATGTAGCCCGCACCGCCCGTCAACAGGACGTTCATGCCAGCGGCGCAGGCGGGTATTCGCCCTGCAATGCGCGCCACACCTGCTCGGCCACGAGCGGCATCTGCATCCGCTCGGCGGCGCGGCCCTGCCCTGCGCTGGCCACGGCGTCGATCACCGCCGTCACCACTGTGGGCGTCGCGCCGATCGTGCCCAACTCGCCCACGCCCTTCACACCCAGCGGGTTGGTCTTGCAGGGCACGCTGGTGTCGAAGTGCGTCTTGAACGCGCGGAAGATGTCAGCGCGCGGCATCGCGTAGTCCATGAAGCTCGCCGTGAGCAGCTGGCCCGACTCGTTGTCGTACACCACGCGCTCGCACAGAGCCTGGCCGATGCCCTGCATCGCGCCGCCATCGACCTGGCCTTGCACGATGGCCGGGCTCACCACGCGGCCAATGTCGCTGACCGAGGCGTACGCCACGATCTCGACCACGCCCGTGAGCGGATCGACTTCCACTTCTGCCACATGGCAGGCATTCGGCCAGCTTGGCGCGCTTGCACTGGCCGATGCTTCCACGGAGATGCGCGCATCGCCTTGCTTGCCTGCAAGCTCGAACAGGCCAATGCCCACGTCAGTGCCCTTCACGCTGAAGCGGCCTGCGCTGTATTCGATGTCCGCAGCGGGTGCTTCGAGCGCGTTGGCCGCCAGCGTCTTTGCGTGGTCAACTGTTTTCTCGGACGCAGCCTGCACAGCCGAGCCACCGGTGAAGAGCGAACGCGAACCCGCGCTGCCGAAACCATTGGCGCGATCAGTGTCGCCCTGCTTCACGCGGATGCGGTCGATCGACACGCCAAACACATCAACGGCGAGTTGCGCATAGCTGGTCGCAATGCCCTGCCCCATCGCCTGCGTTGCCGACGTGAGTTCGATAAAGCCGTCGGGCAACACGTTCACGGTGACGGACTCGGTGAGCACATTGCCGCCCGTCCATTCAAGAAAGGTGGAGACGCCGCGGCCACGCAGCTTGCCGCGCTTGGTTGATTCCGCCTTGCGCGCGTCGAAGCCTTTCCAGTCGGCCAGCGCCAGCGTCTGGTCCATGATCTTTTCAAACTCGCCGACGTCGTATTCCTGCGCCATCGGATTTTTGTACGGCATCTGCTCGGGGCGGATCATGTTGCGGCGGCGGACCTCGGACGGGTCCATCTTCATCTCGCGCGCGGCCGCATCCATCAGGCGCTCGGTGATGTAGATCGCCTCGGGCCGGCCTGCGCCGCGATACGCGCCCACGGGCATCGTGTTCGTCATCACTGCCGTGAATTGCAGGTCGATCACCTGGATGTCGTAGATGCTCGTCGTGACCCACGGCCCGATCAGCAGCGGGATCACTGTGCCTGTGACCGACGCATACGCGCCAACGTTCGCAACGCCGCGCACGCGCAGTGCAAGCACCTTGCCGTTCGCATCCAGCGCCATCTCGGCGTGCGACACCGCGTCGCGGCCGTGTGTGGAAGCCTGGAATTCTTCGATGCGCTGTGAGCACCACTTCACGGGCCGCTTCAGCGCGCGGGCTGCGAAGGCGCAGAACACGTCCTCGGGATAAGCGCCGGTCTTCATGCCGAAGCCACCACCCACATCGCCGACAAGCACGCGGACTTTGTCCGGGCCGATGCCCAGCGCGTTGCCCACGCCGTCGCGCACGGATGTCGGCATCTGGCTCGACAGGCGGATCACCACACGGTCAGTGCCCTCTTCGGGATAGGCCAGCACCACGCGCGGCTCGATCGATGTTGGCGCGAGGCGCTGGTTCACGATATCAACCGAGACGCGCACGGCCGCCTTGTCGAATGCCGCATTCGCCGCCGCTGCATCGCCATGGCGCATGGCTGATGCGATGTTGTCGGGCGCTTCCGGGCAGAGCACGGGCGCGCCGGGCTTCATGGCGAGCACGCCGTCGACCACGCTGGGCAGCTCTTCGTAGTCGATCATCAAGGCTTCGGCTGCGTTGATAGCGGCCTCGCGCGTGTCGGCGACCACAGCGGCAACCGCTTCGCCCACATAACGCACGCGTTCATGCGCGAGCACACGGCGCATCGCCGTGGCTCCCGGCTTGCCATCAGGCCTGGGGAAAGGCAGCGGCGCGCTCAGCGGCTTGACGCCGGCGGCAACCAGGTCAGCACCCTTGTACACACCGGCAACGCCGGGCACGGCCAGTGCAGCGCTCGTGTCGATTGACAGGATTTTTGCGTGCGCGTATTGCGAGCGCACGAAGGCAACATGCGACTGGTTCGGCAGTGTCACGTCGTCAGTGAACTGGCCGCGACCGGTGACAAGTGCCGGGTCTTCAATGCGGCGAACGGTCTTGCCGCTGCCAAAGCGCACGGCTTGGGCGGGGGCGTTCATTGCACACCTGCCTTGGCGCCGTTGGCCATCACATCAGCGGCTTGCTGCACGGCGGCAACGATGTTCACGTAACCGGTGCAGCGGCAGATGTTGCCGTCCAGCGCATGCACGATGTCTGCTTCAGACGGCTTGGGGTTCGTTGCCAGCAGGCCGGCAGCGGCCATCATCATGCCGGGGGTGCAAAAGCCGCATTGCAGGCCGTGGCACGCCATGAAAGCCTCCTGCAGGGGATGCATCTGGTCGCCCTTCGCAAGCCCTTCGACAGTGGTGACTGAGCGCCCCTGCACCTGCAGCGCGAGGATGCTGCAGCTTTTGACCGAGCGGCCATCGATGAGCACGGTGCATGCGCCGCATTGGGCCGTGTCGCAACCGGTGTGGGTGCCTGTGAGCGCGAGCGGGCCGCGCAGCAGGTCCACCAGGAGTGTTGTCGGCGCGATGTCGGATTCAACCGGCTTGCCATTGACTGTCAACTTGAGCATCGTCATTTGGAGTGTTTCCTCATTCGTCGGCGAGCGCTTCAGCGCATCGCGAAATACAGGGCTGCGAGCACCACGGCAGCGCCTGCAATCCAGACCCACGCCGGTATGCCGGCGCTGGCGGGTGCAGCGCTTGCGGGCGCGGCTTCACTGGCACCCGCTGTTGCGGGCCGCAGGTGTTCCTCGAACGCGCTGAAAAACTGCTCGGTGAGTTTTTGCGCGGTAGCGTCCACCAGCCGCGAGCCGATCTGCGCCATCTTGCCGCCCACTTGCGCCTTGGCAGCAAACGTCAGGCGCGTGCTGTCGCCTTCTGCTGCCAGGCTCACATCGGCAGAGCCTTTGCCGAAGCCGGCTGCCCCGCCTTGCCCGTCGAAGTTGATCGTGTAGGCGCGCGGCGCCTCGACGTTGGTCATCTCCAGCCGGCCCTTGAAGCGGGCGCTGACGGGGCCGATCTTCACGGCCACCACGGATTCAAACGTGTTGTCGCCGGTGCGCGTGACCGACTCGCATCCGGGGATGCAGGCCTTCAGTGTCTCGGGGTCGTTGAGTGCGTCCCAGGTGCGTTGCACGCTGGCGGGAATGAGGCGTTCGCCTTGCAGGTCCATCTTGATTCGCCTTGAGTGGTTCGAGTGTTGTTATGCGATGGCTTTTGCGACAGCGCGTTGCGCCATCACGGTGACCATGGCCGCGCGATACGCGGCGGTGCCGTGCATGTCGGTGTTGAGGTTGTCCGCAGCGATGGTGATGCCGTTGAGCGCATCGGGCGTGAACTGTTTGCCGAGGGCGGCTTCCAGCTCCTTCGCGCGGAACACGAACGGCCCCGCGCCGGTAACGGCGACTCGCACGCCACCCGCCCCCTCACTCACGAACACGCCGACCAGCGCGAAGTGCGAGGCGGGCTGGCGGTACTTCATGTAGGCCGCGCGTTTGGGAATGGGAAAGCTCACCGACACGACGAGCTCGCCTGCGTCCAGCGCTGTTTCATACAGGCCGGTAAAGAAGCTCGCGGCTGCAATCTGCCGCTTGTTCGTGTGGACGGTGGCGTCGAGTGCGAGCAAGGCAGACGGGTAGCAGGCAGCAGGGTCAGAGTTGGCGATGGAGCCGCCCAGCGTGCCCATGTTGCGCACCGACGGATCGCCGATGTTGCCGGCCAGCTCGGCCAGCGCAGGGATCGCGCGGCGCACATCGCCCGACGCTGCCACTGCAGCATGGGTGGTCATGGCGCCGATGGTCACCTGCTGGGCGTCGACTGTGATGCCTGCAAGGTCGGCAATGCCGCCCAGGTCAACCATTCGCTCGGTGGCAGAAAGCCGCAGGCGCATCGCCTGCACAAGGCTCTGGCCGCCGGCGAGAAAGCGCGCGTCGCCCTGCGCGGCAGCCAGCGCCGCCTCACGGCTCGCAGGCCGCTGGTAATCGAATGTATACATCGTGGAAGCCCTTGAACGCTAGACCGGACTCACGTTTGTACAACAGTTCCCGAAAGTGCGCGTTGCCTGCCGCGCTGTCCTCAGTCACAACTCCATCGCCTGGAATCGTCCAGCTCCAGCGGCAACACAAGTGTTCGCAAATTCGCCGCGCGACTCGATGCGCAAAGCTTTGCGCGTTCGGCAGGCTGCTTCACCCACTTGCTTGCGTATTCGGCATTGAACACGGGCTTGCCCTTCGACGTGAACACGCTGTAGCCGCCGCACTCGTCGTACTGGTGGCATTGCTCGTTGACGGCAAAGTCGAAGTCGGGCTCGAGATCGGCGAGCAGATCCACCGTGTTCTTCAGCGCCACGGCTAGGCCGCGCGCGCGCGCCTGGCGGGCAATGAACCGGTTGAAGTCGAGCTGCGTGACGGACGTGAGTGGAAAGCCCGGCTTGTTCAGGTAGCCGTCCATGTTGTCGGGCTCGACGCCGTCGCATCCCTTGGCGACCGCCAGGTCAAGCCGCGACTGCATGATCGCCCGCACATTGGCCGAGCGCGTGTCGAGCCAGCGCTCGCCGGGCCAGCCATCCAGATTGGCGCCCATGTCGCTCGCGTTGAACCGGGCAAAGTCGGGCCGGAAATTCTCCGAGCTGCCCGCCGAGAAATAGCACACCACACGGCGGCCGTTGGCCTTGAGCGAATTGATCGTGGACTGCGGCGCCTCGAACAGGTCGATGTCGTAGACGAGCACGTCGTAGCCCGTGTTGATCGTGCCCGTGAGTTGCCACTGCCAGGTATCGGCAACGCGCGGCGTCCAGGCGGCAGCGGGTGCGGGCGTGGGCGCAGGTGTCGGCGCTGGTGTCGGAGCAGGCGTGGGCGCGGGGGTTGGTGCGGGAGTTGGTGCGGGAGTTGGTGCGGGTGTGCCGGCGACCAGTTCGAAGAGTTGCGCAAGCCGCTTGGCGCTGGTGTCGCAGGCCTGCTGGGTCGCCGTGGTGCCGCGCGCTTCGAGGCACAACGCCGAGTGCTGCGCGACGAGTTGCACCCGCCCGCCGGCCACGGCGCGAAAGTCGAACTGCTGTTCTGCACCCGGGCCGCAAGCCGCCAGAACGAGCTTGGTACTGGCGGAGGTCTTCGCGTTTTTCACGCCGGCACACAGGGACGACCCCGACAGGCGCAGGCGCGCGATGCTGCTTGCGGGCGCGACGGGAAGCACGTCGAACAACTCGTTGGGCTGGTCACACGTCGTGTGACCGATCGTGGCACCCGCAACGGGCGAGCCCGACACGACGAAGCAGTGATCCTGCGACTGCTCCTGGATGCGCGCCGTGGTGGCAGCAACCGCCGGCGACGGCGCGGCTGCCAGGACCGGGCGTGCTTCCTGCGCAAGCGGCCGCGCGTCCTGCGCGAGGGGCCGCGCATCCTGCGCGAGTGGACTGCTGGCGTCTTCCGGCTCGCCGCCGCCACAGGCAGACAGCATCAGTGCCACTGATGCGGCAACAGCGTTCAGGGGCCAACGCCGTGCCGGCGCGCTTGTTCGTGACATAGGGCGAGTCCTTCATGAAATTGAACCGGTCGAGCGATCCAACTCCATCGCTGTGGCGGCGATGGTTCAG
This sequence comes from Caenimonas koreensis DSM 17982, assembly GCF_009646335.1. Lineage (GTDB taxonomy): Bacteria > Pseudomonadota > Gammaproteobacteria > Burkholderiales > Burkholderiaceae_C > Ramlibacter > Ramlibacter koreensis. The sequence goes on along the minus strand of NZ_WJBU01000003.1, from coordinate 63,085 downwards.
TGGCAAACTGAACGAAGACTGACAAAACATGTCTCGTTACAGCTGACACTTCTGCCCTGTGATCATGGTCACAATCGCTCGCATGACAACCATCCAACGCTGCGCCTGGGCAGGCAATGACCCGCTGATGCAGGCCTATCACGACGAGGAATGGGGCGTGCCGCAGCACGACTCGCGCATGCTCTGGGAAATGCTGATGCTCGAAGGCTTCCAGGCCGGGCTCGCGTGGATCACGGTGCTGAAAAAGCGCGAGGCCTTTCGCAAGGCATTCGCCGGGTTTGAGCCGAAGAAAGTGGCGCGCTTCGGCGAAGCAGACATCGAACGCCTGATGGCCAACCCCGGCATCATCCGCGCGCGCGCCAAGATCGAGGCAACGATTCGCGGCGCGCAGATCTACTGCGAGATGGAGCGAGCCGGCGAGAGCTTTGATGACTTCTGCTGGTCATTCACAGGTGGCAAAGTCATCAAGAGTGACGGCGGCAAAGTGCCCGCATCGACACCGCTGTCGGAAACGATTTCCAAAGAGCTGAAGCGGCGCGGCTTCAAGTTTGTCGGCCCGACGATCGTCTACGCATGGATGCAGGCCGTGGGAATCGTGAACGATCATTCCGCCGGGTGCGTGCGGCGACACTGACTGCCAACAAGGAGGCATCTCCATGGATTCCGACACGCCATCCCGATTCGCGCGGCGTTCTGCGCTGCGCCTGATCGGCGCAGGTGGACTCGCACTGGGCGGTGGCATGGGTGGCGGCTTGCGCGCGGTGCTGGCGCAAGGGCAGGCACCCGCGCTTGTCACGCCTGACAAGGCGCGGCCCCAGATGCCCTATGGCGTGATGAGCGGCGACGTGACGGGCAACCGCGCCGTCGTCTGGAGTCGCGCAGATCGCTCTGCGCGCATGGTGGTCGATTTGTCCACTACGCAGGGCATGGGCGATGCGCGCCGCATCATCGGGCCCGCCGCGCTCGAATCGAGCGACTTCACCGCGCACCTGGACGTGGGCGATCTCGCACCGGGGCAAACCTACTTCTACCGCGTGCAGTTCCAGGACCTGGCCGACCCGAAGATCTACAGCGTTCCATTGATCGGTCGCTTTCGTACGCCGCCCATCAAAGCACGCGACCTGGTGTTTGCTTTTTCCGGCGACGAGGCCGGTCAGGGCTGGGGCATCAATGAGGCGTGGGGTGGCTACCGCGTGTATGAGTCGATGCGCAAGTTCAACCCTGACTTCTTCATCCACTCAGGCGACCAGATTTACGCGGACGGCCCCTTGCAGCCGGAAGTGCGCCTCGACGACGGCAGCGTGTGGAAGAACCTTGTGACGCCAGCCAAGAGCAAGGTTGCTGAAACGCTGGACGAGTTTCGCGGCAACTTTGCGTACAACCTGCTCGATGAGAACAAGCGCCGCTTCTGCGCGGAAGTGCCGATGCTCGTGCAGTGGGACGATCACGAAATACGCAACAACTGGTTTCCCGACCAGCAGTTCGGCCCGCAAGACACGCGCTACCAGGAGCGCAGCGCTTCACTGCTTGCGGCACGCGCCAACCGCGCCATGTTCGAGTACAACGCGATGCGCCCTGACCCCGTCGATCCGGAGAGGGTCTATCGCGCATTCCGCATGGGGCCGCTGGCCGACGTGTTCATGCTCGACGAGCGCAGCTATCGCGGGCCGAACACGGCCAACCGCCAGGGTGCAGGCGATCGCAATGCAGACTTCCTGGGGCCGGGGCAAACGCGCTGGCTCAAGCAATCGCTGCTCGCATCGCGCGCTACCTGGAAGGTGATCGCGAGCGACATGCCGCTGTCGATCGTCGTGCGCGACTTGAACGCTGATGTGCCCAAGGGCACGTTCGAAGCGTGGGCGAATGCAGACGATGGCCCGCCATCAGGCCGCGAGCTGGAGGTGGCGGACCTGCTGGGCTTTATCAAGCAGCACAACATCAACAACGTGGTGTGGGTCACGGCCGATGTGCACTATGCGTCAGCCACGCACTACCGGCCGGACAACGCGCGCTTCACCAACTTCAAGCCGTTCTGGGAGTTTGTGGGCGGCCCGCTCAATGCCGGCACCTTCGGCCCTGGCGAGATCGACAGGACATTCGGGCCTGAAGTGAAGTTTGTGGGCCTGCCGCCGGGCATGAAGCAGAACCGCCCACCGAGTGATGGGCTGCAGTTCTTTGGCATTGGGCGCATCGACGCGCGCAGCCGCAGCCTCACGGTGTCGCTGCACGGCGGAGATGGGCAGACGCTCTTTGAAGTCGAACTGCCTGCAATGAGCTGAGGTGGGCGGGGCTGGCGGCGCCCTTGCGCCTCGACCGCAAGGGTATTCCCTACACATGGCTCAGTCTGTCGTCGTTAATATCCGTTTAGGCGAATATTAAGATAAACAAGTCTCACGCATCCGGGCTTGAGACTCTCATTCGGATCGACGTGCCAGGAGCCACAGTGAGTTCTCAAGAGCATCGTGCCGGGCGGCTCGTCAAAGCGCCTGAAAACTTCATCGACGCTGAGGGCGTGCGCACTGTCATGAGTGAAGCGATGGCGGGGCGCCGCGATTTCATTCGTGGTGCGTTTGCGGCGGCCATGGCGGGTGTGGCCGCGCCCGCGGCTCTGGCGCGGGCCAACCCGGTCGCAGCCGGTGGCGGCGACCCGAACATCCTGGAGCTGCCCGAGCACAGCAAGGGGCTGGGCCAACCGGTTGCCACAGACGGCTATGGCAGGCCTTCAAAGTACGAGTCCAATGTCCAGCGGCGCACCAGCCCCGGCTTGACCCAGACCACGCAGGCTTCGGTTTCGTTTGCGCCGCTGCAAAGCCTGTTCGGCATCGTGACACCCAGCGGCCTGCACTTCGAGCGCCACCATCAGGGCTGGTGGGACATCGACCCATCGAAGCACCGGCTGATGATCAACGGCAGCGACGACAAGATGCTGAAGAAGCCGCTGGTCTTCACCATGGATGAAATCATGCGGCTGCCTTCGGTGAGCCGCTTCCACTTCATCGAGTGCGGCGCCAACACGGGCATGGAATGGGGCAACGTGGCGGTGCCGACCTGCCAGTACAGCCACGGCATGCTCAGCTGCAGTGAGTTCACCGGCGTGCCGCTGAAGATCCTGCTCGACATGGCCGGCGTTGACTACAAGCGTGGCCGCTATGTGCTTGCCGAGGGCGCTGACGGCTCGAGCATGACGCGCACCGTGCCCATGGAGCTGATCGAAAGCGGGCAAGTGCTTGTCGCCTATGGGCAAAACGGCGAGATGCTGCGGCCTGAACAAGGCTACCCGCTGCGGCTGGTGGTGCCGGGCGTGCAAGGCGTGAGCTGGGTGAAGTACCTGCGCCGCATCGAGGTGGGCGACCAGCCCTACGGCACCAAGGACGAAGCCATTCACTACATCGACTTGCAGCCCGGCGGCCTGCACCGCCAGTACACGAGCACGCAGGAATGCAAGAGCGTGGTGACGACTCCCTCGGGTGGCCAGGTGCTGCTGGACAAGGGCTTCTACCAAATCAGCGGCCTGGCCTGGTCGGGACGCGGCAAAGTCAAACGCGTGGATGTGTCAGTGGATGGCGGGCGCAACTGGAAGACCGCACGCCTGCAAGAGCCGGTGATGAGCAAGTGCCTGACGCGCTTTTCGCTGGACTGGGTCTGGGACGGCAAGCCGGCCCTGCTGCAAAGCCGCGCGACGGATGAGACAAACTATGTGCAGCCCAGCTACAGGCAGCTGCGCGCCGTGCGCGGATCGCGCTCGATTTATCACAACAATTCGATCCAGACGTGGCTCGTGCAGGAAAGCGGCGAGGTCAAGAATGTCCAGCTGTCGTGAAACCTTCAGCCGGGTAGCCGCTGCGGTGGTGGTGGCGCTCGCCGGCCACAGCGCGATGGCGCAGACTGCTTTCGCCGGCATCGGTCGCGTTGCGACGCCGCAGGAAGTAGCGGCGTGGGACATCGACGTGCGGCCCGACTTCAAGGGATTGCCCAAGGGCTCAGGTTCTGTCGCGAAGGGGCAGGAAGTGTGGGAGGGCAAGTGCGCGTCGTGCCACGGCGTCTTCGGCGAGAGCAATGAGGTGTTCTCACCGCTGGTTGGCGGGACGACGAAAGACGACGTCAAGACAGGGCGTGTCGCGCGCCTGAATGACAGCAGCTTTCCCGGCCGCACGACGCTGATGAAGGTGGCGACAGTTTCAACACTGTGGGACTACATCAACCGCGCGATGCCGTGGAACGCGCCGAAGTCGCTCTCGCATGAAGAGGTGTATGCCGTCACTGCTTATCTGCTCAATATGGGCGGCGTGATTGCGGACGGCTTCACGCTGTCTGACGCGAACATTGCCGACGTGCAAAAGCTGCTGCCCAACCGCAACGGCATGACGACCAACCACGGCTTGTGGCCCGGCAAGGGCATGGGCAACGGCAGCAAGCCCGATGTGCACGCGTTGGCCTGCATGAAGGACTGCATTGCCGAGCCCAAGGTTGCTTCATTCATGCCGGACTTTGCACGCAACAACCACGGCGACTTGTCGCAGCAGCAACGCGGTGTAGGCCCGCAGCGCGGTGCAGACACGACGCGGCCACCGGCAGCAACGCCAGCAGCCGCTGCTGCCGCTGTAGCCGCTGTTGCAGCAGGCCCCGCGCCTGCTGCGGCCACAGCCAGGCCCGCTGGCGACAACGCAAGCGCGGCGGCGCTGGCTCTGGCGCAGAGGTACACCTGTACGGCCTGCCACGGCACAGACAAGAAGATCGTCGGGCCGGGCTTCAGGGAAATCGCTGCCAAGTACGCCAGCCGTAGCGATGCAGAGACTTACCTCGCGGCCAAGATCAAGTCGGGCGGGCAAGGTATCTGGGGGCCTATTCCAATGCCTGCGCAAACCTTGCCCGAAGCAGACGCAAAAACAATCGCGCAGTGGCTGGCCGCCGGCGCAAAAAAGTAGGGTTCGCCCGCTGCAGGCGGCGACCCGGATTCATTACCGTATATGCATGAAGGAGACAGTGATGCTGAACCGCAGAGAAATGCTTTCCCACTCGGCCAAGGTCGCCGCGCTGATGGCCACCGCCGGGCTGCTGCCGCAGGCGGCGCACGCGGCGTACAACACGCGCGCATTCGAGGTCAAGTCCATGGCTGAGCTGATGAAGACGCTCGGCGCTGGTACGCCTGCCGAGAGCAAAGACGTGACCATTACCGGGCCCGACATTGCAGAGAACGGCGCTGTCGTGCCGATCGGTGTGTCCACCGCCCTGCCCGGTGTGAAGAAGCTGCTGGTGCTGGTCGAAAAGAACCCCAGTGTGCTGTCGGCGATTTTCGATGTGACGGACGCGATCGACGCGAACATCTCCACCCGCGTGAAGATGGGCCAGTCGTCCAACGTCTATGCCGTGGCCATGATGGCTGACGGCAAGGTCCTGTTCGCGCAGAAAGAAGTCAAGGTCACGCTCGGCGGCTGCGGCGGCTGAGCCACTCACACTAGGAGAATCAAAAATGGCAGATCCGATGCGCATTCGCGCCCAAGTTGCAGGCGACAAAGCCACCGTCCGCGTGCTGATGGCCCATGAAATGGAAACCGGCCAGCGCAAGGACGCGGCGGGCAAGACGATTCCCGCGTGGTTCATCCAGGAAGTCAGCGCGCAGCTCAATGGCAAGCCCGTGCTCACCGCTGAGTGGGGGCCTTCGGTGTCGAAGAACCCGTTCCTGCAATTCAATGTCAAGGGCGCCAAGGCCGGCGACAAGATTGCCGTGACATGGAAAGACAACCGGGGCGACACACGCACCGACGAAGCCACCGTGTCCTGACACGCAGAAAGCGCAGACATGAAGCAATCCACCATGATCGCCGTGGCTCTCGCACTGGCGGCATCTGTCAGTGCAACGGCGCAGCAGAAGTCGGCAGCCGATGGCATCGCCGAGTACCGAAAGATGCTGGAAGACGGCAACCCCGCGGAGCTGTTCGAGGCGAAGGGCGAGGACTTGTGGAAGACGGCGCGCGGGCCGAAAAAAGCCAGCCTGCAACGCTGCGACCTGGGCCTGGGCCCGGGCGTAGTCAAAGGCGCGTGGGTGCAGTTGCCGCGCTGGTTTGCCGACACGCAGCGCGTGCAAGACCTGGAGTCGCGCCTTCTGACCTGCATGGAGAATCTGCAGGGTTTCAATGCCGCCGAGATCGCCAGCACCGGCTTCGACAAGGGTGAGCAAGCCACGATGGCAGCGCTGGCCGCATGGATCTCCAGCGAATCGCGCGGCCTGAAGATGGCGCTGCCCCAGGCCCATGTTGAAGAAAAGCGCTTCTATGAACTGGGCAAGCGCGCATTCTTCTATCGCGGCGGGCCGATGGACTTTTCATGCGCCAGCTGCCACGGCGAGCCAGGCAAGCGCATCCGCCTGCAAGACCTTCCGGACCTGACCAAGAACCCGGGCGACGGCATCGGCTTTGCCGCATGGCCGGCCTACCGCGTGTCCAGCGGCGAGATGTGGAGCATGCAGCGCAGGCTGAACGACTGCTACCGCCAGCAGCGCTTTCCGTACCCCGGCTTTGCGTCCGACGTGACGATTGCGCTGGGCGTGTACATGGGCTTCAACGCCCGGGGCGCGCAATCCATCGCACCTGCGCTCAAGCGCTGATTGGCAACGAGACCGCACCATGCAACGCAAACACACACTCATCCTCACAGGCGCATTGCTCGCCACCGGCCTCATCGCCGGTTGCGCCAGCCTGCCGTCGCCCGCCGAGCTCGACGCACAGGCGGCGGTGATGATCAAGTCGTCATTTCGCGACCAGGGCATCGCCAAAGTCGACCGCCTGAACCAGGACCTCGGCCAGGCCGCGTGCTCCAGCGACAAGCCGCCTGCGGACGACATGGCCAGGCGCGTCGAGGCCGAGGCGATGGCCACCATACGGCCACCCGCAGACGGCAAGTACCTGGGCGACTGGCGTGAAGGCGAGAAGCTCGCGCAAAACGGCCGCGGCATGACGTGGACGGACGCAAGCGCGGCACCGGCTGCCAATGGCGCCCAGTGCTACAACTGCCACCAGATCGGCAAGGAAGAAATCAGCTTCGGCACCATCGGCCCCAGCCTGTACAACTACGGCAAGCTGCGTGGCGTGAAGGATGTGGCTGACCCGGCATCTGCACCCATCGTGCAGTACACCTGGGGCAAGCTGTGGAACAGCAAGGCCTACTCGGCGTGTTCGAACATGCCGCGCTTTGGCCACGCCAAGCTGCTGGACGAGCAGCAACTCAAGCACCTCATGGCGCTGCTGCTCGACCCGAAGTCGCCGGTCAACCAGTAAGGCATTCACACCAGGCCCGCTGCCGAGCGGGCCTGTTTTCATCTGTGTATATCATTGATTACTGAATCATGAATCTTTCCAAGCGCGACTTCCTGCAGGTGATGGCTTCTGCCTCTGCCGCCGGCATGGCCCTGGGGCGCTATGCAGATGCCGACGCGGCGACCGCGCAGCAAGGTCTGTACGACCTGCCGGCCTTCGGCAATGTCTCGCTGCTGCACATGACCGACTGCCACGCGCAGCTCAAGCCCATCTACTTTCGCGAACCCAGCGTCAACCTGGGCCTGGGCACGATGCAGGGCCGACTGCCGCATCTGGTGGGTGAGCAACTGCTCAAAGCCGTTGGCGTGCGGCCCGGCACAGCGATGGCGCATGCATTCACTTACCTCGACTTCGACAAGGCATCGCGCCGCTACGGCAAGGTGGGCGGCTTCGCGCACCTGGCAACGCTGGTGAAGATGCTCAAGGCGAGCCGACCCGGTGCGCTGCTGCTCGATGGCGGCGACACGTGGCAAGGCTCCGCCACTTCGCTGTGGACCAACGCGCAGGACATGGTCGATGCCTGCAAGCTGCTCGGCGTGGATGTGATGACTGGCCACTGGGAATTCACGTACGGCATGGACCGCGTGAAGGAAATCATCGACAAGGATTTCAAAGGCAAGATTGACTTCGTCGCGCAGAACGTCAAGACCAACGACTTCGGCGATCCGGTGTTCAAGCCTTACACGATGCGCGAGATCAATGGCGTGCCAGTGGCGATCATCGGCCAGGCCTTTCCGTACACGCCCATCGCCAACCCGCGCTATCTGGTTGCTGACTGGGCCTTCGGCATCCAGGACGACAACATGCAAAAAGTTGTCGATGAAGCGCGCGGCAAGGGCGCTGTGCTGGTCGTCGTGCTGTCGCACAACGGCATGGATGTTGATTTGAAGATGGCCGGCCGCGTGCGCGGCATCGACGCGATCTTCGGCGGCCACACGCACGATGGCGTGCCGGTAGCGGTGCCCGTGAAAAACGCAGGCGGCACCACGCTCGTGACGAACGCTGGCAGCAACAGCAAGTTCCTCGGCGTGATGGATTTCGATGTGAAGGCGGGCAAGCTGGTGGACTACCGCTATCGGCTGCTGCCGGTCTTTGCCAATCAATTGCGCCCTGATGCGCAGATGGACGCGCTGATCACCAAGGTGCGTGCGCCCTATGAGGCCAGGCTCAACGAGAAGCTGGCCGTGACGGATGGCCTGCTGTACAGGCGCGGCAATTTCAACGGCAGCTGGGACCAGCTGATCTGCGACGCGATGATGGATGTGCAGGGCGCCGAGATCGCGTTCTCACCGGGCTTTCGCTGGGGCACGTCGCTGCTGCCAGGCGACACGATCACGCGCGAGCTGATGATGGACCAGCTCGCCATCACCTACCCCTACGCGACAGTCAACGAAGTAACTGGCGAGACCATCAAGACCATTCTGGAAGACGTGGCCGACAACCTCTTCAACCCCGACCCGTACTACCAGCAAGGTGGTGACATGGTGCGCGTCGGCGGCCTCAGCTACGCGCTGAACCCCGGTGAAAAAATGGGCGCCCGCATCTCCGACATGCGGCTGAAGGGCCAGCCCATCGAGGCCGGCAAGAAATACAAGGTGGCTGGCTGGGCACCTGTCGCGGAGGAAGCCAAGTCAGTGCCCGGCGTCAAGCCCGTGTGGGAGCATGTGGAGACGTGGCTGAAGTCGCAGGGCGGTCGCGTCAAGGCGCGCCGCATCAACACGCCCACGCTGGCGGGAGTCCAGGGCAACCCGGGCATCGCAAAGGGCTGAGCCACATCCGGAATTTGCATGCTGCTCGAATTGGTGATTGAACATCTGGGCGAGAACGGCACGCTGGCCACTGGCGCGGTGGTCATCGGCCTGGTGTTCGGCTTCATGGCCCAGCGGTCGCGCTTCTGTTTGCGTTCTGCCGTGATCGAATTCGCGCGCAACCAGATGGGCGGCAAGCTCACCGTGTGGCTCTTCGCATTCGCAACAGCGGTGGGCGCTACTCAAGCGCTCGCATGGGCGGGCCTGTTCGACGCGAGCAATGCGCGGCAGATCGCCGCGCGCGGAAGCATGTCGGGCGCTGCCATTGGCGGGGCACTGTTCGGCATCGGCATGATCCTGGCGCGGGGCTGTTCGAGCCGCCTGCTAGTGTTGGCAGCGCAGGGCAATCTGCGTTCGCTGCTGTCAGGCCTGATCTTCGCGGTCACGGCGCAGTCGGCGCTCACGGGCGCACTGTCGCCGGTGCGCGCTGTCATCTCGGAGTGGTGGACGATCGATGGCGGCGGTGCGCGCGACCTCATCGCACGCACGGGCATCGGGCATGGCGGTGCCTTTGCATTCGCCGCCCTGTGGATGGTCGCCGCTATCGTGTGGGCACGCCGCCAGCGCGTGCCGCCGTGGGGCTGGGCGGGTGCGATTGGCGTGGGGCTGTCGATTGCTGCTGCGTGGTGGCTCACGTACGCGGTCTCGACAGTCGCTTTCGATACGCACCCGATCCAGTCACTGAGCTTCACCGGGCCATCGGCGGAGGTGCTCAGCCGCGTCCTGTTCGTCACCGACAAGCCTGTCACGTTCGACCTTGGCCTGATCCCGGGCGTCTTCCTCGGCTCCTTCCTGGCCGCCGCGCTGTTCGGCGAGCTCAAGCTGGAGGGCTTTGAGGGCGGGCCCAGCATGCGCCGCTATATCGCAGGCGCCATGTGCATGGGCTTCGGCGGCATGCTCGCAGGGGGCTGCGCAGTGGGTGCAGGCTTATCGGGCGCTGCGGTGTTCACAGCAACCTCATGGGTGACACTCAGCGCCATATGGGCAGCTGCGGCCATCACCGATCGCCTCATCGATCAACGTCCCGCCGGGCCTCTCGACCAGGCCGTGCCCGGCGCTGCATCGTCCAGCGGCAAGGCCAGCGTGACCGCCTGAATTGGCGCTATAAGAATTCATGACAACTCACATCCTCAAACGGCTGGCCTGGGTGGCGGTCACTTGCACTGGGCTGCTATTTGCAGCGGCGGCTGCCGTTGCCCAGCCCCTGAAGGCGCAGCAGGTTGCCGACAACGCGTGGCTCGTCCAGGGACAGGCCGCGCTGGGATCGACAGCGAACCGCAACTTCATCTCCAATGCCGGCTTCATCGTCACACCCCAGGGCGTGGTGGTCATCGACGCGCTGGGCTCGCCGGCGCTGGCTGAAGAACTGGTGGCTGCCGTGCGTCAGGTCACGACGCAGCCGATTCGCTACGTTGTCGTGACCCACTATCACGCTGACCATATCTACGGCCTTCAGGTGCTCAAAGACCTGGGGGCCACGGTGATTGCCCAACGCGCAGGCCAGGAGTACCTGAGCTCGGAGACGGCCCAGCTGCGCCTGGCTGCCAGCCGCGTGGAACTCGCTCCGTGGATCGACGCACGCACGCGCCTGGTGCCGGCCGACAAGTGGCTGGACGCTGACACGGTGCTCGAGTTGGGCGGCGAGAAGATTCATATCCGGCATGTGGGGCCTGCGCACACACCGGAAGACCTGGTCGTGTACGCCGAGCGCGCTGGCGTGCTGTTCGCGGGCGACGTGGTCTTTCGCGGTCGCGTCCCCTACGTCGGCCAGGCTGATAGCCGCGCGTGGATAGACGCTCTCTCGGGGCTGATCGCGCTGCGCCCTCGCATCATCGTGCCGGGACACGGCCCAATGTCCACCGACCCGGTGGCCGACCTTGAGCTGACGCGTGACTACCTGGTGTTCCTGCGCAAGAGCATGGGTGAGGCTGCGGCCAACCTCGAGCCCTTCGAGGACGCCTACGCGCGCGCCGACTGGTCGCGGTTCGCCGGGCTACCCCTCTTTCGCGCGGCCAACCGGATCAACGCCTTCAACACCTACCTGCTGATGGAGCAGCAGGCCAAGTGAAGGCCTGCCGTCGTCGCGGCAGTATGGAGCTGAGGGGGAGCACGGGCTGCGATTATCGGCATGTGCTGATAGAGTGATGGCTTGGCAACCTCTTACGGGAAACACGTGGCAGACATCAGCGAAGAAGATCTGGTCTTCGAATCGGCAGCCGAGCTGTTCGGGTTGCTGTCAACGCCAGTGCGGCTGAAGATCATCAGTGCCGTGTGCAACGGGGAACGCAATGTGTCCGAGTTGCTCGAGCAGATCGACACCACCCAGCCCAATATGTCGCAGCACCTTGCAACGCTCTACCGCGCCGGTGTGCTGGGGCGCCGCCGGGAAGGCACTCAGATTTACTACAAGCTGCAAAGTGAGCGCGTGGCCACGCTGTGTCGGGCCGTATGCACACAAGTGGCCGTGGAATTGGACGGCGACGATGCCCTGGCGCCCGCAGACCGCCTGCTTCGGCCCGTGCATCGCTGAGGCAGCAGCAGCCGAATCGGGCAAGTCACTGCCGTGCACGAACGCGGCTTGCAGCGGCAGAAGTTGCCGGGAAGGTTTTTTCTTGGAAGCCAGAAACGAAACACGGGCCGCGAAGGCCCGTGTTTGCTTGAAGACTGGCGGAGTGGACGGGACTCGAACCCGCGACCCCCGGCGTGACAGGCCGGTATTCTAACCAACTGAACTACCACTCCTGGTAGATTGCTTTCACCCTTGCGGGCCAAGTGCAACCGGCTTGTGCCGCTTCACTGAGGCGCAGCCGCTTGGCGACTGCTGCAGTGAAACTGGCGACCCTACGGGGATTCGAACCCCGGTACTTACCGTGAAAGGGTAATGTCCTAGGCCTCTAGACGATAGGGTCAAAAACCTTGCTCAATTTTCGGTTGGTGGAGGTAAACGGGATCGAACCGATGACCTCTTGCATGCCATGCAAGCGCTCTCCCAGCTGAGCTATACCCCCAAATCGACAAGCTGCTTGTTACGGCACCCTGCTGATTTCCGAGCCTCGAATTATATCCCGATTTTTCAGCCCGCTGAGTTGAGCCTTTGCAAAACGACCTGCCTGTCGCAAAGCGACAGCACGGCATCGAGTGACGGCGTCTGCGACGTGCCCATCACCAGCACGCGAACAGGCATAGCCAATTGCGGCATCTTGATGCCCGAAGCACGCAAGACTTCCTTGATGCATTCAGAGATCGCTGCCTTCTCCCACTCGCAGGTTTCGAGCATCTTCGCGAGCATGCCCAGCGCTGGTCGCACGGCATCGGTCACGTGCTTGGCCACTTCCGCCGGGTCAGGCGTCACGGGGTGATAGAACTTCTCGATCCAGTCGGCCAGCACCAGCAGCGTCTCGCACCGGTCTTTCACAAGCGCAGAGATGCGCGCCAGATGCTCCGCATCACGGCCTTCGACGACGCCGGGGCGAATGGCCCTGAGCAGTTCCACCAGCTTTGCGTCGTCGGTCTGCTTGATGTGCTGCGCGTTGACCCAGCGCAGCTTCGTGTCGTCGAACTGCGCGGCGCTCTTGCCCAGGTGATCGAGGTTGAACCACTCGATGAACTGCTCGCGGCTGAACACTTCATCATCGCCATGCGACCAGCCCAGGCGGGCCAGGTAGTTCACGACACCATCAGCAAGAAAGCCCTCTTCACGATACTGCGTCACGGGCTTGGCACCATGGCGCTTGCTCATTTTCTCGACGCGCTTCGTGCCGTCCGGGTCAATCACTTCCTGCAGCACCGTGGGCAGGTGCGCATACACGGGCGGCTCCTTGCCGAGCGCACGGAAGATGTTGATCTGGCGCGGCGTGTTGTTCACGTGGTCGTCACCGCGGATCACGTGGGTGATGTCCATGTCGATATCGTCCACCACCACGCAGAAGTTGTAGGTGGGCGTGCCATCGGGCCGCGCGATCACCAGGTCATCGAGTTCATCGTTGCTGATTTCGATGCGGCCTTTGACCTTGTCTTCCCACACCACCGCGCCGCCGACCGGGTTCCTGAACCGCAGCACGGGTTGCACGCCTGGCGGCACGGACGGCAATGTCTTGCCGGGCTCGGGCCGCCACGTGCCGTCGTAACGGGGCTTCTGCTTGGCTGCCATCTGCTTTTCGCGCAGCGCATCGAGTTCGGCCACGCTCATGTAGCACGGATAGACGAGGCCCTGCGCCTTCATCTGCTCCAGCACTTCCTTGTAGCGCGGCATGCGCTGCATCTGGTAGAACGGACCTTCGTCATGCGTGAGGCCGAGCCAGGCCATGCCTTCCAGGATGACGTCAACGGCCTCCTGAGACGAGCGCTCGACATCCGTGTCTTCGATGCGAAGGATGAACACCCCCTTCTCGGCGCGGGCGAATGCCCACGGATACAAGGCCGAGCGGATGTTGCCGAGGTGGATGAAGCCGGTGGGCGATGGGGCAAAGCGGGTGCGAACTGTCATGCGTCTCAGGCGTCCTGCGCGTTGGGAAGCGCCAGGCGCGACGTGTCTTCTTCGAGTGCATCTTCCTGGCCGATCCGCGCTTCATTGATGCGCGCGATGTCGTCAGCGTTGATGTCGCCAGTCACGTACACGCCGTCGAAGCACGACGCATCGAAGCCATCGAGCTTGGAATTGAGCGAGCCGATCGCGCGCTTCATGCCTTCGACGTCCTGGTAGATCAGTGCGTCGCAGCCGATGATTTCGCGGATCTGCTCGACGGTGCGGTCGTGCGCCACAAGCTCTTCAGCGGTCGGCATGTCGATGCCATACACATTGGGGTAACGCACCGGCGGCGCGGCGCTGGCGAGGTACACCTTGCGTGCGCCCGCGTCGCGCGCCATCTGCACGATTTCGCGGCTGGTGGTGCCTCGCACGATGGAGTCATCCACGAGCAGCACATTGCGCCCCTTGAACTCGCTGGCGATCACGTTGAGCTTCTGGCGCACGGACTTCTTGCGCACGCCCTGCCCCGGCATGATGAAGGTGCGGCCCACGTAGCGGTTCTTCACGAAACCTTCTCGGTACGGAATGCCCAGCAGATGCGCGAGCTGCGTCGCGCTCGGCCGGCTCGACTCGGGGATGGGGATGATCACATCGATGTCATTGGGCGGCACGGTGGACACCACGCGCTTGGCGAGCGTCTCGCCCAGGTTCAGACGCGCCTGATAGACCGAAATGCCATCAAGCACGGAGTCGGGCCGCGCGAGGTACACGAACTCGAAAATGCACGGGAAGAGCTTCGGGTTCTCGGCGCATTGGCGCGAATGCACCTTGCCGTCCAGATCGATGAAGACTGCCTCGCCCGGCGCCACGTGCCGCTCGAACACGTGGCCCGTGCCTTCGAGCGATACCGTTTCACTCGCGACCATCACGGCGCCGTCTGCACCGCGCCCCATCGACAGCGGCCGGATGCCAAACGGGTCGCGGAACGCGAGCACGCCATGGCCCGCGATGAGCGCGATCACTGCGTAGGAGCCGCGCACGCGCTTGTGGACTTGCGCCACCGCATCGAACACGGCTTCGGGCGTCAAATGCTGGCCGCGGGTGGATTTGTCGAGCTCGTGCGCAAAAACATTGAGCAGCACTTCCGAGTCGCTCTCGGTGTTGATATGGCGGTGGTCCGTGTTGAACAGCTCCGCCTTCAGCACTTGCGCGTTGGTGAGGTTGCCGTTGTGCACAAGCACGATGCCGTAAGGGGCGTTGACGTAGAACGGCTGCGCTTCTTCTTCGCTGTAGGCGTTGCCCGCCGTCGGGTAGCGCACCTGGCCCAGACCCGCATTGCCCGGCAGCGCGCGCATGTTGCGCGTGCGAAAGACGTCGCGCACCATGCCCTTGGCCTTGTGCATGAAGAACTTGCGCTCCTGCTGGGTGACGATACCCGCTGCGTCCTGCCCGCGGTGCTGCAGCAGCAGCAAGGCGTCATAGATCAGCTGATTCACTGGGGCGCTGGAGACAACGCCGACGATTCCACACATACGTTTTCTTCCTGGCCGGGCCTTACCCCGGCAGATATTGCCCGAACCGCTCGGGCAACACCGGCTTCAAACCCTTCAGCGCCGCGTTCGAAATACCCGCGCCCGCCGACTCCGTCCACCACATGTCACGGCGCATCGGCGTGAGGTTGACCACCACCGCCAGTGCCAGCAACAACACCACACCGCGCACCAGGCCGAATGCCGCACCCAGCGTGCGATCCACGGGCCTCAGGCCGACGGCCTCGATCATCTTCTTGACCAGCCAGGCCAGCAGCGCCCCGGCAAACACAGCCAGGATGAACACCACACCAAAACCCGCCGCGTACCGCACAGGTTGCGACCAGCTCGTCATTGGCAGCCAGTTGGCGACTTCAGGCGCCAACCATTGCGCCAGCACGAACGCCGCGACCCAGCTCAACACCGACAGTACTTCGTACACAAAACCGCGCAACGCGCCGATCAGCAGTGACACCAGCAGCACTGCCACAAAAACCCAGTCGAGCGCCGCCATTGCCTGCACACAACCTACAAGGTGAGGATGGCTGCCGGTAAATCCAGCCCCTTGATCTTCTCGGCGGCTCGCACGGCTTCGTCGCGGGTGGCAAAGGGCCCGACCCGCACGCGAATGCGCTTGCCGTCTTTCGTCTCGGCGACGTTCGTATACGTTTTCAGGCCGGCTTTCTCGACCTTGCGCCGCGTCTCCTGCGCGAGCGCGGCATCGGCGAATGCACCAACCTGCACGACAAAGCGGCCGCTCTCTGCGGCGGCGGGAACGGCGGCAGCTGGTGTCTTGCCTTCCAGCAGCGCGCGCGCCTTGGCGCCGTCGTCCACCTTGGGCGCCGGTTTGGGCTCAGCGGCTTTAGCATCAGGCTTGGACTCTGGCTTGGGCTCGGCCTTGACGGGCGGCTTGGCTTCCGGCTTCGGCTCAGGTTTGGCTTCGGTTTTGGCCTCGACCTTCGCCGGTGGCGGCTCGACCTTGGCGACCTGCACGGGTGTGGAGGCAGGTGCCGGCGAAGGCGCAGCTGCAACAGCTGCTGGCGGCGCCTGCACCACAGCGGCAGGCACTGACGCGGCCGACGCAGCAACCACTGCCGGCTGCACCGGGGCAGGCAGCGGCTTGACCTTGTTGCGATCCGGAATTTCGATGGGAATGTCCACGGCGATGGGCCGCGGCTGCGTGTCGAACAGCAGCGGAAAGCCGACGACGCCGATCAATACGAGAACCGCCGCGCCAATGAGCCGGTGCCTTGCGCGCTTGCGCATGGCCTCGACGCTTTCGGCTGGGCGTTGTGTGGCTTGCGAATCGTCGCCACCTTTGCGGAACTTGAAAAAGGCCATCAGCTCGCGAGATGTTTGGCGTGAAGGCGAGGCACTCCGTCCCCGAGCACGCCTCCTACCGTGTAGAACGATCCGAACACGGCGATTCTATCAGCGGGGTCCGCGGCGGCGACCGCTGCATCGAGCGCCTGCATTGGCGATGTGTGAGTGGATGCATCGACATCGGTGCGCGTTTCCTGCTGGCGCCAGGTTGCGTACAGGTCGGCGGCTTTCGCGGCCCGCGCCGTGGGCAAGTCCGTGAAGTACCAGCGGTCGATGATAGGCCCGAGCTTCTTGAGCATCGGTGCCAGGTCCTTGTCGGCCATCGCACCGAAAACGGCGTGCGTCGTCGGAAAGAAACCCATCGCGTCGAGGTTGGCGGCAAGCGCTGCAATCGAGTGCGGGTTATGGGCAACGTCGAGCACGAGCGTCGGCTGGCCCGGCACGATCTGGAAGCGGCCGGGCAGCTCGACCATGGCCAGCCCGTTGCGCACAGCCTGCGCCGTGACCGGGATCTTCGATCGCAACGCTTCCAGCGCAGCCAGCACGCCCGAGGCATTGATCAACTGGTTGGCGCCACGCAGCGCCGGGTACGCAAGCCCCGCGTAGCGCCGGCCCCGCCCGGCCCACGACCATTGCTGCTTGTCGCCCGAAAAGTTGAAGTCGCGTCCCATCAGCCAGACGTCGGCACCGATTTCAGTGCCATAGTCGATGATGCTTTGCGTCGGCACCGGGTCGCTCACGACCACCGGCCGTCCCGTACGCATGATGCCGGCCTTCTCGCGGCCGATGGTCTCGCGGTCGTTTCCGAGAAACTCCATGTGGTCGAGATCGATGCTCGTGATCACGGCGCAATCGCTGTCAATGATGTTCACCGCATCGAGCCGACCACCCAGGCCCACTTCCAGAATGGCGACATCGAGCTTCGAAGACGCCATCAGGCAAAGGATCGCGAGCGTCGTGAATTCAAAGTAGGTCAGCGTCACACCCTCGCGCGCCGCTTCGACGCGCTCGAAAAATGGCACGAGTGCATCGGCGCCAACAATCTCACCATGAATACGGCAGCGCTCTTCGAAGTGCACAAGGTGAGGCGATGTGTACACGCCCGTGCGGTAACCCGCCTGCAGCGCAATCGCCTCCAGCATGGCGCAGGTCGAGCCCTTGCCATTGGTGCCGGCCACGGTGATCACGGGGCAGGTAAAGGCGAGCCCCATCCGCGTGGCAACAGCCCGGACACGGTCCAGGCCGAGCTCGATGGTTTTGGGATGCAGGCTGTCGCAATGTGCCAGCCAGTCGTGAAGCGTTTTCATGGCCTGCATTGTCCCAGCACACAGCCCGCCGCGAGCCGGGCCACTTAAGATTGCCCCATGAACCCCACCCTGTATGGCATTGCGAATTGCGACACCGTCAAGAAGGCACGCGCCTGGCTGACCGAGCAAGGCGTCGAACACACCTTCCACGACTTCAAGAAGCAGGGCGTGCCCGAAGACCATCTCGATGCATGGATCCAGGCCGTCGGCTGGGAAAAACTTGTCAATCGCAAAGGCACGATGTGGCGCAAGCTGGAACCTTCCGTGCAGGAGCAAGTCAGGGATTCGATGACAGCCAGGAAGTTGATGCTGGCGACCCCCAGCGTGATCAAGCGGCCGGTGGTCGAGTGGGACAAAAAGCACACGACCGTGGGTTTCGACACAGCAGTCTGGCAAACGTTGCTGCCAGGCCGCTGATGGATACCGCTTTGCCCAGGCTTTACTCAACAGAAACCACCTGGCACAGGTGTTTGCCTAAAATTGATTCATTCACGAGCAACTGAAGGAGCATCGATGAAAACAGCAGTAGTCGTTTCAACGATGGGCGCATTGGCCGCCATCTCGGGCGTCGCACAGGCACAGGCACAGGAAGTCGGCCGCGTCCTCTCGGCAACGCCGGTCATTCAACAAGTGCAGGTGCCGCGCCAGGTCTGCACCGTGCAGCCTGTGCAGCAGGTGCAGCAACAACCGTCAGGTGGCGGGGCATTGGTCGGCGCGATCGTCGGCGGCTTGCTCGGCAACCAGATCGGTCACGGCGGCGGACGTGCAGCAGCCACTGCGGTTGGCCTGGTGGGTGGTGCGGCCATCGGCAACAACATCGAGCAGAACAACCAGAACGGCCAATACGTACAAGGCCAGCAGTGCACCACGCAAGTGACGTACGAAAACCGCACGGTTTCCTACAACGTCACCTACGAATACGCAGGCAAGCAATACACGGTACAGATGCCGTATGACCCGGGTCCGACGATCCGGCTGCAAGTCTCGCCGATCAGCTCCAACAACATCGGGCCCTCGTCCGCGGTCACCTCTGAAGCAGGCGTGACGTACGGGCCGCAAGCTGTGATGGTTTCGCCGGCAGTGGTGTCCACGGCCACGGTGGGCTACCCCGTCTATTACCGCCCCGCCTATTACAGCCCCGCTTACTACAACCCGTATCCGGTGAGCCTGTCGATTGGCCTGGGCTATTACGGCGGCGGGTACGGCCACCGCCACTGGCGCTGATTGCGGGCGCCAAGGCAATCGCGCCCCCCGCTTCGAAACGCCGCGCACTGCGCGGCTTTTTTTTTGTTGCACCCGAACTGCTGTGTAAGCCGCGGCAAGATACTTTTACTCAGCACTTACCTCTGGTTCACCGCCGAGACAGCATCAGCCCGTTCCAATGGTGACTCGTTGTTCAGGGGTTGCCATGGAAGAATTGATCGCGCAGCAAGACCTTTCGCAGCTGCGGACATCGCTCGAAGGCGCAGGCGCCGTGCCGACGGGGGCTGTGGCAGCGGCGGCACTTGCCGCGATGGCCCTCTCCGCTTGTGGTGGCGGCTCGCCGGCACCGCCGGCGCCCATGCTCGACCTCGCCAGCGCCAAGCGCGACACCAGCCTGTTTCGCGCCAGCCCACTGGCCGCAGCGCAGTCGAATTCCACGGCAGCGTTCGACGCGACAGCCCTGATGAACTGGGCCGAGAACGCGTACCCCGGCTACTTCCCGAGCCACCAGCCCGACCTGGTCTACGCGCCCTACATCTATCGCTACTACCCCGAGAACGGCACCTACCTCGGCGTTGCGGGCAACGATGTGTATGTGATCGGCCCGATCACCAACGATGTGCTCCTGTGGGTCGGCACGCTTGCGAGCTTCAGCTGCTCGGCCCATCCGGCCAGCTGTGCAGCGGGCCCTGCGACGGCTTTGGATGCAGCACGCTTTCTGGCGCAGGCAACCCACGGGGCTTCAAAAGCCGACATCGCTGCCATGCAAGCGACAACCTATGCCGCGTGGGTTGACACGCAAATCGCGATGCCGCGCAGCCAGACACATTACGACTGGCTGGTTGAACACGGCTTCAGCGCCGAAGACTTCCGCAACAGCACCCAGGGGCTGGACAACACCATCTGGCACAAGCTCATCACTGCGCCCGACTCGCTGCGCCAGCGCGTGACGCTCGCGCTGTCTGAAATCCTGGTGGTCTCCGTCAGCGGCGTGAACACGGCGTGGCGCCAGTTCGCGGTGGCGAACTACCTCGACATCCTCGAAGCCAACGCTTTCGGCAACTACCGCACGCTGCTCGACCAGGTGAGCCTGAGCACGGCGATGGGCTACTACCTCACGTTTCGCGGCAACACGAAGGCGAACGTCAACACCGGCAGCCAGCCGGATGAGAATTACGCGCGTGAGTTGATGCAGCTGTTCACCGTGGGCCTGCTCAAGCTCAACAGCGACGGCACACCCAGCGGCGGCGAGACCTACGTGCCCGCGGATGTGAGTGGCCTGGCGCGCGTGTTCACCGGCTGGGACGTCGATACGTCGGGCTATGTGTCGCCCTTCCCGCCCGACATCCACAAGCGGCCCATGACGCAAGTGCCCAACCGCTACGAGACGGGCGCGAAGACATTCCTCGGTGTGACGATCGCCTCGGGCACGTCAGCGCGCGACAGCCTCACCCTTGCACTCGACACGCTCTTCAATCACCCCAACCTGCCGCCGTTTGTCTCACGCCAGTTGATCCAGCGCCTGGTCACGAGCAACCCCAGCCCGACTTACGTGGCGCGCGTCGCAGCCGTGTTCACCAACAATGGCGCCGGCGTGCGCGGCGATCTCGCAGCAGTGGTCAAGGCGATCCTGCTGGATACCGAAGCGCGCGACCCCGCGAATGCATCCAGCGCCGAATTCGGCAAGCTGCGCGAGCCCGTCGTGCGCTTTCTCAACTGGGCGCGCGGCTTCGGCGCGACGTCACCGGGCGACTTGTGGGCGATTGGCGATGTGTCCGACCCTGGCGCGCGCCTGGGCCAAAGCCCGATGCGTTCGCCATCAGTCTTCAACTTCTTCCGTCCCGGCTACGTGCCGCCGACCAGCTCCATCGCCGCGCAAGGCCTTGTCGCGCCCGAATTCCAGATCACGACCGAATCGTCTGTCGCGGGCTACATCAACTACATGCAACGCGCAGTCAATGGTGTGGGTATCGGCGATGTGCGCGCGGACTACACGGCGCTGGTGGCGCTGGCCACCGATTCGGCGGCGCTGCTCGCAGAAATCAACCTCGTGCTCGCGGCGGGACAAGTGCCAGCCGCCCGCCTGGCGACTCTGAAAACCGCGCTCGACACGATCAACCCGACAACGGACGCCGGCAAGCTCAATCGTGTGAAAGCGGCGCTGACGCTGGTGCTCGCTGCGCCTGAATACATCGCACAGAAGTGAGGACCACACGATGAAAAATCACTTCCCCCACATCCTTCCCGACAACGCGTCGCGCCGGGCCTTTCTCAAGCGAAGCGCCGCCTTGTCGGTTGCCGCCTCGGCCACACCATGGGCGATGAGCCTCGCAGCGATGGGCGAAGCCGCTGCGGCCACGGCCACCGACTACAAGGCGCTTGTCTGCGTGTTTCTCTACGGCGGCAACGACTACGCCAGCACACTCGTCGCGTATGACCAGCCAAGCTACGACGCCTACGCGAGCTTTCGCCCCAACCTGGCGATCAGCCGCACGTCGCTGGCCGGCACGGTGCTCAACCCGACGGTGCCACTGGCGAGCGGCCGGCAGTTCGCCCTCGCACCGGGCCTGGCACCGCTGGTGCCGATCTTCGACGCGCAACAGATGGCCGTGCTGCTGAACATCGGCACCCTCGTCGAGCCGACCACCAAGGCGCAATACACAGCCAAGTCAGTGCAACTGCCGCCCAAGCTGTTCTCGCACAACGACCAGCAGTCGTTCTGGCAATCGTCATCGCCCGAAGGCGCGGCTTCGGGCTGGGGCGGCCGCATGGGCGACCTCTACGCATCGGGCAACGGCAACGCAACATTCACGTGTATCAGCGCGGCGGGCAACGCGGTATATCTCGCTGGCAATACGGCCGTGCAATATCAAGTGACGACCAACGGCTCGGTGCCCGTCAACGGCATCCAGTCCGCATTGTTCGGATCGACCGCTTGCTCGGCAGCACTGGCCGACCTCATGACGCAGCCGCGTGCCCACTTGCTCGAAAATGAATATGCACGCGTGGCCAAGCGCTCCATCGATGCGAACGGCCAGCTCACCAGCGCACTGGCAGGCGTCACGCTCGCCACGCAATTCCCCACGCCCAACAGCCTCGCGGACCAGCTGAAGATCGTGGCGCGGATGATCGGCGCGCGCAGTGCGCTCGGCGCAAAACGGCAAGTGTTCTTCGTGTCACTGGGCGGCTTCGACACCCACGATGGCCTCGTCACCCAGCACCCCACGCTGATGACGAACCTGGGCAACGCACTCGCATCGTTCCAGCAGGCCATGCAAGAACTCGGCGTTGCCGACGCGGTGACCACCTTCACGGGCTCCGACTTCGGCCGCACGCTCGTGGGCAACAACGATGGCTCCGATCATGGCTGGGGCAACATGCAGTTTGTGCTGGGCGGCGCGGTGAAGGGCAAGTCGTTCGTCGGCACAGCGCCCGTGCTTGCCAACAACGGCCCGGACGACGTGGGCCAGGGGCGCCTGCTGCCTTCCACATCGGTGGACCAGTTCGCGGGCACGCTTGCCACCTGGTTCGGTGTTTCACAGACCGACCAGGACATGGTGCTGCCCCACCTGTCTCACTTCACGACGCGCAATCTGGGCTTCATGGCCTGACGGGTAAAATTGGCGGTTTCCAGCAGGGGCGCGCAATGCGCCCGTTTCTTCCGCACATGACATCCGCAAAAATCGACGGCGCCTCGATCGCCACCCAGGCCAATGTGTATTTCGACGGCAAGTGCGTCAGCCACAGCGTGACGCTGGCAGACGGCACGAAGAAATCGGTCGGCGTGATCCTTCCTTCGCAACTCACTTTCAACACAGGCGCTCCCGAAATCATGGAATGCGTCGCCGGCTCTTGTGAATACAAGCTGGCGGGCGAATCGCAGTGGCACACGAGCGGCCCCGGCGAGAAGTTCTCGATCGGCGCGAACACCAGCTTCGACATCCGGGTGGCGCAGGCCTACCACTACATCTGCCACTTCGGCTAAAGCGCAACCTAAGCCATGAGCACCATCCTCGAACACCTGCCCGCCGGCCAGAAAGTCGGCATCGCTTTTTCAGGCGGCCTGGACACCTCCGCTGCCCTGCACTGGATGCGCAAGAAGGGCGCAGTGCCCTACGCCTACACCGCCAACCTCGGCCAGCCCGACGAGCCTGACTACGAAGAGATTCCGCGCAAGGCCATGCAATACGGCGCCGAACAAGCGCGCCTGATCGACTGCCGCCTGCAGCTCGCGCATGAAGGCATCGCCGCCATGCAGGCCGGCGCATTCCATATCTCCACGGCGGGCGTCACGTACTTCAACACCACGCCGCTGGGCCGCGCCGTCACGGGCACCATGCTCGTGGCCGCGATGAAGGAAGACGACGTGAACATCTGGGGCGATGGCTCCACGTTCAAGGGCAATGACATCGAGCGCTTCTACCGCTACGGCCTGCTCACCAACCCTTCGCTGAAGATCTACAAGCCGTGGCTTGACCAGGCCTTCATCGACGAACTCGGTGGCCGCGCTGAAATGTCCGCGTTCATGACGCAAGCAGGCTTTGCGTACAAGATGTCCGCCGAGAAGGCGTACTCGACCGATTCGAACATGCTCGGCGCCACGCACGAGGCGAAGGATCTCGAAAGCCTGGCCACCGGCATGAAGATCGTGAATCCGATCATGGGCGTTGCATTCTGGAGGGACGACGTCGTCGTCAAGGCAGAGACCGTCACGGTGCGCTTCGAAGAAGGCCAGCCCGTCGCGTTGAACGGCAAGACATTCGACAGCCCCATCGACCTGATCCTCGAAGCCAATGCCATCGGCGGTCGCCACGGCCTGGGCATGAGCGACCAGATCGAAAACCGCATCATCGAAGCGAAGAGCCGCGGCATCTATGAAGCGCCGGGCCTCGCGCTGCTGTTCATCGCTTACGAGCGCCTGGTCACCGGCATCCACAACGAAGACACGATCGAGCAGTACCGCGACAACGGCCGCAAGCTCGGCCGCCTGCTCTATCAAGGCCGCTGGTTCGACCCGCAAGCCATCATGCTGCGCGAAACGGCGCAACGCTGGGTCGCACGCGCCATCACCGGTGAAGTGACGATCGAGCTGCGCCGCGGCAACGACTATTCGCTGCTGAACACCGAGTCGCTCAACCTCACCTACGCGCCCGAGCGCCTGTCGATGGAAAAGGTCGAGAACGCGCCCTTCTCGCCGAAGGACCGCATCGGCCAGCTCACGATGCGCAACCTGGACATCACCGACACGCGCGCCAAGCTGGGCGTGTACAGCCGCGCGGGCCTGCTGATCATGGGCAAGGACTCGCAGCTGCCCAACCTGGGGCACGACGGCAAAGACGGCAAGACCGGCGAGTAAACCGCGCGCCGCATAACGATGGAAATCCTCGCAGAGCTCCTGTTTGGCCTGCTGGGTTTCCTGTTTGAATTTTTCGGCGAGCTGCTGATCCAGCTGATCTTCCAGACGCTGTTCGAGCTGGGCGCCCACGCGTTCCAGCGCAAGGCGCCTTCCAGCCGCCGGGCACCCGTCAGCGCGCCGGTTGCAGCGCTGATGTACTTTGCCATTGGCGGCGGCATCGGCGTGCTGAGCGTGCTGCTGGTGCCGGGCACCGTGATCCCCACCTTCTTCGGCCGCATCGCCAACCTCTTGCTCATGCCGTTTGCCTCTGGTGCCTTCATGGCGCTGATAGGTGCGTGGCGGCGCCAGCGCGGCGAGGAAATCGTGCGCATCGACCGCTTCTGGTACGGCTTTCTCTTCGCTCTTGGCATGGGGCTGGTGCGCTTCGTCAATGCGCAGGGCTGGTGGGACCGGATCCTCTGATGCTGCCTGCGATGAATGTGCGTAGGGCTGTCATTGCACTGGCGCTGCTGCTTGCCGGCAGCGCAGGGGCGCAGTCGCTGAGCTTGACGTTCGACGACGGCCTCAACCCCGACAAAGAGCCGCAGGCCCGCGCGTGGAATTCGCAACTGCTCGAACACCTGCGTCGCGCTGACATCAAGGCGATGGTTTTCCCAGCGCTGGCTCGCACCGGCGATGGCGCGGGCCGCGCACTGATCGCTGACTGGGCCGCTGCAGGCCATGCCGTGGGCAACCACACCTCGCGCCATCGCAGCCTGGGGTCGCAGAAGGTGGCGCTCGAGGCGTTCATCGAAGACGTGCAGGAGGCCGACGCAGCCTTCAACGCATTGCCGACCTGGCAGCGGCGCCTGCGTTTCCCGTTCCTGAAAGAAGGCGACACGGTCGACAAGCGCGACGGCATGCGCGCGTGGATGTATGACCACGGTTACGAAAGCGCGCCCGTATCAATCGACACCAGCGACTGGTATTACAACGACGTATTCCTCACGCTCTCGAAGGCAGGTGGACAAGACGCAAAGCTGGAGGTGCTTCGCGCCCACTACATCCGCCACCTGCTTGACCGCGCCGCCTACTACGACAAGCTCGCGCTGCAGGTGACGGGCAAGCGCCCCATGCACGTGATGCTGCTGCACGTGAATGCGATCAACGCAACATGGTTGCCGCAAGTCGTCGAGGCATTCAAAGGCCAGGGCTGGGCGATCATCTCGCCGCGCAAGGCTTTCACTGATCCGCTGTACGCCACGCCACCTGACACGCTCCCCGCTGGCGAAAGCATCGTCTGGGCACTGGCAAAGGCCACAGGTGTGACGGGCCTGCGCTACCCCGCAGAAGACGGCGACTACGAGGCGCCTGCGCTTCGTGCGCTGGGCCTGCCGGCCGACTGAGCGTCAGACCACCACCGGCTCCGGCTCCAGCCGGATGCCAAAGCGCTCGTACACGCTCGTCTGGATCGCCTTCGCGAGCGTGACGACTTCGCCGCCCGTCGCGCCACCGCGATTGACCAGCACCAGCGCCTGCTTCTCGTAAACGCCTGCATTGCCCACCGACTTGCCCTTCCAGCCGCAGGCATCGATCAGCCAGCCGGCCGCCAGCTTCACGGAGCCATCGGGCATCGGGTAATGAACGATGTTCGGCTCGCGGGCGATGATGTCCTGGCACTGGTCGTTGGTGACCGTGGGGTTCTTGAAGAAGCTGCCCGCATTGCCGACCACCCGCGGGTCGGGCAACTTGGCGCTGCGCACAGCGCACACCCAGTCGTAAATCTGGCGCGGCGTGGGGTTGGTGATGCCCGTCTCGTGCATCTTGCGTTCGATGTCGGCATAGCCCAGCACGGCCTTCCACGGCTTGGGCAGCCTAAAGCGCACGCGCAGGATGAGCGCCCGCCCCGCCAGCCCGAAATCACCCTCTTCCCGGGCGACGTGCTTGAACACCGAGTCGCGATAGCCAAAGCCGCATTGCGCGGCTTCCAGCGTGAACAGCTTGCCGGTGACGAGATCGATCGCGTCGAGTGACTCGAACCGATCCTGCAGTTCCACGCCATACGCGCCGACGTTCTGCACCGGCGACGCGCCAACGGTGCCGGGGATCAGCGCCATGTTCTCCAGCCCGGGAAAGCCGTTATCGAGCGTCCAGGTGACGAAGTCGTGCCAGTTTTCGCCGGCGCCGGCCTCGACGATCCATGCCTTGGCAGTTTCATCGACCAGGCGTTTGCACGGCACCTCGACTTTGAGCACCAATGGCCTCACATCGCCCGTGATCACGATGTTGCTGCCGCCGCCCAGCACGAACTTGGGCACGTCGCGCTGGTCTGGCTGGGCCAGCACCTGCTGCACATCTGCTTCGCTTCGCACCCGCACCAGCGCCCTGGCTTTGGCCACAATGCCGAAGCTGTTGTGCGCCTGCAGGGGTACGTTTTGCTCCACGATCATGGGACAATTGTCGCATCTGACGTAGAGCGAAAAGGGGGGGCGATGCCTTCATTTGACACAGTGTGCGAGCCCAACATGGTCGAGGTAAAAAACGCAGTAGAAAACGCCTCCAAGGAAATCGCCACACGCTTCGACTTCAAGGGCACCTCCGCCGCGCTCGAACTCAAGGACAAGGAAATCACCCTCTTCGGCGACGCAGATTTCCAGCTCAGCCAGGTCGAAGACGTGCTGCTCGCCAAGCTCACCAAGCGCAGCGTCGATGTGCGCTTTCTCGACAAGGGCGACGTTCAGAAAATCGGCGGCGACAAGGTCAAGCAGGTCTTCAAGGTGCGCAACGGCATCGAGACGGAGCAGTCCAAGAAAATCCAGCGCCTCATCAAGGACAGCAAGCTGAAAGTCCAGGCGGCCATCCAGGGCGACGCGGTCCGCGTCAGCGGCGCCAAGCGCGATGACCTGCAGGCCGCCATGGCCCTCATCCGCAAAGAGATCACTGACGTGCCGCTGTCCTTCGACAACTTCAGGGATTGATGAAAGCGCTCCTCACAGCCGTCGTGCTGGCTGCTGCGTGCACGTGCGCCATCGCTCAGGAAGTCGCGCTCACGGGCATGCTCGGCGGCAAGGCGCTGCTGATCATCAACGGCGCAGCGCCGCGGGTGGTGGCGCCCGGCGAATCGCGCGATGGTGTCAAAGTGGTCTCCACCTCCGGTGAGCAGGCCGTCCTCGAAATCAACGGCAAGAAGCACACCCTGCGCGTGGGCGATGCGCCAGCGAGCGTGGGCTCGGGCAACGGCGCGGCAGCCGGTGGGAGCGGCACACGGGTGGTGCTGCCCGTCGGCAGTGGCGGCCACTACTTCAGCGCGGGCAGCATCAACGGCCGCTCCGTCAATTTCATGGTGGATACGGGCGCGACGTTCATTGCCATGAGTGCGTCCGACGCGCAGCGCCTGGGCATTGACTACCTCAAGAGCACGCAGCGCGGCCAGATCAGCACGGCCAACGGTCCCATGACCGTCTCGCTCGTGAAGCTGAACTCGGTCCGGCTGGGCGACGTGGAGGTGTTCAATGTCGATGCTGTCGTCGGCCCGCAGGCCATGCCCTTCATCCTGCTGGGCAACAGCTTTCTCTCGCGCTTCCAGATGACGCAGGGCAGCGGCCAGATGGTGCTCGAGCGAAGGTACTGACCTGAATGCCTGACTCGCCTCAGCCCGCAAGCAGCGCCGCGCGCAAGGCAGAAGAGTCGCACTCAGCATTCGCGCCACTCGCCAGCCCCATCTTCCGCAGGCTGTGGCTGACGTGGCTGGCCGCAAACACGACGATGTGGATGAACGACGTGGCCGGCGCCTGGCTGATGTCGTCGCTGTCGCCCACGCCGCTTTGGGTGGCGCTCGTGCAGTCCGCTTCAACGCTGCCGGTGTTCCTGCTGGGCCTGCCCAGCGGCGCGCTGGCCGACATCCTCGACCGCAGGCGCTTTTTGATGATGACGCAGTTCTGGGTGGCTGGTGTCGCCACCATCATCTGCATCACCGTTGTCATGGGCTGGATGACGCCACCGCTGCTGCTGGCGCTCGCGTTTTGCAACGGGGTCGGGCTGGCCATGCGCTGGCCGGTGTTTGCGGCGATCGTGCCCGAGCTCGTGCCGCGCGTGCAGCTCGCGTCGGCACTGGCGCTCAACGGCGTGTCGATGAACGCGTCGCGCATCATCGGGCCGCTCGTCGCAGGCGCGCTGATCGCAAGCTTTGGCACGGCCTGGGTGTTTGCGCTCAACGCCTGCCTGTCCATCACCGCCGGCATTGTCGTGATGCGCTGGAAGCGCGAGCACATCGAAAGCCCGCTGGGCCGTGAACGCCTTGCCAGCGCGATGCGTGTGGGCGTGCAGTTCGTTTGGCAGTCGGGGCGCATGCGCGCCGTGCTTGTACGCATCGCACTCTTCTTCCTGCACTCGACTGCGCTGCTTGCATTGCTGCCACTCGTGGCGCGCAGCTTGCCGGGCGGACAAGCCGGCACGTTCACCGTGCTGCTGGCGTCGATGGGTGCTGGCGCTGTGTTTGCCGCCCTGCAGATGCAGCGCGTGCGCCGCCTGCTGCCCTTGCAGTCGCTGATATTCGCGGGCACTGCCATGCAGGCCGCGGCCACGGTCGTCGTGGCTTTCGCGCCCAACATCTACGTGGCGGTGCCCGGCATGTTCTTCGGTGGCATGGCGTGGATTTCGGTGGCGAATTCGCTCACCGTGGCGGCGCAGATGGCGCTGCCCGACTGGGTGCGCGCGCGCGGCATGTCGATCTACCAGATGGCGCTGATGGGCTCGACGGCTGCGGGCGCCGCGCTGTGGGGCCAGGTCGCGAACAGCGTGGGCATTCACGACGCACTGCTGGCAGCGGCCATCTCAGGCGTGGTGCTGATGTTCATCGCGCAGCGCCTCGTGGTGGACCGCGGCATTGAAGAAGATTTGTCGCCGTCTCGCGTGCTGAAGGCACCGCATGCTGACACACCGCCGCGCGCCGGCCGCATCCTGGTGAGCATCGAATACCGTATCGATCCAGCCCGTGCCGTGGAGTTCATGGCGCTGATGGAAGAGTCGCGGCGCGGGCGCATCGGGCAAGGCGCGACCGACTGGCAGGTGATGCAAGACCTGTACGACCCGAGCCTTGTGGTCGAGCAATACTCCGACCCGTCCTGGACGGAACACCTGCGCCGCTTCGACCGCGTCACCGCTGCGGATGTGCGCCTGCGCGACCGGCGCCTGGCCTTCCATGTCGGCGAAGATCCACCGGTGGTGCGGCGATTCGTGGTCGAGCGCTAGGGACTATTGGCTCGCTGCATACTGTGGCCTGTGAGAACCCAGAAAAAACTTTTATGAACTACCTCAACAACGAACACGACGAACCGTCTGCCAACACCGCTGAGCCGCGCAACGCCTTTCTTGAAGAAAAGGCCTTCAAGTCGCGCACGGTGCTGGTGTTCGGTGCCATTACCGACCAGACCGCCGCTGACATCACGCGCCGCCTCATCGCGCTGGACGCCGAGTCAGACAAGCCCATCGACATGCTGGTGAGCTCACCCGGCGGCCACCTTGAGTCGGGCGAAGCGGTGCACGACATCATCCGGTTCATCAATTCGCCGGTGAACATGATCGGCACGGGCTGGGTCGGCAGCGCGGCCACGCACATCTACCTGGCCGTGCCGAAGGAGCGTCGCTTTTGCCTGCCGCACACGCGCTTTTTGATTCACCAGCCAAGCGGCGGCGCAGGCGGCCAGGCGACTGACATCGCCATCCAGGCCGAAGAAATCATCAAGGCACGTGAACGCATTGCCGGCACCATCGCACGCGAGACGGGCAAGCCGCTCGCTCAAGTGCTGGAAGACATCGAGCGTGACCGCTGGCTGAGCCCGCAAGAGGCGATCACTTACGGCCTGGTCGGCCGGATCATCGAGCGCAAGACGGACCTGAAGTAGGCAGTAGGGCGGGGGCTTGCCCAGCGAGCCCCGCCCTGCGCTCGATGATGGGGGTCATGGTTGTTCCGGGCATCGCCAGCCAGTGTCAGGCAGGCGGAACTGACGGCACTTTCGCAACCATCTTCGCCGCACGCAGGAAGTCGAAGTCCACACCCTGGTCAGCCTGTGTCACCGTTTCGAGGAACAGCTTGCGATAGCCGCGCTGCGCCGTCGGCGCGACAACAGGTTGCGCGCTCTTGCGCCTGACCAGTTCATCGACTGAAACGAGCAACGCCAGCTCTCGTTTTTCCACCGACAGCCTGATTCGATCACCGTTGCGCACATACGCGAGCGGCCCGCCAACGGCCGACTCAGGCGTCACATGCAGCACGATCGTGCCGAACGCGGTGCCGCTCATGCGGCCATCCGAGATGCGGACGATGTCTTTCACACCCTGCCGCGCGAGTTTGCGCGGGATGGGGATGTAGCCCGCCTCGGGCATGCCCGGCGCGCCTTTCGGGCCGATGTTCTTGAGCACCAGCACGTCGTCGGCCGTCACATCGAGATCGTCGCTGTCGATACGATTCGCGAGATCTTCGAGCCCTTCGAAAACAACAGCGCGGCCTTCGTGTTCCATGAGTTTCGCATCGGCCGCCGACTGTTTGATGATCGCGCCGCCGGGCGCGAGGTTGCCCTGCAGCACGGCGATGCCGCCTTGCGGATAGATGGGGTGGGCGCGCGTGCGAATCACATCCTGTTTGAACGATGGCCGCGCTGCATCGATCTCTTCGCCGAGCGTGCGGCCCGTCACGGTGAGCGCGTCCAGATGAAGCAGCGGCTTCAGTTCGCGCAGCAACGCCGTCATGCCGCCTGCGGCGTGGAAGTGCTCCATGTAGTGCTGGCCGGACGGCTTCAGGTCCACCAGCACCGGCGTCTCGCGGCCCATGCGGTCGAGCGATTTCAGGTCCACCTCGAAACCCATGCGGCCTGCAATCGCCGTGAGGTGGACGATGCCATTGGTGGAGCCGCCAATCGCCAGCAGCACACGCATCGCGTTCTCGAAAGCCTTCGCTGTCAGCACCTTGTCGATCGTCAGGCGCGACTTCGCCATCTGCACGGCGACACTGCCGGTGTGCTCGGCGACACGCATGCGGTCTGCCGTCACAGCAGGCGGCGACGCGCCACCGGGCACTGTCATACCAAGTGCTTCAGCCACGCACGCCATCGTGCTTGCCGTTCCCATGACCGAGCAGGTGCCAACGCTCGCGACAAGCTGGTTGTTCACATCGGCGATCTCGGTCTCGTCGATTTCCTCTGCGCGGAACTTGCCCCAATAGCGGCGGCAGTCGGTGCACGCGCCCACGGTTTCACCGCGATGCGATCCGGTGAGCATCGAGCCGGTGATGAGTTGAATCGCCGGCAAACCCGCAGAGGCAGCGCCCATCAATTGCGCAGGCACCGTCTTGTCGCAACCGCCGATGAGCACCACGGCATCCATCGGCTGCGCGCGCAACATTTCTTCGGTGTCCATCGACATCAGGTTGCGCAGGTACATGCTGGTGGGCTGCGCAAAGCTCTCGCCGATCGAGATGGTCGGGAACTTCACCGGCAGGCCGCCCGCGAGCATCACGCCGCGCTGCACGGCTTCGATGAGCTGTGGCATGTTGCCGTGGCAGGGGTTGTAGCCGCTGCCGGTATCGGCAATACCGATCACGGGCCTGTCGAGCGCGGCGTCGGTGTAGCCAGCGCCCTTGATGAACGCTTTGCGCAGGAAGAGCGAGAAGCCGGCGTCACCGTAGTGCGTGACGCCCTTGCGCATGCCGGCGGGCGCGTCCGCGGCGTCGTCTTTGTGTGTATCTTGCTCTGCCATGGCTCAGTGTAGACCGGCGGCCTGTCATGGACGTTCAGGAGTGTGAGGCGTGTTAACAGCGCGAGTCGTCGATAGGGCCTGCTCAACGCACCCGCATCGCGGCAACCAGGCGCGCGTTCGCCTCGGACTGCCGCGCGATCTCGCTGGCGAAGTCGGCGGCGCTGCCGTCGGCCGGCAGGTTGCCGCCGCTGGCCAGCAACTGGCGAAAGACCGGCTGCCTGAGCACTTGCGCACATGCGGCGTTGAGGTGGGCCACGACGGCGGCCGGCGTCGCGGGCGGCGCGAAAACACCAAAGAGCGAACTGAGGTTGGCAGCGGGACACCCCAGCTCGGCGAAGGTTGGCACATCGGCTAGCACTTGCGAGCGCGCCGGTGCGCCGACGGCCAGCGCATGCAACTTGCCAGCGCGAACGTAGTCGATCTGCAGCGGGGCCAGATTGGTAGACAACAGCTCGAAGCGGCCAGCCAGCGCGTCCTGCAGCTGGGGCGCACCGCCCGTGTAAGGCACATGCACCACATCCAGCTTGTACTGCCGGTTGACCTGTTCCAGTGCGAGGTGGCCGATGGTGCCGACGCCCGACGTCGCCCATCGCAACTGGCCGGGGGTCGCCCGCGCATCGCGGATCGTGTCTGCGAAGCTGCGCGCGGCCATGGCGCTTGTTGCCACCAGCAGAAGCGGCGTGTGCATCACGCCGCTCACGGGCGCAACGTTCGGCGCCACGCTTGCTCCTGCATTGCCAAAATGCGGCGACAAGGCGACAGGGCTGATCGCACAGAAACCCAGCGTGTTGCCGTCAGGCGCTGCGTTGGCAATCAGCGATAGCGCCAGGCTGCCGCCTGCGCCCGGCCTGTTTTCAACGATCACCGGTCGCGAGAGTATTGGATCGAGCTGGCGCGCCAGCACCCGCGCCACCGAATCGCTGATGCCGCCCGGCGGATAGGCGACGACGATGCGCAGCGCCTGCGCCCCACCGACGTGCATGGCACCCAGTGCGCATGCCGAGCCGACCAGTAGATGACGGCGCTTCATGGCTCGACGGCGCGCCGGGCCGACTGGCGCACGAGTTCGATGAACGAGCGAAGCGGGCCGTGATAGTCCGCTTCACGGAACGCAAGTGTCAGCGGCGCATCGAGGCTGCGCGCGCTTTTGAGCAGCCGGTATCCGATGGCCTGGGGATGCACGCCTTGCATCGATGCAGGCACCACCGTCACCCCTTCGCCTGCCGCCACAAGGCTGAGCGCTGTCGTCATGCGGCCCACCTCATGCACGACCTGTGGCGTGAAGCCCTGCTGTTCGCACAGCGACAGGAGGTTGGCATACAGGCCGGGCGCGCCGGACTGCCGCACAAGGATGAATCGCTCGTCGCGCAGTTGTTCGAGCTTGAGCGAGCGCTGCGCACCCGCCAGCAGCGCATGCCCATCAGGCAGCGCGGCGAGCACCGGCTCGCGCAGCAGCGTCTCGAACACCACGCCTGGCGGCTTGGCAACCGGCACCCGCAGGAAGGCGCAATGCAGCTTGCGCGTTGCCAGCGCTTCAGTCAGGCCTGCAGCGTGGTCCTCGCCGATCTGCAACGCGATGTGCGGGTAGGCCTGGCGGCACTCGCGCAGCACGCGCGGCGTGAAGATGTGTGCAGCAGCTGAGCTGGTAAAACCGATGGTGAGCACGCCCGCGTGGCCGGCCGCCACGGCACGCATACGGGTTTTTACAGCGTCTGCCTCTTCGAGCAGGCGGCGGCTGTCGGCCAACAGCATCTCGCCGCTGCCCGTGAGCGTGACGCCCTTGGGATGCCTGTCGAAGAGTTGGGTGCCCAGGCTCTTTTCGAGTGCGCGGATCTGCTGGCTGAGCGGCGGCTGCTGCATGCCCAGCCGGGCAGCGGCACGGGTGATATGGCCTGCTTCCGCCACAGCCACGAAGTAGCGCAGGTGCTTCAGTTCCATATCGAATTCGTCTGCAGATCGGCTTTTTATTCTATTTGAATTAATGCAGTTGCCACCGCATAGTTGCCCCTACACCGGGCCATCCAAAGCCCGGGGACCGCTGGAGACAAGTCTCGTGATCTCACACCTTTGCGGGCGCAAGCTCGCCCTGCCGCTACTTGCCATCACTGTCACCGCTGCCACGCTGCTCGCCGGCTGCGCCAACACATCCGGCACGGCGCAGCCCGCCGCCGCACTCGCAGCCACGGCCGAGGCTGCGCCACAGGCTACCCCCTGTCCGGCGCAGGTGCCTGCAGGCACACGCTGCCTCTCCGGCCAGGATTCGGCAGGCGCCTTCTACCTCATCGCGATCCCCGCGCAGTGGAACGGCACGCTCGTGCTGCACGCGCATGGCGGGCCCGCGCTTGGCGCGCCGCGCATGGAGCGAAGCGTGGAAGACCTCGAGCGCTGGGCCATCGTCGTCAAGGCGGGCTATGCCTGGGCAGGCTCCACGTTTCGACAGGGCGGTGTTGCTGTGCGCGCTGCGGCGCAAGACACGGAACGGCTTCGCCGCATCTTCCTGCAGCACGTCGCGCAACCGCAGTTGACCATCCTGCATGGCCAGTCGTGGGGCGCGAGCGTCGCGGCCGTGGGCGCGTCGATGTTCACCGACGATGGAAGGGGCAAGCGGCCCTATGACGGTGTGCTGCTCACCAGTGGCGTGCTCGCCGGCGGCAGCACGGCCTACGACTTCCGAATTGACCTGCGCGTGATCTACCAGTCGCTCTGCGGCAACCACCCGCGCGCCAGCGAGCCGCAATACCCGCTGTCCATCGGCTTGCCTGCGGGCGCCCGGATGACCAGCGCCGACCTCAACGCGCGTATCAACGAGTGCCTGGGCCTGGGCAAGCCGCAAGCCCAGCGCACGCCGGAGGAGCTTCGAAAAATCAAGACGATCGTCGATGTGGTGAAGATCCCGGCGAGCTCCATCGCGAGTCATATGGCGTGGGCCACGTTCCACTTCCAGGATGTCGTGCAGATGCGCACGGCCGGGGCCAGCCCTTTCGGCAACATGGGCGTGCGCTACAGCGGC
This sequence comes from Caenimonas koreensis DSM 17982, assembly GCF_009646335.1. GTDB lineage: Bacteria > Pseudomonadota > Gammaproteobacteria > Burkholderiales > Burkholderiaceae_C > Ramlibacter > Ramlibacter koreensis. The sequence goes on along the minus strand of NZ_WJBU01000003.1, from coordinate 28,037 downwards.
TCTTCCGACGACGCAGCGCTCAATGCATCTGTCGCCCGGTACGCGGCTGATCCGCGGGCCGTTGCGACCTTTGCGGCCGACACCGACCCCGATGGCCGCATTCCGGTGCCCGTGCTCACGGTGCATGGCATCGATGACCCCACCGCATTCGTCGAGATGGACGACTCGTTCCTGCGAACGATGCAAAAGGCAGGCACGGCAGACCACCTCGTGCAAACCTTCACTGCCGACAACACGCACAGCTACCTCAGCGACGCGGCGTATCCAACGCTGCTCGCAGCCCTGTCTGCATGGACACGCGGCGCGCCGAAACCGACGCCCGCGCAAATTGCACAGCAGTGCCTGCCGTTCGAGCCGGTGTACGGCAAGGGCTGCCGGTTCAAGCCCGACTACCAGCCCCCGCCGCTCGCATCGCGCGTGCCGCCCCGCCACTGAACACGCCCATACCTTCCGGAGCATTGCCATGAAGCGCAAGGTCAGAATTGCAGAGAACACGTCCGTCTCGAAAGTCATCTACGCGCCGCCCGCCGGCAGCGATCCGCATGCGCACTACACGCTCGCCGGTGATGACGCAGACTTCTTCAACATTTCGACAGATGGCATCGTCACGCTGAAAGTCGCTGCCGACTACGAGATCCGCAAGACCTACAGCTTCGAGGTGATCGCTACGGTCGGGCTGGCCGAGACGACGACTGTCGTGAAGTTGTCGGTCGCCAACCTTGACGACACGGCGCCGGTGTTCTCCTCCGCAGCAACGGGCATGGTGACCGAGAACGCGTCCCTCGCAACGGTGATCTACCGCGCTGCGGCTGTCGACCCCGATCACCCGCGCGACCGCCTGACCTTCTCGCTGGGCGGCGCCGACGCGGCGCTGCTGAAGATTTCCGCCAACGGCGAAGTCAGGCTGCTGGCGCCGGCCGACCATGAATCCAAGTCCAGCTACAGCTTCACCGTGATTGCCGACGACGGCGAGCAGACCACGACGAAGGCTGTCGTCGTGACCGTGAACAACGTCAACGACGCGCCGCCGGTGTTCACGTCCGGCGCCAGTGGCAGCGTCGCGGAGAACGCCGCCATTGCCACGCCGGTCTACACGGCCTCCACCACAGATGCCGACGGCCTGGGCGCGCCGACGTACAGCCTGGGCGGCGCCGACGCATCGCTGCTTGCGATTTCGGCAGACGGCGTCGTCACGCTGAAGGCTTCGGCGAACTACGAGGCCAAGACCTCCTACAGCTTCAACGTGATTGCGAACGACGGCATTCACATCGCGACGAAGGCCGTGGTGGTCAACGTGCTCAACGAAGCGCCGCAGGTCGCCAGCGTGGCACTCACATCTGCATCGGGCGCGGTCGATGGCCTGCTCAATGCGGGCGATACGGTCAGCGTGACGGTGACCATGACAGAAGCGACTACGGTCACCGGCACACCGCAGATCGCGCTGAACATCGGCGGTGCGACGGTCTACGCCAACTACACGTCGGGCAGCGGCAGTACGGCGCTGGTGTTCAGCTACACCATCCAGGCTGGGCAAACCGACCTCGATGGCATCAGCGTCGATGCGAACAGCCTGTCGCCGAACGGCGGCACGATGAGCGAGCCTGCGGCTGCAGCCGTGCTCACACACGCTGGCGCCGCCAGTAACGCATCGTTCAAGGTCGACACGACAGCGCCTTCGCTTGCCATCACCAGTTCAGCCGGGTTGCTGCAAAGCGGCCAGAGCGCGACCATCACGTTCACCTTCAGCGAAGACCCCGGCACGAGCTTCGCCGACGGCGACATCGCCGTCACCGGCGGCACCCTGGGCGCGATCAGCGGATCCGGGCTGACGCGCTCGGCCACCTTCACGGCAGCCGCCAGCGCGAACCTGAGCACAGGCGCACACATCACCGTGATGCCGGGCAACTTCGCCGACGCTGCAGGCAACACAGGCACCGGGATCATTGCACCGGGCGTGTCGATCGACACGGTGTTCAACCAGGTCCTGCTCGTGGGCAACAGCGCCACGTTTGGCCGGGTCGATCCGGTCATGTCGTACAACACCTATGACCCCGTGACGAACCCGGGTGGCGTGCACGACCTCACCTCGCCCGACCAGGGCGGCACATTCACCAACCTGACTGGCTCGAACCTGTACGAGCCGCACAACTGGGGCGGCGTGGCCGGCCTCATCGACATGTTTGCGCAGGAGCTGGGGCTGAGCTATGACGTCTCGCTTTCCACGCGCAACGCAGCCACCTTGCGCGGCCACTATGCCAACACGTCACCCGCCGGCTGGGACTTGCGCGGCAACATTTCCAGCGAAAAGTGGGACATCGTCGTGCTGCAGGACCAGACCGACGAGCCGCTGCCTGGCGGCTCGGGCTCGATCACGTTTGCGCCCGGCAGCTCCACAGCAACACTCATCGTCACGCCGACAGGCGACGCGCTGGCCGAATACGACGAAACGCTGGCCCTCAGACTGGCGTCGTCGACCACCTACCGCGTCGGCACGAGCAGCGCCGTCACGACGACCATCCTCAACGACGACCCGACGCCTCCCGCAGTCAACTCGGCGCTGCCCACTGTCTCGCTGGTAGCCACACAGGGCTCGGTGGCCGAAGACGGCAGCAACAACCTCGTCTATACCTTCACACGCACAGGTGCGACGACGAGTGACATGACCGTCACGTTCACCGTCTTTCGCGACGGGGCAACAGCGCCCTCCGTCTCGACGACGATCTCGGCGAGCCAGGACCTCGAGATGTACAACACGACGACCGGCGCGTTCTCCAGCACGGGCGGCGGCACCACGTCGCCCTATCGCTTCACGAATGGCAACGGCTTCCTGACAAGCAGCGACACGGGCGTGAACACAACGACGGGTAGCGTCTCGTTCACGTCCAACACAGGCACGATCGTGATCAAGGCGGGCCAGACTTCCGCAAGCCTCACGCTCGACCCGCACGTGGACACCAATGTGGAGAACGACGAGTCCATCAGGGTCACACTGACGCATCCCGCTTCCGGCCAGGACTACAACCTGGGCACCGCCGGCGCGGTGACCGCAACCATCGTCAACGATGATTTTCCAGTGGGCACCGACACCAGCCTGCCCAACGTCACGCTGGCGGTGACCACCGCCACCTCGACGTACGAGAGCGCGGGCCAGAGCCTGATCTACACGTTCACGCGATCGGGCAGCACGGCGAGCGCACTCACCGTGAACTTCACGCAAGACGGCACCGCGACGTACTTCTCCACGGATGCGTCGAAGTCGGACTTCAGCCTGTCATCGGCCGGCTCCACCGGCTACTCGCTCAAGACCACGTCAGGCGCGAATGCCGACACTGCAGCATTTGAGCAGTACGCGACGCTGATCGAAAACTACATCCACACCGGCGCGGCCGACACGACCACCATTCCCGGCACGACAATCGCCGCCAACGCAAATGCCGACGCTGCCACCGACGTGTACCTTTATTCGACGTGGGCGCGGCCCGACATGATTGCTGGCGCCTACGACATGATCACGGAGAAAGTGTTGCAGCCCAACGGCGCATACACGGGCGGCACAGTGACGCAGTCCACCACGCAGGCCACGGCGTACTACCTCACGCTCGAGCAGATGTCTGCGGACCTCGCGAGTGCGTACAACCACCTTGCAACGGTCAACGCCGACTTTGCCGGCGTGGCGCCGGTGAGCACCGCCTTCATGAATGCCGTCTCGCAGGGCCTGGCCATTCGCGACCCCTACACCGAGACGGACACAGCGAGCGTCTCCACCGGAAAGATCAACCTCTGGTTCGACGACAACCTGCACGCGAGCAAGTACGGCTCGTACCTCGCGGGGCTGACGCTGTTTGAAACGATCACCGGGCTGGATGCGCGAGCGCTGGGTGCCAGCGACCAGGTGGCGGCAGACCTGGGCATCGATGCGGCAACGGCAGTCGCGCTGCAGGGCGTTGCATCCGCGACGCTCGGCTTCAATTCGCTCTATCACTTCACGGCGCCCGGCGTCGTGACGGACCTCGGCAACACGATGGCATCTGCCACCCTGGCAGCGGCGGGTGCCTTCACGTTTGTCGATCCGGCCTACACCGCCCACAGCGTGAGTGTGTCGCCGCAGGACGGCAACCTGGGAACGCTACAGGCAGTGGTTCGCTCGGACGGGCACGCAGGCCAGGTGAACTGGCTCTACACAGCAGACAACGCCGTGGTCGACCCACTGCTGCAAGCGGGCGAGCAGCGAATGGACTGGTTCACGGTGCTGCTCGATGACGGTCACGGCCACACCAGCAGCGAGATCATCGGCATCTCGCTGCAGGGTGAGCTTCTGGTCGTCTAGCCCCGTGGGCCGCGAGCTTACTTCGCGGTCGCGGCCTTGATGTCGGCTTCGGCCTTCTTGTGGGCTGCCTTGGCTTGCGCCTTGCAGGCCTTTTCTTCCTTGTACTTCAGGGGCTTGCAGGCCTTCTTGGCGGCCTTGTAGTCGGCATCGGCCTTCTTTTCGGCAGCCTTGGCTTCGGCCTTGGTCATCGTGCTCATCGGGGCCGTCGTGGCCATGGGCGCAGAGGCGGGGCTCATCGGTGCACCCGTGTGCGAAGCGGCGAAGGAAGCGGTGCCGGCGAAGGCGACGAAGAGTGCAATCAGAGTCTTGTTCATGAGGGAAGTCCTTTCAATGGCTCGCCAGGGTATCCGGCTGCTACAGAGACAACGGATTGGACCCCGACTGGCGTGTAGGACGGCATCGACACTTGAACTGATCCATGCGGATCAGACTCGGTGGCACACGCAGGCAATCAGCCCGCGAGCGCTTCCAGACGCGCAGTCGCCTCACGCTTGCCCATGGCGCGCAGCTCGGCGATTTTGGCCAGGTGCTTGACGCGCGGGCGGGCCTTGCCCTGCTCCCACTTGTAGACCGACTGGCCGGTCGCACCGATCAGAAGGCCCACAGCGGCAGCAGACAAGTCAAGACGCCGGCGAGCTTCGGCAAAACCTTTGGCGCTGAAGCGAAGCTTCTTTTCCGTGGGTTCTGCGCTGACAGCCGCCACCTTCGACGTGACGCGGCGCAGCTTCCTGGATTGCTGCTCCAGCTCGCGCACTTGCCGCTTGAGTGCGGCAATGTCGCTGCGGTACTGGCTCACGGCCTTTTTCATCGACGACGTCTCGGCGCGGACTTCCTTGCGGGCCACACGCGCGATTTCTTCTTTGAGGAGTGATGCAATATTTGGCATAGGCTTGCATTGTGCGCCAAACGCAAGTGAAGCCTATTTGTGTATTTCAGCTTTGCGCACGAGTGCAGGCCAGCCAACCAATGTATCCAGCGCCCGGTTTTCGCTCCTGAAATCAGTCCTGGCACACCAGATCAGCAGCGCCGTGAAAACCAGTGAGACAACGCATGTGGTGCCTTGTCATGGTTTCGGGGTGATGACCTTGTATTTCGGTGTTGCCTGGGTGCCGACCATCAAGTAGTTGATCACGCCCATCACATCGTCGATCAGGTTCACGGAGCGCTCGATCTCCTGCGACTGCTGCTCGGATTGCACACAACCCATCAAAGTCACAAGACGCCGCTCGCCCTGGGCCCAGATGCTGGTGTTGGCATAGCGGTCGTCCTGCGTGAGGTAGATTTTCACGCGAGGAATGATTTCCTTGTCGTAGAGATACGAATCAGGCAACCGGCATCGCCCCGCCCGAAAGCAGCTGCCGCCATGCTGCGACCGCACATGCGCTGCCGCCGGAAGCTCGGCCTGCGTCATACCTGGCGGCTGCGGCACAGGGCAGTTCGCCACACCGGCCGTCACCTGCAAAAATGGATCGTCGAAGTAGTTTTGCGTGTCTTGCGCAAGGGCCGATTCCGCGCCCAGGCAACAGAACAATACATACACCCAACGCTTCATAGCAAACTCCTGAGACCGGTGGCATGAAGTTTAGAGCCCGACGTGCTGCTATAAACATTTGCCATGACCGACTTCACCACTTTGCAATTGCCTGTGCTGCCTACTGTCGTCGCGCCCGACGGCTCGCAGGTTCGAGTACTGCCCGCACTTGCTGGCGCAGGCATGGCGCACTTCAGGCTGTTGCCCGGACAGGTGGCCAAGGCAGTCACGCACCGCACGGTCGAAGAGATCTGGTACATCGTCGAAGGCAGCGGCCAGATGTGGCGCAGGCAAGGCGAGCGCGAAGAAATCGTGGCGCTCGAGACCGGTGTGAGTTTGACGATTCCACTCGGCACGCACTTCCAGTTTCGCGCATCGGCCAACTCAGCTTTGTCCGCTGTCGCCATCACGATGCCGCCCTGGCCGGGCGAAGGTGAAGCCTTGTTCGTCGAAGGACCGTGGCACGCGACCTGAGCCCGCCCGCGTTTCGTCCCACCGAATCAACGGTTCATCGCACGGCGTCTGGCTCAAGCACCAGCGCACTCGTATCGTGGTCGCATGGAGGCCACACCCATGTCCACACGCACCCGGCTTGTCTTGCCGCTGGCACTGCTTGCAACGTCCTTGCACGCGCTGGCACAACCTGCTTTGAAACTCAGCCCCGACTCGCCGCAATGGGAGCTGGAAGGCAACGCGAAAGTCACGCAGTACCTTGGCCGCAAGTGCCTGATGCTCGATGGTGCGGCGGCCGCGATCAAGGCATTCGAGCTGGGCGACGGCGTGATCGATGTGGATGTGGCAACGCCTGCCCGCCGCGGGTTTTTCGGCATCCAGTTCCGCCTCGACGGCGACGGTGCCAATGGCGAATGGGTCTACCTGCGGCAGCACAAGTCAGGCTTGCCCGATGCGTTGCAATACACGCCGGTTCTGGGCGGCGGCCTGAACTGGCAGCTCTATAGCGGCAAGGGCTTCACGGGCGCTGTCGATGTTCCGCAAAACGAGTGGTTCCACTTGCGCCTGGAGATCAAAGGCGCGCAGGCGAACCTGTTTGTCGACAATATGAGGCAGCCTGCGCTCGTGATGGACGACCTCAAGAGTGGGCTGGCAAAAGGCCAGGTTGCGCTGGCCTCGCTCACTGGCGACGTGTGCTTTACGAACTTCGAAGTGCGTAGCACGCCTGCAGCACCGTGGCAGCGCAACTGGCCCGCCACGCCGCAGGGCACCCTCACGAAATGGCGCATCTCTGCATCGCTCGATGCGCTCGCGCGCAACCTCGAGCGGCCGATGAGCCTGCAGGAAAAAGAGCAAATGCAGTGGCAGGACGTGCAGGCCGAAGCACCCGGCATCGTCGCGCTGCAACGCTATCGCGAAGCACCGCATCCGCCCGTGAGCTTTGCGAACGATCCGTCGAAACGGCTCGAGCCGCAAAAAGGGATGCGGGTGATCTATGCGCAAACGCAGATCGAGTCGGACCGCAAGCAAACGAAAAAACTGTATCTCGGCTACAGCGACGATGTGACCGTGTTTCTCAACGGCAGGATTCTCTATCGTGGCCGCAGCGCGCAGTCCTTCCGTGATCCGGGCTTTCTCGGAATCATGGATGCGGAGAACGACGCGATCTATCTACCGCTGGATGCAGGCAGAAACGAGCTCGTGCTGGCCGTGAGTGAACTCGGTGGCGGCTGGGGATTCATCGCGCGGCTGGCGGATATGGATCCATAACAGCAGCCCTTGCCGTGGCCGCCCCAAAAAAAAAAGCGCCCCGAAGGGCGCTTGGCTGCATGCGTAGAACGCGTCAGCGGAACCTCATGCCGATGCCAATCGACATCGAGATCGGGTCGAGCTTGGTATCGATCGTCTGGCCTGTGGAGAGGTGCGACGTCGTCTTCAGCCACGTCTTGGAGATCATCGTATCGACGAACAACTTGTCGTTGACGTTGAACACAACGCCAAGCTGAACCGTCGGTGCCCACTTCGAGTCAACGGTGAACGTCGTCGGCGAGCCACCCGTCAACGACGAAAGCACGCCTGTGCTGCGCGAGTGATAGAACTTCGCGTAGGTGATACCAGCGCCGACATAGGGGCGCAGCTGCGCATTCGGCGCCATGAAGCGGTACTGGCCCAGCAGCGTGAAAGGCAGTGCCTTCACGTCACCGAGTTTGCCCACACCGGCAATGGCACCATCGCCCGAGAGCGTGTGCTTGAACGGCATGGCCAGCGGCAGGTCAACCGCCCAGTTGTCGGTCAGCATGTAGGTGATGCCGCCGCCGAGCTGCGTGCTGTCGTTGATGTCCACCTTGGTGCCGGGCAGGCTGGGGGCCGTGAGGTTGCCGCTCGTCACGTCAGGGCTGATGTTCGTTGCGCCGATGCGCGCCAGCCAGCTGCCGGCCGTCTGGGCCTGCGTGCTGAAGGCTGATGCCAGCAGCGCTGCCGCGGCGATCAACTGAAGCTTCTTGGTTTTGCTCATGATCGATGTTCCTTGTTGGTTCTCTGTTCAGGCGGTCAGAGCCAGCCGGCCTTGGCCATCTGGACGGCGACGAACTGCGCGAGCAGCTGGTTGCCGTATGGCGACGGGTGCACCGAGTCAGCGTACAGGTAGGCGCTCACGTCACCAGCGATCGTGCTGGCTGCCGTGCAACCGAGCGACGAGCCTTGCAGCGGGTTCGCTGGCGATGTCGTGCTGCAGGCAGGCGTCGTGACGTTGCTCAGCGAGTATTGCGCCGGGTTGGCGGTCTGGTCGCGGCCTTGCGTGTAGGCATCGACCATCACCACACCTGCCACGCCCGACAGGCCCGCAGCGAGCTGGCCGTTGAACGTCGTGACCATCTGGTTGACGAGGCCGCGCGTCTGCGCGTCCGTTGACATGGCAAAGGGCGTCTGGCTGACATCAGGCAGGTTCACCACGACGACGTACTTCGCGCCCTTGGCGATGATCTGCGTCTTGATGAGGCCGGCGAGTTCCGCGCCGGCTGCGCCCATGCTGGTCACAGCTGCGGTAGCAGCAGCCTGGACAGCGGCAGGACCCCCTGCAGCCACGGCAGCCTGCACCGAAGACGACCAGCCAGCCGCGATGGCGGCGCCGACCGCAGCCGCACCGCCGCCACCCGCAGCGCCCACGCCGCCGACGTTCATGAAAATGTCGTTGCCGCCGGCCATGACCGTGACGAGTTCTGTGCCGCTGTAAGCGCCGCCGTGGCGCGCCAGGTGCGACGCCATCTGCTGCGTGAGCGGTGTTGCCGTCATGCCGAGCGTCTGCTGGTTGAACGGCGCCGCCTGCAGTGTGGCGCTGTTGGGTGCGAAGATGCCGCTCACGCGCGAGCTGCCTTGCGCATAGCTGGAGCACGATGTGTTCTGCACCACCGGCGCGCCGACGAGGCCGGGAATGTTGGGCAACAGGCCCGTCTGTGCCGGGCAGGGCGCCGCGACCTTGATGTCGGCTGCGATCCACTCCGTCCAGTTCCGGGCCGTCGGGCCGTTCACCGTGAACTTGCCGCCGCCCAGTGCAGCGACGGTGCCCACCTTGTAGGTGCCCACGTCGCTCAGGCTGTCGCCAAAGTTCACCATGGAAGTGAATGCCACGGCCGGCGCCTGGTTGCCCGGGCCAGAGCCGCCGCCGCAAGCGGCCAGCACGACTGCAGCGGCAACCGCTGCGAGTTTTGTCCTCATCAATCTCATCCGATGTCTCCTGAATAAAATAGAACGACCGTTCGTTTTCGCCCTATGCATGGTATGCCTGCCAACCCTGATTGCACACGGGGTATCCACCGAGCCGGTCAGCATCAACCGCCGGGATCGAGGGTCGAATTCCGGCGGCTTGTTCCGCAGATGAACGAAGCTTTATCATTGACGTCCATGCAATCAGGCCCCCGAGACGTCGCGCAAATCAGGCTGGACAACGCGCTGGCACTATTTGAAGAGTTCCTGCGCAGCACCGTCAAAGACCCCGATGTAGCCACGCTGCGCGGCCTGGAGCGGCGCTTTGCCGAACGCCTTCAGATCCAGCCGAGCTACTGGAGCCAGATCAAAAGCCGTTCACGCCAGATCGGCGAGCGGCTCGCCCGCCAGTTCGAGCAGCTGTCGCACAAGCCGTACGGCTGGATGGATACGCCTCACGATGGTTCGGCTGCCGATGCAGCGCTTTCCGTCTCACAGCCCGCCGCCACAGCGGCCCCAGCCGAGAGCTCGCTGCCCATTGATGACGACGAGCGGTTCATCGTCGGGCTGGTGCTCACTTACTACCGCCGCCATCCGCAACGCGCACGGGCGCGGCTGATGGACTTGCTCGGTGAAGTGCTGATGACGCCAGGCGCCAAGCCATCACCGTCCATCACGGCGACAAACACGCCCCCCAAGCCCGGCACGCCCGCACCGTCCAGGGCAAGCGTGCCGATGCCACAGGACGATCCGCTTGCCCTGTGGCAACGGGTACAAACAGGCGTCGCGCCGCTCAAGCGCAAACGCTAGGGCCTGTCGCGCCCGCGATACAGCCCGCCAGGGCGGTGATTCATTTCACTTGGCATTTGATAATCAATTGTTTATCATTTGCGCAAGTCGGCTGATTTTTGCCGATGAGGCCCTTCCCCCAACCCACGCCCGCCTTGATGTCCATCGTTACGTTGTCCCACCTGTTCGCCATGCGCCGCTCTGACCGAGCAGGCGCGCAGCGCAATTCACGTGGCAACGCTCGCGACGCAGCGCGTGCATTCGACCTCCGGGGTGCCGGTCCGCCTGGCTGCTGAAGCATTCTTTCAGCAGCGACATGCGGCCCGGTGGTTTCACAACCCCGGGCCGTTTTGCTTTGGTTCCCGCAAGTTACCGATAACAAGGAGAAAAATATGACGAAGACGATGCCGTGGGCTGGATCCGATGTGGCCCGCCCCTTGAGCGCAACCTTGCTGCACCTTCTTGCAGCGCTCCTGCGCACTGCCAGCGACGTGCTCACGGCACTGGCCACCACGAGCGAAAAGAAGGCCGCCGCCCCCGCTGCAGGCCCCGTGGAAATCCACGCCATCTACCGTGACGCAGGCGCCCCCGAAGGCGCGCTCTATGTCAACGGCGAGCTGGTGGGGTTCATCTCCGGCGTCACGCGCCTGTAACCCCTGATGTCCGCGCTTGCCCGCTGCCGGCCCTGTTGCCGGCGGCGGGCAAGGACAGCGGCTTCACCCCGCGTTTACCTTCGTCAGGCAGAATCGCCCCGCCCCGGCGCATAGCCGGCCGCGAACATCGATTGGCAGTAGCAAGGAGCGCATCTTGGCATTTCTCCCCGGCACCGACGGCAACGACAACCTCAGCGGCACATCGCTTGCTGACACCATCTTCGGCTTTGCCGGCTTCGACACCCTGTCAGGGTCCGGCGGCGACGACTCGATTGATGGCGGCGAAGACGACGACGTGATCTACGGCGGCGCCGGCAACGACACGCTCCTGGGCGCGAATGGCGACGACTCGATAGGTGGGGACGCCGGTGACGACACGATCAGCGGCGGCGCCGGCAACGACCTGGCGCTCTACGACATAGCGCCTTCACCCGTCAACGTCAGCCTCATGACGAACACCGCCAGCGGCGGCGACGGCAACGACACGCTGATCAGCATCGAAGGCGCAATCGGCTCTGCCTTCAACGACACCCTCACCGGAAACAACGACAACAACACACTCGTCGGCGCCCAGGGCGACGACCTGCTCACGGGCCTGGACGGCGATGACTACCTCGAAGGCGACGGTGGCGCCGACACACTGCTTGGCGGCAATGGCAACGACTTCCTCTATGGCTACTCGGGCAATGACAGCCTCGACGGTAGCGCGGGCTTGGACACGGCGCTCTATGACCTCGCAGCCAGCCAGTTCACCATCACACAGCAAGGCAACAACCTGGTCGTGACCCACGCCACCAACGGCGTGGACACGCTGTCGGGCGTCGAACACCTGACGTTCTCTGATTACGTGACGGCCACCAACCGCTTCTTCGTCACCACCTCTCAGGGCAACGGCCTGGCCGCAGTGGAAACAGTCGCTTCCCTGTTCGGCACGGCAGCCCTGGCCGACGGCGCGCTCTTCGGCCAGACCCTCGCACTCCTCGAAGGCGGCCTGACGGTCGAAGAGGCTGTTGGCGCTGCGGTGTCTTCAGATCGTTTTGCGACCGCAGCCGGCTCGCATTCGAACAGCGACTTCGTGAATTTCGTCTATCACAACGTCGCAGGCTTTTTCCCGGATGCCGGCACGCATGACCTGCTCACCCACCTGCTCGACACCGGCTACTACACGCAAGCGCAACTCGGCGCGCTGGCCGCGGGCATCCGCGGCGGCTCCGGCTTCATCCAGGAGGTGACTCCGCAAAACCTGTCGATCATCGCCGGCACTGAAGGCGTGGACGCAGCCCTCACCGGCACGGCCGCGGCCAACTACATCGTGGCGCGCGGCGGCAATGACGTGATCTCCGGCGGCGCAGGCAGCGACGTGATCAACGGCGGCACCGGCATCGACCGCGCGCTTTACACAGGTGCAAAGTCGGCCTACACCGTGACGGTGAGCGACGCCGGCCTGAGCGTCAAGGAGAACGCAACTGTCGACAAGGACACACTCGAATCCGTCGAGCGTCTGACGTTCTCCAATACATCGGTGGCCTATGACATCGATGGCAATGCGGGCATCGCGGCCAAGGTGGTCACGGCCATGTTCGGCCTGGCAGGTTTGCAGGACAAGGGCGTGGTGGGCACGTATCTCGCCATGCTCGATTCGGGCATGAGCTACGAAGCTGTGGCAAGTGCGGCGGCCGCATCAACCCTCTTTGCGAACCAGGCAGGCGGACATAGCAACGCACAGTTTGTTGACCACGTGTTCTTCAATCTCGTGGGCTTCCACCCGAGCGCAGAAGTGGCCCAGCAATACATCGACATTCTGAACACGCCCGGCTACTCGCAGGGCTATCTCGGCATGCTCGCCGCGGACACGTCGTACAACCTCGCCAACGTCAACCTCACGGGCCTGGCGCAGGCGGGCCTGGAATACACGCTGTCCTGAACGCTTGCGGCTCAGGTGTCGCGGTGATGACCGATGTCGAAATCGTTGCCGCCGCAACGGTCCACGCCGCGAAGCAGCCACAGCGGGCGATTCGCGAATTTCACGGCCACACCGGTCTTGCCGTCCACAGGTTTGAGCGACCGGTCGAAGAGCGACGTCGATGGCATGTAGCGCAGCGCAACACCCGTGCGGCGGCGCGTCGATGTGTTGGCCCTGGCCCCATGGATCAGGTACACGTCATGCAGCGACATCTCGCCGGCTTCCAGTTCGACATCGGCGGCGGCCGCTTCATCGAAAGTGCCCGCAGCCATGCGCTGATTCAACGTGAGGTCGGTGCGGTCTTCATGCAGGTGGTCGTAGAGCTTGCGCGGCAGGTGCGAGCCAGGAATCACGCGCAGGCATCCGTTGTCGGCCTTCGAATCTTCAAGAGCCACCCACACCGTACAAGTGGCAAGCGGGCGAATCGGCCAGTAGTGGCCGTCCTGGTGCCAGGGCGTTTCAAAACCTTCGATGGGCGGCTTGCAGAACACATGGCAGCCCCACAGGATCACGTCGTCACCGATCACGCCGGACACGAGTTCGACGATGGCCGCATCGCGCGCCAGTTCGAGGAATGCTGCGCTGCCGCGCACGCCTTCGCCGTTGTCGCCGTCACGGCCTCTGCCTTCGACGTGGGCAGAGACGAGCTTTTCAGGACGCACACCGGGGTTGCGCGCAATCAGATCGTCAAGCGCGGTGCGCATGTGCGCTACCTGCACTGGCGGCAGGCGAAATGCGGGCTTGACCCAGCCTTCATCGGCAAAGCGGCGCACTTCATCAGGAGACAATCGGGCCATGACGAAAGATTGTGCCTGCCACCGACATCCACGTCTTCAACAGGAACCCTGAGATGAAACACCCGCAACTTGTGACCCAGCTCGTGCGAGCAGCGCTCTGCACAACACTCGCACTGCTCGCTGCCTTGCCTGCCCACGCCCAGTACGGCGGCGCGGGCGCAGGCTCCGGAACCCCCGGCGGGCCGCGCCGCGGCGGCGATGACGGCTCGATCACCAGCCGCATCGAGCGCAACCGGGACGCAGTCCGCGCCGAGCCGCTTGAGCAGCGCCTGGACGACCTGCGGCGGCGCCTGGGCCTTGCGCCTGAACAAGTGCGTGCGTGGGACGATCTTCGCGCCGCGCTGCTGGAGTTCACGCCGGTGCGCCCGCGCGCTGTCTCCGCGTCGGAGATCTTCGGTGGCCCACAGGTCGCCCAGCAGCAGCTCACCGCGGCCAGCAACATCTACACACAAACCGAGCGCCTGGCGGATGCGGTCAAGGCGCTGTACAGCAAACTGTCGCCTGGCCAGCAGCGCACCGCTGATGAATATGTGCCCCAGTTCATCAGCGATGTGATGTCGGCCAACCTGCAGGCGTGGCCTCGACCGCCGGTAGCGCCGAACTGATCCTGCGGGCGTGGAAGAAAAACGACAGGCGCGCGCTGCTTCCAACGCCGGAGCGCTACAGTTGGCTCGATGCATGAAATCGCCATCGACACAGGGCCGTCGTCACTGCCGATTCCTTCGGCGATGCATGCACGTGTTGCACGCGGCAAAGACCACCTCGAAGTCGCACTGACGGGATATGTCGGCCTGCCGGAGCTGCTTGAACTCATACGCCGTGTCGGCGTGATCAGCCGGGAGCACGGCGACCGCCGCGTCCTGTTCGACCTGCTCAAGCTCGAAGGCGACGTGCACGTGGCCGGCCAGATGCAGCTGGGGCAGCAGGTTGCCACCTGCCTGGCCCATCTGTCGCATGTCGCGTCCGTGGTGCGCACGGACAAGATCACCCGAACCAGCGAAAGCGTGGCGCGCTCCAAGGGAGCGCACATGAAGGTGTTCGACACCCGGGAGCACGCCATTGCGTGGTTGCGCAGCGGCCTGCCCTCAGACCTGCGCCATGAAACCGAAGGGCTCGACGTGGCGCGTGCCGCGATCTGGGCGTCGGTGCGGCACATGTTCCCCCATCACTCGCAGGCGATCCAGCTGCCGACCGGCACCTTGGCCATTTCATGGGCGATCCGCAGTGATGAAAGCTCGGACTACGAGATGGCGACACCCATCACCGTGCGCCTGGAGCCGGAGCTTGCCGAGCGCCTGATCGCCGCCGACGATGCAGAACGCGAACGCATGGCGCTGGCGCTGGAATCGTCGTTCCGTGAAGGGCTGATCGGCTACGACCCCTACACCGCGGTGCCGCGCGCGCGCGTGATCGTGCTCGGCTGACGACGCGCAGGCGGGCGGCTCAGGCGCCCTTCTTGCTGGCGCCCAGCCTCGATTCCTTGCCTTTGAGCAGGCGCGCGATGTTCTCGCGGTGCCGGTACCACAGCATCATCGCCATCACGGCCAGTGCCAGCGCGACGCGCGCATCGGCATACCAGGCGGCGCGGTCGCCGAGCAGGTAGTACACCGGCGCAAACACAGCTGCGACCAGCGATGCGAGCGACGAGTAACGGAAGAACACGGCAATGATGATCCACGTCAGGCCCGTCGCCAGCCCCAGCCACACGTTGATGCCGAACACGACGCCGATGAACGTCGCAACGCCTTTGCCTCCCTTGAAGTGAAAGAACACGGGCCACAGGTGGCCGACAAATGCGGCCAGCCCCACTGCTGCCATCGTGCCTTCTTCCATGCCGTAAGGCGCGCCAAAAAACTTCACGAGCAACACGGGCACCATGCCCTTGAGCGCGTCGAGCAGCAGCGTGATCGCCGCAGCGGGCTTGCTGCCTGAACGCAGCACGTTGGTGGCACCGGGGTTCTTGCTGCCAAACGTGCGCGGGTCCGACAGGCCCATCACACGGCTGACGAGCACCGCAAAGGCGAGTGAGCCCACCAGGTAGGCGGCGAGGATGGCGAAGAGGGGATAGAGCTGTTGCACGCGAGGAGGCTCCGGCAGGAGTCGCTACATGGAGCCGCTATTCTGCCAGCGCGCAGTTCACAGCCTGTGCGTCGAGCAGGCGTTGGGCCACCAGCGGATCGAGGCCCACGAGATAGCCGCGCCTGCCGCCGTTGATCAGGATGCGCGGCAACGCGAGGATCGTCTCTTCGACGTACACCGGCATCGCCTTGCGCGTGCCGAACGGCGAAGTGCCTCCCACGAGGTAGCCGCTGTGCCGGTTGGCGACTTCGGGCTTGCACGGCTCCACCGACTTCACGCCGATCTGCCGCGCGAGATTCTTTGTCGACACAGTGCGATTGCCGTGCATCAACACGAGCAGCGGCTTCGCCTTTTCGTCTTCCATCACGAGCGTCTTCACGACCATGAACGGATCGAATCCCAACACCTGCGCGCTGTGTTGCGCGCCGCCGTGTTCGAGGTATTCATACGGATGCTCGGTGAATGCGACACCGTTCGCCTTGAGGAAGGCTGTGGCTGGTGTTTCGCTGACGTGGTCTTTCTTTGCCATGACTTTCATTTTGTCATCGGCCGCTACCAAAGGGGCAGTGTTGAAAGTGAACGCCGCCAAACGGTTCGTTGCGCAGGAATCCACGCCCTTTTCGGTGCCGCATTGGAACCTAAAGCACGCGCGTGCCACGAAGTTGCTCAGAGCCCCCTAGAGCAAACCACGGAACCAACTCATGGAGCCTATCGCAAGCAACAAACAACAAGTCCCGATTTCCCCGCAGGAAGTCACTAACGCGATCACGTCTGCAACCGTTCTGCCAAAGGACCTGGCAAAAATAGCAGCGGATTACTTGCGTCAAAGGCCACCCGCGCATCTGCTTGGCAGCTATGAGACGACGCCACACCTCAACTACCAAACAACCGCGCGACATCTTGCGTGGAACGAATCTGATCGGCCTCCCGCCTTCATTGAGGACACAGATGGCGACTTGATTCCAGTCAAGATCCATTCGATGGACGGATTTGACATCACCGTCGAGATCTTGGCCGACGGCCAACTCTATAGCTTCGACGCGACAAATGGCGAATTCCTGTTGGGTCAAGACTTCAGTGAATGGGATCAGACCGATGGACCATGCCAGGCGGATACCAAAGGGCTAGAAGCCCGAGTCGCCGCGAACGAGTCACTCATGGGCACCTCACCCCACCCGGCTGAGTCGGATCTCGCTCGCATATCAGCGCTTATGGCTCTGCGCGAAGACCAACGCCCCGCGATCGTAGTAATCAACAACGCCGGCGAGCGCCAACAAGCGCATATGCGTGATGCGCGTGCAGACCATGTCCTGGTAGAGGTCACCGAAGGACCGAAGTCGGGCATGCACGTGTTTGACATCGCCCGTCGCCAGCTCAACTTCGAAGTCAGCGAATCCGATCCGGTCGCGTACCACCGCTTTTTACAAATGATGAGCGAGCCGCATGGGCGCCCTGATCCGCAGCAGGTCGTTTGAATTGACCCATGTGCGGGGTGCGATTTGCGGGCCGCTCAATGCGCCGGATCGCGATCCGTCTTGCGAATCGCGTCGATCTGCGCGAGCACTTCGGGCGACAGCGTGGTGCCCCATGCATCGACGTCCTCGTCGAGCTGCGCAATGCTCGTCACACCGATGATGGTGCTCGCCACTTGCCACTTCGTGTAGCAGAACGCCAGCGCCATCTGCGTCGGCGTCATGCCGTTGGCGCGTGCCAGTGCGTTGTACTTGCGCGCAGCCACCAGCGCCTCCTCACGGCCCCAGCGGCCCTTGCGCACGCTCTCGAACTTGCCCAGACGCGCCAGCTTGGGCGCATCCGGGCCCTCAGCACCCGACTCGTCATACTTGCCCGTGAGCAAACCAAAGCCCAATGGCGAATACGCGAGCAGCGACACGTTGAGCCGCTTCATCGTCTCATCCAGACCATTTTCAAGATGGCGGCTGATCAGGCAATACACGTTCTGCACGGTCGCCACGCGCGGCAAGTTGTGTTGCTCGGCCAGGCGGATGAATTCATGCACGCCATAAGGCGTCTCATTCGACAAGCCGATGTAGCGGACTTTGCCTGCCTTCACGAGCTGGTCGAATGCTTCGAGCTGCTCATGAATCGACGTGACGGTGCGCTCCTTCGTTGGGTCGTAGTACAGCTGGCCGAACGCGGGCACATTGCGCTCGGGCCAGTGAATTTGATAGAGATCGATCACGTCGGTCTTCAGGCGCTTGAGCGAGTTGTTGCACGACGCGATGATGTCGGCCGCCGTCATGCCTTCGCCTGCACGCACCCACGGCATGCCGCGCGACGGGCCGGCAACTTTGGTCGCGAGCACCAGCTTGTTGCGTGCACCTGGATTTTTCTCGAACCAGTTGCCGATGATTGTTTCCGTCGCGCCGTAGGTTTCCTGCCGTGTCGGCACCGAATACATCTCTGCGGTGTCGATGAAGTTGATGCCGCGCTCAAGCGACCTGTTGAGAATGGCGTGCGACGTGGGTTCATCGACCTGCTCGCCGAACGTCATGGTGCCAAGGCAGATCGGCGTGACCTGCAGGCTGCTGGTGCCGAGTTGGATTTTTTGCATGGAAGATGAACCGCAAGCGTTGGAGTGGATGCGCAGAATAATCGAATTCCCCCCCGCATCACGCATCACGCGCCAGAAGGCCTACGCGGCCCTCGCCTTCGCTTCCTCGCGCAGGCGCAATTCCTTGCGCTGAACTTTGCCCGTGGTGGTCATCGGCAGCGCGTCGATGAACTCGATCTCTTTCGGATATTCGTAGGGTGCGAGCTTGCCCTTCACGTGCGCCTGCAGTTGCGCGACGAGTTCATCGTTGCCGGCAAATCCCGGCGCGAGCACCACAAAAGCTTTCACCACCGCGCCGCGCTCCTTGTCCGGCTTGGGCACAACGGCGGCATTGATCACTGCCGGATGCTTGACCAGGCAGTTCTCGATTTCGCTGGGCCCGATTCGATAGCCCGCCGCCTTGAACACGTCATCTGCACGGCCTTGGTACCAGAGGTAGCCATCGGCATCACGCGTGGCGAGATCGCCCGTGCGGCACCAGTCGCCGGTGAACTTGTTGCGCGTGGCGGTGTCGTTCTTCCAGTAGCCGAGAAAAAAGATCGGGTCGGGGTCGCCATGCACGTCGAAGCGGTTCAACGCCACATCGCCAGGCACACCCACCTCACACTCATTGCCTTCATCGTCGATCACCGCCACGCGGTGCCCCGGATAGGGCCGACCCATGCTGCCGGGCCGCGCGGGCCAGCCAATGCCGCGTGATGTGTCGCCATTCATCGCGCAATTGCCGACGATGTAGTTGATCTCGGTCTGGCCGAACATTTCATTGACGGTGATGCCGAGCTGTTCCTGGCAATAGGCAAACACGGCATCGCCCACTGCTTCACCCGCACTCATCATCGCTTGCAACTGCAAGCGGAAGTGCTCGCGCGGGCGTGGGTAGGCCTTCATCATCGCCTTGAGTGCCGTCGGGAACAGGAACGTGTGCGTCACGCCATGCTCCTGCATGAGCGTGAAAGCCAGCTCCGGGCTGAAGCGGCCGTTGTACGCAACGATGGGCCTGCCGAAGTACAGCGAAGGCAGCAGCGCATCCATCAAGCCGCCCGTCCACGCCCAGTCCGCAGGCGACCAGAACACGGCATCGCTGTTGGGCGAATGCGCAAAGCCGAACCAGTTCTGGCTGCACACGAAGCCCGGCAAATTGCCGATGATGGCGCGATGCGCCAGGTACGCTCCCTTGGGCGGGCCGGTCGTGCCGCTCGTGTATATCAGCACGGCGCCTTCGTCTGCCTTCGTCTTCACGGCTTCGAACCGGGTGGGCTGTCCGGCCAACGCAGCTTCGTAAGGCACATCGGCCTTCGCACCAGCATCGCCCACACCGATCAACGTGCGCAAGTGCGCACAGCGCCCCCGCACTTCCTGCAGGTTCACCACCGACTGCTCGTCGCAGATCGCCACCACCGCTTCGCTGTCTTGCAAACGATATTCAAGCGCCTCAGGCCCGAACAGGATCGACAGCGGCATCGCCACTGCACCCATCTGGAAAATCGCCATGTAGGCAATCGCTGTTTCAAAGCGCTGCGGCATCACCACCGCCACGCGGTCCCCGCGCTGGACCCCCAGCGTCACCAGCAAGTGGCTCAGTGCATTGGCGCGCACCTGCAGTTCCAGATAGGAGAGAAATTCAGTGCCTGCCGCCGTGCCATGCGCGCGAATCGCCGTGCGCTCGATCGCATCGGGCTGGCTCGCCCAGCGCGCGCAGCAGGCTTGCGCGATGTTGAAGTACTCAGGCACCTTCCAGCCGAAGGCTGCATGCATCTGCGCATAGTTGTCGCTGGTTTGACTCACGCGATGACCCCCGGCTACTTATGATCAGCCGAATGTACCAAGCGAAGAACATTGCACGCAGCGAGTTTGTCCCCATCCGCAATCTGAAGTACCACGTGCGCGTGTGGGGCGAGCCGGCGCCCGGCAAGGTGCCACTCGTGATGGTGCATGGCTGGATGGACGTGGCGGCCTCCTGGCAGTTCGTCGTGGACGCGTTCAAGCATGACCACTACGTGATCGCACCCGACTGGCGCGGCTACGGCCTCACAGAAGGCGCACCCGTGGACAACTACTGGATCCCCGACTACCTGGCCGACCTCGACTTCCTGCTCGACCACTACTCGCCCGACGCGCCCGTGAATCTCGTGGGCCACAGCCTGGGCGGCAATGTCGTGATGCTCTACACCGGCTCGCGCCCCGCTCGCGTGCGCAGGCTCGTGAACCTCGAAGGCTTTGGCATGGCCGCCACCCGGCCTTCGCAGGCGCCCAAGCGCTACGCGAAGTGGATGGACGAGCTCAAGGCATTCCATCGCGGCGAGATGGCGCTCAAGCCCTATGACAGCGCCGCCGGCGTTGCAGCAAGGCTCATGAAAACCAACAAGCGCCTCACGCAAGACAAGGCCGACTGGCTCGCGCAGGAATGGGCCGCACCCGACGGTGAAGGCAAGTGGCGCATCCTGGGCGATGCAGCCCACAAGATCACCAACGCGCAGCTCTTCCGCGTCGATGAAGTGCTGGAGATCTACAAGTCGATCACCGCCCCGACGCTCGCGGTGGAAAGCAGTGAAAACAGCCTGGACACGTGGTGGCAGGGCAAGTACTCGCTGGCCGAGTACCACGAACGGCTGAAGTCAGTCCCGAGTGTGAGGATCGCACGCGTCGAAGACGCCGGCCACATGCTGCACCACGACCAGCCCCGGCAAGTCGCAGCGCTTATTGAAGAGTTCGCTGCTGAAGCATTCGAGACAAATTCACGCTGAGCCTGCTGCCGCTTGTAGGAGAAGTAACAGCGCTTGTCGTAGGAGAGCTCCTACCCCACACTCCTTTTCACCACAAGTGTTCGGGGTGACGGATGCGCAGAAGTTGTTGGGGACTGTTGCTGGGCTTGTTGCTGCCCCTGGGGGCGTTTGCCGACGAGTTCGACCAGGGCATGGGTTCGCTATGGGAGGTGCTCTGGCACCAAAGCGGCACACCGACGCGCATCGTGCGCTGGGAAAACGATGTGCGTGTGCGCATCCACGGTGTCAACGCAGCAGCCTACAAGGCCCGCACCATGGAGGCGTTGCACGCCGTGACGGACCAGGCCCGCGTGCGGCTTGTTGACGTGAGCGAGCTGCCCGCTGCCGAGCAACAGGCGAACCTCAACATTGAAGTCGTTCCCGACACGGCCCTGCAGGACAACCAGCCCTGCGTGACGCTGCTCAACTTCAAAACCGAGACCCGCATTGAGAGCGCCACCGTCCAGATGCGCAACAAGGACGCATGGCGTTGCGCCTATCACGAGGCCATGCATGTCATGGGCGTGCGCGGCCATCCCTCGGGGCTGACGGTGCTCAGCTATTCCGCCGGCAGGATGGACGGGCTTCTTGCGCTCGACAAGGTCATGCTGCGCGCCTGGTATTCACCTCGCATGCGCCCGGGGATGACGCCCTTTGAAGCGCTGCCCGTGCTGGCCGATGAACTGATCGCCACGCAGGCCAACAAGGCGCTGGCCCTGAAAGCGCGCGACCGGTTCTTCACCACGACAGTGGCGCAGATGCAGGCTTACGCCAATGGCCAGGGCGACGTGCCGGCCGTGGTGAAACGCTCCGGCAAATCGACCGCGGACGGCATCCACTTCGGCCGCAGCGAGATGAGCTACTTCCTGGGCGTCGCCTACCTCCAGGGGGCAACGGCCCCGCGCGACACGATGCTGGCGGTGCGCTGGCTGGAGCGCGCTTCGGCCATGGGCAATCGCGGCGCGCAGGCCCAGCTGGGAGCGGTGGGTCAGTAAGGCATGCGAAAATCGTCCTCTTTCCCGGGACACCAAAAAAATGGAAGCAGAACGCATCAACCAGATCGGCGCCAAGCTCGCCGACCTCGCCACCCGCACGCAAGATCTCCGGGGGTATCTTTGACTTCGATGCCAAATCGGAACGCCTGAGAACCGTCAACGCATCGCTCGAAGACCCGCAGGTCTGGAACGACCCCAAGAAAGCCCAGGAACTGGGCCGCGAGAAAAAGCAGCTGGAGGGCGTCGTCGTGATGCTCACCAACCTGACCAGTGAGCTCGCCGACAACCTCGAGTTGTTCGAGATGAGCAAGGAAGAAGGCGACGAGGCAGGCCTTGCCACCATCGAAGCCGAAGGCGACAAGCTCGAGAAGGATGTGAAAGACCTCGAGTTCCGCCGCATGTTCAACAAGCCCGCCGATCCGCTCAATGCCTTCCTGGACATCCAGGCCGGCGCAGGCGGCACCGAGGCGTGCGACTGGGCTTCGATGCTGCTGCGCCAGTACCTGAAATACGCCGAGCGCAAGGGCTTCAAGACCACGGTCGAAGACGAATCGCCCGGCGACACGGCAGGCATCAAGAGCGCGACGATCAAACTTGAAGGCGACTACGCCTACGGCCTGCTGCGCACCGAAACCGGCGTGCACCGCCTGGTGCGCAAGTCGCCCTTCGATTCTTCGGGTGGCCGCCACACGAGCTTTGCGAGTGTGTTCGTCTATCCGGAAATCGATGATTCGATCGAGATCGACATCAACCCGGCGGACGTGCGCGTTGACACCTATCGCGCCTCCGGCGCGGGCGGCCAGCACATCAACAAGACCGACTCAGCGGTGCGCCTGACGCACATCCCCACGAACATCGTCGTGCAGTGCCAGGACAGCCGCAGCCAGCACAGCAACCGTGACGTCGCGTGGAAGCGCCTGCGCTCTCGCCTGTATGACCACGAGATGCGCAAGAAGATGGAAGAGCAGCAAAAGCTCGAAGACACCAAGACCGATGTGGGCTGGGGTCACCAGATTCGCAGCTACGTGCTGGACAACAGCCGCATCAAGGACTTGCGCACGGGCGTTGAAATCTCCGCGACGCAGAAAGTGCTCGATGGCGACCTCGACCAGTTCATCGAGGCCTCGCTGAAGCAAGGCGTATGAAAAAGAGTGCCTTGAGCGCCGCCGGGCCGCCCCAAGGCGCGAGCGCCCCCTCGGGGGGCGGGGAGGTCACGCAGTGGCCGACCGTGGGGGCCTTCATCTTCGACATGGACGGCACGATGATCGACTCCATGCCTTTTCATGCGAAGAGCTGGTTCGAGTTCACGCGCCGCCACGGCATCGAGATGGAGCCGGCCGAACTCCTGCGCCGCACCACGGGCCGCACCGGCGTCGAGTGCATGCATGAAGTGTTCGGGCGCGAGATGGACATCGACGAGGCGATGGCGCTGATCAGCGAGAAGGAAGCGATCTATCGCGAGCTGTTCACACCCGTGTTTGCTGAAGTGGCTGGCTTCAGGCGCTTCGCGGGCGAGGCCATGACGCGCGGGCTGAAGGTTGGCGTGGGCACTGCCGGCGACAAGCACAACATCGCCTTCGCCTTCTCGCACCTGAAGATGCGGCCATCGCCCGACGCCGTCGTCGGCGGCGACGAAGGGCTGCCTGGCAAACCCGAGCCGGCCATCTTCCTGGAAGCCGCACGCCGCATGGGCGTTGCAGCGCAAGAATGCATCGTGTTTGAAGACGCACCGTTCGGCATCGAAGCCGCACGGCGCGCAGGCATGCGGGCTGTTGCCGTATGCACGAGTCACCGGCCGCATGACCTGGCTGGTCCGCACGTAGTGGCGCAAGTGCGCGACTACGACGAGTTGATAAAACACAATTTTCTGGAGAGCCTTTATGCGTGAAGGACAAACAAGCGTGATCCACCGGTCCGACTACCAGGAGCCCGCCTTCTGGATCGACAGCGTCGATCTCTGCTTCGACCTCGACCCCGCCAAGACGCGCGTCCTCAACAAGATGAAGATGCGGCGCAACCCGCACGTGGTGCCGCAGGCGCTGCGGCTCGATGGCGAGGAGCTGAACCTGTCGCGCGTGCTGGTCAACGGGCAAGGCACGTCGTTCAAGATGGAAGACAGCCAGCTCGTGCTGGAAAACCTGCCCGCCGGCAACGACGTGTTCGAGCTGGAAATCTTCACCACCTGTGCGCCTGCCAAGAACACCAAGCTCTCTGGCCTGTACACCAGCGGCGACTCGTTCTACACACAGTGCGAAGCCGAGGGCTTTCGCCGCATCACCTACTTCCTCGACCGTCCTGATGTGATGGCGAGCTACACGGTGCTGCTGCGCGCCGACAAATCGAAGTACCCGGTGCTCTTGTCCAACGGCAACCTGGTCGAGCAAGGCACGCTCGACGATGGCCGCCACTTCGCGAAATGGGTCGATCCGTTCAAAAAGCCGAGCTACCTCTTCGCTCTCGTGGCAGGCCAGCTGGTTGCACGCGAGCAGCGCATCACGTCGCGTGCGGGCAAGGAGCACTTGCTGCAGGTGTACGTGCGCCCCGGCGATCTCGACAAGACCGAGCATGCGATGAATTCGCTGATGGCCTCTGTTGCCTGGGACGAAGCACGCTTTGGCCTGTCGCTCGACCTGGAGCGCTTCATGATCGTCGCCACCAGCGACTTCAACATGGGCGCGATGGAAAACAAGGGCCTGAACATCTTCAACTCGAAGTACGTCCTCGCGAACCAGGCCACGGCCACGGACACTGATTTCGGCAACATCGAATCCGTCGTGGGCCATGAGTACTTCCACAACTGGACGGGCAATCGCATCACCTGCCGCGACTGGTTCCAGCTCTCGCTCAAGGAAGGCCTCACCGTCTTTCGCGACCAGGAGTTCAGCATGGACCTGGCAAGCGAAGCGTCGGCGCGCGCTGTTAAACGCATTGAAGACGTGCGTGTGCTGCGCACCGCGCAGTTCCCGGAAGACGCAGGCCCGATGGCGCATCCGATCCGCCCCGACCAGTATCTGGAGATCAACAATTTCTACACCGTGACGGTGTACGAAAAAGGTGCCGAAGTCGTTCGCATGCAGCAAACCATGGTCGCCTCGGGACCATCCGATCCTTTGGGCCGCGAGGGTTTTCGCAAGGGCATGGACCTGTACTTCCAGCGTCATGACGGCAGCGCCGTGACGTGCGACGACTTCACGCAGGCGATTGCCGATGCCAACCCCGATTCGAAGCTCGCGCAACTGCTGCCGCAGTTCAAGCGCTGGTATTCGCAGGCGGGCACGCCGCGCGTGAAAGCCGTGGGCAGCTTCGACGGCGCGTCGGGCACCTACAGCCTCACGCTCTCGCAAAGCTGCGCGCCCACGCCGGGCCAGGCCGTGAAAGAACCGTTCGTCATCCCGATCTCACTCGGCCTGATCAGCGCCGACGGCAGCGAGGTTGCCAGCAGCATGCACGTGCTCACGCAGGAATCTGAAACGCTGACCTTCACGGGACTGCAAGCGGAGCCCGTGCCGTCGATCCTTCGCGGGTTCAGCGCGCCGGTGATTCTCGACTTTGCGTACACCGACGAGCAACTGCTCGCGCTGCTCGAACACGACACCGATCCGTTCAACCGCTGGGAAGCAGGCCAGCGCCTCGCGCTCAATCGGATGATGGCATTCATCAGCCAGGACGCGCTTGCAGTCGCCGACATGAAGCTCGACGCGCGCTACATCGAAGCAATGCGCTCGGTGCTGCGCCACCCGAAGCTCGACGCTGCATTCAAGGAGCTCGCTCTCACGCTCCCGTCGGAGACGTATGTCGCCGAGCAACTCGACGTTGTCGATCCGCAGCGCATCCACGCTGTGCGCGAAGCACTGCGCGCGCAACTTGCCACCGCCTTGCACGCTGACTGGGAATGGGCCTTCGAGGCGCATCACGAGAACGGCGCCTACAAGCCCGACTCGCTGTCGTCTGGCCGGCGCGCGCTGACGGGCCTTGCGCTTGCGATGCTGTGCATTGCCGCGCGCACGAGCGGCGACACGGTGTGGCCGGGCAAGGCGCTGCAGCGCTTCAAGGATGCCGGCAACATGACCGACCGCTTCAATGCGCTGGCCGCGCTCGTCACGAGCGGCAGCGACCTGGCCGCGCAAGCGCTGCAACGCTTCCACGCCATGTTCAAGGACGAGGCACTGGTCATCGACAAGTGGTTTGCGCTGCAAGCCGGCGCGACCGACCGTGGCGGCAACATCCTGCCCATCGTCAAGCAGTTGATGACGCACCCTGACTTCAGCATGCGCAACCCCAACCGTGCGCGCAGCGTGATCTTCAGCTACTGCAGCGCCAACCCGGGCGCCTTCCACCGCGCCGACGCCGCGGGCTACGTGTTCTGGTCCGACAAGGTGATCGAGCTCGACGCCATCAACCCACAAGTCGCAGCACGCCTCGCCCGCGCGCTCGACCGCTGGAAGAAGCTTGCCGAGCCAATGCGCAGTGCCGCACGCGAAGCAATTGCGCGAGTGGCTGCCAAGCCTGACCTGAGCAACGACACGCGTGAAGTCGTCACGCGCGCCCTGAGTGAAGACTGAGAGACCCAACATGGCCACCAAAAAGAGGAACGCCTTTTACGCACAGTCCGGCGGTGTGACCGCCGTGATCAACGCATCTGCCTGCGGCGTGATTGAAACGGCGCGCGCGAACAAAGCCAAAATCGGCAAGGTGTACGCCGGCCGCAACGGCATCATCGGCGCTCTGACCGAAGACCTGATCGACACGAGCAAGGAGTCCGCGTCGGCTATCGCAGCGCTGCGCTCCACGCCGTCAGGCGCTTTCGGCTCGTGCCGCTTCAAGCTGAAGTCGCTCGAAGCGAACAAGCGCGAGTACGAGCGCTTGATCGAAGTGTTCAAGGCGCATGACATCGGCTACTTCTTCTACAACGGCGGCGGCGACTCGGCCGACACTTGCTACAAGGTGAGCCAGTTGTCTGAAGCGATGGGCTACCCCATCCAGGCCATCCACGTGCCCAAGACGGTGGACAACGACTTGCCGATCACCGACTGCTGCCCCGGCTTTGGCTCCGTTGCGAAGTACGTGGCGGTGTCCGCGCTCGAAGCATCGTTCGACGTCCGCTCGATGGCCAAGACATCGACAAAGGTGTTCGTCATGGAAGTGATGGGCCGCCATGCAGGCTGGATCGCGGCAGCGGGTGGCTTGATCGAAGACCACGGCATTCCCGTCATCGTGCTGTTCCCCGAGGTCGTGTTCGACGAGAAGAAGTTCCTCGCACGCGCGAAGACACTGGTTGAAAAGCACGGCTACGTCACCGTGGTGGTGAGCGAAGGCTGCCACTACGCCGACGGCAAGTTCCTGGCAGAGCAAGGCACGCGCGACGCATTCGGTCATGCGCAGCTCGGCGGTGCGGCGCCTGTTGTGGCCAACATGATCAAGCAGGCGCACGGCTACAAGTTCCATTGGGCTGTGGCCGACTACCTGCAGCGCGCAGCGCGGCACATCGCCAGCAAGACTGACGTGAAGCAGGCTTACGAACTAGGCCAGGCCGCCGTCAAGCTCGCGTTGAAGGGCCACAACGCCGTGATGCCAACGGTCGATCGCATCAGCGACAAGCCGTACAAATACAAGATCGGCATGGCGCAGTTGTCCAAGGTCGCCAACGTCGAAAAATTCATGCCGCGCGACTTCATCACGCCCGATGGTTTCGGTATCACGCCCAAGTGCAAGCGTTATCTCTTGCCACTGATTCAGGGTGAGGACTATCCGCGCTTCAAGGACGGGGTGCCGGTTTACGTGACGTTGAAAAACGTTCCTGTTGCAAAGAAGCTTCCTGCGTTTGAGTTGAAGTAACGCTGGCTTTTTTGTTCGTTGCGTTCGGGGGTGGGCCGCGGCCTTCATTGTTCGGGGTGGGCCGCGGCCGTGCGGGGGGC
>NZ_WJBU01000042.1 GCF_009646335.1 Caenimonas koreensis DSM 17982 | reverse complement strand
GGAGATTCGAAAAATGGCAAAAGGCAAGTTTGAGCGGACCAAGCCCCACGTGAACGTGGGCACGATTGGTCACGTGGACCATGGCAAGACGACGCTGACGGCGGCGATCACGACGATTTTGGCGTCGAAGTTTGGTGGTGAGGCCAAGGCCTATGACCAGATCGATGCGGCGCCTGAAGAGAAGGCACGCGGCATCACGATCAACACGGCGCACGTGGAGTACGAGACGGCCAATCGCCACTACGCACACGTGGACTGCCCGGGTCACGCTGACTATGTGAAGAACATGATCACGGGCGCGGCGCAGATGGACGGTGCGATTTTGGTGTGCTCGGCCGCTGACGGCCCGATGCCCCAGACGCGCGAGCACATCCTGCTGGCTCGCCAGGTGGGTGTTCCCTACATCATCGTGTTCCTGAACAAGTGCGACATGGTTGATGACGCCGAGCTGCTGGAGCTGGTGGAGATGGAAGTGCGCGAGCTTCTGTCGAAGTACGACTTCCCTGGCGACGACACCCCGATCATCCACGGCAGCGCGAAGCTGGCGATGGAAGGCGACAAGGGCGAGCTGGGCGAGCAGGCGATCATGAAGCTGGCCGATGCGATGGACAGCTACTTCCCGCAGCCCGAGCGCGCAATTGACGGTGCGTTCCTGATGCCGGTGGAAGACGTGTTCTCGATCTCTGGCCGTGGCACGGTGGTGACGGGTCGCGTGGAGCGCGGGATCGTGAAGGTTGGCGAGGAAATCGAGATTGTGGGCATTGTGCCGACGGTCAAGACGACGTGCACGGGCGTGGAGATGTTCCGCAAGCTGCTGGACCAAGGTCAAGCGGGTGACAACGTGGGCATTTTGCTGCGCGGCACGAAGCGCGAAGAAGTGCAGCGCGGCCAAGTGCTGTGCAAGCCGGGCTCGATCAAGCCGCATACGCACTTCACCGCTGAGGTGTATGTGCTGAGCAAGGACGAAGGTGGTCGTCACACGCCGTTCTTCAACAACTATCGCCCGCAGTTTTACTTCCGCACGACGGACGTGACGGGTGCGATTGAGCTGCCCAAGGACAAAGAGATGGTGATGCCGGGCGACAACGTCTCGATCACCGTGAAGCTGATCAACCCGATCGCCATGCAGGAAGGCCTGCGCTTCGCTATTCGCGAAGGCGGCAAGACCGTGGGCTCGGGCGTCGTGGC
>NZ_WJBU01000041.1 GCF_009646335.1 Caenimonas koreensis DSM 17982 | reverse complement strand
TGACCTGCCCCCGCCCTGCCGTGCCAACCTGAACTTGGCGAAGTCCGTCAACCCGGAGAATGGCGGACATGAAAAAGAGCAGATTCACAGAGGAACAGATCATCGGTTTTCTGCGGCAGGCAGAAGCGGGGATCCCGGTCAAGGAGTTGTGCCGCAAGGGTGGCTTCAGCGATCAGACGTTCTACAACTGGCGCAGCAAGTACGCCGGCATGCAGGTGTCTGAAGCCAAGCGGCTGCGCGAGCTGGAGAGCGAGAACGCCAAGCTCAAGAAGTTGCTGGCCGAAGCGCACCTGGACATCCACGCACTCAAGGGCGTCTTCGGGGTAAAGCGCTAGCCCCACGAGCGCGGCGCGCAGCGATCGAGGCAATGGTCCAGCAGTACGACCTGTCCGAGCGCCGTGCGTGCCGCCTCGTGGGGCTGTCGCGCGACTGCTATCGCAACCCACCTGTGGAGACCCAATTGAATCAGCAACTGAGTGCGCAGATCGTGGAGATCGCGCATGCACGAAGGCGGTTTGGTTATCGGCGCGTGCACGACATGCTGCGCCCGCAGTTCCCGGACGTGAACCACAAGCGCGTGTATCGCCTGTATAGCGAAGCGAGTCTGTCGGTGCGCAAGCGCAAGAAGGCCAAGCGCCCAACGAGCGAGCGCGTGCCGCTGCAGCTTGCGCAGCGTGTCAACGAGGTCTGGAGCATGGACTTCGTCAGCGACAGCCTGGCCAGCGGCCGGCGTATCCGATGCCTGACGGTGGCCGACGACTTCAGCCACGAGTGCGTGGACATAGTCACGGACTTCGGCATGGGCGGCGTGTACGTCACGCGCGCGCTCGATCAAGCGGCCACGTTCCGTGGTTACCCGGCAGCGGTGCGAACCGACAACGGGCCGGAGTTCACCAGCAGAGCGTTCATCGCATGGGCGCAGGCACGCGGGGTGAGGCACCTCCTGATCGAGCCGGGTCGGCCGATGCAGAACGGCTACATCGAGAGCTTCAACGGCAAGTTCAGGGACGAGTGCCTGAATGAACACTGGTTCCAGACCTTGCCGCAAGCGCGCGTCGTGATCGCCGCATGGAGAAAGGACTACAACGAGGTGCGGCCCCACAGCAGCATCGGCCGCATCCCGCCGGCACGATTCGCCGAACTGCATCGCCTGCGCGCAGGCGATGCAGTTCGATCATCAACCGATCGAGCAATCGATTAACCTTGAAACCCCGGACTTCCAAAGTTTGATTGGCAGGGTGGAAGGGGGCAGGTCA
>NZ_WJBU01000040.1 GCF_009646335.1 Caenimonas koreensis DSM 17982 | reverse complement strand
TGACCTTGCCCCCGAAAAACGGATTCCTTGCTGAGGTGTAATTTGGCAAGGAGAAACGACAAATGGGTAAGAAGCCGAGGGCGAGGTACACGCTCGAATTCAAGCTGGAGGCGCTGAGGCAGATTGCTGCTGGACAAAGCGTAGCAGTGGTATCGGCGGTGCTGGGGGTGGGGCCGAGCACGCTGCACAACTGGCAGGCCGCGCAGCGTGCAGGAAAGCTTGGAGGGCCTGGCAGCAAGCCGGTGAGTGACGAGCAAATGGAGTTGGCGCGGCTGCGAGCGGAGCTGGCGCGAACGAAGATGGAGCTCGACATCGTAAAAAAAGCGGCGGCGTACTTCGCAAGGGAGTCGAAGTGAAGTACGCCTTCATCGAGTCGAAGCGCCACGTGTGGCCGATCTCGCTGGTGTGCGTGCAGCTGGAGGTCAGCGCGAGCGGCTTTCATCAGTGGAGACAGCGCCAGACTGCCAAGGAGCCGAGCAAAGCGCAGCGGCGCGGCATGAGCAACGACGCATTGCTGGTGCACATCAAGGCGATCCACGCCGAAGTCAAAGGCGAGTACGGCTGGCCGCGGATGTGGAAGGAGCTGCTGGCGCGCGGCATGCGCGTGGGCAAGGAGCGCGTTCGAAAGCTGATGAAGCAGCACGGCATCAGGGCACGCACAAAGCGCAAGTTCAAAGCGACGACGAACTCCGCTCACAACCTGCCTGTGGCGGCGAACCTGGTGGCGCGCAACTTCGCGCCGACGCGGCCAAACGAAACCTGGACCAGCGACATCACCTACATCGACACCGCCGAAGGCTGGCTGTACTTGGCGGTGATGCTGGACCTGTTCAGCCGCCAGGTGGTGGGTTGGGCGATCGCGCCGAGGATGACGAGTGAGTTGGTGATCGATGCGCTGCGAATGGCGTGGTTCCGACGAAAGCCGGCCAAAGGCCTCATCGTGCACACCGACCGCGGCAGCCAGTACTGCGGCAAGGACTTCCAGCGAGCGCTGAAAGCCTATGGCATGGTCAGCTCGATGAGCCGCAAGGGCGATTGCTGGGACAACGCTCCGACCGAAAGCCTGTGGGGGTCGCTCAAGCGCGCACGGCTGCATGGCAAACGATTCGAGACGCGCCAAGCGGCACAATCGGAGGTGATGGACTGGCTGGCGTTCTACAACGCCACGAGGCTGCATTCGACGCTGGGGTACGTGAGCCCAATGCAGCATGAGAGAAACTGGTTGGCGGCCCAGGAAAAGAAGTCCGCTTAACAAGCTCGGTTAAGGGATTCGTCAAACAGGGGCAAGGTCA
>NZ_WJBU01000039.1 GCF_009646335.1 Caenimonas koreensis DSM 17982 | reverse complement strand
TGAACCGCCCCGGGTTTCGAGGAGACCGGTTGATGTAAGTCAGACCTGCATGGTCTGCTGAATTCGGCTCTTGTATTTTCCTTTCTTTAAGCCCCCCGCAGGGGCCGCCGGAGGCCCCCCGGTTGGACCGATGTATTCATCGTTCAACCCGCGTTGTGCGCGCCAGTAGTTCGCCTCGGCTTCGGCCGGCGGGATGTAGCCGATCGATTCGAGCAAACGATGGTGGTTGAACCACGAGACCCATTCGAGCGTTGCAATCTCGAGCGCCTCGCGGGTCTTCCAAGGTGCACGGCGATGGATCAATTCGGCCTTGTACAGCCCGTTGATCGTCTCGGCCAGCGCGTTGTCGTAGCTGTCGCCTTTGCTGCCCACCGAAGGCTCGATTCCGGCTTCAGCCAGCCGCTCGGTATAGCGGATCGACACGTATTGCGAGCCCCTGTCGGAGTGATGGACCAGATCGCCTTCGCGCTCGCCACGCCGCGCGTACAGCGCCTGCTCCAGCGCATCGAGCACAAAGTCGGTGTGCATCGAGGAGCTCACTCGCCAGCCGACGATGCGCCGGGCGAACACGTCGATCACGAAGGCCACGTACACAAAGCCTTGCCAAGTCGAGACGTAGGTGAAGTCGCTGACCCACAGCTGGTTGGGTCGCTCGGCGCGGAACTGTCGGTTGACGCGGTCCAGCGGGCATGGCGCCTTCGTGTCCGGCACGGTGGTGCGCACGCGCTTGCCTCGCATCGCACCTTGCAGTCCCAGCTTGCGCATGAGCCTCTCGACCGTGCAGCGCGCCACTTCGATGCGCTCGCGATTGAGTTGCTTCCAGACCTTGTCAGCACCGTACACGCGCATGTTGGCGTTCCACACGCGCTCGATCTCGGGCATCAACTTCGCATCGCGCCGGCGCCTGGGCGGGCTCACAGCCGAATCGCGTCGGCGTGCTGCTTCGCGCCAATATGCCGACGGGGCGATCTGCAACGTCTTGCAGATCGGCTCGACCCCGAAGCGCGAGCGATGCTCGTCCACGAATGGCATTACGACTTCAAGCGGCGGTCGAGCTCCGCCTGGGCGAAATACGCGCCGGCCAACTTCAAGATCTCGTTGGCACGGCGCAACTCGCGCACCTCGCGCTCGAGTTCTTTGACGCGCTGCTGGTCGGCCGTCGTGAGCCCTTCGCGCGCGCCACTGTCACGCTCGCCCTGGCGCACCCAGCGAAGTAGCGTCTGCGGCGTGCAGCCGATCTTGGTCGCGATGGATTCAATCGCCGCCCATTGCGACGGGTATTGGTCCTTGGCGTCGAAGACCATGCGTACTGCACGATCCTGCACCTCGGGTGAAAACTTTGACTTCCTCATAATGGCTCAATCTTCTCAAATGAAAGAGCCTCCTCAAATACCGGGGCGGTTCA
>NZ_WJBU01000038.1 GCF_009646335.1 Caenimonas koreensis DSM 17982 | reverse complement strand
GCAGCCAGATGTATTCTGTGCGGCCCTTGCCCACTGCGCTTCCGTTGTCGTACTCGCCCAGCATCGCCCATGCGGGGATGGGGCCGTCGCCATAGACGTATGCCGTGCCGAGGCCCGCAACTGTTGTCGTGTTGCTGGCGGTGAACAGCCAGCCGAACGATTTCTTGAGCCAGGCGATGAAGCCCGCGTCCAGCGTCGTTTCATCGGGCAGCGTTTGTTCGGCTTGCGTGACGCTCTTGAACACGCGCTGGCCCAACGCGTTGGTGAGATAGACCACTCTTGCCGCTTCGCCGTCTTTGCTGACTGTCACTTTGGCGAGTCGGTTGGCCGCGTCGTAGTCGAACTCGCGCAGGCCATCGCTGGTCATTGATCCGTTCGCATTCACGATGTAGTTCACCGGCGCGGTCACTACGCTCTTGACCTTGCCGTTGCTCATGGTCGTGAGTGTTTGCGTGAAGCCCAGCAAGCGGTTGCTGTCGCCGTCCATCAAAGACACCTGACTTGTGGTGCTGGCAGCGTCTTGCTCGGTGAACTGGCCGTCTATGTCCGTGTCGCTGGTGTTGGATCGGCTTTGGCGCAACCCCTAGCGAACTGACTAATTGACGCTCGAGCGAGATCTCCACTGCCTCGCTCGTTCGAACACAAAAGGAACAAGCTTGAACCATTGGAGGTAACCGAGAACGCAGAAGGCTAGCCAGTCGAAAAATAGCGACTCATAGGAAGTCGGGACCGATAGCAGGTAAATCTCATACAGCGCGACGTGACCTAGCGGCACCAACAATCCAGCAGGCGCTGTTAGCCCAATCATCAGCCACACCAGAAATACGGCAATGTCACTATTGGGTTTGCCATCAAAGCCAAGCATAGACACAACCAGCACGGTCGTTACCAGGACTATCCAAATTGTCCGAAAGACGGTTCTGAGATTCATCGAGATTTTCTTTTCTTGGCAAATTTGATTCGGCATTGCTTGATGATCGCTTCGTCATACTCTTGGCAGTCTGTCCCGAAAGGGATGCCATACGTGGGCCGAGGCTTCTTCCACTCATTGAGTACGCACTGCTCGAAGCCGTCGTTGTCTGGCTCCACTTCTTTGCATTGGCCACCCTCAAGCGTATCGACGCTGGGTTTGCCCGGGCCTCGAAGCGGTGATTCCGCATGGTCCTGACCTCCACAAGTCACCTTTCCATCTTTGCCGACAACGCATGAATACTGATGGTATGCAGCAGGGATCCAATCGCGGGCGAATCTACTGAACTCTGTTCCAAACTTTTCCTTCAGCGCATTCAGAGGTTTCGTGCATTGCATTGTCTTCAGGCCCATGGGGTCGCTCAAGGCAAGCGGGTCGTCTCTCCCATACACGTAGCCGTTGGGACCATCGTCCAGGCCAGTGGGGTCGAACTGCGCGTATCGCCCACCCTTGTCGTTGTAGTAACGATTCCAGTTGTAGAACAGCCCCGTCTCCGCATCGAAGTACTGCCCCGGGAACCGCAGATTCATCTCGATGGGCTTGGTCGCCTTGAGCAGCACCGGCTGATTCGTGATCGCTTGCTTGGGGTTCGGTGTGGCTTGCAG
>NZ_WJBU01000037.1 GCF_009646335.1 Caenimonas koreensis DSM 17982 | reverse complement strand
CCGAACCTGGCCAGCGCCGTCACCGCACTGGCGTGACCTGTCTGCACCGAGGCCGCCAGATGCACCAGCTGGTCCCAATGAGCTTCGATCAGTGTCGTGTCCACGCTGGCCTCACACACGGCGGCGATCTCCACAGGGATTGTCATTCCTCGCGGCACGAACAGGTGGCGTTGCCGCAGTTCGCGCAGCCGCGGGCATAGATCGAAGCCCAGCAGACGCGATAGCGCCATCGCGAAGTCGGTGTAGCCGTGCGTGTCGACAGCCAACTGCGACACCTCCACCCGCTCCTGTCTCACCACCCCTTCGATGGCGGCACCGGCCTGGCGCTCATTGAGCACAATCGGCTGGGCGTGGAAGATTCCCCAACGATCGCGCACGTGGCTGTAAACGCCGATGGAGGCTGTCTGGCGTCGTGGATCCTGGCGTGCCTGCCATACCCGGCGGCTGGTCTCCAGACTCATCATGTCCGAGGAGGCCAGATCGGCTCGGCCCCACGTTGCCGCTACCGCATGGCGCTGCATGAACTCCAGCACCGCCTGGCAGGCCAGGGCCAGCCGCCGCTCATCGCCCGCCCAGCGCATTGCCTGGCGGATGCTGGGAGCCGATAGCTGCGGGATCATGCGGGCGCACTCTGCGGCCGTCAGGCTGGTGCCGTGCGCCAATATGCCGGCGTAGGTCATCAGCAGTTCCTGGCTCGATCTGGGCTCACGCCCGAGCATGATCCAGCTGAAGCGCACCTGAGCGTCCACGGCCAGGATGACCTCTGGCAGTTGCACCTCGCCGATGCGCTGGTCAAGCCGGCTACGCAGTTTGGTGACTTCGGGATCTTCGTCTTCGGCGGCCAGGGGCGCCAAGTGCAACTCGTCGTCCACGCGCAGCAATCCGACGCGAGTGGCAGCCGCCACCGCGTCGATACCTGTGCGAACGCGTGCAAGCAACGGTGTGAGGAAGTCACTGGCCTTGGCCGGCAGCTGCAGCCGGGCGTAGTGGCGCCGGGCTTCGGTCTTCCAGCGCTCATCCGGGATGAACAGCCGCTCGCGGCCGCGGAAGCTCAAGGAGTGCTCAATCCAGACCGAGCCGTTGCGCAGCGCTCGGCGCAAGGCAAACAGAGTGGCCACCTCCAATGCCCGGAACGCCCGCTCACGGTCGACGTCAGCGATGGCTTGACGCCATGCCGGGCCCAGGCGCGCTGCCGTGACCTCGCCCGGCAGGCTCTTGGTGCCGCCAGCGTACAGGGTGCGCAGCCTGTCCAACGCGTCGATGGCCGGATGCTCGCCCGTGGCTTGCCAGGCCAGCCCGCTCACTGCCACCAGCAGCGAGCGCACCGGGGCAATGGCGTCGATGAGGTGCTGGCGGATGATCGACGCTCGACTGGGCGGGCGCCGGGCACGCTTGACCGCGACCAGACTGACCAAGCGCGAACGCAGTTCGGAATCCGGCACCGTCTCCTGGGCCGCAAGATCGGTCAGTTCCTGAAGCAAGTGCTGGTACTGCTGCGCCCAGTCGACGGTTGCCGTCACGCCGTCGGCGCAATGGCGCCAGAGGTCGGCCACACGACGCTGGAACATGAGGATGAGCTGATCTGTGGCCGTCAGCAGGCAATAGCGCAGGAAGCAGGCCATCTCGACCGTGCGCGCCGGCTCCTTGATCCGGGCGCTGATCGAGGGCGCACGGGTGGCCATCCGCCGCGCGTAGCGGCGCACCAGCACGTCGTTGAGCTCACCCAAGTGTTGATCGATGCCCATATCCGTCAGGAACGCGATGCGCTCGAGCACCTCGGTGATCTGGCGCGTCGAGTG
>NZ_WJBU01000036.1 GCF_009646335.1 Caenimonas koreensis DSM 17982 | reverse complement strand
TGCGGGACAGGGGGTCTCCTCGTTTTCAGTGCAATAAGTGACGGTACGAAAAGCTAGCACTGGCGCGGAGGTGGTGTTGGTAGATCGTTGATTTCATTGACTTTCCTGTTCACTTTCAAATCTGCGATTCGTGGCGTCAAACCGTGGTCGGTTTCATCCATTGGTGCCAGTTATCGATGCATTTGGCCGCGAAGGCAGGATTTGGTCAGCATAGCGGTCAACCGGGAAGCGAAACACACCCCGCAAGTTGATGCTCTCCAGCCTGGTGGGCGCAATCTTCCCGATCAGTTCCGGTGGAATGACCTGGCGGCGGTTCGACCAGCGATCCAGGACCGCCTGCATCTGTGAGGTATTCCACGCCATCACGATGTTGGCCATCAGGCTCAACGCATCGGCCACAGCCTGCATTTCATCGACACGTTTGGCCTGCGCCGGGCTGATCCGGCCGGTATAAATGGCGCGCTTGAGGGCGTTAACAGCCTCGCCCCGATTGAGCACCCGGCGCAACTCGTTCCTGAAAGCGTCCTTGACAAAGTAGTCAGCCAAAAACGCCGTACGCAGCAACCGCCCCAATTGCACGCCAGCCTCATAGATTGGATCGCCCTGGGCGGCAGAACCGAACCGCGCAAGAGCTGCCACCGCACTGGCATGTCCGCTCATGACCGAGGCTGCCAGGTGCACCAGACTATCCCAATGCTTTTCGATCAAAGCGACGTCGACATTGGCTTCGCACACCGCAGCGATTTCTGCGGGCACTTTGGTGCCGCGTGGCACAAAGAGGTGGCGCTGTTTGAGTTCCTTCAACCGCGGGCAAAGATCAAAACCAAGCAAACGGGCATGTGACATGGCAAAGTCGGTGTAGCCATGGGTATCCACAGCAAGCTGGCTGGTCTCCAGCTTTTCTTGGCGGATGACACCTTCAATGGCCACGCCCGCCTGGCGCTCATTGAGCACAAAGGGCTGCGCATGGAAGATGCCCCACCGGTCTTTTACATGGGAGTAGATTCCAATGGAAGGTGTGTTGCGCCGAGGATCAAGCCGGGCTTGCCACACCCGTTTGGTGGTCTCCATGCTCATCATGTCAGAAGATGCCAAATCGGACCGCCCCCAGGTGGCGGCAATCGGGTGTCGCTGCATGAATTCCAGCACAGCCTGGCAGGCCTGGCTCAGACGCCGTTCGTCCCGCGCCCAGCGCATGGCCTGGCGAATGCTGGTGGCAGACAATTGCGGAATCATGCGCGCGCATTCGACCGCAGTCAGACTGGTGCCGTGGGCCATGATGCCGGCATAGACCATCAGCAGCTCGTCGGTAGAGCGCGGCTCACGTCCGAGCATGATCCAGCTAAAGCGCACCTGGGCGTCAACGGCCAGAATCACTTCCGGCAATTGAACCTCACCGATGCGGTGATCCAAAGCCGCGCGCAGCTTGGTCACTTCTGGGTCTTCGTCCTCTGCGGGCAATGGCGACAAATGGAGTTCATCATCCACGCGCAGTACGCCACTGCGGGCTGCAGCGGCCACCGCATCGACACCGGCAGTTACTCTGGCCAGCAAAGGCTTCAAGAAAGTGGCAGCCTTGCTGGGTAACGATAGACGGGCATAGTGTTTCTTGGACTCTGCCTGCCAACGCTCGTCCGTGAAGAACAAGCGCGCACGACCCCGAAAGCTCAGGCTGTGCTCAATCCAGACCGAGCCATTGCGCACCGCGCGGCGCAGGGCAAACAGGGTGGCCACCTCCAACGCCTGAAACGCCCGTTCCCGGTCTGGGCTGGAGATCGAAACCTGCCAGATCATTCCCAGACTTGGTGCCACCACTTCAACTGGCAGCTTTCTGGATCCTTTGAGATATAAAGCTTGCAGCTTGGCAAGGTACTCGATGGCAGGATGCTCGCCGGTGGCCTGCCAGGGCAGCTTTGCAATGGCGACGAGCAACGACCGCACGGGGCGAATTCCATCAATCAATCCCTCGCGGACCAGGGAGGCCCTGCTCGGTGGTTTGCGTTTCTGGGTTTCGGTGATCAAGGCTTCAAGACGGGCACGCAACTCAGCATCTGGCACCGCACCTTGCGCGCTCAAGGCAACAAGTTCGCCGAGCAGCGTTTTGTACATTGCGGCCCAATTGACGGTAGCGGGGACATCGGCGGCAGCCTGACGCCACAGATCGGCGATCCGGCGCTGCACCATAAGGATCAACTGGTCTGTGGTGGTGAACAGGCAATACCGAAGAAAGCATGCGACCTCCACGGTGCGCGCTGGCTCTTTGATCTTGGCTCCGGCTGAGGGCGGCCTGGAGACAAGTCGGCGCGCGTAGCGGCGCAAGATGAGATCGGGGATGTCTGCCAGGTGCTTATGAACGTCCAGCGTGTAAAGCAGGTCGATGCGCTCCAGTACCTCGCTGATTTGGCGGGTTGAGTGTTTCGCCGGTGCAGCCCATAGCCAACTCTGCTGGGTTTGTCCATCTGGGCGCAGCTCTGAAACTGAGGCTCGCCAGCGATCAAGTGTTGCTGGATCAACGCTGGC
Organism: Caenimonas koreensis DSM 17982; assembly: GCF_009646335.1. GTDB lineage: Bacteria > Pseudomonadota > Gammaproteobacteria > Burkholderiales > Burkholderiaceae_C > Ramlibacter > Ramlibacter koreensis. Next base: position 695 of record NZ_WJBU01000036.1, on the reverse strand, counting down.
GGCGATGGCGGTGCCTGTTTCAACTTCAAGCTGGGCAAGTGCCGCCGCAATCAGTGTCCGAATTGCCCGCTCGTGCACGATCACCAGCTTGTTCTTGTACAGCCATTGACGCGCCCGCACGAGTAGCTGATCGCGGTCGGCGCAGCGCGCCACTTCGTCGCGCAGTTCACGTACCAGTGAGCGGCGCTGGTGCTCGCTCATCCACTGGAATCCAAGGACCGTGCAGGCTACTTGTTGGTGATCGAATAGCGTGCGCCCGCGTTCATACATGGCTCTCAGCGAGGCGACTTCTGGTGCTGCAATGCCAAGCTCGTTGCCAAGGTGGCGCCACAAGGCTACTGGAATTACCCGAAAGGCACCGAGCAAACGCCCACTCATGCGCAGGAAACCAATATGGAGCGCCAGACCAAGCTTGTGGGAATCACCTCGGCGTGCATTGATTGCGTCGCGCTCGGCACCATCGAAGGTGAAAAATGCCTTCATCTCGAAGTCGCTGATATCGCGGGGGAGCCCACGCATCCCCAAAAACGTTGTGTGCCAACCCTGCATCGTGAACCTCAAAAGTGGGAGGCCACCATACCCGTTTACAAAGCGAACAGGAAAGTCAATGAAATCAACGGTCTACCCAGACCACCCCCGCGCCAGTGCTAGCTTTGCGTACCGTCACTTATTGCACTGAAAACGAGGAGACCCCG
>NZ_WJBU01000035.1 GCF_009646335.1 Caenimonas koreensis DSM 17982 | reverse complement strand
ACAGAAACTCAAAGCGTGACAAGCACTTACGCTCGCCCCTGGAGCAGACCCCGCGCCAATCCTCGCTCTGCGGGGAGGCACGAACCGTCACTTTCTGCACTGAAATCAAATGGACCCCTTCTCCGGCTCGAAGTACGGAGCCAGTCTTGCCAAGAGCGCTGGAATTTCCATCACCTCTTCGTCGCTGCCACGCTGGGCGTGGCGCACCCGCAGGCGCGCGGGTGTGGCCATGGGACCCACCAGTTGCACGCGCCAAACACCGTTCCCGCTCTGTCCCCGGTATTGCTTGAGTACCCGTGGGCCGTGGCGGAGTCGTTCTGGCAATTCCTCCTCGAGTTGTTTGAGGCTGTCGACTCGGCAAACGTCGCTGCCAAACGGGAGATCGCGCGTGTGGAACAAGACGTCCTTGGTTCCCAGCTTCAGGATGGCCTCCGGATGCGCGCTGACCACAATCCCCGAGTCGGCAACCCGCCGCAGCATGGCGTCCAGGACATCCCGTCGTCGTCCGCCTTCGATGGGATTGCACCAGACCAGCACGAGGCGGCAGTTGCGCAGCTGCGTCTCCACTTCTTCGGCGAAGTCGTCGTTGTACACGGCAGGGACCGCCGTCACGCCGGCGAGGGCGAAAGCATCAAACAACGCAGCAAACCGGCTCTCGGTCGGATCAGAGCGATCCCGCATGCGGCGATCGCCTGGATAAAGTAATGCGACGGTTGATGTAGGCAAGGGCAACTCCTCAGCGGCTCACACGCCAGCAAGCTGCCAGAGCAATTGAAGCGTATTTCATAAGGTCCTCATGGCATTCATAAGAGCTTCAGCAATGGATACCCCCACTGGGCCGAAGAGAGCCTCGACCAGCAAAGTATTCGCGTTTCTGGTCTGTTGACTCTTTTAATGTCGAGTTCAAGACATTACAGTATGATCATGACATGAGTTTGCTGTTCTTGCCACCCTGGTTGTTGCTGATTGTTTCACTGCCTACATCCGGCGCCACCGCGCGGACCCGCATTTGGCGGGCGTTGAAGTCGCTTGGCTGCATGGCATTACGGGACGGGGCGTATCTCCTACCAGCTGGTGAGGAACGCGAAGTGGCGCTGCAGGAACTGGCTGAGGAATGCCGGCGCGAGGGAGGCCACGCGTGGCTGATGGACGTGCAGCCGCGGTCCGTCGACGAAGCTGCAACCTACCGGCAGCTGTTTGACCGCAGCGACGATTACGCCGAGCTGTGCAAGTCCTGGAAGGAGGCGGGACGCACGCTCAGCGGGCTGGCGGGGTCCGAGGTCTCGCGCATGCAGCGCAGGCTGCAGCGCGAGCGCGACATGGTGCGGGCCATTGACTTCTTCCCCGGCGACGCGAGCCTGGAGGCAGAGGCGGCCTGGACGGAGTTCACCCAACGCATCGAGCGGGTGTTGTCGCCAGACGAGCCTCACGAAACGGCAGGCGGCATTGCCAGGCTGGATGCGAGCAGCTACCAAGGCCGGACGTGGGCCACGCGACGTCGGCCCTGGGTGGACCGCGTTGCCAGCGCATGGTTGATTCAGCGCTTCATCGACCGCGATGCGCGTTTTCAGTGGCTGTCCCAGCCGTCAGATTGCCCGAAAGGCGCACTCGGTTTCGATTTCGACGGCGCGGCGTTTACGCACGTGGGCGAGCGGGTGACCTTCGAGACGCTAATGGCTAGCTTCGACCTGGAGCAGGATGCTGCGCTCATGCGCGTCGCCGCGCTTGTACACCAGCTCGACGTGGGCGGCGAACCGGTCGCCGAGGCTGCAGGCTTCGAGGCCGTGCTGGCAGGCGCGCATCAACGCCTGGACGAGGACGACGCGCTGCTGGCGGAGATGAGCAAAATGCTCGACTCCCTGTACGCGTACTTTCAACAAGCTGGCGGTCGCCCAGGATGACCCAGATGATCCGCCCAGCCCCCCGCACATTGGTGAGCTTCGCGCCAAGTTACCCCGAGCCACACCTGGAACCCACCCAACTGCCGATAGCGACTTTGATTCAACCAACCACCTGTTCTGTAACCATGACCGGATAACGCCATGACACTTTTCCTGACCGGCTTGCGCGCCGCTTCGATCATCCGTCCCAACCTCAACTCTGAACCGGGGGCAGCATGAGTGCGCAGACGACCACCGGCGCTGCCGGCCCCGAGGCCGTGCCTCCGACGCTGACGTACTTTCAGCTTTTCATGCGGTTTCTCAAATTCGGCTTCCTTGCCTGGGGAGGCCCGGTGGCGCAGGTCGCCATGCTGCGCCGGGAACTGGTGAACGAGGAACGATGGATTTCCAGCGAACGCTTCAACCGCTTGCTGGCCGTGATGCAGGTGCTGCCCGGACCCGAGGCGCACGAGCTGTGCGTGCATCTGGGCATGCGTGCGAAGGGGCGGCTGGGCGGGGTGCTGGCCGGTCTCGCATTCATGCTCCCGGGATTCCTGTTGATGCTGGCGCTGTCATGGCTTTACTTCCGGATGGACATCGCTGGCACGGCACTGGGCGCCGCGTTCCTTGGTGTACAGGCAGCAGTGATCGCCCTGATCGTACGGGCGGTGCACCGGATCGGCGAGCACATCCTGGTGGACCGTTGGCTGTGGGCCATCGCCATCGTGGCCGCACTCGCCTCCGCCGCCGGCGTGGCCTTCTGGATCACCCTGCCAGCCGCCGGCGGCGTCTATGCCTTGTGGATGCTCAAGCGTGGCAGGCTCGCCCTCCTGGTCGCTGCCGGCGCGGTGGCGCTGGCCGCCGCGATGGCGCTCTGGGCGCCGCGCGCACAGCCGCTGGTGGAGGCGGTCGTCCAGGGCGAGGCTTCGCTGCTGCTCATCTTCGTCGCCGGGTTGAAGGCGGGCCTGCTCACCTTCGGCGGTGCCTACACGGCGATCCCGTTCATCCGCAATGACGCGGTCGGCCGCGGCTGGATCACCGACGGCCAGTTCCTCGACGGCCTGGCCTTGTCTGGGGTGCTGCCCGCGCCGCTCATCATCTTCGCCACTTTCGTTGGCTATGTTGCCGGCGGGCCGCTCGGTGCGCTGGTCATGACCGCCGGCGTCTTTCTTCCCGCGTTTGCCTTCTCGCTGATCTTCTACGACCGGCTCGAGGCAGTGCTAGAGGTCAAGGAGATGCACGCCTTCCTCGACGGCGTCGCCGCCGGGGTGGTCGGCCTAATCGCCGCGACCACGGTTGACCTGGCGTTCGTCACCGCCGCGCGTGTGCCGTCGTTGGCGGTGGCCGTATCGATCTTTGTCGCGGCCTTGGCCTTCCTGTATGCCTGGAAGAACAAGCTCAACATCGCAGTCGCGATCATCGGGGCCGGAGTCGCGGGTTGGCTGCTGATGCCGAGCGGCGCGTGAGCCAGCAGGGTATGCAGCCTGTTGCTTGCCCTCGCTCAGCGCGCTGCGTCGCGTTAAAGGTCGCTCCGATCAAGAAAAGTCGCGCCAGCGGAGGCCTCGGCTCAACCCGCCTAGACGGACGGCTGCGCCGAAACGTTGCTTGCGGTTGCTTGCTGCTCGTGCTTGGTGCATGGACGCTGCCGGACGTGGCCGCTGAATCGGCGGCTTTTGCTCCTTTGAATGGCCAGCAGATCCGCTCCGCGTTGCGCGGCAGCTCAGTCGGCGACGGGAGACATTGGGAGCATCAGTACCTCCCCGATGGTCGACTCATCCGCTCCGAGAGCGGGACAAGCAAAGCGGGCCAATGGTCGGTTCAAGGCGACCAGCTGTGCCTGCTGAAGCCCGAGATCAGCAGCACACAGGCGGCGTGCTTCTCGGTGCATCGACGAGGCAACGAGTTGCAGTACCTAGATGGGCAGCAACTCGTATATCAAGGTTTTCTTAAAAGGAGTTCATGATGACTACATCCCCAGCATTTCAAAGTCAGGACGCGCTCAAGCCGCTGCCGTTCGATCCGTCAAAACTAACGGGTCTGTCCGAACGAATGATTCGTTCCCATTGGGAAAACAATTACGGCGGCTCGGTCAAGGCACTGGCCGCTGTCAAGGCCCGGCTGGTGCAGGCCGCAGGCGACAAGGACCTGCCGCCCTACATCTACAACGACCTGAAGCGCGAGCACCTAATTCGCACTGGATCGGTGGTGCTGCACGAACTGTATTTCGAGAACCTCGGGGGCAGTGGCGAGGCCGCAGCTACCGAGCGAGAGGCGATCGCTCAAGCCTTCGGCAGCTTCGAAGACTGGGAGAGGGAATTCCGCCGCATCGGTGCCGGCCTCGGTGGGGGGTCCGGCTGGGTGGTTCTTGGGTTCAACCTGCACACCAGGCAGCTGGAAAATTACTGGATGGCCGATCACGCGCATGGACCGGCCGCCACCGTTCCGATCCTGGTGATGGACATGTACGAGCACTCTTATCAGATGGACTACGGCGCTGCGGCGGCGAAATACATTGATGCTTTCTTCCAGAACATCCAGTGGGAGAGCGTGAGTGCACGGCTGGCCGGCGCACGTGCGATATGAGGCATTTAGCGTTGCATGTGGCGGGTTGGCACTCTCTCGTGTGCACGTGAAGATAGGCATCTCCGGACACCGACGGCGCGACGGCGCGACGGCTCGGTATTCTCACAGGCGCGGACCCAAGCTGGCTGGTCTTGGTGCCCTTGTCCATCCTGGCCGAGCAACTGGTGCGTGCATGGAACTGGCGCCAATTGCTGTACCCCCTGCGCCCGGCGGGGCGCTTCGATTTGTTCGGCACCATCATGGCTGGCTACCTGCTGGCGGAGCGGGGCAAGCCACGCTAATGGACAGGCGAAAAACAAACTGAAATGAATCGTGTTGTTGACTACATCGAAGCCGCTGAGCGCGACAACACGCGTCGGAGCTACGCTTCGGCCATACGACATTTTGAAATAGAGTGGAAAGGCCTCCTGCCCTCGACGGCTGACGCCATCGCCCGCTACCTCGCCGACTACGCGCCTACCTTGGCCATCAACACCCTTCGCCAGCGGCTGGCGGCACTGTCCCGATGGCATGCCGACCAAGGTTTTGCGGACCCCACCAAGTCGCCCTTGGTGCGCCAGGTCCTTAAAGGCATTCGCTCAATTCACGCCGTGCCAGAAAAGCGCGCGCGCCCCCTGGAGCTGGCGGTGCTCCAGCAGATCGACCAGTGGCTCGATGTCGCGATTGGCAACGCCCAGCGGTCCGGCGACCGGCCGGCCTTGCTGCGCCAAACCCGCAACCGCAGCCTGATGTTGCTGGGGTTCTGGCGCGGCTTTCGCTCCGACGAGTTGGTCAACCTGCGCGTAGAGAACATCGAGGTGACGCCGGGCCAGGGCATGGCGTGCTACCTGGGCCGCACCAAAGGCGACCGGCAGCTGCAGGGCCGTGTTTTCAAATGCCCAGCCTTGTCCCGCTTATGTCCCGTGACGGCCTTCAATGCCTGGATCGACCTGGCCGGGTTGACCGAGGGTCCGGTGTTCCGCAAGATCGACCGCTGGGGGAATGTGGCCGACGAAAGTCTGCATGCCGACAGCCTGATTCCGTTGTTGCGCAGCCTGTTCGCCGAAGCCGGTGTCGAGTCGCCCGAGGAATACAGCAGCCACTCCTTGCGCCGCGGCTTTGCCGGCTGGACCCGCGCCAGCGGCTGGGACATCAAGGAACTGATGGAATACGTCGGCTGGAAGGATGTCAAATCGGCCATGCGCTACCTCGATGCGTCGGATTCCAGCCTGCAGGCCCGGTTCGAGCAGGGCCTGACGGCCCTGGCACCGGCAGTTCCGCAGCTAGGGGTCCATTTGATTTCAGTGCAGAAAGTGACGGTTCGTGCCTCCCCGCAGAGCGAGGATTGGCGCGGGGTCTGCTCCAGGGGCGAGCGTAAGTGCTTGTCACGCTTTGAGTTTCTGT
>NZ_WJBU01000034.1 GCF_009646335.1 Caenimonas koreensis DSM 17982 | reverse complement strand
GAGACTGTCTATCACGTGGCGGCTGTCACGCAGGGCGCAGTGGCGCCTGCGGCTGCACCCGCCACCACCAACTACATCTACAACGCCAGCAAGCCAGCCGAGCTGCGCTTCGTCGTCTCTGCGCAAGGGCGCGTGACCGAATACCAGACGGTGAAGATGGCGAGCGCCGTAGGCAGCGTCGGGCCAACGACGATCTTTGTTTACGACCAGTCAACGTATACGGGCGCGATCACTGAGACAGCACTGGCCGCGTGGGCGCAGACCCAGCCCGTCGAAGGCATCATGCGCACCGACCTGAGCTATGACGCGCGGGGGCAGCTGGAGTCGAAGACGACGTATGTAGGCGTGGACGCACTCCGAGCAGGTCTGGCTGCAGGCAAGACCACCACCAGCTACACGTACACGACACAAGGCTTGGTGTGGACGACAACCCAACCCGGTGCGACGGGATCAACCTCAGGCGTGACCACGAACGTGTACGACGGCATGGGCCGCCTGCTGCAGGTGACGAATGCGCTGGGCGAAGTCACGCTCACCAGCTACGACGACGCGCTGATGCAAACCAAGGTGAAGCTGGCGAACAACCAGACGAGCATCAGCACGACCGATCGCGCAGGCAATGTGCTGAGTGTTTACAACACAAACGCAGCGCTGGCGAACCTGGGCACGACGCAGTACGCGTATGACAAGGACGACCGCCTGGTCATGACGACGGATGCGACAGGCGTTCGCACCTTCAAGGTCTATGACACGCAGGGACGGTTAGCCGGTGAAGTAGATGGTGATGGCACGCTGGTTGAATACATGTACGACGCGGCGGACCGACTCTCGCGCACGGTCAAGTACACGACGGCGGTAGTCCTCACGAAGCTGGTGGATGCAGCAGGCAATGCCCTCGCTCCCGTCATCGACACGATCCGTCCGGCAGCCTTGACGTTGACGGATCAAAGCACGTGGCGCGCGTATGACGCAGCCGGTCGCCTGAGCAAAACCGTCAGCGCCGAAGGCTCGGTGGTCGAGTACTTCTACGACGGCGCGTCGCTGCTCTTGTCGACCAGGGAATACGCCACGCGCCTGACAGCCACTCAGATGGCAGCGCTGGGCAACAAGCCCTTGCCTTCTGCCATCGCGCCCACGCCAGACACAGCGAGCGACCGCGTCACGCGCAACTTCTACGACGCAGACAACCTGCTCATTGGCACGCTCGACGCAGCTGGCTACGTCACACAGATGACCTACGACGCGGCGGGCCAGCTGGTGCAGACCAAGCGCTCGTACAACCTGACTCCCACTGCGCAGCGAGCCACAGGCACGCTCGCCGCATTAGTCACAGGCGCGGGCGCCAGCACCCAAGACGAAACCACGACGTTCTTCCGCGACGGCAAAGGCCAGCTCATCGCGCAAGTCGATGCCAACAAAAACTACACCGAATACGGCTACGACCTTGCGGGCCGCCAAACCTCGACCACGCGCTACGCCAAGAAGGTCACGAGCACGACCTTCACCCGGGCATCGAAGCTCACCGACTTCAAGCCAGCCGCCACTGCCGGCCAGGACCAGACGACGAGCCTGAGCTACGACGCGCTGGGCCGCTGCACGCAAGAACTCGATGCGAGCGGCACCAAGACCGAGCACACGTACAACACGCTGGGCCTGCTCACGCAAACAAAAACCTCGGTAAACCTGGCGAATGAACGTGTAGCCGTCACGCTGACCTATGACGACCTGGGCCGCCTCATAACGGAAACCACCGCAGACAACCGCACCCTCACGCACACCTACGACCTCGCAGGCCGGCGCATCAGCACGACAGACGGAACGGGCAACAAAACCCTGTTCTTCTACGACGCAGAAAGCCGCCTGGTCTACACCGTGGACGCCACCGGCAGCGTGAGCGAAACGGACTACGACACGCTGGACAACAAGCTGGCGGAAATTCGCTACACGCAGAAGAAACTCACCGCCACCACGCTCAACTCGCTCGCCGGCGGCCTGATCACTGCCGCCAACGCAGCAGTGCTCGTCAGCAGCGTGCAGACCCCAGGCCAGGACGCCCGCATCGACTACAAGTATTTGCGCGGCGGACAAGTCTCTTCAATCAAGGACGCCAACGGCAACACGACGTATTACTACTACGACGCGTTCGGTGCGTCGCTGGGCTGCGTCGATGGTGCAGGCAACGTGCAGTACAGCGTGTACGACGCCAATGGGCGGGTGGTGCAAACCACGCGCCTCGCCAAAGCCATCTCGGGCGTCACCGCAACAACGACGCTCGCAGAAGTGACCCAGCGCATCGCCGCCGTGATCGGCGACGCGGGCGACCAGACGATCTACCGTGTCTATGACATGGATGGCCGACTCACCGCGACGGTGAATGGCCTGAACGAAGCAGAGCGGTTCTGGTATGACGGCAACGGCAATGTCATTGAGCGCCGCGCCTATGTGAACCGTGTGGCTGCGGACTGGACGCCCACCAACCTCGTCACGACGGACCACGTGGACGACCGCCGCACACGCACGATGTACGACAGCTTCAACCGTGCTGTGTACACGGTGGACGGCGCGGGCTCAGTCACCACGTATCAATACGACCTCGATGGCAACATCACGCAGCAGCGCGTGTACGCCAAGGCCATCGACCCGGCGACCTTCAACGGAACAACGCAAGTCATCCCCGGCGCAGCGGCAACAACGCCAGACACCATCACCACGTACACCTACGACTCAGACAACCGTTTGATCTGGAGCGTGGACGGTGCAGGCGGCGTGACACGCCGCTACTACGACAAGGACGGCAACGTCACGCAGCTGGTGCAATTCGCAGCGGCCATCACACCGGGCACGAGCGTAGCGCTCGCAGCGGTGAACTCTACGTATGCGAGCACCGGCAAAGACCGCATCACCAACTACACGTATGACGCCGCAGGCAGGCAGATCTACGCCGTCGATTCGCTCGGCACCATCACCGGCACCGTGTACGACAAGGCGGGGAACATCACGGCGAGCATTCAGTACGCCAAGCTTGGCGCAGCACCCGCCCCGGGCGTGCCGCGGGCGCAGGGCACTCCTGCTGAAGACGGCAATGACCGCATCACGCGCATGGTGTACGACGCAGCGAACCGGCTCGTGTTCACGGTGGATGCAACCGGCGCAGTCGCAGAGCGCAGTTATGACGGCGCGGGCAATGTGAAGAGCATCACGCAGTATGCGAACGTGATCGACGCTGCGAAGTTCAATGCGTTGAGCAAGACGGCCACGTGCGACGACATCAACGCAGCGCTGGTGAAGACGTCGACTGCCAATCGCGTGCAGGCGCAAACGTTCGACAAGGCGAACCGGATCGCTACGACGACTGACGGCGCGGGCCACATCACCACGTACAGCTACGATGGCCTGAGCCGCTCGACCAGCGTGACCGACAGCGGCACGGGCATCACCTCGCGAACAACGACGTACACGTACGACGGCGCGGGTCGCACAAGTTCGGTCACCGACGCGCTCGGCCAAACAGATCGCTACACCTACGACGGTGTAGGCAACAAACTCACGTTCCAGAACAAGCGCAACGCCATCTGGACGTACGAGTACGACGCCGCAGGGCGTCTGACCGACGAGTACACGCCCAGCGTGGACGTCACCAGCGTTACGAGCGGCCTCGTGATGACGACGGCTGCGCGCGTCATTCGCACCACCAACACCTATGACGCTGCGGGCAACCTGCTCTCGCGCACAGAAGCCGTGGGCCGACCTGAGCAGCGCACAACGAGCTATGAATACGATGCGTTGGGCAGGCAGATCCGCACGCGCTTCCCGAACGTCGCCGTGTACGTGGCCGAGACTGACTCAGCGATTGCGACCAACGGTCAAGGCAACGTAGCCACGCGAACCGATGCAGCCGTCTCAGGCGGCATCTACACCGAGACCACTTACGACGCGCTGGGCAACGCCATCCGCAACCGCGATGTGGGCGGCGCGCTCAGCTACAAGGTGTATGACCAGCTCGGGCGAGTGACGTACGACGTCGATGCCATGCGCTATGTAACGGGCTACACGCTCGATGCATTCGGCGCAGTCACCACGCTCACGCGCTATGCGAATGCGATGACGCTTACCGGCACGGAGACGTCGCTTAACACTGCGGACATGACCAGCGCCAAGCTCGTCAAAGACAGCACTGTCGACCGCGTCCTGCTCACCACCTACGATCGCATGGGCCGCGTGGACTCGGTGACAGAGCCCACCGTCGATGTGTTCGACCCTGAAGCCACAGGCGCTGGGCAGTACTACCAGGCCGGAGCGCTCACCGACAACACCTATAACGCCTTCGGCGAGCTGATCCAGGTCGCGCGCTTCAAGGGCGCAGGCACGGCCAGCACCGCCGCCTACAACCAGTTCAACTACTACGACAACGCGGGCCGCTTGACGGCCACCGTCGATGGCGCGAACTACCTCACGACCAACACGTATGACGTGCTGGGCAACGTGACGCAGACCACCGAATACGCCAAAGCGCTGACGGGCACGATCACAGCGGCGACCAAGCCCACACCGCCGACTGCGAGCACGACGGACCGCACCACCACCTTCGAATACGACAGCCTCAACCGCAAGAAAACCGAGACGCGCCTGAACGTTGAAGTCACGGACCAGGACACGTTCACCACCAGCAGCGCGAGCGTGGTCACCCGCTACGGCTACGACGCGACGGGCAACGTCACGACCATCGAGACCGCAGACGGCGTCACCGGCAACTACTACGACTTGCTCGGTCGCATCACCGCAGTGACCAAACCCGTGCGTGCCGGTGAAACATCCGGCACGATCACCCCGCTGACGGTCTACAAGCGAGACATATACGGCAATGCAGTCGTGCAGATCGACTACACCAACGGCGCGGCAGCGGCAGCAAACCCGGCAGCAGCAGACGCGGTGAACGACCGCACCAGCTACTCCTTCTTCGACATCGACGGCCATGCCACGCGCACCGTCGATGCAAATGGTGCCGACCGCTACGCGTCTTACGACGTGTACGGCCGCGTCGTGAAGCAGTGGCAAACACTCGGGACAGGCACTGCATCGGCGACCATCTTCCACGCCTACAAATACGACGCCCTGGGCCGCCTCACGCGCGACATCACGCCCACCAACAACGCCGTAGAAAGCGCCGTCGTCAGCACCGACATCAAGTACAACGCCTTCGGCGACATCATCGCCAAGGGTGTGAACGGCGTCACCAGCGAGTACTACGACTACGACAGAGCAGGGCGCCTCTGGCGCACGAATGCGGGGACTGGCGCAGACGCCGGCGTCGCCACCATCTACCTCTACGACCGCCTCGGTAACCGCACCGCAAAAATCCAAAGCGCTGGCATCGCCTACGGCAACCAGGACTTGAAGGCCGCAACGATGACAGCGGCCAAGGCCGCGGCAGATACAACGCTGCGCCGCATCGACACACGCTACAACGCACTGGGCGCCGTAGTGCAGCAGACGCTGGCGCAACGCCAGGAGTCCTATAGCGACGTCAGCGTGCGAGACGCAACTGTCACCACCACAGTCGTGCCACCACTGCCGGTCGCGCCTTACGACGGCACCTACGTCAACTTCACTGACACCACCATCAACCTGAGCTGGAGCCCCATCGCCAGCCTGGGCGATGGCGACGTGAAGGTGATGGTGCAGTACAACACCGCGCGCGTGCAGGGCGACGGCAGCTACATCGAAGGCCCGGCTGCGCAAACCCCGGCGCAAGCCACTTTCAGCTCTGAAGCGGCCAATGCCGGTGCCAGCATCACGGTGCCAGCCACTTCAGTGGTTGCGAACACGTACACCACAGGCGGTGTGTACCGCGTGACGCGTGTGACCGTGTACAAGATGAACGCCTCGGGCAACTGGGTGGTCGTCACAGACCAGGCCGTGCCCAAGACAGGCGCGGGCGGCAACGTGATCGAAGTCGAGCGCATGGGCGGCGCGATCAGCCAGGATGTCGAGCTGTACGACAACCAGAACCCGGCGCTGGGCTGGAAGTCGATGGCGGGCAGCCCACTGTGGGCAGACTTCGGCAGCAAGTACCAGCTTGACCTGAGCAGCTACGACCGCACGCGTTACCAGTTCCGCGTGAAGGGCTCAGCCACCAATGGCACACCCACCGTGCTGTTCACCGATGCGCTGTCAACCGTGTCGAACCATGCGGGCGCGTCGCTCTCGCTGCGGCCCGTGATCAACCAGAGCGTGGACCGCTGGGGCAATGTGTTGAGCACCAGCGACCCGCGCTCCGCCACCTGGAAAACCACCTGCGAGTACAACGCCAACAACCAGCTCGTGCGCCAGTGGGTGCCCAACGACGCGGGCGTTGCGCAACTGCAGAGCGTGGTCTATTACGACAAGCTGGGCCGCCAGGTAGGCGTGCGCGAATACGTGAGCGCCACGGCAAGCAACCTCAACCGCATGCGCTATGACACGCAGGGCAACCTCGTCGAAGAACGCCATGCCGACGGCGGCAGCGTTGCCAACAGCTACAACGTATTCGGCGAGCGCACCGCCAACATCGACGCTGAAGGCAACAAGACCACCTACACATACAACAAGGCCGGCCTGCAAACCAGCGCTACGCATTGGGGCAAGGCCAACGGAGCCGGCGGCTACACCGGCTTCAACATCGTCACCAGCAGCAACAACGCAGCCGGAGACACCGTGACGCTGGCAACACCCACCACCGGCACCATCACCGAGAGCACCTCGTGGGACGCGGCCGGGCGCATGAAGAGCAAGACCAACGGCGCGGGCAATGTCACGCAGTACGACTACGACCTGCGCGGCAACGTCATCAAGATGACGCAGCCCGATGGCACCACCAAAACCACCTACACCTACAACGCGCTCGACCGCAAAACATCTGAAACAGACAACGCCAACAAAACATCAAGCTGGACGTACGACAACTTTGGCCACTTGACCGCGCACACCGACATCGGCGGGATCAAGACGACCTACAACTACGACGCCACGTCGTGGCAGCTCAAGAGCCAGACGAGCGAGCGCGGCCAGAGCCTGCTGTACGGCTATGACGCAGCCGGCCAGATGACGCAGATCGTGGACGTGGCAAACAAGTTCCAGACCACTGACTACACCTATGACTGGGCTGGCAACAAACTCGGCGAGCACGTGCAGTACACCGAGACAGACGCGTTGGGCAACAAGTCAGTCGTGGTCGTGCAAGACAACCACATGGCCTACGACAGCCTGGGCCGCGTGCGCTGGGTGGGCGACGACCACCTGCAAGTGGTGATGAACTACGACCTGGCAGGCAACCGCACGAACATTGCCACGCACGTCTTCAACCCCTACGGGCTGAGCGATCAAGTCAACGACACAACGCGCTACTACAAGTACGACGCAATGAACCGCATGACGGTGGTGGACGGCGTTGACGCTGCGTTCAACATTGACTTGAAGCAGGGCCACGTCATCACCTATGACAAGAACGGCAATCGCCTGACGGACACGTTTGGTGCGCTGGTGGTGACCAAGACTGCAGTCAAAACCTTCAACCCTGATCTGGCTGGATATCGGTATCAGACAGGCGGCATTGACTACGTGAGCGAGAAGTACAGCTACGACGGCCTGAACCGGCTGGACACGATTAGCCGCAACGACGGCCGCCTCGTGACAGAAGACCCCACCCAGACGTGGTTGACCATCGAGCAGCGATGCTACGACGCAGCCAGCCGAACGACCCAGGCGGGCGCGACGGGTGGCCTACCCGCGGACTACCTCAAGGCCCTGTACGGCAAAGACGCAAACGGCAACCCGATTGCAGGCAATGGCTCGCAGCAGCGGCGCAGCTCGTACAACGTGAATGGGCAGCTGATCTCGCAGCAAGTGGTGGGCATGAACGGCACGAGCGGCTACAGCACGTTTAACAGCACCATCGACGCGGTGGGCAACGTGACGCAGTACAAGGTCAAGACCGGCAGCACGACCAACACCTACAACACCACGCTCGCGCTGCTGGAGGGCTACAAGGAGGCGAGCGTCTCAGGCACGAGCACCTACCTTGAGCCGGGTTCGACCACCAGCACCTACGACACGAACGGCTACCTGAAGGCAGTTGATTCAACACTGGACGCGGACGACCGCACGTTTATCAACGATGTGCGCGGGCAGGTGCTGGCGGTGCAGCAAGGCACGGGGCCCAACACGAAGCTGCTGCGCGAGTTGATCGTGAATGGCGAGGTGCTGGCGCAGTACGGCCAGGGCGTTGACCGCGTCACGCCGCGCGACAACAGCGGCACGCCGATTTTTAACAACAACATTGCGGACTTCCAGTTTGGGTATCGGTCGATATCGCCGAACTACCCGAGTGCTGCGCCCGGTGTGTACACGGTGCAACTGGGCGATACGCTGCGCAGCATTGCGCAAAGCGCGTACGGGGACAGCAAGCGCTGGTACCAGATTGCGGAGGCGAATGGCATCACCAGCGATGCGCAGCTGCGCGTGGGTGTGTCGCTGAACCTGCCGAATTTGGTGGGTGGCGCGCACAACGACGCGAGCGTGTTCACGCCGTACGACCCGAGCAAGATTGTGGGCGACACATCGCCGTATCTGGCTGCGCCGCCGCCGAAGGAGGGCAGCTTCTTCGGGCAGTTCTTGATGTTGGTGGTGGCGGTGCTTGTGGCGGTTTACACCGCAGGCGCGGCAGCGCAACTGCTATCGACGAGTGTGACAACGGCAACAGGGACTGCGGCCGCGACATCGATGACAACGTGGGCGGCGGGAACCGCCGTGGTGTCCGGCGCGGGGGTTGGTGCGAGCGCAGTTGCAGCGGGTGCGATTGGTGCGGCTGTGGGCTCGGTTGCGAGCCAGTTGGTGGGCATTGCCACCGGTGTGCAGGACAAGCTCAATTGGAAGGGCGTGGCGCTGTCTGCCATCAGCGGCGGCGTGGGTGCGGGTCTACCGGCGAGTGCAAGCGCAGGCGTGGGCGCGGCTGTGATGCGAGCTGTACAGACGAATGTGATTTCGCAGGGAGTGGGAATTGCAGTTGGCCTTCAACGCTCATTCAATTGGGTCGGAGTAGCGGCCGCTGCTGCCGGCGCTGGCGTGGGGCAGGCGGTGGGTGCGGCATTGGCCGGTGATGCAGTACCAGCTGATGGGGTAGGGCCGGTGCGGCCAGCAGCATTCGCGGATATGGGATTTGCTGGCGGTGTGATGCGCGGCGGCATCAGCTCATTCGCTGGCGGGCTCACAACGGCCGTCGCGCGCGGTGGGCGGGTGAGTGTGCAGCAGATCGCGGCTGATGCGTTTGGCAATGCGTTGGGGGAGAGCATTGCAGGGCAGTCGCAGACAAGCGGTGCCGCCGCAGTTCAATCGTCGGGTGGTTTTAGCGAAGAGGACTACTGGAACAGCTATGCACCGAATCGATACGCCGATGTATTTGGCGGTGAGGCTACGAGAGTCTTGGGTAATGGAGGCGGCGCTAGAGGCGGTGCGATGAAAGTTGACGCATACGCTGAATTCGAAGTGCGGCGTATGCAGGAGTTGGTGAGAGATCGTATAAGCGGGGATCTGGATGCGTCAGCGCAGGCATATTGGGACTTGGACGCAAAGAGACGCGCCATTGATGATCAGCCATTTAACTTTGACAATCCGGCCGAGGCAAAGGGACTCATCGACGGTCTCAAGTCGCTCGAAGGTCCGTTCAGGACCTTGAATTCAAGGCGCGTCGATCAGTTCCTTCAATTGAAGGAAGCAGGTGGCCTCACGCTAGATCAGGAGATGGAGATGAGGAGGCGCCAAGCAGTGGGCGGCTTGGCCCACGGACTCCTTGGCGTTTCTGCCTATCCGCTTGGTGGGTCCGTGTTCGGCCGACCGGGGACTTCATGGGAATTCTCACCAGTAAAGCCGATCCCAGACCGATTGAACTTTGTTGAGAAGCGGTTGGGTGAGAGCTCAATTGAGCTGACCACCCGCGAGAAGATCAGCAAGGATGGTCAGGTTGTCACGAGTGTAGGGGCGCGCTCCGAAATCGTCACCACGTTTGATGCGGGAAGCAAGAGGATGCATATCGACTTCTATCGCACCTACGATAGTGGCAACAACATCGGGACCGAAATGATAGGCAAGAGCGTGGCGCTCTATGGTCGAGAAAACGTCGAGACAATCACCGCAAACATTGGACTGACCAACAAAGCGGTGTATGAGCAGCAAATTCGAAACGGAGCGAGTCCCACTGATGCAATTCGCGCAACACCGATAGGGAAGTCTTTGGACTATATTGGCTATGAGCAAATCTCTATCGCTGGCAGCAGCTTGATTGCAAGGAGGAAATAACTGTGGAAAAGCGACAAGTGGTTGAAGACTTGATGTCTGCGGGTCAAGCGAAGATATTGGTTGACCTGTTGACAGGCGAATCCCCTCATTCGCAGCTATTGACGAATCCAGAAAGGGTGGAAGAGAAGATATTGTTGGCAGGAGCTGTCTCGCATTTGTGGTTCCTCTCGGAGTTCGGAGATGCTGAGAGCCCAATAGAGAAGGAAGGCAGAGTCTATGCCTCGTATCCAGCCGAATTTGAACAGTGGCTAGACGCAGATTGCCCTGGACTCTCGGAGGGTGCTCTGAGGGCTCTCGAGTCAAGCTAGATGGAGGGGAGAGCCTTCCCTCGCCCCTCAGCCGCTGAGGCCTGGAGTTCTATCAAACGCGGAGGCCACTGATCGCAGTCCTTGTTCGATCGGTGAATATTCAGCAGGTGGCCGCGAAAGATGCAACGGTGGCGGGGTGATGGGCGGGTCGATCTAGAAGTCAACTGATTCCTGGCCACTATGCGGCGCGCCGTGGTCGTTTACCTCAATCGAGAGGTGGATACGCCTCTGGTGAGGTCTTACTTGCGCTTAGCTTTCACCACAGACGAGACTTTTTCACTGGCCTTCGCGCTCTTCTTGGGCTTTGATTGATCTGCCAATTGCTGGATCAACGGATGCGACACTGCTTCGGAAAATGCCGTCGCATCTTGTTGAAGTCCAGTAAGCAGCCCATCCTTCTCTTCTGCAATTCTCGTTAGCAGTTCCAAGCATATTCCAACAAGCGTATCGGTTGCGACGACGACCGTTAGCACTCGCTCGGAGTTCTCTTCATCCCCGTCCCAGTCTGGGCCAAAACTAGTGAATGGAATTTTTGAATTCTGACGACCAACCAGAATGCCCTCGATCCCGTCCACGAACACTTCGATGTGGTTTGATCGCTGTTTCATATTTTCTCTCCTGTCCTTGAATGGACGACGTCGCCGACTTTTTGTACCCAGAGCCTAATTGCGTCGACATGCTTAAACGGTCATACCTTAGCTTGGCATGAAGTACGCTCTTAAAGGATGACCTATGCGTAAGAGCGGGAGCAGTCTCGCCTACGGCACCTCTAGACTCGGGTTTACCGAGTGCCTTTGACATCGCAGGGACAAATGCTGGGCCTAACGTATTCGCTAGTCGTAAGAGTCGATCCATCGAAACGCTCTGAACAACTTCATCGTTTTCATACTTGGAGAACGCGTTGAGTCCTCCCCCAAAAAGGTTCGCGGCCTCATGTTGTGTGAGATCCAGCTTCTTTCGAATCGCTCGAATCTCAACTGCGGTAAGCAAGCCTTGGGTCGACTTGAATGCAGCCTTGGTGCTCGCAAATTTCTCTCGCAGGGCTAAGAGATTTCGGTCGTGCTGATTTGCGGTTTCAAACTCATACCCGCATACGCCACAACGACTGAAACTCTGCTGCAACCAAAGAGTCAGTCCTTTGAACTCGCATGAGGTCTCGTGCAGGACCTCATGCACCTCTTTCGACTCGCAAAACGGGCAGTGGATATGATTTTCGGACACGGCTATCGATCTAAATGAACGGATACGACCGCAGCGCAGCCACCGCTGGGTTTCGTTCGAATTCCGATTTTTATAAAAAAAACGCAATCGACCTCTGTGCCTTTGCAGAGTCGCTTTTCATCAAACGGCATCTTGTAACCATCCGCGTCTAGCAACTCTCGACCGTTGTAGATAGACATTTGAGGGTACGCCTTGTGAAAATTCTGAGTAGTGAGCAAGAGGATGAACTGAGTCAGAGTTCCGATCGTCCAATCAAGTTTCTTGAGCTCCACGTAAACACTGCGATTGGCGGGTTCAACAGCGCCTAAAGCGACTAAGCCTTGGATTTCAGCCAAATTGTAATGTGGTTGGCCAGCCATTTTAACCATGATGGTTAATTATAATGCCTTCGCCTGCGTTTTTGCGGGCCTGTCTAGCGAATCCAGCTGTCCTTCATTGCAGCAATTCGGCTAAACGTAGGGCTTCCCACTGCGTGGTCCTTCCTATCCGCCACAAAATACCCATGCCTCTCAAACTGAAACTTCTCATCCGGTTTCGCTGAGGCCAGTGACGGTTCCACGTACGCCTTCACCACCTTGAGCGAATCGGGGTTCAGCTCTTCGTGAAAATCCTTGCCGCTCGTGTCGGGCTGTTCCACCGCAAACAACCTGTCATACAGCCGCACTTCCGCTTCCAGCGCATCGGCCACGGCTACCCAGGTGATCACGCCTTTCACCTTGATCGCCGCCGCACCATCAGTGCCGCTCTTCGTGTTCGGCACCAGCTCGGCTTGCACTTCTGTCACTCGGCCCGTCGCATCTTTCGTCGCGCCCTTGCACTCGATCACATGGCCGTACTTCAGCCGCACTTTGTTGCCGGGGTACAGCCGGTTGTAGCCCTTGGGCGGCACTTCTTCATAGTCCGTCCGCTCTATCCACAACTCCTTCCCAAACTTGAATTCGCGCCGGCCCCTTGCTTCGTCATGCGGATGCACGGGCGCTGTGCAGTCGTCCAGGAAGTTGTCGGTGCCCATCACTTCCGCCCAGTTGGTTATCACCAGCTTCAGCGGGTCCAGCACGGCCATGGCTCTGGCGGCTTTCGGGTCCAGGTCGTCGCGCAGGGCCTGGTCGAGTGTTGAATAGTCGATCCAGCTGTCGCTCTTGGTCACGCCTATGCGTTCTGCAAACAGCTGGATGCTCTCGGGCGTGTAGCCGCGCCTGCGCATGCCAACAATGGTGGGCATGCGCGGGTCGTCCCAGCCGGTCACGTGCTTTTCATCGACCAGCGCTTTCAGCTTGCGTTTGCTGGTGATCACATACGTCAAGTTCAGCCGCGCAAATTCGTATTGCTGTGGGTGCGGCTTGTTGATCAACCCGCCTTCGCTCAGTCTGTCCAGCAGCCAGTCGTAGAAGGGGCGCTGGTCTTCAAACTCCAGCGTGCACAGGCTGTGGGTGATGTTCTCCAGCGCGTCTTCTATCGGGTGCGCATAGGTGTACATCGGGTAGATGCACCACTTGTCGCCCGTGTTGTGGTGGGTCGCGCGGCGTATGCGGTAGATGGCCGGGTCCCGCATGTTGATGTTGGGGCTGGCCATGTCGATCTTCGCGCGCAGCACAGCCGCGCCGTCGGCCAGTTTGCCGTCGCGCATCTCGCGAAAGCGCGCCAGGTTCTCTTGCGGTGTGCGGCTGCGGTAGGGGCTGTCGGTGCCGGGCTTGCTGAAGTCGCCGCGGTTGTGGCGCATTTCTTCAGCGGTCTGTTCATCCACGTAGGCCAGGCCTTTGTCGATCAAGTACTCGGCGGCGCGATACATGAAGTCGAAGTAATCGCTCGCGTGGTAGTAGTGGCTCGTGCCGTTCGCGTCCCAGTTAAAGCCAAGCCACTTCACTGAATCAAGAATGCCGTCAACGTATTCCTGGTCTTCTTTTTCCGGGTTGGTGTCGTCAAAGCGCATGTGGCACACGCCGCCGTAGTCGCGCGCCAGGCCAAAGTTCAGGCAGATGCTCTTGGCGTGGCCCACATGCAGGTAGCCGTTGGGCTCGGGGGGGAAGCGGGTGCGGATTCGGGCGGGGTCTGGCTGGCCTTGCAGGTGGTGCTGTGCGTCGCCAGGCTCGCCGCCCCAGCGGCGCTGGGCGTAGGTGCCTTCGGCCAGGTCACGCTCGATGATCTGGCGCAGGAAGTTGCTGGGTTTGTTCAGGGGCTCTTTGTCGGCGGGCGAATTCATATGCAGTCATTCTATTGACTCATGCGTTCGCAGCCCCGTGCGTGCCGGGCAAGCCCATACGTGGCAACGCCCACCTGCGCACGCGGGGTGCTCAGGTGGGCGTTGCTGCAAGCCGCAGGGCTTGCGCGAGGGGCAGTGGGTGGAGTGGGTGGCTTAGTTCGGGCCGCCGGAGATCATTGCGTCAGCGTCGGCGGCCGACATCATGCCGCGCGACTTCTTGCCCTTGGACCACATACCGTTGTGGTACGCGTTCCATTCGCGCTGCGAGATCATGCCGTCGCCGTTCTTGTCCATCATCTTCATGCGGGGTGTCATGTCCGACTGGGCCATCATCTTGGCGTCGGTCTTGCTGTCCGTCTTCATCTGTGCCTTGGCTGCCGGTGCGCCGCCCGACTGACCTTGCCCCTGTTTGACGAATCCCTTAACCGAGCTTGTTAAGCGGACTTCTTTTCCTGGGCCGCCAACCAGTTTCTCTCATGCTGCATTGGGCTCACGTACCCCAGCGTCGAATGCAGCCTCG
>NZ_WJBU01000033.1 GCF_009646335.1 Caenimonas koreensis DSM 17982 | reverse complement strand
CAATCTGCCTCAGCGCCTCCAGCTTGAATTCGAGCGTGTACCTCGCCCTCGGCTTCTTACCCATTTGTCGTTTCTCCTTGCCAAATTACACCTCAGCAAGGAATCCGTTTTTCGGGGGCAAGGTCAGCCTTCACCAAATCGGCCTCGCTGGTACCGACTGCAACCGCATCGAACTTGGTTTGTATGCAGTAACCGTTGTATGCGCAGCCGCCCACATACAGGACAAATGCCGCTAGCACCACAAAGCCTGAACGTCGTAAAACGCGAGTTTGACTCACGGTGTCACTTCATTGAACAGGAATGCACCCACATACCGTTTTCGATCGCAATGGTTCAAAGTTCTATCCACTCTTTTCCTGTGCCGCGAAGGATGTCACCACGTTCGCAAGGTCGATCAACCCCTTTTCGCGCAGGACGCGCAGCAAATGAGCAAGCGAGGATTCGTCAGCATTGAGGCGCCCTCCATGGGCGTGAAGGTAGTTGAAAATAGAGACTTGACCTTCGAAAGCGGCCCAGTAAAGCGGTGTGCCGCCGGCGTCTTTCAAATTGACATCTGCGCCGTTGGCGATGAGGTACTCAACTACATCTTGCTTGCCGCCGCGTGCAGCAGCAATCAACGCAGTCTGGCCGTCGTCAAACGCGCGTGCATTTACGTTTGCCCGTTGACCGACCATTTCTTTCACGCGAGGCAAATTGCCGGAGGAAGCGGCCCCAACAAGGTTATTTGTCTCCTCAGGTGAGCAGGCGGCAATCGCGGCTGACGCCACCATCGCCATGACATGTCGAACGGTCCGTCCTGGCATCGGTCAGCGCGGGTTGAACGTCGCCAGGAAGGAAGGCACAGAACCTCCGTTGGGAATCACCACCGTTAGTGCGCCAGGCAAGTTGCGCACCGCCTGATACTGGCTGTAGGGAAAGCCGTACGTCTGCGGTGACGTCACGAACGCCTCGCGCAGTAGGTCTGCGGCCGACAACCCCTTGGCTGTGCGCGCGGCACAGGTCTCCGAATAGTTGATGCCAGCATTGGGGTCGCCGAACTGCCGGAAGTAGTCCAGGATCCTCTTTTCCTGATCGGGCGTCGTGGGCACGATGACGATGGCGGTGTCTCGCAGGGCAGACTGGCGCTGCAAGTAGTCGGTGAGGGACGATCCGAGCGCCGTGCTGTTCCCGAGATAGTGGTCGAGTTGCAGCAGTGCGAGTTTGACTCGCGCCTGGTTGGCTTCGACGCTGTGCTGGTGCTCGTAGTACTCCAGCAGTGAGTCGGCGATGACGACGGCCGTCTCTCTTTTGGTCAGCGGCTGCAAGTAGATGCCGTTCGCAATCGCTTTCTCTGTCAGCCTCGGGAACTGCTTTCGCTGCCAGTCGTCGTCCGCCCATCCGCCGCCGCTCGTCGTTTCAACGCCGTACCAGTTGCCGTTGTCACCACGGAATTTGACGTAGAGGTGGGCCGGCGCCGTCGTGATCGTGACGGGAATGCCAAGCTTTTGCCCCAGGATCACGAACAGTAGCGGCATCGAAACGCAGTTGCCCTTGTGCGTCGCCAGGTACACCGACAGCAGCTTTGCCTTCGGGTTGCGATCGTCCTCCAGGTTGTATGCAAATGGTCGTCGGCCGCTCAGAAGTGGTGGCCGGTAAAGGTAATCGCGCAGCGTTTTGAACTTGACGAGATTGCTGGCCTCGAGCGGGAAAGAGGCCCTGATTTCCGAAGCCATCCCGTCGAGTTGCTTGAGTACAGCAGCCTTGTCAGTGGCTGGTTCGATCATCTCGTCGATGGCCAGCTTGATGCTCGCCAAATCCAGTTGGGATTCAGGCTGCTCAAGCAGCGTGCGCACGACCTTGATGTTTGATTCATAGGCCGGTTTCACGCGCTGTGCGTGAATCGGTGGCGATACCAGCGCCAAAACGAGCCAGCACAAGAGCAACAGCGTCTGTCGAAGACGCATGATCAACAACCCACCCACAGCTGCCTCCCTCATGCTGATTTTTTTGATGGCCGCGATTATGGGCGACCGTCTCCGCCCAGTCATCCAGATGGCTGACGGGCCTTAGTCTTCAGCCTTGAAGCGCTTGACCCGCTCGCGCCACGCCTGCAGAACGCGCGCCTTCAGCCGTGCACCCGCCAGCCAGAACTGCGACGCCTTCACCTGCGCGATCAGGCTGTCTTTCCAGCTCTTCCAGCGCGGATACCAGCGGGCGAACCAGGCCAGCCGCATCAATGCGGGCTGCGTCAGCGTGAAGAGCCGCGCGAGGATCGCCGTGCCTGCCACCTTGGCGGCCAGCAGCACGATCAACCCCAGCATCGGATGCGAGCGGCCAATCAGGAACAGCGCCAGCAGCTTGACTGGCAGCAGCGCGAGTGCCGGCACGAAGAACACGGCGAGGGCGCCCCACGGCGGCAGTGCCTTGATCTGCCGCTCGAGCCAGGCGAAGACCGGGAGCCTGCCCAGCCGCGCGATGAGCGCCGAGAGCTGCTCCCAGCCCCATTCCTCAAAAATCAGGACGAGCGCGAGCGTGCCGAGAATGAATTGGCGCAGCAGCCGCCGCAGGTAGGACATGCGGCGCAGTGTAGCCCGCACGTCACAGCCGCAGCCGTGGCTGCATCAACACCCGAGGCTGAGCGCCTGCAGCGGCTTGCCCGTCTTCGGGTCGAACACGACGAGGTTCACTTGCCGCGGATGCGCCGGGTTGGGCGCGATGGTGCGCAGCGTGACTTTCGATGCGCCTTTGTATTCGCCCAGCGGCACATACTGGCGCACCACGAAGTCGTGTTGAAGCAACTCGCCTGCGTTTTCGCCAGCCTTGACCTTGCTGCTGTGGCCGTTCTCTGTCACCGTCCAGTAGGCAGCCCATGAACCCACGTCCTGCGCTGGCGTCACAACGGCTTCGAACGAGTCGTCGCCATTGCGCAGCAGCTGGATTTGCGCCTTGGCGGCGTCGCCAGCGCGCGTGGCATTTGCAAAGTCGCGCGAGTCACGCCCGTTGCGTATGAGCTGCGGTGTGTACACGCCAGACAGGCCGCTCTGGCTTGCAACTTGCCGCTGCCTCGTGGTGTGGGCGGGCGTCGCAAAGCGGTCAACCCAGCCAATGTAGTCCCAGTAGCCGACGTGAAAAGCCTGCACCACGGCCTTGCCGTTGCCAGCCACGGCTTTCAATGTGGACAACCAGCGGTCCGCCGGCGGGCAGGAGCTGCAACCTTCGGACGTGTAGAGCTCGATCACCGGCGTCAGTGCAGCCGCCGATTCAGCTTTGCACACGGGCGCGGCGGCCAGTGCGCTACCCGCGCCGAGTGCGACGCACGCAAAAGTCAGGAATGAGGTGACAGGATGGGGCATGGCGTGATCCTTGTGGGAAGTGGCTTCCCGTCGGTCGCGCCATGGCGGCGAGTCTTACAGCTTCACGCGGCTTCGTGCGATCTCGGCCTCGCCAGCCTGGAACTCGGAGACGCTGCTCATGTGCTCAAGCCGCTCGTCCAGCCGCATCTCGATTTCGCGCAGGCGGGACAGCAGCACCTGGCTCAGGGTCTCGACCTGGCTGCGCACCTCCTGCTGGCTCACGAGCATGGACCTTTGCAGTTCGGTCGTGGCGACGGCGTCGCGCTCCTTGTTGTCACGCAGGTGCTGTTCAAGCTGCTTCTTGAGTTCAACGTAGCGCGATGTTTCGGCTTTGTCGGCCAGGTCGCGCTGCGCTTGCAGGGCGCGCTGGTTCTGGCCGTAGTCAATCAGGTGGCGTGTCTCCTGCGTGGCGCTTGCAACCAGAAAGCAGATGAGGGTCACGGCCAGCAACGTCAAAAGCACCAGGCCTGCCGATGCCTCGGTGATGAAGATGCCAAAACTCAGGGGCGCCGTCTGCACCACTTCTGACCAGTTCAATGCGGCGAACCCGAAGGCCAGCACGCTGAGGATGACGATGAGAATGAGGCGGCCACGCATGAGAGATCTCCTTGTTTTGCTCCGGTTGATTCTTGGGCGGCCTGCGGTTGGGCTGGTGTCAGCCAATGCGCCGAATCGGTGTGCGTCACTGTGGCAAACTCGCGCCCTTCGCGTTCAGTCGCGCCGCATTTCTCCTTTCAATTTCCCGTTACATCGATGCAAAAGATCTTGCGGCAGCTCGCCGCCGAAATCCGTGTCCAGGAACAACAGATTCGCGCTGCCGTCGAGCTGCTCGACGGTGGCGCCACCGTGCCATTCATTGCCCGCTATCGCAAGGAAGCGACCGGCGGCCTTGACGACATCCAGCTGCGTGAACTCGAGTCACGCTTGGGCTACCTGCGCGAGCTTGAAGAGCGGCGCGAGGCCGTGCTCAAGAGCATTGAAGAGCAGGGCAAGCTCACACCCGAATTGCGCGCCGCCATCGAGGCCGCGCCCACCAAGCAGGAGGTCGAAGACCTGTACCTGCCGTTCAAGCCAAAGCGCCGCACCAAGGGCCAGATCGCGCGTGAAGCCGGCATCGAGCCATTGGCCGACATGCTGTTTGCTGACCCGAAGCTCGACCCGGCCGTGCAAGCGCAAGCCTTCGTGAAAGCGGAAAAGGGCGAGGGCGGCGAAGACTTCACCACCGTGCCCGCCGTGCTCGATGGCGTGCGCGACATCCTCTCGGAGCGCTGGGCCGAATCGCCCGCGCTCGTGCAGCAGATGCGCGAGTGGCTGTGGAATGAGGGGCTGTTCCAGTCGAAGCTTGCTGCGGGCAAAGACGAGAACCATCCCGACGTCGCCAAGTTCCGCGACTACTTCGACTATGCCGAGCCGATTGGCCGCGTGCCGTCGCATCGCGCACTTGCTGTGTATCGCGGCCGGCAGCAGGAAATCCTCGACGCGAAACTCGTGCTGCCGGTGGAGCCGGAGCCGGGCAAGCCGTCCATCGCCGAAGGCAAGATCGCGATCCACCTCGGCTGGAGCCACCAGGCACGGCCCGCAGATGACCTGATTCGCAAGACCGTGGCATGGACGTGGCGCGTGAAGCTGTCGATGTCCACCGAGCGCGACTTGTTTGCGCGGCTGCGTGACGAGGCCGAGAAGACCGCCATCAAAGTGTTTGCCGACAACGTGCGTGATCTGTTGCTGGCCGCGCCAGCCGGACCGCGTGTCGTGATGGGGCTCGACCCCGGCATCCGTACCGGCGTGAAGGTCGCAGTGGTCGATGCAACCGGCAAGCTGGTGGATACGGCCACGGTGTATCCGCACGAGCCGCGCCGCGACTGGGAGGGCTCGCTGCACCAGCTCGCGTTGCTGTGCCGCAAACACAATGTGGACCTGATCGCGATCGGCAACGGCACCGCCAGCCGCGAGACTGACAAGCTCGCTGGCGACTTGATGAAGCGGCTGGAAAAGCCCATCGAAAAAGTCGTGGTGAGCGAGGCGGGCGCATCGGTCTATTCCGCGAGCGAATTCGCTTCGCAGGAAATGCCGGACGTGGATGTGAGCCTGCGCGGTGCGGCGAGCATTGCGCGGCGCCTGCAAGACCCCTTGGCCGAACTCGTGAAGATCGACCCGAAGTCGATCGGCGTGGGGCAATACCAGCACGACGTGAGCCAGGCCGACCTGGCGCGCTCGCTCGAAGCGGTGGTTGAAGACTGCGTGAATTCCGTAGGCGTGGACTTGAACACCGCGAGCGTGCCGCTGCTGGCGCGCGTGTCGGGCCTGTCATCGAGCGTGGCGAAAGCCATCGTGCGGTGGCGCGAGTCGAATGGTGCTTTTGCCAATCGCAAACAGTTGATGGAAGTCAGCGGCCTGGGCGCAAAAACATTCGAGCAGAGCGCGGGCTTCCTGCGCATTCGCGGCGGCACCAACCCGCTCGACATGACGGGCGTTCACCCGGAAACCTATCCGGTGGTCGAGCAGATGATGCAGAAAACCGGCAAGCCGGTGGCCGAGCTGATGGGTCGCGCGGAGATGCTCAAGTCGCTGCGGCCCGAGCTGTTCGCCAACGAGAAATTCGGCGTGATCACCGTCAAGGACATTCTGGGCGAGCTGGAAAAGCCGGGCCGCGATCCGCGCCCTGATTTCAAGGTGGCGCGCCTGACCGATGGCGTGGAAGACATCGCCGATCTTCGCGAAGGCATGGTGCTGGAAGGCACTGTGAGCAACGTGGCGGCGTTCGGTGCGTTTGTCGATCTGGGCGTGCATCAGGACGGGTTGGTCCACGTGAGCCAGCTGTCGCACAAGTTCGTCAACGATGCGCGTGAGGTCGTGAAGACGGGCGACATCGTGAAGGTGCGGGTGGTCGAGGTCGACGTGGCCCGAAAGCGGATTGCGCTGTCGATGAAGCTGGGTGATGCGCCCGCGCGGCGCGACGCACCGGGCGCGAACAAGTTCGAAGCCGCAGGGCGTGGCCAGCGCCCGGGCCGCGAGCAGCAACCCGTCAGCACGGCCATGGCGGGCGCGTTCGCGAAGCTGCAGGGCCTGCGCAAGTCCTGAACATGTCGGCAGTGTGACGCTGACTTCGACTGATTTGCGCTGAGAATCGCTGTCGATGAAAGCACTCAGGATCTACGCCGGCCCCACAGCGCGGCGCCATATCGAGCAGCACGGGCTGCTCGCGCGCGACGTTGGCGTGGTGCCGGGCGCAGCGGGCGGGCCCAAGGGCCTGATCCTCGGGCCGCTCGACCGGTTCATCTTCGGCGAATGGCTTGCGAAGAGCTCGCAACCCGTTCACCTGGTGGGCGCGTCGATTGGCGCGTGGCGAATGGCCACGGCCTGCCTGAGCGACTCGGTCACGGCGTTTCATCGGCTAGAGACCGACTACATCGCGCAGGACTACGAGCTGCCGCCGGGGCGCAAATCACCGACGGCTGAGCACGTGAGCGAGCAGTTCGGCAAGAACCTGCAGTCGTTCTACGGCGGGCGTATCGGCGAGGTGCTCAGCCACCCGCGCTACAAGCTGCACATCGTGACGTCGCGCGGGCGGCATGTGCTGCGGCGCGAGCATGGTGTTGGAACGCCACTGGGGTACTTCGGCGCGTTCCTCACGAACTCGGTGCATCGCAAGGCAATGGGCGCGTGGCTGGAACGCGTGGTGTTCTCGACGAGCAGTGATCTTCCGTTTGCCACTGGCGACTACCGCACGCGCCAGGTGGCATTGAGCGAGGCGAATTTCCAGCCGGCGCTGCAGGCAAGCTGCTCGATTCCGTTCGTGCTCAAAGCCATCCACGACATTCCTGGCGCGCCACCAGGTGCCTACTGGGATGGTGGCATCACCGACTATCACCTGCACCTGAACTACAACGCAGCGATGAGTGAAGGGAAGTGCGAAGGGCTGGTGCTGTACCCGCACTTCCAGCGCGCCATCGTGCCGGGCTGGCTCGACAAGGGCCTGAAGTGGCGGCACGGTGCCACGCACTTCCTCGACAACACTGTGGTGCTCGCGCCGGACCCGGAGTGGGTGAAGAGCCTGCCGAACGGCAAGCTGCCCGATCGCACCGACTTCACGCGCTATGGCGTGGACCTCGCCGCGCGAATGAAAGCGTGGACGGCGGGCGCGTCGGCCAGCCGCCAATTGGCAGATGAGTTCGCGCAGTGGCTCAGCAAACCCGACGCATCAAAGGTCGAGCCGCTTTAATTGGAATCTGACCCCAATTAAAGGGATTCAGCGAGCAGCGCTTCGTATTCCTGCGGCGTGGCAATGCGCGGGTTTGTCTTGTGGCAATGGTCGGCCAGCGCGCCTTTGATGATGTTGTCGAACCAGTCGCGCTGAACGCCCATGGCGGCCAGGCCGGTGGGCAGGTCGAGGCGGGCGTTCATGTCTTTGATGGCTTGCGCAATGTCGCCGGCTGATTGCAGGCCCATCGCGCGCGCCATGCGTTCGAGGCGGTGTTCACGCTGCACGGACTCGGCTTGCGCATTGAAGCGCACCACGGCGGGCAGGAACATCGCGTTGAGCGTGCCGTGATGCAGGCGCGGGTCCACACCACCGAGGCTGTGGCTGAGCGAGTGCACGGCGCCCAGGCCCTTCTGGAAAGCCATCGCACCTTGCATCGACGCGCTCATCAGGTTGAATCGCGCTTCGCGGTCGCTGCCTTGCTTGGTGGCACGTTCGATGTGGGCCCAGCCGCGCTCCAGGCCATCGAGCGCAATGCCGTCGGCGGGCGGGTTGAAGGCGGCGGACATGAAGGTTTCCATGCAGTGCGCGATGGCGTCCATGCCGGTCGCGGCTGTGAGGCGCGGCGGCAGGCCGAGTGTGAGTTCGGGGTCGCAGATGGCCGCCTTGGGCACGATGTGCCACGAGTGAAAACCCAGCTTGCGGTGGTCGTTCACGATGATGATCGCGCCGCGCGCCACTTCACTGCCGGTGCCGCTGGTGGTGGGCACTGCAATGAGGGGCGCGGCACGGTCGGTGATGCGTGGCGAGCCGCCTTCGATGGTGGCGTAGGAGGTCAGGGGGCCTTCGTGTGTCGCGGCGATGGCAACGCCCTTGGCGCAGTCGATCGCGCTGCCGCCACCCACTGCAATCAGGCCGTCGCAGTTGTTGGCTTTGTACATGGCTGCTGCTGCCATCACGGCAGCTTCGGTCGGGTTCGACGGCGTCTGGTCGAACACCGTGACGGGCATGCCGGGCAATGCGTCGAGCGCCTTCTGCAAGACGCCTGCGGCCTTGACGCCCGCGTCCGTGACGATGAGTGGCCGCGTGATGCCCACGCGCTCGCATTCCTGCTTGAGCAGCTTCACGGCGCCGTAGTCGAACTGGATCTGGGTGACGTAGTAGATGAATGCCATGGGGTGCGAGCAAGGTACGATGGAAAGCCCCACTTTAATCGCAAGCGATGGCCTCGACATCCACAGGCATGTTCCTTCCTGAATACCCGCAGCTGACGCCGCAAATGCGGTCGGTGCTCGAGCGTATGGCTCGCGCGCCATACCCGCCTATACACACCTTGGCACCGCAAGAGGCGAAGGCGAACTACGAACTTGGCGCGGGCGTGCTGGAAGTGCCGAAGGCGCAGCTGGAGCGAGTGGAAGACTTCGTGATTGCGGCGCGCGACGGTGCAACGCTCGGTGCGCGGCTCTACGCAAACAGCCGCGATACATTGCCCGTGCTGCTGTACTTCCACGGTGGCGGCTTCACGATAGGCAGCGTTGCTTCGCATGACATTCTGTGCCGCGAGTTGTGCCGCCTGAGCGGTTGCGCAGTGGTCTCGCTCGACTACCGGCTCGGGCCGGAGTTTCGGTTTCCGACGGCAGTGAACGACGCGTGGGATGCGTTGCAGTGGATCGCGTCGCATGGCAGCGAATTGGGGCTGGACGGCACGCGCTTGGCACTTGGTGGCGACAGCGCGGGCGGCACGCTCACGGCGGTCTGCGCGATTCTCGCGCGCAACGCCAGCATTCCCATCGCGTTGCAACTGATGTTCTACCCCGGCTGTGCAGGCACGCAGGATGCACCGTCGCATAGCAAGTTCGCGCACGGCCTGGTGCTGGAGCGAGCGCACATCGACTACTTCTTTTCGAACTACATCGCGGTGGAACTGCGTGAAGACTGGCGCTTCGCGCCGCTGAATGCCGACGATGTGGAAGGCGTTGCGCCCGCGTGGTTGGGCCTGGCGGGATGCGATCCGCTGGTCGATGACGGCCTGGCTTACGCCGACAAACTGCGCGCCGCAGGTGTTGCGGTTGACCTGGAAATCTACCGCGGCGTGACGCACGAGTTCATCAAGATGGGCCGTGTGCTGCCGCAAGCGCGCAAGGCCCATGCGGATGCGGCAAATGCGCTTTCGAATGCGCTTGGCTGCACACCTGCGCCGGCATCGACTCCCACTTCCACACAAACCGACAAGCCATGAAACGACAGGACTTCCGATTCTTCCACCGCCTGCGCGTGCGCTGGGCCGAGGTGGACATGCAAAAGATCGTCTTCAACGCGCACTACCTGATGTATGTCGATACGGCAGTGGCCGACTACTGGCGCGCACTCGCCATGCCGTATGAAGAGGCAATGCATCTGCTCGATGGCGACATTTACGCCCGCAAGGCCACGGTTGAATTCAATGCGTCAGCGCGCATGGACGAGCGGCTCGATGTGGGCGTCAAGTGCACGCGTATTGGCACCTCGTCGATGAATTTCACGGGCGCGATCTTTCGCGACAACGACCTGCTGGTCACCGTGGAGCTGGTCTATGTGTTTGCCGACCCGGCCACGCAGACTTCGCGGCCGGTGCCGCAGGCGCTTCGCGAGCTGCTGCTGGGCTTTGAGGCCGGTGAAGACATGCTGAATGTCGTGACGGGTGATTGGGCCAGGCTCGGCGCCGATGCGCAGCGCATCCGGTCCGATGTCTTCATCGAAGAGCAGCGCATCCCGGCCGAACTTGAATGGGACGAAGACGACAAGACGGCGTTGCATGTCGTCATCTACAACAGGCTCGGCCAGACGCTGGCAACGGGCCGGCTGCTGCAACACGCGCCCGGCGTGGCGAAGATCGGGCGCGTGGCCGTTCACCGGGTGCTGCGCGGCTCACGCGTCGGCGCAAGGGTGATGGCCACGCTGATGGAGGCAGCGCGCGCGCGTGGCGATCATGAAGTGATCTTGAATGCACAACGCAGTGCCGAGCCGTTCTACCTCGGCCTGGGCTTTGCGCCGCGCGGCGATGCATTCGACGAAGCCGGCATTGCCCATATCGAGATGGTGCGGCCGCTTGCGCCCGCCTGATCGCAGATGGAGTCAGGCAGTGCGCACGATGAGTCTTCGATAGCGGGCGCGCTGTCGGTCGCGATCATTGCCGCCGGTTTGCTCCTGGCGCCAGCGTTTGGCGCCACCACCGAGGAACTGCTGCAAGACACACTCAAGTCGATGGTCGTCTCTTGCGCGGTGCTGGCTGCGGCGGTTGTGTTCTTCTGGCAGGAGCGCGATCGCACTGAAGCTGTCGCGTCGCATGCCGTCGTCGGCCTGCCGTTGATGCTGATGGTGTATGCGCTTTGCAGCATGGCGTGGTCGCACACCTATCTGGCCGGGGTGGAGGCCATTCGCTGGTTTGTGTTCGCGGTGCTCGTGTGGCTGGGCATGAATGCGCTGACGCGCGAGCGGCTGGTGTGGCTGGCGTGGGGCGTACATCTCGGTGGCGCGATGGCGTCGGCCTGGGCGGTCTTGCAGTTCTGGGGGCAATTCAACCTGTTCCCGCAGGGGCCGCCACCCGCTTCGACATTTATCAACCGCAACTTCTTCGCCGAGTTCGCCGTTTGCACGCTGCCCTTCGGCGCAATACTGCTGGCGCGGATGCGCAGCAGCGCTGGCGTTGCCATGCTGTCGTTCAGCACGGGGCTGGTGGTGCTCGCCATTTTCATGACGGGCACGCGCGCGGCGCTCGTCGCGCTATGGCTGCAATTGCTCATCCTGTTCCCGCTGGTGGTGTGGAAGTTCGGCCGCGCGCTCGCGTTGGCACGCTGGAGTTTGCCGACGCGTCTCGTCGCTGTCGTCGTGTTGCTCGCGACTGTCGTGGGGCTGGGGTTGATCCCGTCGGGCAACGCGGTGATCGTGCAGGAGGCGCGTGGCAGCAATGCGCTGGAGCGCGGCTTCAAGCGCACGGGCTCGATCTCGCCAGACGATCCATCGCTGGGCGTTCGAATGACGATGTGGCGTGCCACGCTCGACATGATCGCTGTGCACCCCATCGCGGGCGTCGGCGCCGGCGCATGGGAAAACGAGGTGCCGCTGTACCAGGCCAAGGGGTCGCAGCTCGAGACGGACTACTACGTCCACAACGAATACCTGCAGCTGGTCGCGGAATACGGCGTGGTGGGCTGGCTCTTTCTGCTGGGCCTGCTCACGTTCGCGCTCGAAGCGATCCGGCGGACCTGGGTGGAAAAGCATGACCGCGAAGAGGCCGCGTGGCGATGTGTGCTCCTGTGCAGCCTGGCGGCGCTCGCTGTGGTCAGCAGCATCGGCTTTCCGTGGCGCATGGCGGTGACGGGCGCTTTGTTCGCCGTGTGTCTGGCAGGCCTTGGCGCGTCGGACATGCGGCTTGGCTTTGTCACGCGCTGGTCAGCGATGCGGCTGGTGTGGAGTCCGCTGGCTTCGAAGATTGCACTTGGGTTCAGCGCAGCAGCGTTGTCACTCGCGATCTACATCAGCTGGCAGGCTGCAGTGTGCGAGCGCGACCTGATACGCGCCTCCAAGCTCGCGCTGGAGATTTCAAGCTCGACCAATCCGCGCGATCCGTTGTGGAACGACAAGAAGCGCGAGCTGCTGGAGCTTGCGTCAGCTGGCATCGCCATCAATCCGCACTACCGCAAGATCACGCCCACCATCGCTGACGACATGGCCAGCTGGGGCGACTGGCGCAACGCCGTGTGGATCTGGGAGAGCGTGCTGCACTCGCGGCCCCATGTGGTCGCCATCATGGCCAACGTCGCGCGTGGCTATGTGGTGATGGAGGATTACGCCAATGCGCGCGTCTGGCTCGACAAAGCACGCCGCGCCCAGCCGGATGCGACAGCCATCAAATCGCTGGAGGTGATTTTGCTGGCGCGCACGCATGACGAAGCGAGCGCGCTGAAGATCGTGCGTGAGGCGATCGCTGCGAAGTCGTATGACTTTGACCTGGTGAATACGGGCTTCACGCTAGCCGGGCGGGCGGGTGACTACGAACTGGCTGCGACTGCCATGCGGCTGCGTATTGCACGGTGGCCTGCGAGCGCGGCGCAGGGCTACATGCAGCTCGGTGTGATGTACCACGCTGCCGTTCGTGATCCGCAACAGGCGCTGGAATCGTTTCGCAAGGCGAAGGAGGCGGCACAACCGGGTGAGTGGGCGAGCCTTTCAGCCCGCGTGCCCGCCGACTACCGCGAGCAGCTCGGCCTGCCGCCGGTGGCAGTGCCCCAGGTGCCGCCAGCGCCTCAGATGTCTTCGAGCAAGGGATAGGGTGCGGGCTCGATCACAAGCGCAGGGCCATCGCCGCTGCGCAGCGTGACAACGCCGTCTTGCGCCGCCGTGATCTGCATCGAGACGATGGCGTCCCAGCCGCCTTGCGCCGACGGCGCGGCTTGCGCGACGATGCCGCACGGCTGGCTCGCGTCCGATGAATGAAAGACTTCATCACCAGCCGTCATTGCCTCTTGTGAATGCGCCAGGTACGCGCGCCGCTTGAGCGTGCCGCGGAACTGGCTGCGCGCGACGACTTCCTGGCCGGGATAGCAGCCCTTCTTGAAGTTCACGCCGCCAATCGATTCGTAGTTGAGCATCTGCGGCACCAGCGCTTCGACGATGGGCGCGGTGATCATCGCGACGCCGCTGCGAATGTCGCTGGCCTGCCACGCTTCGAGGCTGAGCGCGGGGCCAACTGGTGCTGCGGTGCCGGCTGGTGCCAGCCACAGGGCGCGCGCAATGCCGTCTGCGGGGTACAGGCCGATGACCGTTGCATTGCCCGAGGCCGTTGCGGACCACGGACCGGCTCGCGTCGGCGCGATGTCCGCGAGCGCATCACCTGCCACGCCATACAGCGAGAACTCAGCAGTGGCATCGCGCAGCTTGGCCTTGGCGCGCATCACGAACATCGAGATTCGCTTGAGCGTGGCGGGCAGGATGTCGGCGCTCATCACAAGCACGATGTCGCCATCGGCCAGCTTCAGGCCAATGAAACTCGCCTGCATGCGGCCCTTGGGCGTGCAGTACGCGGCCAGACGCGCCTGGCCGGTGGCCAGATGCTCGAAATCCTGCGTCAGCTGGCCTTGCAGAAAGCTCGCCGCGTCGGCGCCCTCGACACGGATCACGCCAAGGTGCGGCAGGTGGGTTACGCCAGTCAGTGCATCGCTCATGCGTCAATTATCATCGTCGCTTCAATCCATCGATTGCATAAGGGCGAAGACACGGTGCGTCGTTTTCTGTTGGCGGTCTTCCTGCTTGTGTTTGGCGCAGCTGTCGCGGTTGGTGCGTGGGGCTGGTGGTGGGTGAACGAGCCGCTGCGGCTGCCCGCGCCCACGGTGGACTTGTCGATCGATGCGGGCACGTTGCCTCGCGGTGTCGCCCAGGCCGTTGCCGATACAGGCATCGATGTGCAGCCTGACGTGCTGTACTGGTGGTTCCGCCTTTCGGGCCAGGGCCGGCTCATCAAGGCGGGCAGCTACGAGCTCGACAAGGGCATCACGCCCATGCGCCTGCTCTCCAAGCTGGCGCGCGGTGAGGAGTCGCTGCGCGCCGTCACGTTCGTTGAAGGCTGGAACATCCGGCAGGTGCGCGCCGCGCTCGCCCGCGAAGAAGTTCTCAAGCCCGATACAAAAAACCTGAGCGATGAGGCGCTGATGAGTTTGCTCGGCCGCGCGGGCCAGCATCCAGAGGGGCGCTTCTTTCCCGACACCTACACCTACGCCAAAGGCTCGAGCGATGTTGCCGTGCTCAAGCGCGCCATGCGTGCGATGGACAAGCGGCTTGAAGCAGCATGGGCCAATCGCTCGTCTGAGGTGGTGGTCAAGACGCCCGATGAAGCGCTGATTCTTGCGAGCATCGTCGAGAAGGAAACCGGCAGGCCCGCGGACAGGCCGATGATTGCCGCTGTGTTCACCAATCGCATGCGCGTGGGCATGCCGCTGCAGACTGACCCGACGGTGATCTATGGCATGGGCGCGTCGTTCAACGGCAATCTTCGCAAGAAGGATCTGCAGACCGACACGCCCTGGAACACCTACACGCGGCCGGGGCTGCCGCCCACGCCCATCGCCATGCCGGGCAAGGCGTCGCTCAACGCGGCGCTGCATCCAGCTGCGACCAAGGCGCTCTACTTCGTGGCCCGCGGTGACGGCACCAGCCAGTTCAGCGCGAGCCTTGACGAGCACAATCGTGCCGTGAACAAGTACCAGCGCGGCCAGAACACGCAATGACCACTACGCCATGACCAGCGTTTTCATCAGCTTCGAGGGGATCGATGGCGCGGGCAAGTCCAGCCATATCGAGAGCCTGGCCGACCGCTTTCGTGCGGCGGGCCGCGCAGTGACTGTCACGCGTGAGCCGGGCGGCACGCCGCTGGCAGAAAAGCTGCGGGCAATGGCGCTGAACGACCCGATGGACGCATTGACCGAAGCGTTGCTGATGTTTGCAGCGCGCCGCGATCACCTCGTGCAGGTCATCGCGCCGGCATTGGCGCGTGGCGACGTGGTGCTGTGCGACCGCTTCACCGACGCGACATTCGCGTATCAAGGTGGCGGGCGGGAGTTTGACTGGAACGTGCTGTCGCAGCTTGAACAGATGGTGCAGCGGCTTGACATCGAATTGGTCCAGCCCGATATGACGCTGCTGTTCGTGCTCGATCCTCGCGTTGCCGCCGAGCGGCTTGCCGGTGCGCGTGTGCCGGACAAGTTCGAATCGCAGCCGGTCGAGTTCTTCAGGCGTGTGGCTGCGGGTTACGACAGGCGTGCGCATCAGCATCCGCAGCGCTTTTCGCGCATCGATGCAGACCAGCCGCGGCTGGAGGTGTGGAACGAAGTGGTGCGGGCGGTGCAGGCAAGGAAGTGGCTCACATGAATGCACCGTGGATCGCTGCGCAGGTCGAGCTGCTGGTGGCGCAGCGTGGCCATGCGTGGCTGTTGCAAGGGCCGTCGGGCCTGGGGCAATACGCGCTGGCTCTTGAGCTGGCGCGGGCATGGCTTTGCGACGCGCCCACGGCCAAAGGCGCGTGCGGCACCTGCGACAGTTGCCATGCGATCGATGTGCGCGGCCATACCGATCTTGAAGTGTTGATGCCCGAGACGGTGATGATGGAGCTTGGCTGGCCGCTGCCCGAGAAGGCGCAGTCCGACATCGACGACAAGAAGCGCAAACCCAGCAAGGAAATCCGCGTCGAGGCGATGCGCGATGTTGTCGAATTTGCCCAGCGCACCAGTGGAAGAGGGCGCGGCAAGGTCGTGATGGTGTATCCGGCCGAGCGCAT
Source organism: Caenimonas koreensis DSM 17982 (assembly GCF_009646335.1). Classification (GTDB taxonomy): domain Bacteria; phylum Pseudomonadota; class Gammaproteobacteria; order Burkholderiales; family Burkholderiaceae_C; genus Ramlibacter; species Ramlibacter koreensis. Next base: position 3,871 of record NZ_WJBU01000033.1, on the reverse strand, counting down.
GAATCACGTGACGGCCAACACCCTGCTCAAGACACTGGAAGAGCCCGCTGGCGACACGCGGTTTGTACTGGCAAGCGAGGCTTCGCACCAGTTGCTGCCGACGATCCGCAGCCGGTGCCTGGGCCACACCATGAGCTGGCCCACGCTGGCCGAGTCCACGGCATGGCTGGCAGGCGAGGGCGTGAATGAATCCGACATCGCCGGCTTGATGAAGGCCGCAGGCGGCAGGCCGGAAGATGCGCTTGCCCTCGCGCGATCTGGCGCGGACCCAGCAGCGTGGTCACGCATGCCGAAGTCCCTCGCACGGGGTGATCCGGGTTTGCTTTCGAACTGGGGCGCCGCCCAAACCATAGAAGCATTGACCAAGGTCTGCCACGACATGCTCGCCGTGAAGGCTGGCGCACCACCACGGTTTTTCGACGGCAAGGACCTGCCTGCGGCGCCATCGTTCGAGGCGCTCAATGCGTGGTCGCACGACCTCATGCGCGCTGCACGCAACGCTGAACACCCACTCAATCCCGGTTTGATGCTCGAAGCGCTTGTGAGCCGGGCGCGCTCCGCCCTACACTCAAGCTCATAAGCACCCCTCCATGAGTACAGCCGCCCCCTCCACGCCGCGCCCCAGCGTCATCCAGCTCGCCATCAAGGAAAAGGCGGCGCTGTATGCCGCCTACATTCCGCTGTTCGCTGATGGCGGCGTGTTCATCCCGACGACGCGCGAATACAAGCTGGGCGACGACATCTATGTGCTGCTCTCGCTGCCGGACGATCCGCAGCGCTATCCAGTGGCGGGCAAGGTGGCATGGGTCACGCCGGCGCGTGCTGCGGCGAATCGCACCCAGGGTGTCGGCGTGCGATTTCCTGCCGATGAGAAGTCACGCCTGCTGAAGATCAAGATCGAGGAAATCCTCGGCGCGCACCTGGCCTCCGAGCGGCCCACGCAGACCATCTGATCGGCTAATATTTTTTGTGTGGCGGGTGCGTGATGCGCCCGCCCTTCCATGCGTTTGCCTGACTGCGGTCCTCCATGTTTGTTGATTCCCATTGCCACCTGAGCTTTCCCGAACTCGCCGGGCGCCTGCCCGAAATCCGCGAGGCCATGGCGCAGGCGCAGGTGGACCGCGCGCTTTGCATCTGCACCACGCTTGAAGAATTCGACACGGTTCACGCACTGGCGATGCGCTACGACAACTTCTGGGCGACGGTAGGCGTTCATCCGGACAACGAAGGCGTCACCGAGCCATCACTGGCCGATCTGGTGTCGCTCTCGGCCCGGCCGCGAGTTGTGGCCATTGGTGAGACGGGGCTCGACTACTACCAGATGGATGAGCGCAAAGGTGGCCGCACCGTCGCTGACATGGAGTGGCAACGCGAGCGCTTTCGCATCCATATCCGCGCGGCTCAACAGGTGAAAAAACCGCTGGTCATCCATACGCGGGCTGCATCGGAAGACACAGTGAGGCTGCTGAAGGAGGAGGGCGAAGACGGCTCTGCTGGATCAGCTGGCGGGGTGTTTCACTGCTTCACCGAGACGGCCGAGGTGGCGCGTGCGGCGCTTGACCTGGGCTTTTACATCTCGTTCTCGGGCATCCTGACGTTCAAGAGTGCGCAGGACCTGCGCGATGTGGCGGCATTCGTGCCGATGGACCGCATGCTGATCGAGACCGACAGCCCCTACCTGGCGCCCGTGCCTTATCGCGGCAAGACGAACAACCCGTCGTACGTGCCCTTCGTCGCCAAACAGATCGCCGAGCTGCGCAAACTGGCGGTAGAGGAGGTCGCGCAGGCCACCAGCGCCAATTTCGAGCGGCTTTTTGCCGGAGCCCGATCATGAGAAATTACTTGAGGTTTGCGGCAATAGCCATTATCAGCATTGGTTTTTCTGCTGCCAACGCTGGATCGTACGAGGATTTTTTCACCGCCATCAAGCGCGACGACGGCAACGCCATCACGGCGCTGCTCAACCGCGGTTTCGATCCCAATACGCCCAACCCGGAGCGGCTGGACGGCCTGTACCTTGCGCTTCGCGAGTCCAACATGAAGGCTGCCCAGGCGCTGATGGACTGGCCGAAAACCAATGTCGAATCCCGCACGCCGCAGGACGAAAGCCCGTTGATGATCGCGGCCTTGCGCGGCCATATCGAGGTCGCCAGGCGGCTGATCGCCCTTGGTGCCGACGTGAACAAGCCGGGCTGGACGCCACTTCATTACGCGGCCACGAGCGGTCATGTGCCCTTGATCGATTTGATGCTGGAGCATCACGCGTACATCGACGCCGAGTCGCCCAATGGCACCACGCCGCTGATGATGGCTGCGCAATACGGCTCGACCGAGGCCGTGAAGTTCCTGCTGGATGCCGGCGCCGATCCGACGGTCAAGAACCAGCTCGGCATGACAGCCGTTGATTTTGCCCAGCGCGCCAGCCGGCCGGACGCGATTGCGTTGATCACGGCGAAGATCCGGGCTGGTCAGCCCAAGGGCAAATGGTGACGTTTGGAGAGGCGATCAGGTCGCGTCGTGGGCGGGAGCCAAGTCGGAAAAATGCCAATTCAAGCGTGAAAATGGCACAATGCCACGATTTATAGGAGTTCGCCATGCTTGCAAGGGTCCCCGAACTGGATCAGTTGCCGCGACAAACCGTCTCCGATGTCAAGAACAAATGGCGCGAGGTTGTGCGCGGCCTGCGTGAGACGGGTAGCGTTGCCATCACGAACCACGCCGAAGTCGAATTTGTTCTTCTTGACGTCAGCACATACAGGCAGCTTGTGGCCGGTGCTGATGCTATGAGAACGCGCGAGCGCGCCGTCCTGGAGCAGTTGGCCGACGACTTCGACAGGCGCCTCGCCGTGCTGCAACAGCCGGATAGCTCCCAAAAGATCGACGCGATTTTTGCGAGCGGCGGCAAACTGGTGAACCGGCCCAAAGCGGGCGGCACGTACTGAGCGGTGAAGCCCTGGATTTTTGTGCTTGCTGGCGTCAATGGCGCCGGTAAGAGTTCGGTCGGCGGAGCGATTCTCAGCGACCATGGACTGACGTGGTTTAACCCTGACACATACGCCAGAGAGCTCGTGCGGCAATTGGGACTCGATCCCATTGAGGCGAATGGGCGCGCCTGGGAGTTCGGCAAATCCGCTCTCGAATCAGCAATTGCACACGGCACCAACCACGCATTTGAAACAACGCTTGGGGGTGACACGATCACGGCGCTTTTGTTGAAGGCCACTGCGACTCACGATGTCGCGATTCTGTATTGCGGCCTGGAATCTCCGCAGCTCCACATGGCGCGTGTTGCGTCGCGAGTGGCGCACGGAGGCCACCATATTGCCGAAGCAAAGATCCGGGAGCGCTGGGTTGCCTCTCGGGTGAATCTGATCAAACTGATGCCGAGCCTCGCCAGGCTGACAGTCTTCGATAACAGCGTCCAGGTCCAACCTGGGGACGACATTCCGGATCCGGTCATCGTTTTGCAGGTTGAGCACGGGCATTTACTCACGCCCGATGCGACAGACGCAGACGCCATGAATGCGGTGGCCAAGTGGGCACGGCCCATCGTTGAGGCGGCGATGCGCCTGGAGAGTAGCGGCTAGCGGAGCGCGCAAGACAGCGAATCGATGACTGGAGTGTTGGCGGGTTGTCGCGTCTTATACTTAATACGATGTATATTATGTTAAGTAAAAGAAAGATGCCCAAAGCAGACAAGAGCAACCTCGGCGGATCCTCCTGTCCCGCAGGCCGCTAGCGGCGTGCGGGACAGGGGGTCTCCTCGTTTTCAGTGCAATAAGTGACGGTACGAAAAGCTAGCACTGGCGCGGAGGTGGTGTTGGTAGATCGTTGATTTCATTGACTTTCCTGTTCACTTTCAAATCTGCGA